>NZ_CP060714.1:1233750-1850625 GCF_014395975.1 Diaphorobacter ruginosibacter | reverse complement strand
TGCTGCGGCCCCTCAACCGGGCCGCCGACCGCCTGAAGGCGCTGGGCCTGAACGTGCTGCCCGTGGATGCGACCAGCCATGGCGAACTCCGCCTGCAGATGGAGGTCGTCGCACGGGCGCTGGGCAAACCCGGGACGGGCGAGGCGCTCTGGAAGAAGATCGACCAGCGCGTGGAAGCGATCCGCGCCAAGGTGCCGCCCCATTGGAGAGGCAAGCGCGTCTACTTCGAGGTGCATGGCGGGCATGCGGCGGCGAGCGAATCATCCTTCATCGGCGAGACGCTTTCGCGCCTCGGGCTGAAGAACGTGGTGCCCGCCAGCATGGGCCTGTTCCCCAAGCTGGGACCCGAGTTTGCGCTGCGCGCCAACCCCGACCTGCTGATTTCCACCAATGCCTATGGCACGCCGGCCATTGCCGACCGACCGGGCTGGAGCTACATGCCCGCAGTGAAACAGGGCCGTGCCTGCCGCATCTCCTCCGAGCGCTTCGACGTGATCGCGCGCCCCGGGCCTCGCATCGATGAGGCCGCGCAGGAGATCCTGAACTGCCTGCTCGAAATCGACCAGCGCGCCGCCGGCCCCGCCCTCATGCGCTGACGGGCTGGTAGTGCGCGCGCCAGTCCTGCGCAAGCTGCTGCGCGCGCCGCAGGGGCGCACGCGAGGACTCGAAGTCCAGGATCCGGATTTCATCGGCATACGCCGGACGCGCGGGCCGTTCGCGGGTTCTCGCGTCGGTCATCAGCCAGAGCCAGCCCTGCAAGGCTGCCAATCTGAGGGCCTGCATGCGCAGCAGGCCATCCGCGGCCCCGAGTGCCTGCACAAGCGGGGTACCGCCGCCGCCGCCGATGGGCGCCACCCACTCCTCGTTCCAATGCGCGGCGCGCGACGGCGGCAGGCGCAGCTCGACGCCTGCGCCACCAAAGCAGATCAACGCCACCTGTTCGCGGCGCTGGTAGGCCTCCTCCAGCAAGCCCAGCAGGACGCCCTTGGCCCGTGCGAGCGCACCGCTCGTGACCATGGAGGCCGAGCAGTCAAGCACCATGCAATGCAGGCGCACCGCACGCGGCTGCAGCGGCCTGCGCCGCAGGTGTTCGGCAGCCAGCGCCTCGCCTCCGCGCGCCATGAGCGTCCGCGGCCAGTCCAGCCCGCCCGTCTGCGCATGCCGTGCATCCGCGCCCCGTTCATCCGATCGAGCCTCCGCCGCGCCGCGTGCCCGCACCGACAGGGTGGCCAGGGCATTCCGGGGGCGAAGGCTCAGGCTTTTTTTGATGCATCGGCTCCCGTGCTGCGCAGCGGCATGAAGGCATGGTTGCTGCCCAGCCGCTCCAGCGCCACCGCCTCGGGCGGCATGTAGCCCCAGTCTCCCGAAGCATCCGTACCATGCGCACCACCCGAAGCGCCCTGCTCCCGCGAGGCCGTGGGAGATGCCGGCCCGGCCTGCTGGCGGGCTTCGCTCGGTGTCTTCTGCATCGACGATAGCGCTGGAGCAGGCATGTCGCCGAGCTGGGCCGGTGCGCCCGGCTTGCGCCTGTGTGCAAGAACCAGTTCCGCAATGCCGTCGACGTGCCCGGTCTGCAGTTCATCGGCATCCAGCCATGCGGCCCATGCACGCGCTGCGCGCAGCAGCACCAGGTCGGCACGCAGGCCGTCCACCTGTGCGCTCACGGCCCAGCGTCCCGCATGGGCGATCACCTCGTCGCCCCATGGCAGGACATCGGTGGATGCCAGGCGCCCGCGCGCCCGCGCGAGGCGTGCCGCCAGCTCCGACTGCGCCGCCGCGTGGCGCGCACGGAAAGCCTCCGGGTCGGCATCGAACGCCAGACGCGAGCGCACGATCGCAAGCCGCTCTTCGGCATCGTTCACGTTCTGGAGCCGCACGCACAGGCCCAGCCTGTCCAGCAGCTGGGGACGCAGCGCCCCCTCCTCCGGGTTCATGGTGCCGACCAGCACGAAGCGCGCAGCATGGCTGTGCGATATGCCATCGCGCTCCACCACGTTGGTACCGCTGGCCGCTGCGTCGAGGACCACATCGACCAGCGAGTCGGCCAGCAGGTTGATCTCGTCCACGTAGAGCACGCCGCCATCCGCACGCGCCAGCAGGCCTGGCGCGAATTCGAGGGCATGGCCCGCAAGCGCATGCTCGAGGCTCAGCGTTCCCGCGACATGCTCGAGCGTGGCTCCGAGCGGCAGGGTGACAAAGGGCGCACCGTCGATCAGTTCGGCCAACGCACGGGCGGCCGTGGACTTGGCGGTGCCGCGCGGCCCTTCGATGAGCACGCCGCCGATCCGCGGGTCCAGCGCGGCGATGATCAGCGCCTGGCACAGCGCGGGCTGGCCGGTGATCGCTGCAAAGGGGAACAGCACGGGCAACGCGGCCTGCGCCGATACGGTCTTGGAAGATGTCATGGCATTCGTCATCGGATCGTGCCGCCTTCGAGCTGCTGCTCCTGTGCGAGCATCAGGTCTTCGAGGCGTTGGCGATAGTCGCCGGGCTGCTCCCAGAGGCCGCGCTGCATGGCCTCGAGCAGGCGCTCGGTCATGTCGCGGCGCGCCTGCGGGTTGTAGCGGTCGAGAAACTCGCGGTTCTGTTCATCGAGCAGGTAGGCATCCGTCACCATGGCGTAGTGATGATCGCCCACCTGGTGGGTGGTGGCATCGAAGCCGAAAAGGTAGTCCACCGTGGCGGCCATCTCGAACGCACCCTTGTAGCCGTGGCGCCTCGCCCCTTCCATCCACTTGGGGTTGGTCACGCGTGATCGCACCACGCGCGCGATTTCCTCGCGCAGCGTGCGCACGCGGGCGTTCTGCGGATTGGCATGGTCCCCGTGATACAGCACGGGCTGGCTGCCGGAGAGATGCCGGACGGCCGCCGCCATGCCCCCCTGGAACTGGAAGTAGTCGCTCGAATCGAGCAGGTCGTGCTCGCGGCTGTCCTGGTTCTGCAGCGCGATGTCCATGTCGCCCAGGCGCTGCTCCAGCGCTCCCAGCGCCGGGACCCCTTCCGCGTCCTGGCCATAGGCATAGGCGCTCCACTGCACGTAGGCATTCGCAAGGTCCGCGTCACTCTGCCAGCCACCGGTCTGGAACAGCCCCTGCAGCCCCGATCCGTAGTGCCCCGGCGGCGCGCCGAACACGCGCCAGCTTGCCTGCCGCAGCGCCATGGCGTCGTCCATGCCGGCCTCCCCGAGCTGCGCTGCCTCGCGCAGGATGCGTGCCCGGATCGGATTGTCCTGTTTGTCTTCGCCATCGAGCGCGGCCACGGCCTGCACGGCCGCGTCGAACATCTGCACCACGCCGGGAAAGGCATCGCGGAAGAAGCCCGAGATGCGCAGCGTCACGTCCACGCGCGGACGGTGCAGGCCCACGCAGGGAATCACCTCGAAGTCCACCACCCGGTGGCTTCCAGGCGCCCAGCGGGGCCGCACGCCGATGAGTGCGAAGGCCTGGGCCACATCGTCGCCCCCCGTTCGCATGGTGGCCGTTCCCCAGACCGACAGGCCCAGCGTGCGCGGATAGTCGCCATGCTCCTGCAGATAGCGCTCGATCACGCGCCGGGCTGCCTGTTCGCCAAGCTCCCAGGCGGCCTGGGTCGGAATGGCCCGTGTGTCGAGCGTATAGAAGTTGCGGCCCGTCGGCAGCACATCGGGGCGCCCGCGAGAAGGTGATCCGCTCGGCCCCGGCGGCACGAACCGGCCCTCCAGTCCGCGCAGCAGCTGCCGGATTTCCTCATCGCCGCAGCGATCGAGCGCGGGCGCGAGCTGTGTCCGGACATGCTCCAGTGCAGCCCGCGTTCGCGGCCATTGACCGAACGGGTGCTCCCCCGCCTTGCCGGCCTCCTCGATCACACGCGCGGCAAGCAGTTCCAGCCGCTCGCGCGTGTCGCCCTCGTGCCGCCAGGCATCGCCGCTGACGTCCTGCAGCACCTGAGGCCTGGGGCCCTGCCATGCACGCGCGGGCTCCATGCGCAAGGGGTCGAAAGCACTGGCACCAGTGGCGTCTCCATCGGCCGGCGCATCCGCCAGCAGGTCATCGGCCAGCGCCTGCAGCAGGCTCCGGCCCTGCGCGGAGGGATAACGCGCGAGTGCCAGCAGGGTATCGCGCCGCTGCACGCCCCGGGGCGACATGCCGAACACATGCAGGCCGTCGCGGATCTGGGTTTCCTTGAGTTCACAGAGGTAGGCATCGATGCGCTCGAGCAGCGCGTCGTCCGCGTCCCCGGCATCGCCGGCCCCTGCGGAGCTGCCCTCGGCCATGTCCTCCAGCAGGTGCTGCTGGCGCACCAGAGCGAGGATCTGCCTGCGCAGCAGCTCCGCCCGGCGCAGATCGACCAGCAGCGCGTCGTAGTATTCATCGACGAGCCGCTCCAGATCCTGCAGCGGCCCGTGGTTTTCCGCGCGCGTGAGCGGCGGCATGAGATGGTCGATGATCACGGCCTGGCTGCGGCGCTTGGCCTGCGCGCCTTCGCCGGGATCGTTGACGATGAAGGGATAGAGGTGCGGCAGCGGCCCGAGGATCGCATCGGGCCAGCATTGCGCGGACAGCGCGAGGCTCTTGCCCGGCAGCCACTCCAGGTTGCCGTGCTTGCCCACATGCACCAGTGCATCGACACCCCACACATCGCGCAGCCAGAAATAGAACGCGAGATAGCTGTGGGGCGGCACCAGCTCTGCGTCGTGGTAGCTCGCGTAGTCCTGCGCGCCCATGCCCCTTCCGGCGTCCGCCAGCGCTCGCGCTGGCTGGATGCCCACGAACACCGTGCCCAGCCGCAGCCCGGCAATCATGAAGCGCTGCTGACGCAATGCGGGATCAGATTCGGGCGGTCCCCAGCGCGCGTTGATGGCATCGGCCATGCCCGGCGCCAGCTCCGCGAGCCGCGCGAGGTAGTCGGCGAGCGGGTAGCTTTGCCATGCCGCGCGCAGCGGCCACTGCGCGGGATCGTTGGCGATGCCTTGGGTCAGGGTTTTCATGAGCGCATCGCCGCTGGCGGGCGCATCGTCGCTCACCCCATAGCCCTCGGATTTCAGCGCACGGAGAATGTGAATGACGGACTCTGGCGTGTCCAGCCCCACGCCGCTGCCGATCCGTCCCTCGCTGCCCGGGTAGTTGGCAAGCACCAATGCCAGCCGCTTCTCGGAGGCAGGCTTGGTGCGCAGCGCACACCAGCGCGCTGCGAGCTCGGCCACGAAGTCCACGCGGTCGGGCTCCGGCTGGTAGGCCACCACGTCGGTCTGCGTGTAGGGGCAGCGGTGCGACAGGCCCTTGAAGCTCACCGCCCGCGTGATGATGCGGCCGTCGATCTCTGGCAGCACGATCTGCATGGCGATGTCGCGCGGGCGCAGGCCCTGGCTGTCCTCCAGCCAGTCTTCACGATTGCCGCCGCTGGCGATCACCTGCAGCACGGGAGCATCGCCCGCGAGCGACTGCCCCTCGCCAAGTGCCGAGAACGCGGTGGTGTTGAGCACCAACTGCACGCCATGCGTCTCGCACAGGCCCTGGAATGTGGAGAGGCACAGCGCGTCCTTGAGCGAATCCAGCGCCACGGGCAACGGATTCATTCCGCGCTCGCTCAGCGCCAGCGCCATGGCGTCGAACGCCGCCGTGTTGCCGGACAGCAGGTGGGCGCGATAGAACACCAGTGCCACCACGGGGGCCCCGGGTTGCCATACAGCTTCGAGGTCATCGATGCCGACAACCGAATGGCCCGTGGTGTTGCCTGGCGTGTTGCCTGGCTCGTTGCCGGGTGCCTGGCGAGAGACAAGTCCTTGCGGAACATGCACGGCCACCTGCGGCAGGCCGCGCGGCGGTGCGGGCTCCGCGCCGAACTGCAGGCCATGGAAGGCCGCGGCCTGGACGAAGGCCCGGGCATTCGCGGCACCGCCCGAACGCAGATACTGCCACAGCAGGCGGCAGATGGGCAGCGGCAGGGTGCTGTGCTCCAGCAGCCGCAGGTCTTCCTGCAGGTCGCCCGAGAACATCGCCAGATGCTGGCCGCGCTCGCGCGCAAGCGCCGCGATCTGCTGCACGCCATAGGGCCACGCGGATTCCGAACCGAGGTGATCCACCACCACCACGCGCGCATGGCGCAGCACCTCGTCCACATAGAGATCGAGGGATGCGCTCTGCCGCAGGTGCAGCAGGTTGGCCAGGCGCACCTGGGGAAACTCCGGTGACTCCTGCGCCATGCGGGCACAGGCCTGTGCGAGCAAGGCCAGCGTGGTGTCCGCGGAGCTGAGGATCACGATGTCCGCCGGCGTCTGGTCCAATCGCGTGACAACGCTTTCGTCCTCTACGAATCCTCCCGGGCGGGTACTGAGCAAATGCATGGACTGTTCCTGCTTGTCTGGAAGGCCGACTCAGGCCTCGACGCCGGCAAGGCCCGCGCGCAGCGCCTTCTCGTCCAGGTCCTGGCCGATGAACACGAGGCTGGTGCGGCGCTCTTCACCGGTGCGCCACGCGCGGTCGAAGTGCGAGTCGAGCCGGCGGCCCACGCCCTGCAGCAACCACCGCATCGGCTTGCCCGGAATGTCGGCAAAGCCCTTCACGCGCAGGATGTTGTGCTCGCCCACCAGGCGGTTGACGGCCGCCAGCAGGCGATCGCGGTCCACGGGAGGCAGGTCGACCACGAAGGAGTCGAACTCGTCATGGTCGTGGTCTTCCTCGTGGTCGTGGTGGCTGGTGCGCTGGTCGATCGTGGCCTCGGCCGCCTTGCCCAGGCCCAGCAGCACATCGAGCGGCAGTCGGCCATGGTCCGCATGCACGATCTTCACCTGTGGCGACAGTTCCTCGCGCACCAGCGCCTGCACCCGGGCCAGGGCCTGCTCGTCCACGCCATCCACCTTGTTGAGCACCACCAGGTCGGCCGCGCTCAACTGGTCCTCGAAGAGCTCGTGCAGCGGCGATTCATGATCCAGGTTCGGATCCGCGCGGCGCTGCTCGTCCACGGCCTCGGGGTGGGCCGCAAACTGACCGGCAGCGGCGGCGGGCGTATCGACCACGGTCACGACGGCATCCACCGTGAAGACGCTCGCAATCTCGGGCCACTGGAATGCCTGCACCAGGGGCTTGGGCAGGGCCAGGCCCGAGGTTTCGATGAGGATGGCGTCGAGCTGGCCGCGCCGTTCGGCGAGCTGCTTCATCACGGGGAAGAATTCCTCCTGCACGGTGCAGCACATGCAGCCGTTGGCCAGTTCGTAGAGCGCGCCCTCCACCGGCGCCCCGCTCTCGTCGCAACCGATGCCGCAGCCCTGCAGGATTTCCCCGTCGATGCCCAGCTCGCCAAACTCGTTGACGATGACGGCGATGCGCCGGCCGTCGGCGTTATCCAGGATGTGGCGCAGCAGCGTGGTCTTGCCGCTGCCGAGAAAGCCGGTGACGATGGTTGCGGGGATCTTGGCGGTGTTCATGCGATGCGCTCCAGGATGGAGAAGGTTCCGAGAGGACCGATCGCCCAGCACCCCGGCGACCGGCGCGTATGCATGGCAGAAAGCGGGAGGCATGCGGCGCGCAGCGAATCCTGCGCGCCTCGACGAACATGCGCGGGCGCCGTGCCTGCGTTCATGTGCGCCTCCCGGATCCCGCCTCGCCCACCCGCGAAGCCGTCGGAGTCATCGAACGATGAGTCATCAATACACACCGCAGGCGCGCCGTTCCGGGAAAAGGCCTTGAAGACAAGCATCACGGTGGCACAGGCGTCATGCCGAGCAGGGATGACGGTGGCCAACCGGACCGCATGCGCAGGCCCGCCCGGACACGCACTCTCCCGCGGCGTCCGAAGCGAAGCAAAGGCCGGTATCCGGGCTCGCAAGACGCCGGGCATGTCTGCTACCGGCCCGGTTCCGCGCCTTCCCACGTCTTGTCAGAGGTTGACGACGCAGTGACCACGAGCCCGCGCGGCATGGTTTCCATGCTTCGCGCGGCCCATTCGGGAACCTTGGCTTGCTTACCGTTGCGGGGGCAGCGCAGGCCTTGCGAGGCGCCATGCGGCGTCGCTCACCTGCTTCCCGTTGAACCCGATTGAATGCGCATGCAGGGCATGCTGGCAGTCGTTCAGGCACCTTTGCATCGGCGCGGGTCAGGCGCGGAACATGCCGCGATCCAACCCGCCCGGGCATTATCGTGCAATTCTCCCGTGGCGCGAGAAAGCCGGACGCCCCTCGCCTACCTTGGCGGTCCGCCGCACAGGTAGCGGACCAGCATCTCCACGATCGCCTCCTCCACCTTCTCGATCGGGTGCGGTGCGCCCGGAGGAATCACCGCGGCATGGATCAGCGACTCCATGGTCTGCAGCGCAACCCAGGCCGCCAGCCCCAGGTCCTGCTGCGTCACTTCGTGCCGATGCTCCTCCAGCAGCCGTTGGATGCGGTGGTGAATGCTCTGGTCCGCCTGGCTCTGGTCCGATGGTGCATCGAAGAACGGAAACTCCTTCTCCAGCACCTGGTGCAACTGGGGCGCGACCCGGTGCGCGGCCAGCCACGCGTGGACGATGGCGGCCAGCTGGCCCCGCAGGTCCAGCGACGACGCGCTCGCGAGGACAGTCTCCATCGCGGCATGCATCTCGACCGCATGCCGCTCGTGCAGCGCCGTGATCAGCGAGTCCTTGTTGGGGAAGTACTGGTACACGGAGCCGACGCTGACGCCCGCGCGCTCGGCCACTAGGTTGGTGTTGGTGGCGGCGTAGCCGCGCTCGCTCAAAACGCGAGCCGTGGCTTCCAGAATGGCATCGACCAGGGCCCTGGATCGGCTCTGGCGAGGGATGCGTCGTGGCTGGGGCAGTGCTGTCATGGGTCCGTCCTAACGCGAGTTTTCAACGTGAGCAATGACTCATATTATTCCAAATATCGAGCAAATGCTCATGTTTGGAGTGATGGATTCATGTCTTCCCGTTCTCGTACGACCACCACGGCCGCAGCGCCTCCGCCGCCCGCCGTCAACGTCTTTCTCAAGCTGCTGCCCATCACGCTGGCAGTGTTCATCGGTTTCCTCACCATCGGCCTGCCACTGCCGGTTCTTCCGCTGCATGTGCATGACGGACTGGGCATGAGCACGCTGGTGGTCGGCATCGTCATCGGTACACAGTTCGCCGCTGCCCTGCTGTCCCGTGCATGGGCCGGCAATCTGGCCGACACCCGCGGCTCCAAGCGCGCCGTGGTCACCGGTTTCCTGGTGGCATCCGGTTCGGGCGTGGCCTATCTGGCTTCGCTGGCTTTTCCCGGGTCACCGGAAACCTCCATCTGGGTCCTGCTGCTCGGGCGCGTGCTGCTGGGCTGCGGTGAAAGCCTGGTCGTGACCGGCGCCCTGAGCTGGGGCATCGGGCTCGTGGGCCCGCAGAACGCGGGCAAGGTCATGGCCTGGGTGGGCACCGCGATGTATGGCGCCTACGCGGTCGGCGCCCCGGCCGGGGTGGCTGTCAACAGCGCCTACGGGTTTGCCGGCATCTCCATCGCCGCTGCCGCCCTTCCCCTGCTCGCATGGGCGCTTGTCGCGAACGTGCGGGCCATCGCACCCACCGCCGTCCGCCGCACGCCGTTCTACAAGGTGCTGGGTGTCGTGGGCGGCGCGGGCCTCGGCCTGGCCCTCTGCAGCGTGGGCTTCGGCGTCATCACGGCCTTCATCGCCCTGCTGTTCGCCGCCCGTGACTGGGGCAATGCCTCCCTGGCGTTCACTGCTTTCGGGCTGGCCTTCATCGGCGCCCGCATCTTCTTCGGCCACCTGCCCGACAAGCTCGGCGGCGCACGCGTCGCCGCCGTCTGCGTGCTGATCGAAGCCGTGGGGCAGTTGCTCATCTGGGGTTCACACACGCCCGCCATGGCCTATGCCGGCGCGGCGCTGACCGGCTTCGGCTACTCGCTGGCATTCCCCGGCTTCGGGGTGGAGGCCGTGCGCCGCGCACCGCCGCAAAGCCGGGGCGTGGCCATGGGCGCCTATGTCGCGTTCCTGGACATCTCGCTGGGCATCACGGGCCCGGCCCTGGGTGCGGTGGCCGGCGCATGGAGCGTCGATGTGGTCTACCTGGTGGGGACCGTCGCCGTGGCCTCTTCGCTGCTGGTCGCCGTGCGCCTGCTGACAACCCGCCCTCAGGGAGCACACCATGCATGAAACAGACACCAAGCCGCGCAGGACACGCGCAACGGGCATCGTGCAGGCCGTCCGCAGCGTCACGCCTCACATGCGGCGCATCACCGTGGGCGGCGGCGAGATCGCCGAGTTTCTCAACACGGATGGCATCGACGAGCCGGCCGCATGGGTGAAGGTCTTCCTGCCGTCCGGCGAAGGCCGCGCCTACACCATTCGGCAGATCGACTTCAGGGCCGGCACACTGGACCTGGACTTCGTCCTGCACGGCACCACGGCCGACTCCGGCCCTGCCGCCCACTGGGCGTCCCAGGCGCGCGTCGGCGAACACATTGGTATCGCGGGCCCTCGCAGCGGCGGGTTCGTGCTTCCCGGCAACGCGCGCTGGGTGATGCTCGCGGGAGATGCCACGGCCCTGCCCGGCATCCAGAGCATTGCCAGCCGCCTGCCCGCCGACGTCAACGTCAAGGTCTACGCGGAGGCGCCGACTCCCGACGACCGGCAACCCATCGAGAGCCCGGCCAGGCTGCGCATCGAGTGGATCCATGCCCAGCCCGAACCCGGCCTGGGCCTGTGCCAGTCGCTGCTGCACCGCCCCCTGCCTCCCGGCCCGGGCTACATCTGGATGGCGGGCGAGTCGGCGGCCATCCGGGTGCTGAAGCTGCACTATCTGCAGGAGCGGGAGCTGCCGCGCCAGGGCGTGAGCGCCAAGGGATACTGGAAATCGGGAGAGGCCGACCATCGGGACGCGTGACGGGGCACCTCTCAGTCGTCGCGGGCTCACCTCGCGTCATGAAAGATGAGCCCCACGGTATGGCGCCGGCCGCTGCGCACGCGGCTGACGCCATGGCGCATGGCAAGCCGGCGAAAGCCACGCTGCCCCCTGGCGGGTCGCTGGTTGACGGTGAAGATCACCGCGTCTCCCTGCCGCAGCGCAATCACCTCCGCGCGCTGCCCATGGGCCCCGCTCTCGGTCATGACGAATTCGCCGCCGGTGAAATCCCTTCCGGGCTCCGACAGCAGGACGGCCACCTGGAGCGGAAACACATGCTCGCCATAGAGATCCTGGTGAAGACAGTTGTAGTCGCCCTCCGCGTATTGCAGGATCAGCGGCGTCGGCCGCGTCTGCCCGGCCCGGTGGCAGCGCTTCAGGAAGGTGTCCAGGTCGTCCGGATACAGCTCCGCCACTCCCAGCCGCTGGTTCCAGCGATTGGCAATCGGCGCGAGGCGTGGATACAGCGTGTGCCGCCACTGGTCCAGGAGCGGCGGCAGCGGATAGGCAAAGTACTTGTACTCGCCGCGACCAAAGCCATGACGGCCCATGACGATCCGTGATCGGTAGATGTCTTCGCGCGGATAGAGCGCCGCAAGGCCGTCGCACTGCCCTGCCGCCAGGAAACCGCGTAGCACGGCGTGTCCACGGGCGTCCAGATCCTGCTCCACGCGTGCCCAGTCATAGGTCTGACATTGCCGTTCGCAGTCGTGGTCCATGGAGGTCGTCATTGCGTCATTCGCTGCCGTTTAAGGAATGAGGCCAGTCTAGAACCGCCGCCGCATCCCGGCACTCCGCTCCTTGCGGTTGAACTCGGCCGGAATCCGGCATGCCCGTGCTCCAGAAACAGGTTCGCGATCCCTACGCGAACATACAAGGTGCGGGATGCGGGCAGGTCATCGCCGCGCTGACCCTTACACCATCTGGGTCGCCACCTTGTGTCGCAGCTCGACCTGGCGATTGCCTTCATCGACGAAGACCAGTTGGGGCTGATGCTCCGCCACGTCCTTGTCATGCACCTGCGCGAACGAAGCAATGATGAGCAGGTCGCCCACGGCCGCGCGGCGCGCCGCCGAGCCGTTCACCGAAATCATGCCGCTGCCGCGCTGTCCCTTGATGGCATAGGTCACGAAGCGCTCGCCGTTGTCGATGTTCCAGATATGCACCTGTTCGTTCTCGGCAATGTTGGCGGCATCGAGAAGATCCTCGTCGATGGCGCAGGAGCCTTCATAGTGCAACTCGCACTGCGTCGTCCTGACACGGTGGATCTTGGATTTGAGCATGGTACGAAACATGATGTCTCTTCGGTCTTCTGTAATGGATGGATATCGGCTGCCCGGAAGTTTATGCGATCCGGCGGATTCGGAGCCAGCCTGCAGGCCCTGCCCGCGTTTACGCTGTACAGTGAGCCGCATGACCAAAGCACTGAAAACCACTGGAATGTTGCTGGCGGCATGGGCCGTCAGTGCCTGCGCACAGACCCCGGACGTGAGCACGGGCGGCAGGCAACCCCAGGTCGGCATGGCGAACCCGGCCTCCGTGTACTGCGTGAAGACCGGCGGCACGCTGAGAATGGAGAACACGCCCCAGGGACAACGCGGCATCTGCGTCCTGCCGGACGGGTCGGAAATGGAAGAGTGGGCCCTATTCCGTCGCGACAATCCGCCTGCGGGGAAGTGATTCCAGTCCGGCCAGGCTCAGGATTTCGCCGCCATCACCAGCAGGTGAAAGGGCAAGGCCAGCAGCGCCATGCCCGCTACGCCCACCAGCCAGAGCAACAGGAATCGAGCGGAATGGCTTCGAGCCACTTTCTGCATCCAGATCGGAAGACGGGCCATTTTCAACCTCCCACCAGGGACATGCGCACCACGGGATAGGCCTTGCTGCCCGCCGGGCGTGCGGAACGCGCGGAGCGCAATTCGGAATAGCGGTCGCCACGCCTGCTCCAGTGCCCGCGGATGACGGATTGCAGGCCCTCGGCATCGCCGCCACTATCGCCTCCACCATCGCCACCGCTCTCCAGCCAGGGCCGCAGATCCAGGCCCTGCGTCGCGAACAGGCAGGTGAAGAGTTGCCCGTCCGACGAAACCCGTGCGCGCGAGCAGTCCCCGCAGAAGGGCTGGGACACACTGGCGATGAAACCGACCTCGCCTCCGCCGTCCGCGTGGCGCACCAGGATGGCCGTGGCGCCATCGCGATCACCGTCCATGGGGGTCAGCGCAAATTCCGATGCGACCCGGTCATGCACCTCCCGCGCCGTCACGACCTTGCTGGAGGACCAGGCATCCGCACCGCCCACATCCATGTATTCGATGAAACGCAGCGTCACGCCTGTGCCCTTGAAGAAGCGCACCAGGGGCACGATCTGGCCCTCGTTCGCGCCTCGCTCGACCACCGTGTTGACCTTCACCGGCGCGAGCCCCGCCGCGCTCGCTGCCGCGATGCCTTCGAGAACGCGGGCAACAGGCACCTGGGTGCCCGCCATGCGCCGGAACAGCGCATCGTCCAGCGCGTCCAGGCTGACCGTCACGCGCGTCAGCCCGGCGTCGCGCAGGGCGCGCGCCTTCTCGGCCAGCAACGTGCCGTTGGTCGTGAGCGCAATCTCCATGGGCCTGCCGTCCAGGGTCCTGAGGCCCGCCAGCCGCTCGACCAGCGATTCGATCCCGCGCCGCAGCAACGGCTCGCCCCCGGTCAGGCGGATCTTGCCGACACCCAGCTCTGCAAACGCCTTCGCGAGCGTGAACATCTGGTCCAGCGACATGCGCTGGTCCGCCGGCAGGAACGGATAGTCCGGGCCGAAGGTTTCGCGCGGCATGCAATAGGTGCAGCGGAAATTGCACTGGTCGATCACCGACAGGCGCAGGTCGCGCAGCGGTCGGCCCCGGGCATCGAGGATCGGGGTGACGCTCAGGCCCTGTGCAACAGGTTCGGCATGATCAAGAACGGTATGCATGATGTCTCCGTGAATCTCTTGTCCCAAGGATCGCTCAATGGACGCCGGCTGTGAAAGCACAGTTGGCACGCCCTGCACCAGCACAGTTCATCACGTCAGCTGGTACGGCAGCCGCGGCGTGACCGGCTCGGGAAGCGGCAGCCCGCACAGCTCGCTGATCGAGCGCTCGATGTTGCATGCCATCGCGTCCAGCGCAAGCGCATTGGGCGCGAGGCCAAAGGGCTCCGCCACCTCCCCTGCGATCGCCTCCAGCGCGATCAGCGTGTAGGCCAGGAACAGGCACAGCAGCGGAGTGAACAGTTCCGTGGCATCGACCAGCCCGAACGGCAGCAACATGCAATAGGTGTAGACCGTGCGATGCAGCAGCACGCTGTAGGCGAACGGGATCGGCGTGTAGGCGATGCGTTCGCAGCCGCCCACTGCCTTGCCCATCTCGACGAGCTGGGCGTCCAGCGTCCAGTACTGCGCATCCGAGACCTGCCCTCCGCGGTTCAGCCGCGTGAGCCGCGCACGCAACTCGTGGAGCAGCTCGCTGGGCCTGTAGACCCTGTCCATCAATCGCCCTGCGGTCTCATCGCCCAGAAAGCGCCGCAGATCCTCACCGGGGTCCGTGTGCCGCAGCTCGTGCTTGAGTGCATAGACCACGGCGAAGATCAGGCGCGCCATCTCCTGCACATCCTCCTGCCGGGGGATGTAGCACAGCATCTGCGAGGTGAGCTGGCGCGAGGCGATCAGCAGGTTGCCCCACAGGTAGCGCGCCTCCTTGAAGCGGTCGTAGCTGGCCGTGTTGCGAAAGCCCAGGAAGATCGCGAGAGTCAGCCCGAACAGCGTCAGCAGCGTGGTGTTGAGCGGAATCTTCTCGCCGAAGATGCGCCCGTGGGTCAGCACTGCCACGCAGCTGACCGTGCCGATGAAGAGCAGTTGCGGCAGGATGGACTGGAGCACAGAGCCGTTCCAGACGAACAGCAGCCGGAACCAGCTTTGCTGATTGCGCACGATCATGATGCACCCGTATGGTGAGTCTCAGTGATAGCCCGCATCGCCATGGCGCACCTTGCCGCGGAACACCCGGTACTGCATGACGTTGTAGGCCAGGATGACGGGCAGCACGATCAGCGTTCCCACCAGCGCGAACTTCTGGCTCTCGGGACTCGAGGATGCCTCCCAGAGGCTCAGCGAGGGCGGCACGATGTAAGGCCAGATGCTGATGATGAGGCCCGTGTAGCCCAGGAAGCACAGCGCAAGCGTGAGCAGGAAGGGCCGCACCTCGTGGCGCTGGCGCACCGAGCGGAAGATGCCTGCCACGCAGGCCGCCACCAGCACCGGCACCGGAAGGAACCAGCCCAGCAGGCCGCTGCCGAACCAGCGCTGCGCCACGGCGGGCAGGCCGAGCACGGTCCAGACGCTGACCACCGACACCATGACGAGCAGCAGGATGGCAAGCGGGCGCATCAGCACGCGCATGCGCCGCTGCAGCTCGCCGTCCGTCTTGTAGATCAGCCAGCCGCAGCCGAGCGTGGCATAGGTCACGAGCACGCCCAGGCCGCAGAAGATGCTGAAGGACGACAGCCAGTCGAACGGCCCTCCGGCGAACCGGCCGTCGACCACGCGCGTTCCCTGCAGCAGCGAGCCCAGCACCACGCCCTGGCAGAAGGCGGCAAGCGCGGAGCCGCCCGTGAAGGCGAGGTCCCAGGCATGCTGCGTGCGGCGGGCCTTGGAGCGCAGCTCGAAGGCCGCGCCCCGGAACAGCAGCCCCACCACCATCAGGATCAGCGGCAGGTAGTTCGCGGGCAGCAGCACCGAATAGGCGATGGGAAATGCGCCATAGAGGCCCGCTCCGCCCAGCACGAGAAAGGTTTCGTTGCCGTCCCACACCGGCGCGACGGTGTTGAGCATGACCTGCCTCTCCTCCTTGTTCTCGAAGAAGGGAAACAGCAACCCGATGCCCAGGTCGAACCCGTCGAGCACCACGTAGAGAAAGACACCCAGGCCGATGATGGCGGCCCAGACGATGGGAAGATCGATGTGCATGATGTTTCGCTCCCGTTCGGCGGATTCAATGGAAGGACTGGAATGGGTCGCGGTTGCTGAGACTCGGGCGCGCGGCAGGGTCGTGATGCTCGACATGCGGCTGGGGCCCCTGCGCCATCAGCTTGAGCATGTAATACACACCCACGCCGAAGACCAGCACATAGGCCACCACCAGGATCAGCAGCGACACGCCGGCCTGCTGGCTGCCGATGGGCGACGCGGAATCCGCCGTGCGCAGCAGGCCATAGACCGTCCAGGGCTGGCGCCCGACCTCGGTGGTCACCCAGCCCGCGAGCAGCGCGACCAGCCCCGAGGGCCCCATGAGGAGCACGAAGCGCTGGAAGGCCCGCGACTCGTACAGCCTTCCGCCCCGGCGCAGCAGCACGCCCAGCACGGCCACCAGCAGCATCAGCATCCCGAGGCCCGCCATGATCCGGAACGACCAGAACACGATGAGCGAGTTGGGCCGGTCCTCCTTGGGGAACTCCTTGAGCCCGCGGATCTCGCCGTCCCATGAGTGGGTGAGGATGAGGCTGCCCAGGTGCGGTACCTGGATGGCGTACTTCGTCTCCTCGGCCTGCATGTCGGGAATGCCGAAGAGGTTGAGCGCGGTGCCGCCCTTCTCGGTCTCCCACAGCCCCTCGATCGCGGCGATCTTGGCGGGCTGGTGCTCGCGGGTGTTCAGGCCATGGGCATCGCCCACGAGGATCTGGATCGGCGTGAGCAGCAGCAGGATCCACAGCCCCATCGAGAAGCTGCGCTTGACGGGCTCGTCACGGCGGCCCTTCAGCAGGTGCCATGCGCCGCAGGCGGCCACGATGAACGCCGCGACGATGAATGCCGCAATCGTCATGTGCATCAGGCGATAGGGGAACGAGGGATTGAAGATGACCTGCCACCAGTCCGCCGCAATCAACCGGCCGTCACGGATTTCGTAGCCCTGCGGTGTCTGCATGAAGCTGTTGGATGACAGGATCCAGAAGGTGGAGATCAGCGTGCCCACGGCCACCATCACGGTGGCGAAGAAGTGCGCACGCGGGCTCACCCGCTTCCAGCCGAACAGCATCACGCCGAGAAATCCCGCCTCCAGGAAGAATGCGGTGAGCACTTCGTAGGTCAGCAGCGGTCCGGTGATGTTGCCCGCGTACCGCGAGAAGCCGCTCCAGTTCGTGCCGAACTCGTAGGCCATCACGACGCCGGACACCACACCCATGCCGAAGCCGATGGCGAAGATCCTGGACCAGAAGAAGAACATGTCCTGGTAGACCTTGTTGCCGTTGGCCAGCCAGCGCCACTCGAGCACGGCCAGGAAACTGGCCAGGCCGATGCTGATGGCCGGGAAGATGATGTGCACGGCCACGGTGAATGCGAACTGCAGCCGGGCCAGGTGAAGGGCGTCGAACATTTCCATGATGGGTTCTCCTGTCGGTTGGTCATGAACGCCGGGCCGGGGCGAGCGCCCTCCCGGGCCCTTCCTCGCGGAAGGGCCTGCGTTCCGTCACCGGTCTTTCAGTGGTTCAGGCGGCCTGGGCGACCGGTTGCGGCTCCTGCCGCAGCACGCGCACCGGAATCGACTTGTAGGATGGCGTACCGCACTCCTCGTCGATGTAGTCCAGCGGCACCAGCACATTGGCCTCGGGGTAGTAGGCAGCCACGGAGCCCGGGGCGATGTCGTACTCGATGACCGTGATGCCCGGGAGTCGCAGGTTGCGCCCCTTGCCCAGCTTTGAAATGGTCTCGATCTCGACGAGATCGCCATGCTCGAGACCGCGTGCGGCCAGATCCGATGGGTGCATGAACAGCACGTCGCGCCGGCCGAACACCCCACGGTAGCGATCATCGAGACCGTAGATCGTGGTGTTGTACTGGTCGTGGCTGCGGATGGTGATGAGGCGCAGCACATCGTCCTCCCACGGCAGGTAGTTCTCGCTCACGCCCGGGAACACCGAGAACACGGCCTTGCCCGAAGGCGTGGGCCATTGGCGTTCGGTCGGCGGCAGCGGCATGCGGAAGCCCCCGGGCACCCGGATCCGCTCGTTGTAGTCGTCGAAGCCGGGGATGGTGCGTTCGATCAGCTCGCGGATGCGGTCGTAGTCGTCCACCAGGCGCATCCAGTCGGTCTTGCTGCCCTTGAGCGTGGCGGCGGCCATGCCCGCCACGATGGCCGGCTCCGAGCGCAGGAACTGCGAGGCCGGGCGCAGGCGGCCCGCCGAGGCGTGCACCATGGACATCGAATCCTCCACCGTGATCGACTGCGCGCCACTGGCCTGCATGTCGAGCTCGGTGCGGCCGATCACCGGCAGGATGAAGGTTTCCTTGCCCACCAGCAGATGGCAGCGGTTGAGCTTGGTACCCAGGTGCACGCTCAGGTCGAGCTGCTTCATCGCGGGAAACGCGAGCTCCGGGTCGGGCATGGCGACAGCGAAGTTGCCACCCAGGCAGATCAGCGCCTTCGAGCGGCCTTCCACCATGGCCTGCATGGTCTGGACGGCGTCGTGTCCATGCTCCTTGGGCGGCTTGAAGCCGAAGATCTCCTCGAGCTTGCCGAGGAACTCTTCCGACGGCTTCTCGGTGATGCCCACGGTGCGGTTGCCCTGCACGTTGGAGTGTCCGCGCAGCGGGCAGATACCCGCACCGGGCTTGCCGATGTTGCCGCGCATCAGCAGCAGGTCGGCAATCAGGCGCACGTTCCAGGTGCCCGTGTTGTGCTGCGTCAGTCCCATACCGTAGGTGATGATGGTGGCATTGGACCTGGCATAGGCCTGCGCCACCTGCTCCAGTTGGGACTGCGTGAGGCCGCATTCCTTTTCGATCAGCGCCCAGGGTGTCTTCGCAAGGTCGGCCACCAGCGCATCGAACCCCTCGGTGTGCACCGCGATGAAGTCGCGGTCGAGCACATTCCCCTGGCCGACCTCCAGTTCCAGCAGCGCCTTCATGATGCCCTTGAGCGCCGCGGCATCGCCTCCGGCGCGCACCTGAAAATAGGTCGAGGCAATCGCCGTGGAGCTGAATGTCGCCATCTCGATCACGTTCTGCGGATCGGCAAAGCGCTCCAGCGCGCGCTCCTTGAGCGGGTTGAACACGATGATCGGCACGCCCCTGCGCGCTGCCTCGTGCAGCGTGCCCATCATGCGCGGATGGTTGGTGCCGGGGTTGTGGCCCATCGAGATGATGAGTTCGGTCTTCTCGAAGTCATCCAGCGATACGGTCCCCTTGCCGATGCCGATGGACTGGGGAAGGCCCACGCTGGTCGCCTCGTGGCACATGTTGGAGCAGTCGGGGAAGTTGTTGGTGCCGAACTCCCGCGCGAACAGCTGGAACAGATAGGCCGCCTCGTTGGAGGCACGCCCCGAGGTGTAGAACTCCGCCTGGTCCGGCGTCTCAAGGCCCCGCAGCACCTGACCGATGCGTTCGAAGGCCGCATCCCAGCTCACCTCGCGGAACTTGTCGGTCGTGGGGTCATAGGCCATCGGGTGCGTGAGGCGGCCGAAATTCTCCAGCTCGTAGTCGCTGAGCCGCAGCAGGTCCGTGACGGTGTGCTGCGCGAAGAACTCGGGCGTGACCCGCTTGCTTGTCGCCTCCCATGTCACGGCCTTGGCGCCGTTCTCGCAGAACTGGAAGGTGGAGCGGTGCTCCTTGTCCGGCCAGGCACAGCCCGGGCAGTCGAACCCCGTGGGCTGGTTGGTGCGCATGAGCACGATGGGCGCCTCCACCACCTGCATCTGCTCGTGCACCGCCTGTGCCGTGGCCTTGAGTGCGCCCCAGCCGCCGGCCGGTGCATCGTATTTGCGAATGCCAGGAACTTCTCGCTTGCCCATTTGGAGCCTCCTTAGCGCATTTCGCGCTCATTTACTTTGATGAAAGTTAATGTAGGCAACGTCTGGCAGCGCGAAGGAGCGCAGTTCAGGGGCAGAAAAAAGAGCACAGTTGCGGCGCGTCAGCAGGCCATCCGGAACACTTCCCGAGCGATGGTGCCGTGCGGGTGTACAAATTTGACCAAAATCAAGAAACACAGTTACCAAGGAGTACAGTAGCGCCACGGGTCCGCCCAACTGTGCTCTACAACGACAACAAGCTGCCCCACCGCGACAAGGCCCTCCATGAAACTCTACGAGAAGCTCGCCAACGACATCGAGCAGCAGATCCAGAAGGGTGTCTACCGCGACGGGGAGCGCCTCCAGTCGGTGCGCGAGACCAGCAGGCAGCGCCAGATCAGCATCACCACCGTGCTGCGCGCCTATCTGCAGCTGGAAAGCCGGGGGCTCATCGCCAGCCGGCCGCAGTCGGGCTTCTTCGTCAACCTGCGCAAGGGTGCCGCCCATGCCGGTGCAGCGGATGTGATCGAGCGCCCTCGTCCCATTCCCTTGTCGGCGTCGGTCGATGTCAGCCGCCTCGTGCTCTCCACGCTGCGCACCATCTCGTCGGGTGACGCGACTCCCCTGGGATCGCCCTATCCCGACCCCGTGGGGTTCCCGTTCGACAAGCTCAACCGCTATGTGTTCGCCGCGGGCAAGGATGCCTCGCTGCATGACCTCAAGAACGCGCTGCCTCCCGGTCATCCCAAGCTCCTGCGGCAGATCATCCGGCGGCATCTGGACCAGGGACTGGCCGTCGATCCGGCCGAGGCCATCATCACCGTGGGCGCCACCGAGGCGATCAACCTCTGCCTGCAGGCCGTGGCCAAGCCGGGCGACGTGATCGCCGTGGAGTCGCCGACCTTCTATGCGATGCTGCATGCCATCGAGCGCATGGGCATGAAGGTGATCGAAGTTCCCACCGATCCCGTCCTCGGCATCGACGTGGACATGCTGGCCCGACTCGCACGCGAGATGCCCATCGCGGCCTGCATGGTGATGCCCAACTTCCAGAATCCGCTCGGCTACCGCATGCCGGACGAGCGCAAGCAGGCGCTGGTGCAGCTCGCAAACGAGCTCGACATACCCATCATCGAGAACGGCGTCTACAACGAGCTCTACTACGGCGACGCACCTCCCAGCACGCTCAAGTCATTCGACACCAGGGGGCTGGTGCTGCATTGCTCCTCCTTCTCCAAGACGCTCACCTCGGTCTACCGCATCGGCTGGGCGTTGACCGGGCGCTATCGCGATCAGGTCGAAAAGCTGAAATTCCTGAACACGCTGACCACGCCGTCCATTCCGCAGCTGGCCATTGCCGAATACCTGGAGCGCGATGGCTTCGACCACCAGCTCAGGCGCCTTCGCAAGACCTATGGACAGAATGCCAGGCTCATGCGCCACGCGGTGAGCCGGTTCTTTCCCGAAGGCACGCGCGTGTCGAGCCCGGAAGGCGGATATGTGCTCTGGGTGGAGCTGCCGGGCAAGATCGATGGCATGCAGCTCTACCAGCAGGCGCTGGAGCACGGCATCACCGTCGGGCCGGGCTACATGTTCTCGGTGTCGAACAGCTATCCCAACTTCATCCGGCTCAACTACAGCAGCCCCTGGTCGAACGAGATCGAACAGGCGGTGATCACCATCGGCAAGATCGCAGCCAATGCGCTGCGCTGAGCGCACCGGCGGCCATCTTTTCTCCTCTCGCTGCCTTCATCGCTGCTGCAGCAGCTCGCGCGTGTCCTCGGGCGGCGGCATCGTCACCCACCGCGCGAGCCTGGGCCGCAGCCAGTTCTCGAAGTCGTCCATCACCGCGTACACCACGGGTACAAGCACCAGGGACAGCGCGGTGGATGACACCAGCCCCCCGATCACCGCGATGGCCAGCGGCTGGCGGAACTCCGATCCGTTGCCCAGGCCAAGCGCCGTGGGCAGCATGCCCATCGCCATGGCGATCGTGGTCATGATGATGGGCCTTGCACGCTCGTGCGCCGCGTCCAGCAGCGCCTGCGTCTGCGTGCTTCCGTTGCGTTCGGACTCCACCGCATGCTCCACGAGCAGGATGGAGTTCTTGGCTGCCAGGCCCATCAGCATCAGCAGGCCGATCAACACCGGCAGGTTGATCTCGCCGCCCACGGCCAGCAGGGCCAGGAATGCCCCCGCCAGCGACAACGGCAGCGCGGCCAGGATGATCACCGGCTTGACGAAGCTCCTGAACAGCAGCACGAGCACGCCCAGGATGAGCCCCACGCCCACCAGAATCGCCACGCCGAAGCTGGAGAACAGCTCGTTCATGCTCTCCGCATCGCCATACAGGGGGCGCGCCACGCCTTCCGGCAGGTTCTGAAGGATGGGCAGTTCCTTGATGGCTGCATCGGCCTGGCCGAACGAGCCACCGGCGATCTCGGCCTCCAGAGTGATGCGGCGCTCGCGGTCGAAACGATCGATGTGCGAATCCCCCACCTGGAAACTCAGGTCCGCCACGGCGGAGAGCGGCACGTTGCCGCCATCGGCCGTGGGAACGCGCAGCGCCCCGATGCTGCCCACGTCCTGCAACGCCGTCTGCGGCAGCCGCACGCGCACGGCAAGGCGCTGGCGGCCGGTGTTGAACTTGGAAGCGGTGGCATCGAGATCGCCCACGCTGGCCATGCGCGCCACCTCCGCCACCACCTCGGGTGTCACGCCCAGGCGAGCGGCCTCATCCGGCTTGAGGCGAATCACCAGTTCGGGCCCGGGCAGCGGCGCAACCTGGTGCACATTCTTCAGCATGGGCAAGGTGCGCAGTTGCCGCTCGACCTCACCGGCCGTCCTGGCGAGCAAGGCTCCATCGTGCCCGCCCAGGATGACCTGGGCGTTCTGCGTCCCGCCACCTTCGCTCTCCGTGTAGCTCAGGCGCACGTCGGGCACCGACATCAGCACGGGCCTCACGCGATCCTGGAACGCACGGGTGGTCATCGAGCGCGCATCATGAAGCTGCACGATGGCCGTTCCCTTGCGCGGGTCCCCGTCACGCTGGCTGCTGCCCACGCTGACGAACACGTCCTTCACGTCGGCCTCTGCCTGCAGCCGGCGCGTCAGGTCGGCCACCGCACCGCGCATGTCCTGCGTGGTGGCTCCCGGTGCGCCCTGCACGCTGATCTGCACCGTGCCGCTGTCGCCCGTCGGCGAGAATCCCGTGGGCAGCCAGCTTGCCAGCACCAGCGAGCCCACGAAAATGGCCACGCCCGCGCCCATGGACCACCAGCGATGCGCCAGAGACCATTCCAGCAGGCGCCGATACCGGCCGGTGAAGGGCTTGTGCACCTCCGGCCGTGCCGATGGCTTGAGAAGATAGGCACACATCAGCGGCGACAGCATGCGTGCCACCAGCAGCGAGAACAGCACCGACACCGCCACCGTCACGCCGAACTCGCGGAAATACGGTCCGGCATAGCCGCCCATGAACGCCACGGGCAGGAACACCACGGCAATGGACAGCGTCGTCGCCACCACGGCCAGACCGATGGCGTCAGCCCCTTCCATGGCCGCGCGCCAGGGCGACGCACCGGCCTGCACGCGCTTCTGGATGTTCTCCACCTCGACGATGGCGTCGTCGACCAGCACGCCGATCACCAGCGTCAGCGCCAGCAGCGACAGCATGTTCAGCGAATAGTCCAGCGCATGGATGACCGCGAAGGTCGGGATCAGCGAGATGGGCATCGCGACCGCGGCGATCAGCGTCGCGCGCCAGTCGCGCAGGAACATGAAGACGACGACGGCGGCGAGCAGCATGCCTTCCAGCAAGGTGTGCACCGTGGCGTCGAAGCTCTCGCGGGTGTTCTTGGCACCCGACGCGACCAGTTGGAACGAGACCTGCGGATGCTCGCGGGACAGCCTGGCGATTGCGGCACCAACGGTCTCTTCCACGCTGACGTCCGATGCCGCCTTGGTCTTCATGACCTGGAAGCCCACGACGGGCTCGCCGTTCAGGATGGCAAAGCCGCGCCGGTCGCTCGCGCCGCTGGCCACCGTGGCCACGTCGCTCAGACGCAGATGCCGACCGTCGCGGGTGGCGATCACCAGATTGCCGAGCGACTGCACCGTCGCCGGCGCCGCGAGCACGCGTACCTGCTGCTCCTGCGATCCGATCTCGGCACGTCCGCCTGAGGCATCCAGGTTGTGCGCACGCAGTGCATCATTGACGGCCACGGCCGTCAGGCCCAGCGCCTGCAGCCGGGCGGGATCGAGCGTGACCGTGATGTCGCGGCCCACGCCGCCGACGCGGGTGACCTGCCCCACGCCCTTGAGCGATACCAGCTGGCGGGTGACGGTGTCCTCGATGAACCAGTTGAGCGCCACGTCGTCCATGTGTTCGGCGGAGACCGCATAGGTCAGCAGAGGCATGGCGTCGAAGTCGAGCCGCTCCACGATCGGCGGCTCCACGCTGGCGGGCAGGTTGGCGCGCACACGGTCAACCGCGGAGCGCACTTCGTCGATCGCCCGCTGCGGGTTCTGACCGATCTCGAACTCCACCACCGTGGAGGACATGCCCTGGGTGACGGTGGAGATCACATGCTTGACGCCCGCGACCGTCGAGACGCCATCCTCCACCACCCGCGTGACCTGGGTCTCGACCTCGGTGGCTGCTGCGCTGGGCAGGGCCACGGACACCGAGACGATCGGAAACGACACGTCGGGATACAGCTTGATGGGCATGGTCCGGTACGCCAGCAGGCCCGCCACCAGGATCGCGAGGAACAGCACCGCAACGGGAATCGGGTTCTGGATGGACCAGGCCGAGATTCGCATCTTCATGAGCGCAGCCCCGTTTCCTGGCGGCCCGCGGCAGGGCTGCCCTGCATGTTTCCATCCTGCAGCGTCAGGGACTGGCCTCGTTGCGCCGCAGGCCTGTGCCCCTGCATTGGCGACACGCCATGCACCAGCACCTTGTCACCCTCCAGGGCAAAGGCTCCGCCCCCCAGGGCCAGGAGCGTCCCTACGGGAGGACCGCTACGCAGTTCGACCCAGCCATCGGTGCGCACGCCCAGCGTCACGGGAGTCTTGCGTATGTGGCCCTCCGCGTCGATGGTGGCCAACTGCGGTCCGCCAGCCTCGAAGTGCACCGCCTTCTCGGGAACGGCCGCCACCGGCCGGGCCTCCGGTTGAAAGCTGGCACGAGCGAAGCCACCGGGGCGCAGGTCCTGGCGAACGGGCAAGGTCACCCGCACCTGCACCAGCTTGGTTTTCTCGTCGACGCGGCGCGACAGGAGCCGCACCTGTCCCTGCACCTGGGTGCCCGAGGCCAGCACGACCGCGGCGCCCTCGCCCTGACGGATACCGCCCAGCAGATGTTCCGGTACTTCCGCGGACAGCTCCACCAGCCCTTCCCGGGCCAGGCGGAACATCGGCTCGGCCCCGGGCGAGGCTACATCGCCACGCCGCACGCTCCGTTGCAGCACCACCCCGGCCACGGGAGCACGCAGGGTCATGCGCCCGGCCTCCACGCGCAAACCGGCAAGCTGGGCCGCGGCAACGTCCGCACTCGCCTGCTCGCTGGCAGCGGCGGTGCGACGTTGCTGGATCTGCTCGTCCGAGAGCACGCCCTGCCCTTCCAGGCCGACCACGCGCGCGGATTCCGCCTGCGCCTGTCTCGCCCGGGCCCGGGCCTGTGCCAGCGCAGCCTCCGCCTGCCTGATCCGTGCCTGCAGCAAACCATCATCCAGTCGGGCCAGCGGCTGGCCCGCGCGCACGGCGTCTCCTTCATCGGCCAGCAGCGCTGCCACCCTGTAGCCCGAGAGTTCCGGCCCGACCACCACTTCCTCCCGCGGCACCAGCAGGCCGGAGACCTCCTGGCTCGCCCCCATGGGACGCAGCACCACTTCCGCCGCACTCACGGTACGAACGGATTCAGCAGGCGGCTTCTGCGCCGCGCCATCCTCGCCCTGCGAGCAGCCCATCAGCGCCATGGCTGCGGCCAGAACGCCCAATTCATATCTCATGTTGATTTTCTTTCCTGCTTTTCTCGAGGCCAGGGCGTGAATCGCCGCCCAGCGCATGAACGATTCGGGAGGCACCCGGATGCTCCCGCCGAATCCGCCGTACGAACAGGTCGCCAACGCGACGGCCACGGCGGCAACCATCACGACGACCCATGGACGAAGAAGCACGCGGCTCAGCCCTGCGGAATCCAGTCCGCGTCGGCTTGCCAGCCCCCGCCCAGGGCCTGGAACACCTGCACTGCATGGTTCAGCGCCATCCCCCGCGCATCCGTCAACGCAACGCGCGCCTGCCGATAGGTGCGCTCGGCATCCAGCACCGTCATCAGGTCGAAGACGCCTGCGCGATACCCCTTCTCCGACGCGTGGAACGCTGCTTCCGCGCGATCCTGCGCACGCTGCAACATTCCCAGCCGCGGCAGGTCGGAGGCCATCTGCAGCAGCGCCTGGTCGGTCTCCGAAAACGCCCGCTGGACCGTCTGCTCGTAGGTGATCACCGCCTGCTCCGCGCGGGCGCCCTGTGCCCGCGCCTGCGCCAGCAGACGGGGGCGATCCAGCACGGGAAGGAGCACGTTGCCGGCCAGGGACCAGTAGCCGGTACGCAGCGATCCGGCATGGTTCTGCCAGTTCAAGCCGATGCCGGGCGTCAGCGTGATGCTCGGCCACAGCGCCAGGCGTGACAGTTGCAGACCGCCTGCCGCTGCATTCATCTGGGCTCGCGCCATCAGCACATCGGGACGCCGCGCCAGCAGCTCCGACGGCAGCGCCTGCGGCAATGCGGGTGGCTGCGTAGGCTGCGCGGCCAGCGGCAACTCGTCAAGCGATGCATCGCCAAGTCCCACCAGCACCAGCAAGGCACGCCTGCCGGCATCCCACCGGGCCTGCAATGCCACCTCGTCTGCCTGGGCAGCCCAGAGGCCCGCCTCCACACGAGCCAGCTCCGACAGCGGTGCAAGCCCCCTGTCCAGCTTCCGCTCGAGCAGGTGCTGCAGGTTCTGCTGAATGGCCACGGTAGCCCGGGCGTCCTCCAGCGCAGCGGCCAACCGCTGAACCTCGAACCAGGTTCGCGCAACCTCGGCCACCAGCGCGGCCCGTTCGGCGTGGGCAGAGTACAGCGCCGCCGCATATTCCCCTTCCGCCTGACGCGCATGTGCCGTCCCGCGTCCGAACACATCCAGTTCCCAGGACACCTGCAGCCCGAGCGCCGAGTTGCCTTGCGTGCCCAGATCCGCTGCGCCGCCTTCGCCCTTCGCCCCGTCGAGCCGGCGGGATCCCCGGCGCTCGGTCCTCGCCTCCACGCCCCCCTGGGGCCGATACTGCGTCAGCGCGGCCTCGCGCAGCGCACGCGCCTCGCGCATGCGCGCCACCGCCATGCGTGCCTCCGTGCTCTCCGCAAGCGCCTGCTTCACCAGGCCGTTCAGCTCAGGCGCATCGAACAGCAGCCACCACGAGCCCAGCAGCGCTGCACTGTCTTCCGCCTGTGCCTGCAGGGCCTGGGGCGATGAGTACTGCGAAGCCATGACAGGGAACGGTGGCGGTGCGTCGGCCACCGATGCGCATCCCGCCAGCATCATTGCCGACACAGGCATCACCCAGCGAAACCCTGCCCTCATCGGGATGCCTTCCCGGCCTTCACCTTGTCCTGGGTACCCTTCGCTGCCTGCTTCTTCGCGGGCGCGCGCCCGGGTGTCGCGGAGCGCCGGGACCCGGCTGCCCCGGCGGCGGTTTTCGAAGCGGGAGGTACGGCTTTTCCCGCCCTCTGTGGCGCCGCCCCGGCCTTCCACCCTTCGTGGTCCAGCTTGTCCAGCATTTCCTGCATGGCCTGCGCCGTCACGCGATGAAAGTACTGGGCCTCCAGCAACCGGTCGATCGCGTCTTCGTCCAGTTCACAGCTCGACAGCAAATCATCCACGTAGCCCGAAAAGCGCTGGCACTCCTGGATGCTCTGCTGGATCGCCATGGCAAAGGGATTGGCCTGAAGCTGGAAGAAATCCTGCCGCTCGCCCCGCACGGCCACGCGCTCGATGACCCCCACTCGCTCGAGCAGGCGGGTGTTGGTACTCACGCTCGCCCGGCTGGCCTGCATGCGCTCGGCCAGATCCGCGAAGCTGATAGGGCCGCCATCGAGCAACATGACCGCAATCAGGCGCCCCGCGATGCGGGACAGGCCACTGGCCTCCGCCTGAATGGCGTTGCGCTCAATGAACAATTCCCGGGCCTGCTGCCCGGTGGCTTTTTTTTCCGAACTCATGCTGGATGATCCGATTTTCATTCGATTTGTTCAGTCTACACTAAACAATAAAAACAGAAAGGAGCGTAGACCACTCCACCAGAAAGGAATCACCGGCTTCCTGCGCTACCTCCCACCCACAACGCCCAAGGCGCTCAGTGGCTCGCCATCCATTGCAGCATCGCGGCGGACAGATAAAGCCCACCGCCAAAGACTGCATGCGTCAGAACGCTGCGCAGGCGGCTCACCCATGGCACCGGCGTGCGGGATGCTGCAACCCCCATGCCCATCGCCGGCTGCGTCACGAAGAAGGGGATCGCCACGGTACACACCCCCACGGCCAACGCCGGCCACCATGTGGGCGTCTCCAGCCACGACATGCCAAAGACACCGATCAGCAGCACGGCGAAGGCGATACCCGTCGCGTAGTGCACCATCCAGCCCAGCAGCCGCTCCCCGGCCACCGGCGATGCCTTGCCGATATGGGCATGGCTGAACCTGCCCTTGAAAAGGTGGCCCACCCAGCGGCCGACCATCGCATAGTCCAGCGTCGGAATCCCCAGGCGCCTCTGGATGAACCCCCACACATCCATCACCATCGTCGCCCCCACACCGATCAAAAGCACCTCGGCCCATCCTTGCACCGAACCCATTGCATATCCTTTCCATTGAAGAGATCATCTCTTTAGGGCATGATAGAAGTTGAAGTTAACTTCAAGTCAAGAGACCCCCAATGGATATTTCGGAAGTCGCCCGGCGCACGGGCCTGCCATCCTCCACGGTGCGCTTCTACGAAAAGCAGGGCCTGATCACGGCACTCAGTGCCGCGGGCGAAAGGCGACGCTTCGCACCCGATGTACTGGACCAGCTTGCATTGATCGCCCTGGGACAGGCCGGAGGTCTCTCGCTGGACGAGATCCGACCCATGCTTCCCGCCGATGGCAGCTCCAGGGTGGACCGGCAGCTGCTGCTGGCCAAGGCGGACAGGATCGACATGACGATCAAGCGCCTGCGATCGATGAGCCAGGGCCTGCGCCACGCCGCTGAATGCCCTGCCCCCAGCCACACAGAATGCCCGACCTTTCAACGGCTGCTCAAGGTGGCGGCGAACCGTGCGAAGACGAGCAAGACCACGCCCCAGGACAAGATCGCGTCACGCATCGCCGGCAGCCTCCTGTAGTGCTCCCTCAGGTCCTCGCCTTCGATTGGCGTAGTCCTGCCGGGGGCATTTTCCAAATTTAGTCCATCGTCGGCCGCATCCTGTGTCCTTTGGCTTGTCTGCCGAATTGCGGGGCTACTTGGACTTTTCCCTTTGATTTCAATGCCTTCATGGCATTAGCACCTTGCGCGCCAGGTCCCAATGCAGCCTGCATGTACGCGCAAAGCGAACACGCGCGGTATCGGTGTTACTACCCAATGCACTGACAGCCGTTTGACAGCCGGCCTCCATAGACTGCGCCCCCGCAGACATCCTGCAGCAAACTCATGGAGACATACAAGCATGAAGAAAACCACCCGTGTGGCGATATGCGCCGCGCTGGCAGCAGGCGCAACGGCAGCGTGCGCCCAATCGACCGTCACCGTGTTCGGCATCATCGACGCCAATGTGTCGCACCTGCGCAGCAGCGGCAATGGCTCGGTGAACATTCTCGGCACCGATGGCAATCAGTCGAGCCGCATCGGATTTCGCGGAACAGAAGACCTCGGAGGTGGACTGAAGGCCGGGTTCTGGCTGGAAGGCGCGCTCAACCCCGACAATGGCACGGGCGGCAGCACCAACGCCAACAACCAGCCCGGCGGTGCATCCAACTCGGGCGGCCTGACATTCGGGCGCCGCGCCACACTGAGCCTGGCGAGCAGCCACTGGGGTGAAGTGCGCCTCGGCCGCGATTTCGTGCCGGGATTCCGGAATCTGGCGAGCTTCAGCCCCTTCGGCACGAACGGTGTCGGCAGCTCGTCCTTTCTGTTCTATCCGGTGCAGGGTGCAGCGCGTGTGACCCATGTGCGGGCATCGAACTCGGTGGCCTACTTCCTGCCCAAGATGGGTGGCGTGTACGGCCAGGCCATGTACGCGTTCGGTGAAAACTCCGCGAGCGGCCCGACCAGGAACGATGGCCGCGTGATGGGCGTGCGCATCGGCTACCGCAGCGGCCCTGTGGATGTGGTCGTGGCCACCACGCACACCGATATCTCGTCGCTGAACGACCTGCGCCAGACCAACATCGGCGGCTCCTACGACTTCGGCGTGGCCGAGCTCATGGTGCTCTGGAACCAGAACAAGGTGGGAAGCACGTCCACCAAGACCGCGCTGGTCGGCGCGCGCGTGCCGCTTGGACAGGGTCATGTCCGGGCCGCGTATTCACGCGTCAATGCCAGCGGCGTGGCCAATGATGCGCAGCACCTGGCCATCGGCTACGTCTACGACCTGTCCAAGCGCACAGCGATCTACGGGCACGTCGCACGCATCGACAACAAGGGCAACGGCACGAACTACAACCTCGGCCATGCCGTGAAGTCGGCCGGAGGCAACAGCGATGGCTTCGAGTTCGGAGTCCGCCATACCTTCTGATTCTGGTAGTTTTCTTGCATTTCCAAGGTGATTGACGACCGGGCATGCGCTTGCATGCTCCGGTCTCTTTTTATCGATTCATCATTGATCGCGATGCTTTCCAAACAACAGCCTGAGCAGCGCGCGCCCGCCATGAACTGTTCACCCCAATGCTGAGATGGCCCAAGAGACGCGACGCAAAGGCGAAGACAGTACTTTGGCACGGCAAGCCTTTGCAACAAAGTATGAGGGGCCATATCAGCACCTCCACACGAAGACTCTCACCGCGAACACAACGCGCCCATTCGTCACGCGACCTCATAAAACCCGGTATTCCGCAAAGAACCTTCTTTCCCTGAAACGGAATCACGACAATCTTGTTACTCCCTGCTGCTCCCCTCGATTGCATACAGTGACTTCACTGCACTTTCTGAAACCCGAACGGCTCATCGAGCCAAGGAGCACACCGTGAATATCACCCTATCCCAAGCAGGCACATCGGCCGCTGGCGTCGTTTCGCACGAGCAATGGATTTCCCGGCGCAAGGCCCTGCTGGCGCGCGAAAAGGAGCTGACGCATCTGCGCGACCAGGTCGCCCGCGAACGCCGCGCGTTGCCATGGGAGCGCGTCGAGAAAAATTACGTCTTCGACACCCCGCGCGGAAAGCGCTCGCTCGCCGAACTGTTCGAGGGCCGCAGCCAGCTGTTGGTGCAGCATTTCATGTTCGCGCCGGGATGGGAGCAAGGCTGCCCGCGCTGCTCCTACATGGCCGATCACACCGACGGCATGATCCCCCACCTTGCGCAGCGCGACGTCACCTTCGTGGCCGTCTCGCGCACGACGCTGGCGGACATCGAGCACTTTCGCCAGCGCATGGGCTGGCGGTTCGATTGGGTGTCCTCCCATGGGTCGGACTTCAACCATGACTTCGGCGTCACCTTCACCTCACAGGAAATCGCAAGCGGGCACATCGACTACAACTACGGAGAGTGGCCTCTCGTTGGCGAGGAGTGGCCTGGAATCAGCGTGTTCTGCAAGGACGAGGCAGGCCACGTCTTCCACACCTACTCGACCTATGGGCGCGGCGTGGAGGTGATGATGGGAACCTACGCCCTGCTCGACCTCATGCCTCATGGTCGCAGCGAATCCAATGGACACCACAAGAAGGAGTTGGCGCGCCACCACGACCGCCATGAGCCCGTACCCGCGGCTGCCGCGGCCACGGCCACGGCCGGATCGTGCTGCCATTGAAACGCCGCACCTGACAAATCCCTACGTGTCGAGACAACACCATGACAAGCCTCTGGCCATGGCTCGCGATCGCAGCTGCCGGCGCGCTCCATGGTTTGAATCCGCTCTCCGGCTGGATGTGGGCCCTGGGCAGGGGCTCGCGTTCACGAGTGCTGGCACGGCCTCGGTGGACACTGGCGCTGATTGCCCTGGGCCATGCCGCCGCGATGGCCGTGACGGCCGCCGCCGTGGTCTTCGGGCTTGCCATGGACCGCTCGATGCTGCTGATGCTTGTGGGCGGGCTGCTCTGCCTCATCGTGATCGCCCACGTTGCGTGCCATGTATCCGGACGGAGCCATGCCTCCTCAGGCCATGCGGGGCTCGCGCTGTGGACGTTCATGATGTCCACCCTGCATGGCGCCGGGTTGATGCTGGTACCCGCGCTCATGCCGCTTTGCGCCGGGAACGGTCCCTCCCGCGAGGCAGGCCTGCAGGACTCGCTGGGCCTGGCACTCGCCGCCATGGTGGTGCACACCGCAGCGATGCTCACTGTCACGGCCGTGATGGCGGCCGGCCTTCACCGCGGACTGACGGCCGCCAAACACTTGTGGCCGTACCTGACGGCTCGACTTCGGGCCAGGCGTTTCCACGCCCGGTAACCCAGCCGGAAGCCGGACCGGCCCAGCGCCTCACAGCTTGCGTGACATGACCAGCAGCAGACGTGCGGGCTTCGCGCTGGCGTTGAGCAGTTGCCGCATTTCACCGGGCGCAATGCGACAACTGTCCAACGGACGCAGTGTCGTCACCTGCGCCGGGCCGTCGGCCTGTGCGGTAACCTGCACTTCGCCTTCGAGGCAGACATAGAACTTCTCGACGTCGGAAGCACCGGGGGTGGTGCCTCCCCCGGGCTCGATCAGCGAACAGCCGATCCAGATGGCATCCGATGGTCCGGCCTCCACTCCCTGGAGCCTATGCATCCGCATGCCGGAATGACCGGGGGCATCGTAGGCAGGCGCCCGCATGAAAGGCACGACATGCATGACGCATCCTTTCAGGGAGCCAGGACCACACGGTCCATCGAGCCGCTCAGTACCTTCCGATAGGCGTTGGCAGCCTCCGTGAACGGCAGAAGGGTTGCCTCGTCCACGTCAAAGGCCTGCAGCGATCCATCGTTGAACCCGGGCAGCAGCGTGTTGAGCACTTGCGCGCAGTGAGTGACGCTGAGCTTGAGACTGTCCACCCCCAGCATCTGCAGGTTGCGACGGTAGAACGCCAGGATGTCGAAGGGCACGGAGCGCTCGATCGTGGAGATCAGCACCTGCGTGCCGCCTATGGCGAGGCTGTTCAGCGCCAGATCGAAATAAGGAGAGCCCACGGTGTTGTAGGCAATGTCTGCGCCGCGACCTTCGGTGCACTCCAGGACACGCTGAGCGAGATCGGGAGTGGCACTGTCGAACAGGGTGATCGGCGCAGAGGCGTGTCCACGGTAGGTATCCGCGTTGCGGTCGACGCCGATCACGCGCGCGCCCGCCCGGGTCGCCAGTTGAACCGCCGCCTGGCCTACCTTCCCATTCGCCCCCAGCACCAGAACGGTCTGGCCCGCGCCTCGCAAGCCGGCGCGGCGCAAGCCTTCGTGAGCGGTGATGAAAGGCACGCCGACGGTTGCGGCGGCCGCCACGGAGACACTCGCTGGCTTTCTGCTCAAGGCGTCCGCAGGAATGAGGAGATAACGTGCGTGCGTGCCATCCCGCGTCACACCGAGATCCCCTCCCGTGCCCCAGACATCCTCTCCCAACCACTCGGCCGGGCCGGCGACGACACGGCCCGCGAAATCGCGGCCGGGTGTGCGGGGCCAGACAGCCTGGGGCATGGCGCCCAGGGCAGCCTTGACGTCGCTGGGGTTGACTGCCGCGGCAAAGACCTCCACGACGGCTTCGCCCGGCCCAGGCTCGGGTTGGGACTGAGGGGCAATGGAGGGGGCGATGTCCTCGGCGCTGGCCGCCTTTGCGGACAGTCTCAGCATATGGGGGCGATTGGCGATGGTATTCATGATGGGGTTGTTTCCGAATGGGAGATGAGGAAGGAAAAATGCAGGTTGGCGCGCAACGCGCATTTCTTCAATGCGACGACGGTGCCGCGTTGTCTGCGCGCAGGCCCCAGCGCTTGCGGGCCTGCTCGCTGGTGGCTAGCTCACCGCCCAGGTCCTCGACGATGCGTCGGGCCTTGCGAACCAGATCGGCGTTGCTTCTGGCGAGTTCGCCGCGGCTCATGTAGATCGTGTCCTCCAGCCCTATGCGGACATTTCCACCCAGAAGACAGGCTTGGGCAACGGCCGGAAAAGCGTGGCGCCCCACGGCAAACGCCGTCCACTGCGCCCGCGCAGGTATCAGCGCGCAGGCGAGCTGCATGGCCTGCGCGGTGAATGGCAGCGAGTAGCGAACCCCCATCACAAAGCTGAAGATGCCGGGCCCCTGCAGGCATCCCTCCTCGATCAGTTGCTGAGCAAGCACCAGATCGCCGGTATCAAAGCATTCGAGCTCGGGCACCACGCCCGCCTCGCGGATGACCTTCGCCATGCGGCGCACGTTGGCAGGTGTGTTCATCACCACCTGGTTGCCCGAGTTCATGGTGTTGAGATCCAGCGAACAGATATCGGGCTGCAGCGCCGCGACGTGGCGCACACGCTCCTCGGGCGGCAGCAGCGAGGTTCCCGGGGCATGGATCTTGGGGTCGCTTTCGCTGGGCACGTAGCGCCCTCCCGGCCCGGTGGTGAGATTGATGATGAGCGAAGGGCACTCGCGGCGCAGGGTCTGCACCACCTGGGCGTACAGATCCACGTCCATGGACGGCTTGCCGGTCTGCGGATCGCGTACATGGATGTGCACGGCTGCAGCACCGGCGTCATGGGCCTCGATGCATGCAGTGGACAGTTGCTCGGGGGTGATGGGCAGGTAGGGGGTCTGCTCGGGCGTGGTCAGGTTGCCCGTGACCGCGCAGGTCAGGATGATGGGTTGGTTCATATCTGTTGCGAATGCATGGGGTGCGGATCGGAGCGTGGTCACGATCTCAGAGGTGGCGGCCGCCATCTGCGACGAAGATGCTGCCCGTGGCGTAGCGCAGGCTCGTGCAGCACGCCGCGATCGCGGCGGCCACGTCGTCGGCTGTGCCCACGCGGCGCAAGGGAATCGAGGCTCCCGTCTTCGCATTGAAGCCCGCATCGCGCCCGGGAACGAATGACGTGTCCACCACGCCCGGAGCAACCGCCAGGACCCGGGTGTGCGGCGCCAGTGTCTTTGCCAGCCCCTTGGTGAGCGCGTCGATGCCGGCCTTGGCCGCCGCGTAGGCCAGGTTGCTCCCCAGGCCGGTGCCCGCGGCGATGGACGACACATTCACGACCACGCTGTCACCCGCGGCCTGCAACTGCGGCGCGAACGCGCGAATTGCCGCGAAGGTGCCACGCCAGTTGGATGCGAAGATGTCGTCGATAAGCCCGTCATCAAGCCCTTCGAGATCGGAGGCGGGAACCTGGCGGGTGAAGCCCGCACAGTTGACGAGTATCCGCGCCGGTCCATAGGTCTGCTCGGCAGCCTGCGCCGCGGCATGCAGCTGCTGGCTGTCGGTGACCGAGGCGACGATGGCGCCATGCCCCGTGCCCGGCAGCGATGCGGCCAGGGCCGCAGCCTGCTGCGCGTCCGAGCGGTGCAGCAGCACGATGCGGGCACCCAGCGCCGCGAGACGCCGGGCCGTGGCCGCGCCGATGGCGCCCAGCCCTCCGGTGATCACGGTGGTCTGGCCGTCCAGGCGGTCCAGGGGAGAGAAAGCACTGTTCATTTTGCGTGTGTTCGGTTCAGAAGACGTCATGGGATGGGGCATTGGGGAATGCGGGTCTCGCCGGGCTCGAGGCGCAGCTCCAGATCCAGGCTGAAGCTGCCGTCCTCACCGGGTTCGAAACGACGCAGCAGCGACCCCACCGCGCCGAACACCACGTCGTCGAACGCGTGTGGATCGTCGATGTCGAAGTACTGTGTCGCCAGCACCTTGTGGCCTTCCGCAACCACCAGGAAATGCAGATGCGCAGGCCGCATGATGTGTCGGCCCTGTGCTGCCAGGAGCGCTCCGCAGGGACCGTCCACGGGCACCGGGTAGCCTGCCGGACGCACGCTCTCGAAGGAGAAACAGCCCTGCTCGTCGGTCTCGAAGCGGCCTCGCAGGTTCATTTGCTCCTGTGTCTCGTCCTGGTTTTCGTACAGGCCCTTGGGCGATGCCTGCCAGGTTTCGACGCGTGCGCCCGCCAGCGGCGTGCCGTCCAGCGACAGCACGCGGCCCCTGACCTTCATGCGGGCGCCGGGGGTGTCCGCGCTGCAGATACGCTCGCCATTCTTCTTTGCCGGCTGATTCGCGCGCCAGAACGGCCCTATCAATGCGGGCTCCGTGCCCCCGGCTTCGAGCGCATGGCGCGCATCGTGCAGTTGCACCAGCGTGGCCAGCCCGAGAATGTCGGCCAACAGGATGCCCTCGTGCTTCTTCGGTCCGGATGCCTGGCCGATCGCGACCAGAAAATCCAGGCCCTTCTCCAGCTCGGTGGGGGTGAGGTGGGCCTCGAGGGCGAAGGCATGCAGATGCCGGATGCCGATCTCCAGGATCTCCCTGAGCCTCGCGTCGGCAGTGCCGGCGTTCGCCTTGAGCACGGCGGCAAGAAGCGCCTGGGGATCGGTGGGTGGCAGAGCTTGTGGGCCCATGCGGTGGTTCTCCTGTTGCTGAGATAGTGTGGTGAAGTGCGATATGCGATATGCGATATGCGATGTGCGACGGGCACGGCTCCGCCTGGGCATGGCGCCCGCAAAGCCCATCCGGATGGGTTCTGTCGTCCTATTTACGCGCCAGCATCTTCAGGGCGTTGGTGCGGTAGATGGCCTTCAGTTCGTCGGCCGTGAAGCCGCTTTGTTCAAGACCTTTGGCGATCCTGGCAGGCTCGACCCACGGATAGTCCGAGCCGAACAGAATCTGCGAATGGGGCACGATCATCTTGAGGATGCCCATGTGCACCGCATCCGCTGCCGCGGCCGTGTCGTAGTAGAAGCGGCGGAAATGGTGCAGGCGCGAATTGAGAGGTGCCTCCTGCGCCAGCGACTGCACCGTCTCGCCTACCAGGAAGCGCTGCGCCCAGATGCTGCCGCCGCCGTGCGACCAGATGAAGCGCACGTCGGGCGTGGCATTGGCAACGCCGTTATGGACCAGACTCACCATCGCGCGTGCCAGGTCGGAACTGAGCTCCACGATGGTGGGCAAGACTCCGGGCTGGTAGTTCCACGAACAACAGCCGGGCGCTGTGGCATGAACGTACACCACGGCCTTGCGGCGGTTGAGCTCCTTCCACATCGGAGCGAACGACGGGTCGCCCAGCCACTTGTCGTCATAGCTCGACAGGAGCCCCACGCCGTCGGCCTTGAGCACATCGAACGCATATTCGATCTCACGCAGCGTGGCATCCATGTCCGGCAGGGGCAGCACGGCGAACAAGCCGTAGCGGCCCTTGCGCTTTTCCTTCATGCCCGCGCCATGCTCATTGAGGTCGCGCGCCAGGTAGGCGGACTCCTTGACGTCACCAAACCAGACACCCGGCTGGGTGACCGACAGATAGGCCTTCTCCACACCGTCACGATCCAGCACCTCGATGTCGCGATCCAGCGTCCAGTTCTTGAAATGGTCGAAACCGAGCACAGGCTGCAATGCATTGCGCTTTTCCACCGCCTGCACCCATTTGGGGGAAAAGAAATGATGATGGACGTCGATGCGCGAGCCGACCGCCGCAGCACCGGCAGCCCCCACCGCACCAGGCTCGGTGGAAACTGCAGGCACGTGCTGGCAGCCCGGCAATGCCGCCGCAGCGGCGAGGCCCGAAAACACGCCCATGAACCGGCGCCGCGAGCAGCAAGGAGCATGCATTCCCGCGAGAGCCTGCAGGCTCCTGCCTTCGTTAGTGTTCGTATTCATCCCGGTTATCTCCTCGCCCCAAGGGGCCACTTCTTTCAGTCAGTCAATGGAAGAGCAGGCAAAGAACAGGCCTGCATGCAGGTCACTGCGCGCCGAACAGCTTGTATGACGGGTCGTTCTTGCCCATGCGCGGAGCGACCTGGTAGTTCTTCTTCACTTCGGCGGCGCTCACGTAGCTGATACGGCGGTAGTCACTCACCGTCTTGCGGCCGTCGAGGCCCCACTTGCCATTGCGGCGCGACCATGCATCCAGGTAGCGCGAGTGCATCCAGCGCTCCTCGTACATGTCTGGATCGCCCGCCTTGGGCACGAGCAAGGTGGCCGTTCCCGTGGTCTCGCTGACGGCACGGTCGCCGTTCACGCGGATGAGAATATTGGTCATGCGGTGGTTGTTGCCCGTCATCTCGTCATGGGCCTTCATGAGCCAATCCACGTAGGCGGCCCAGCTCGGAAACTCCGTCTTGCCGAAGGTCATCTTGGCATCGGGGTGTCCGATGGAGAGCAGCAAGTCACGGTCGAGGCGGTCCAGGCCGCGCGGATAGGTATTGATCAACTCGGTGATCGCCTGCTTGTCCCACAGTTCCTGGATCTGGGCCGGCGTCGGGCCTGGGGCGGCTGTGGCAGCGGTTACCTGCTGCGCCTGCGCCGTGCCCGCCAGGGCCAGGGCTGCAGAGAGTGCCAGGCCCACGACGGAACGCCTGCCGAAGAGGATCGAAGAATGCATGTCTGTCTCCTTAGAAAATATGGCGGATGCCGAATTCGAGTCCGGATGAACTGGCGCCGGGGCGGTTGGTCAGCGGCTGGCTGATCGGTGCATTGCCGAAGCCCGTCGTGGTGATGATCTGCGTGGACCCGCCTCGGTTGTCGATGCGTGCATAGGTGCCATAGAGCGCCGTTCGCCTGGAGAGGTTGTGCAGATAGCCCAGCGCCAGCTTGGTCCAGTCATTCCCGCTGCTCTTTCGGTCGTAGTAGCTGTACGTGGCGCGCAGCTCCCCCATGGGCCCGAGCGGTGCGGTGGCGCCGACGAGGTAGGCATCGATGCGCGCGCCCGACGAGTTCTTCTCGCTGGCCCAGAACGCCATGGGCTTGACCACGCCCAAATCGTAGGTACCCACCACGCTCATGCTGTCGATGCGGCTGGCCGCCGTGGCAGTACCGCTGTGGTATTGCGAAGCCGACACTGCAAGGTTCATGCGTGCATCGGAGTAGCCTGCGCGGATGCCCAGGTAGTTGCCCTTCTTGCTGTTGGTGGAGCCCGACGGCTCCTCGCCAAAGGCGTATTGCAGCTGGCCGTTCAGCCCCCCAGGGATCGCGGAAGGAAATAGCTCACGGCATTGCCGATGCGGATGGGCGAGCCCAGCATCATGAAGGCCGTGGGTTGGCCGATGCCTGTTCCCTGGAACGGGTCGAACCAGGCGGGGTTGTAATACGAAGCGGTGTAGTCCTGCCCCAGGCGCAATTCGCCGAAGCTGCCTGCAAGGCTCACCGTGGCCCGGCGCGCAAAGTTGAACCCCGTCGCCGGGTTCAGCCCTTGCCCGGTGTCACCGGAGAGCGGCGCCTCCAGCCAGAACCCGGCCTTGAGGCCACCACCCAGATCCTCCGAGCCTCGGAAGCCCAGGCGCGAATAGCTTGCACCACTGTTGGTGAGCGCCGTGACGCTCTTGCCGCCGGCCTTCACGTAGGCGACGCCCGTGTCCACGACGCCAAAAATGGTGACCGAGCCCTGCGCCAGGACGCAAAGAGGGGCCATGCCGGCCAGCAGCATTGGGATTTTTTTCATGTCTCCGGTACTTTCTCTATTAATATGAATGAAACCCAATCATGAGTTTTCCAAATGGCATCCAACGTCACACTGCGCCAGCTGCGCGCCTTCGTCGAGGTGGTCCGCAGCGCCGGTTTCACAGCCGCCGCTCGGAAGCTGCATCTCACGCAATCGGCCACCAGCCTGCTGGTGCGAGAGCTTGAGGCGCAGGTGGGCCTGCAACTGATCGACCGCACCACGCGCCAGGTCATGCTCACCGAGGCGGGACAGGAGTTTCTGGAGCGCGCCGAGCGCATCCTGCGAGATGTCGAATTCGCTGTCTCCAACGCTCAGGACCTGCTGCACAAGCGTCGCGGCCGCGTAACCATCGCCACGACCCCGCTGCTGGCCGCAAGCTTCGTGCCTGCGGTGATCGCCGAATTCCAGAAGCGTCACCCGGCCATCGAGGTGCGCATCGCGGACCAGCCCGTGGACCAGGTGCTTCGCCTGGTGAGCAATGGCGACGTGGACATCGGCTTCGGCGCGTTTCCGCAGACCGACATCGAACTCAGGCGGCAGGCGATGCTCAAGCACAGCATGGGCGTCATGGTTCCCTGCGACTGGCCGCTGGCCAACCGCAAGAAGCTGTCCTGGAAGAGCCTTGCAGGCCAACCGCTGATCACGCTCTCCACCGCAAGCGGGTTTCGTACGCTGGTGGATCCGCTGTTCGCACAGATGGGCGTGACCGTGATTCCACGGTTCGAGGTGAGCTATCTCGGAACCGCGGTCGGCATGGTCGAGGCAGGCCTCGGCATGACGGTGGTGCCTTCCTACGTCGGTGCCATGCTGAACTCCAAACGCGCGCGCTTCGTCGCGCTGCACGATCCCGTAGTGTTCCGCGCCATCGAGATGGTGACCCAGCAGGGTCGCTCCATGTCGCCCGGCGTCCAGGTGTTCGCCGAGTGCCTGACGGACATGTGCAAGGACTTTCACAAGTAGCTCCGATCCGTGCGTGCTTCGTTCGTCGCCCGCCTCAGTGGGCCGGGACGAGCTTGTCGCCCACCACCGCGGTCGCCTGGATCTCCACCAGCATGCCCGGCATGGCCAGAGCAGAGACCGTGACCTGCGCGCTGGCGGGATAGCGGCCCTTGGCGAACATCTCCGAGCGCACCTTCTGGAAAACGGCGCCATTGCGCACGTCGGTGAGGTAGACCGTCATGTTGACAATGTCCCCCATGCCGCCGCCGGCGCGCTTGAGCGTCTGGTCGATGAGCGCGAACACGGTCCGCACCTGCGCCTCCATGTCACCGCGGATGTCCTTGCCGTCCAGGTCGGTGGTCGTCGTCACCCCCGCCATCCAGATCGTCTTTCCGCCTTCGGTGATCACCGCTGGCGAATAGGTGCGCCCTTGCGTGCGTTCCGAATGGGCCAGGTACTCGGCGGCCTGTGCGCCCAGTGCGGCGAAGCTGGTGGCCAGGGCCAAGGCAGCGGTACGGTAAAGAGCTTTCATGTTGTCTCCAGTTTTTGCTCGGTTGAAACTCGGGGTGGAATAACGGATTCGGCGGGACGGTGCTTGACGCGCAGGCTCAGCGCTGCACATGCTTCGGCGGATTGGTCTGCAGCTTCGCTAGGCGGTGGACCGACTCCACGGCCTCGCGCACCACCGTCTGCTGGTCGATGCGTATGAACTGTCCGCGGCGGACCAGCGCCTTGCCGTCCACCAGCACCGTGTCCACATTCACGGGCTGGCCCGAGTACACCAGTGCATGGGCGGCATCGATGACAGGCGCCATGTTCAGATCCATGGTGCGCACCAGCATGAGGTCGGCGCGCTTGCCGGGTGTGATCGAACCGATGCGGTCGGCCAGGCCCAGGTCCCGTGCGCCATCGATCGTTGCCAATTGCAGCAGGCGGCGCGCGGACAAGGGCTGCGTGCTGCCGAAGCGCTGCTTGTGCGACCACAGCAGCGCACGAATGCAACTGAAGAAATCGGCGTTGGCGGACGCGGCCGAGCTATCCACCGACAGGCTCTGCTGCACCCCGGCCTGCTCCAGTTCATGGAACTGGATCACTCCGCGCGCCGCCTGCGCGTAGTGCATCTCGATCACCGGCGAACACGTCATCGTGGTGCGGCTCTCGGCGAGCCAGCCGCACTCCTGCTCGCTCACACCCTGGGGATGCACCAGTTGCAGGTCGGGCCCCAGCAGGCCATGCTCCTGCAGCAGCGAGACGATGCCCGGACGCGCATGCATGGTGATCGGCAGCCCCAGCTTGCGGATGTGCCGACACTCGTGGCTCACCACCTCGATGGGTACGGTGCCGCGGGGATTGGCGATGGGCGTGCGCACGGCGGCCCCCAGCGAGATCAGGTCGTCCCGCCCTTCGCATTCGCCCTTCACACGCTCCAGATCCGCGAGATCCATGTGCTCTGAGAGCGGCAGGTCCTGCCCCCAACCATAGGAGAAGCGGCCACGGATACCCGTCTCGCGCATGGCCCGCAGTTCGGCATCGGCATGCTGCGGCGAGCGGGTGTTGTGCGACCAGTTGTGTACCGTGGTGATGCCCGAGAGCAGTCCCTCGGCAAGTCCCAGCCGCACGGCGCGGTATGAATCCTCGGGCGTGAAATGCGGCCCGAGCCCCAGCGTCACCGGGAAGTAGCCGCACTCGGCATCATCGCCACGCACCAGCCCGCGCAGTGCGCTGTTCCACAGGTGCCAGTGGGTATCCACGAACCCGGGCAAGGCGATCATGCTGCGCGCATCGACCTCCGTCACACCCGGGCAACGCAGTTGCGGCTGCACGGCAATGATCACGCCATCGCGCACATGAATATCGCCTTCCGGCATCTCACCAAGCGCGGGGTCCATGCTCAGGACATGCGCGTTGCGGATCACGAATTCGCCGGGCAAGGTGGAAAAGGAGGAAGTGATCGGTGTCATGAAAAAAAGAGGCAGGACAGGTGCACAGGCCACAGGGGCCGCAAGAACGTACCGGCAGGGCTTTCTCTACTCGGCCTTCGCGCCAATCATTCGGATCAGCTTCGATTTCCGCGCAGCGTCTTCTGCGATGAACTGCTTGAACTCCGCGGACGTCGAGAAGACCGGCATGAAGCCGCGCTGCACAAGGGTTCTGGAAAAATCAGCCGAACGGCCGATGGCTGCGACCTCTTGCTGGATCTGCCCAATCACGGGCTCGGGTGTGTGGGCCGCAGCAAAAAGGCCGAACCAGGATTCCCGGGGATTGATGTCCCCGAAGCCCTCTTCCTGCAGCGTCGGCACCTTGGGAAACTCCGCAATCCGCTTGGAATTGGCGACGGCCAACGCCTTGAGCTTGCCGGCGTTGAGATGCCCCTGCGCGGCCGCAACACCCGCCAGCGTGAGCTGCACCTCATTGCCCAGCGCCGCCATGACGGCAGGCGTGATGCCCTTGTAGGGAACCTGAACCAGGTCGATTCCAGTGCGCAACTTGAGGCCGTCAAAAAGCAGATGCGGCAGGCTGCCCGAGCCATAGGAGGCATAGTTGAGCGGGTACTTTTCGGCCTTCGCCTTGGCGACCAGCTCGCCCAGGGTGTTGGCGGTGACGGAGGGATGCGCAACGACCATCTGCGGCAGGCTCAGGATCTGCGAGACAGGAGCCAGGTCGCGCTGCGGGTCGTAGGGCAGCTTGTCGAAGAGATACGGATTGCTTGTGATGGACGCCTCGCTCGTCAGCAGCAGGGTATGTCCATCCGGCTCCGATTTGGCAACGGCCACGGTGCCGATGATCGTCGACGCGCCGGTCTTGTTCTCGACAATGACCGCCTGCTTCCACTTGCGCTGCAGTTGATCGGCCAGCATGCGCGCCACAACGTCGATCCCGCCGCCCGGTGCATACGGCACGATGATCCGGACCGTCTTCGTCGGGAAGGCCTGCGCTCGCGCCGAGACGGCCCAGCCGGAAGCCACAACCAGGCCCGCGGCCGCCTGAAGAATCTGCCTTCTGCCGTGGGATTGCGGTTGGGCTTCCAGCGGAAATACGGGCTCGGAGGCTTCTGCAAAGAGGTGGTTTGATGCGTTCATGGCGCTATTTCAAGCCATTTGGCACCATACGTCCAACGATATAAATATATTGATTAATGAGAAAAACTTATTCAAAAACTCCTGCCAGAACTAGCGAAGTACCGTTCCCTCAGGCTATGACACCGGCATCAGCATGGGGAGAGTTAACATCGACCGAAAGCTCGCGCTGGCGAGCAGCGACCGCCCAGCGTTTCGCCGGCCCATCGAGGGACCAGGCGGACCGCGTTTTCCGGCCCGCCCGGATCCACCGGGCTCCAGGCCTCCTCCCTTCACAATAAAGACCCCACCATGACAGTTGCCCTGCCACCCTGCCCCAATGTCAATCCGAGTTCGTCTACGCTGACGGCGCGCTGCTGATCTGTCCGGAATGCGCGCATGAGTGGTCTGCAGAAGCCGTGCCTGAGGCCTCCGAGCCTGAGACTGTCGTCAAGGATGCCGTCGGCAACGTGCTGCAGAACGGTGATGCCGTCACGGTCATCAAGGATCTGAAGATCAAGGGCTCGTCACAGGTGGTCAAGGTAGGAACCAAGGTGCGCAACATCAAGCTCATCGACGGCGACCATGACATCGATTGCCGCATCGACGGCATCGGGAACATGCAGCTCAAATCTGCCTACGTGAAGAAAGCCTGAGACCATCAATCACCGCCCTGAAGGCGACCCGGGCCCGCCCGCGCGCGCCCGAAATCCCATTCCTTCAGCTCTACCGCATTCCTTCAATTACAAGAAAAACTCATCAATTCATCTAATTATCTCGTTGGACTGATCAATCACCAGAAGCTGAAATACGCAACAGCGGCTCTGCGCCGGATACCCCGCCGGTTTGCGGGCGCCGACTTCCTTCTTTTTTCAGCCACGAGAGGTCATCTTGAACACATCCAACCGTCGTCCTGCCTTGCGGATGCTTGCAACCGCCGTTCCGTGGGCCATCGCCTGCGCCCAGGCCCAGGCCCAGGCCCAGGCCAACGTGACGCTATTCGGTCTTCTGGACGCCGGTGTCAGCCACTACTCACTGAGCGGTGGCCCCCGCATGAATGTGCTCTCGAATCACGGGCAGCAACTGAGCCGCATGGGCATCCGTGGTGCAGAGGACCTGGGGCAAGGGCTCAAGGCATCGTTCTGGCTCGAAGCGCCCGTCACCCTCGATGACGGAACGGCCGGCGGCCTTAACTTCTCGCGCCGCTCCACTATCAGCCTCTCAGGCAGGTGGGGTGAAGTGCGCATGGGGCGCGACTTCACAGCGACCTACCGCAACGACGGCTTCTTCGACCCATTCAACGCCACCGGGGTCGGCACGCAGGTCATTGTCCAGGCCCGCGCCAGCAGCTCAAGCCGCGTTGCGTGGGCCGGCAAGCAAGGGCTGAACAACCCCTCCTATCTGCGCACCAGCAACAACATCAGCTATTTCCTGCCAGGCAATGAGGGGGTGTACGGCACCATGCAATATGCCTTCGATGAACAGGCTGGCGGCGCCGGCCATCCGGGGCGCTACGTGGGCCTGCGCCTGGGCTACAAGGACGAGCGGCTCAATGTGGCCATGTCGGCCGGAAAGATCCACGGCACCTCGCCTTCGAGCGCTGCCACACCCGGCATCACCACCATGAGCATCGCCGGTTCGTATGCGTTCAGGCCCCTCACCGTGATGGCCCACTGGGGCCGCGACAGGATCGATTCCGGCGTGGCGACACACCATCTGAACGGCTTCATGCTGGGCGCCTCCGCGAACGTCGGCAGCGGTGAGGTGAAGCTCGCCTACTCGCAGGCCAGGATCAACTGGAATGAATCCCCCACCACACGCAAGGTGGCGCTGGGCTACGTGCACAAGCTGTCCAAGCGCACCAGCCTCTATGCCACCGCCGCGCACATGAAGAACTCGGGAGGCGCCCAGCTGACCGTGGCGTCTGCGCTGGCGGGCCGTCCGAACACGAGCTCCACAGGCATGGACTGGGGCATCATGCACAGCTTCTGACCACGCTACCGGCCTGCCCTGCAGGCACGGACTCGCCGCCTCACGCCCCCCGCCGGTTCGGGCTGACGATGTTCCATTTCTGCATGTAGCGATACACCGTCGCGCGGCAGATGCCCAGGGTCTGGGCGGCCTCTGTGACGTTCCAATGGCAGGCCTGCAGCGCGGCGAGCAGCCTGTCGCGCTCCCCATGGTGGGCCTGGGCGCCGGATGAGGTCGCCTGCACTGCCGACACAGGCGATGCCCTGGCGCCATCGGTACTCTCCTCCCTGTGAATGGACAGGAGCCGTGGTGGCGGCAGCAGGCCCGAGTTCGTGCCCACCCCTTCGAGAATCTCCGCCGGCAGGTGCTCCGGCTCGATGAGCGTGCCGCCGCTCAGTGCCAGTGCCGCCCGCAGCGCGTTGCGCAGCTGCCGGATATTGCCGGGCCAGTCATAGCGCAGCAGCCAGTCCGAGGCTTCTGCGCTGATGGGCACCTGGCGTCCATGGATCTGCAGACTGGCTTCCGCGAGAAGCGATTGCATGAGTTGCACGCGGTCGGTGCGCTCGCGAAGCGGCGGCAAGGTCAGCGTGACGCTGTTGAGACGGTAGTACAGGTCGAGACGGAACTCTCCGCGATCCACCATCTCGCGCAGGTTGCGGTGGGTGGCGCAGACCAGTTGCACGTCGACGGGAACGGCCTGCTCCGCACCCAGCGGCGTGACCTCGCCCTCGGCCAGCACGCGCAGCAGGCGCGTCTGCAAGGCGAGCGGCATGTCGCCTATCTCGTCGAGGAACAACGTGCCGCCATGCGCCTGCAGCACCTTGCCGCGCGCGCCCTTGCTGCGGGCGCCCGTGAATGCACCGTCCTTGTAGCCGAAAAGCTCGCTCTCGATCAGGGTTTCAGGAATGGCCGCGCAGTTGATCGCAACGAACGGCTGGTTGCCGCGTGCGCTCGCCTCGTGCATGGCCTTGGCGAAGGCCTCCTTGCCCGAGCCGGATTCGCCACGCAGCAGCACCGCAAGGCCCTTGTCGAGCACGCGCATCGCGTGCTGCACATTCGCCAGCATGGTGGTGTCCTCGCCCGCCAGCCGGTACAGCGCCTGTGCACCGCCCGCCGGGTCGTGGCCTGGCCTGGCGGCGGCGCCCGCGGAGCGTGCAGGCGCCGGGAATGTCCGGGTGGTGCCACGCCGCGGCGCACGTACGATCGCGTAGCACCGCTCGCCGGTGTGCAGCAGGCGCGTCGACAACGGATCACCGGGGTGCTGCATGGCGGACAGCACCTGCTCGAAGCGCAGGTCCAGCAACTCATCCATCGGCCTGCCGATGGCCAGGTACGCCATGTGGCCCAGCTCATGCAGCAAGGTCTGGTTGATGGCCACGACATGTCCCGTTTCGTCAAGCGCCGCCAGGCCGCCCGGTGCGACCTCCAGCAGATCGCGCCGTCGCCCGAGCCTCAGCACGCAATGGCCCTCGAAGGCATTGAGGAAATTGGCGTCCTCGGCCATGCGCGCGAATGACTTCACCATCTGCAGCACCAGGTGCTGGCTGCGCCGGTCGTCAGGTGATTCGAGTGCCGAGGCGTCGAGCACCGCGAGCGGCGTTCCGTCGGGCGCGAAGATGGGCACGGCGCTGCAGGTGAGCTTCTTGTTCGGCATCCGGAAATGCTCGGACTGGTGCACGGTGATGGCACGCTTTTCCAGGTTGGCAAGAGCCACCGCGCAGGTGCCCTCGTTGTCCTCGGTCCAGCAGCTGCCGAGCCACAGGCCCGCATGCCGCAGTTCACGATCGATGGTGGGGTTGGAGATGAAGTCCACCACCACGCCGTGCGCATCGGCCAGCAGCACGACATAGCCCGCATCGCGCACCTGCGAGAACAGGGCCTCCATGCCGCTGCGGGCAACACCCATGAGCCGCTCCATGGGCTGCTGGTGTTCCTTGAGTGCGGTCGACGTCAGCACGCGGGGCGAGCCGCTGCGCGCCGGATCGAGGCGATAGAGCTCGGACGAGCGCTGCCTGGAGCGCTCGATGACTTCACCGTCGGGCGCGAAGCCCGGCGGGATGGGCGTGCCGCTGGAAAGAGCGCCGGGCGATGTTGCATTCCACACCATAGACTGTCTCCATATGCCTGCCCTCGGCGTGCGGGGCGGGTCTGTCGTATCTGTGCTCTGGCTGGGGCCACCATATCCTGCCGCACCGCGCAACAAGTGGTTGATGCGAATCAAGATTTCACCATCATAAACCCGTAGTCCGGCGCCAGGCTTACACACGGGCGGCATGGCCGCCGAGCCAGTATTGCAGGCATTGGACCAGTGCCGCCGGCTGATCGGCCTGCAACCAATGCCCGGCGTGCGGCAGCTTGCTCACTTCGAGCAGAGGGAACAGCTCCCGCATGCGCAGCAAACCCTGCCCGGCAACGTAGTCGGAGCGCCCGCCCCGCACCAGCAGGGTCGGGGCACTGCCTTGCTCGGACTCCGCCCCCTGCAGCGCTGGCACGCGAAAATCCAGCAACTGTGGCAGCGAGTCCGCAATGCCCCGCCAGTGGATGCGCCACGCCAGGCGACCCTCGCGCCGCTGCAGATTCTGAAGCAGCATCGCGCGCAAGGCAGGCGCATCGACGGACTCCCTGAGTGCCTCGTCCACCTCCGCCCGCGACTCCAGCCGCGAAACGTCGATCCCCATGACGGCCTGCAAGAGCGGCGTGAACCGGTCTTCATAGCGCACAGGGGCGATATCGAGCACCGCCAGGCTCGCGCAACATTCAGCATGGAGCAAGGCCAGCGCCATGGCCACCTTGCCGCCCATGCTGTGGCCGATGACGTGCGCCCGGCCGATGCCCTGCTCCGCGAGCAGCCCGCGCACCTCGTCCGCCATGCCGGGATAGTCCATCGAGTCGCGGTGCGGCGACGCGCCATGATTGGGCAGGTCCACCACCAGTACGCGTCGGCCTTGCGACAACGGCATGGCGACGTGGTGCCACTGCACCGAGCTGCCGAAGAGCCCGTGCAACAACACCACGGCGATGTCACCGGGAGCACTGCCCTCGCCATGGCCCGCATCGCGGTGGCCGTAGTTCCGGAAGGCAAGCCGCGCTGAATGGCCCATTGCCGCCTCAGAGCTCCTTGCGCTGCATGGCCGAGGCGATGTACTCCGCCTGCCGGATGGCCAGCGCCACGATGGTCAGCGTCGGGTTGGCCGCCGAGCTCGATGTGAACTGGCTGCCGTCGGAGACGAACAGGTTCTTCACATCGTGCGTCTGGCCCCAGCGGTTGACGACGCCGTCGGCAGCCTTTTCGCTCATGCGGTTGGTGCCCATGTTGTGGCTGGCAGGATAGGCCGGCATGTCGATCACGCGCGTCGCACCCACGGCCTCGGAGAGCTTGCGCCATTGCTGCAGGCCGTGCGCCGTGATGCGGTCGTCGTTCTCGTGGTAGGTCTTGGTGACGATCGGAACCGGCAGGCCGTACTGGTCCTTCTCCGTGGGATGCAGCGTGATCGAGTTCTGCTCGCGCGCCAGGTCCTCGCCGCACACCCACACGCAGGTCATGTGGTCGTACATTTCCATGGCCGATGCGAAGTCGCGGCCCCAGCCACCGGGCTTCATGAAGGCCGCCGTGTACGGCAGATGGATCGCAAGGCCTTCGAGGTAGTAGCCCCCGACGAAGCCGCGCCGGGTATCGAGCGGCACTTCGTCCGCAACCACCGCCGCGATGTCGAAGCCCCGGTACATGTACACCGGCTTCTTGTGGATCGCCACCGCCGCGGCCGTGGCATGGTTCATGTAGTTGCGCCCGACCTGGCCCGATGAATTGGCCAGCCCGTTCGGGAACAGGCTGGAGGCGGAGTTCAGCAGCAGGCGCGGCGACTCGATCGAGTTGCCCGCCACGCACACGATGCGTGCCTTCTGCAGCTGTTTGCGGCCCTTGCCGTCCACATAGAGCACGCCCGTGGCGCGGCCCGACTTGTCGTGCTCGATCTGCAGCACCATGCATTCGGGACGCAGCTCCATGTTGCCGGTAGCCTGTGCGCGCGGCACTTCGGTGTAGAGCGTGGACCACTTGGCGCCGATCTTGCAGCCCTGCATGCAGAAACCCAGCTGCATGCAGCCCGGGCGGCCATCATAGGGCTCCGAGTTCGACGCCGCCGGGCGCACGATGTTCTTGTAGCCCACCTTCTTCGCGCCGGCCTCGATCACCTTGTAGTGGTTGTTGGGCGGCATCGGCGGCAGCCCGCTGGCCTTGGTGCCGCAAACACCCATCTTCTTCTCGGCAAGCTCGTAGTACGGCTCGAGCTCCGACAGCGTGATCGGCCAGTCCAGCACGTTTGCCCCGTCCACCGCGCCGTAGGTGGTGCGGGTGTGGAAATCGTGTTCCTGGAAACGCAGGGCCACACCCGACCAATGGACCGTGGAGCCGCCAACGCCCTTGACGATCCACGCGGGCAGGTTGGGGTAGGTCTGCGTGTGGTGCCAGCCGCCGGCCGATATGCGCTTGTCGAGCCATGAGATCTTGTTGAACATGGCCCATTCGTCGTTTTCGAAATCGGCCTGCGTATAGTGCTTTCCGGCCTCGAGCACCACGCTCTTGATGCCGCGCTGCGCGAGTTCATTGGCGAGCGTCGCACCGCCCGCGCCCGAGCCGATGATGACGGCGACGCTGTCGTCGTCGAGTGAGAATTTTGCCTGGTCTGTCATGGGGAATGTCTCCTGATCCGTGTTGTGTGCTGTTCTGGCTGGCGCCGTGCTTCAGAGCCAGTCGAGATCGTCGAAGCCGCGGTGCAGATAGCCGCCCTTCTGCCACGACGAGCCCTCGTAGCCGAACAGCGGCCACAGCTCCTTGTTGTTGTAGAGGCCGGTGACGAGGTCACCCTGGATCTTCTTGAAGAATGGCGTCGACTCGATGCCCCTGAGCAGCGCCACGCGGTCGCTCTCGGCCTTCACCTGCAGGTAGGGCGTGCCATGCTGCTTCCTCGCGCGCTGGTCCAGGTCCTGGAGGCCTTCGACGAGCAGCTTCTTGAGCGCCGCATCCTTCTTCGCAAGGCCGTCATAGGGAGCTTCGGCCTGCACGTAGAACTTGTCCGGGAGCTTGTCGTGCGGATAGATGTCACGCGCCATGCGCACCAGCGTACGGCCCGCGTGCTTGCCGAGATGCGTGAAGCTCTGATCCGCCGTCAGCGCCCTGGCCGCCTCCTTGGACAGGGCCGGTGCGGCCGGCAACACCACCACGCCGATGGCCCCCAGGCCGCTGCCGCGCAGGAAGCCGCGGCGCTGCACGCGGGGTGCCTTGTCGAGCACGCGCATCGCAGGCTCGTGCCCGGGCGATGCATCGTTCGCCGCCTGCCCCGCCGGCTTGAATGGATTGAGTTTCATGGGTCGTCTCCTTCAGGGTTTGAAGTCTTTGGTTATGAATCGATGGGATGGGCGACCTGCGCGCTCATGGCCTCGCGCAGCCGCTGCTCAAGCAGCTCCGTCCAGCGCCCGCGCTCGAAGAGCTCTCCCGCGCATTCGGTGCAACTGATCGTGGTGGTGGCCAACCGCGCGGCGTCCAGCGCCGAGCCCCCCAGCGCGGAGCACAGCAGGGGCCAGGGCGACGGCTCGACCAGCACGCCACCCACGAGCAGCACGCCCGCACGTCGCCGCACCTGCGCAAGGCCGGCGATCTTCCTGCCGTCCGCCAGGACCTCCCAGGGAGACAGGCCGCCGAAGCAGGCCCAGTCCACCTTGCGCTGGCCGCCGGCATAGCGCTCGTGCAGCACCCGGGGGTCGAGCGCAACGGCCTGCACGCCGCAGTCCGTGAGCGCCTGCGCGATCACCTCGCCGAACCATCGGTAGCCGGCCACCGGCCCGCCCTGCACCAGCGGATGACCGGCAGGCAGGACGGCCGAGATCCCCAGCATCCACGGGCCGGTGAGCACCGCTCCGCCACCAGACTGGCGGATCAGCACGGGCAGGTGCGGATCGGCCTGCTCCTGCCCCAGCAGCTTGCGCTGCGAGCACCCCAGCACAATGGCCGGATCGCTGTAGCGCCACAGGCGCAGTTGCGGCTGCGCGACCGGGCTATCGAGCTGCTGCTCGTTCCACAGTTGCTCCTGCACGGCCACGGGCACCTGCAGCAGCTCGTCGAGGGCCGCCGCCTGCTGCAGGCCGGCCGCGCAGTTCATGCTGCACTCCACAGGCGCTGCGGCGACTGCAGATGCTCCTGCACGCTGCGCAGGAACAGCGCCGCCGGATAGCCGTCGATCGCGCGGTGATCGAACACCAGCGTCAGCGTGGTGACGGCGGAGATCTGGACCTGGTCCTCGCGCACCACCGGCTGCTCGCGTACGCTGCTCACCCCCAGGATGCCCACCTGCGGCGCATTGAGCACTGGCGTGAACCAGTCGATGCCCGTCATGCCCAGGTTGGTCACGGTGAAGGTCGCCCCCTGGTAGGCCTTGGGCGTGAGTTTGCCGGCGCGCGCCCCGCTGGCCAGCTCCCGCGTTTCGCGTGCCAATTCCTCAAGCGGCTTGGTGTCCGCATCGCGGATCATCGGCACCATCAGTCCCTCGTCGAGCGCCACGGCCAGCCCGAGGTGGACACCCGGCTGGCACTGAATGCCGTCATCGAGCAGCCAGGCGTTCATGCGTTCGTGCTCGCGCAGGGCCAGCGCGACGGCCTTCAGCACACAGGTGGTGAACGTCATGCGCTCGGCGCCGTCGCGGGCGTTGCGCAACGTGAGCTCGGCCATGCAGGAGGCCACGTCCACGTCCACCCCCATGGCCACGCGCGGGGCCTGCCAGCCCCGGCTCATGTTGCGGGCGATCGCGCCGCGCAGGCCCTTGAGGGGAATGACGGGGAGCGCCGCCGCCGCCACGCCAGCCACGCCGGTCACCTCCACGGAGGCAGCCGGGGCTGTCATGCGCCGCTCCGCAGCGTGCCCAGAGCCTGGCCGGGCTTGAACGTGCCTTCGGCGGCTACCAGGATGGAGTCGATCACGCCGTCCTCCGGAGCCAGCACCTCGTGGCTGGACTTGACCACCACGACGCTCGCGACGGGTTGCCCGGCCTTCACCGCATCGCCCACCTGGACCAGCCAGTCCTCGACCAGTGCTTCGGTGCCGGGTTCCACATCCTGCCAGGCATCCAGAGAGAGAACGATATCGGTCATGCGAGTGCTCCTTCGATCTGGCGAGCGCCGACGATCTGCCGCGCGGCGGCGGCAATGGTGTCGACCTGGGGAATCACGAACTGCTCCAGCGGGCGGCTGAAGGGAATCGGCACGTCCGGCACGGCCAGGCGACGGATCGGTGCCTTGAGCTGCACGGTGTCCAGGTGCTCGCCGACCAGCGCCGCGATCTCGCCCGACAGGCCGAAGCTCAGGTAGTCCTCGTCGACCACCAGCAGGCGCCCGGTCTTGCGCACGGACTTCAGCACCGATTCACGATCCAGCGGCACGATGGTGCGCAGATCGATGATCTCCGCGGCGATGCCTTCGGCCGCGAGCTTCTCGGCTGCGAGGATGGATTTCTGCACCATCTGGCTCAGCGTCACGATGGTGACGTCGCTCCCCTCGCGCACGCACTTCGCCTGGCCGAAAGGAATCGCGTAGGACTCTTCGGGAACCTCGTTGGTACTGCCCTCGAAGTACGACATCCAGGGCAGTCCCATGATCCCCTTGTGGAACAGGAACACGACCGGGTTGTTGTCGCGGATGGCCTGCGTCATGAGGCCCTTGGCGTCGTAGGCGTTGGACGGAACGACCACCTTCATGCCGGGCATGTGGGCGAACGTGGCGTACAGGCACTGCGAGTGCTGGGCCGCGTCGTTGTACCCGCCGCCGATGGCCGACATGAGCACCATGGGCAGCTGGATGTTGCCGCCGGCCATGTAGGTGTTCTTGGCCATGTGGTTGTAGATCATGTCCATGCACACGCCGAAGAAGTCGACGAACATGAGCTCGGCGATGGGTCGCATGCCTTCGGCGGCGGCACCGATCGCCGTGCCGATGAACGCCGTCTCCGAGATCGGCGTGTCCATGATGCGATCCTTGCCGTGCTTGGCGAGCAGGCCGCCGGTGGCACCGAAGATGCCGCCGTACTTGCCCACGTCTTCGCCCAGAACGAACACGTTGTCGTCGCGTTCGATCTCCTGGCCGATGGCCTCGGCAATCGCCTGGGCCATGGTGAGTTTGCGTGTTTTCATGATGTCTCTCCTGCAATCGTTGGAATGGAAGCGGGCCGGGGCCGGTGAAGCTGGCTGCAAGCGGTCAGTTGAAGACGTGCAGCAGCGCGTCCTCCGGCTTCGGATAGGGGCTTGCGCGGCCGTATTCGTAGGCCTCCGCCACACGGGCGCTGACGCGCTGGCGGATCTGCTGCTCCACGGCATCCGTGAGTTCGCCCGCCGCGCGCAGCTGTTCGGCGATGCGCGGGATCGGGTCGTTGGCGCGCAGCGTCGTGGTCTCGCCCTTGGTGCGGTACACCTCGGGGTCGCCCTGGAAGTGGCCGAGATAGCGGTCGGTCTTGACCTCCAGGAGCGTGGGCCCGCCACCCCTGCGCGCCCGTGCGATGGCCTCACCGGCGGCCTCGTAGACCGCCACGGCATCGTTCTCCTTCACCAGCACCCCGGGCATGCCGTACGCGCTGGCACGGTCGGCGTTCCACTCCACCGAGGTCGACTCGGTCTTCTCCACCGAAATCGCGTACTTGTTGTCCTCGCAGACGAACAGCACGGGCAGTTGCCAGAGCGCAGCGAGGTTCAGTGATTCGTGGAAGGCTCCCTGGTTGGTTGCGCCCTCGCCAAAGAACGCCACGGCCACCCAGTCCTTGCCGCGCTTCTTGGCCGCCAGGGCCGCGCCGCATGCGGGGGGCATGCTCGCGCCCACGATGCCGCTGCAGCTGAACTTGTGCGCCGCATCGAACAGATGCATGTGACCGCCCTTGCCTTTGCCAAGCCCCGTCTCCTTGCCGAACATCTCGGCCGTCATCGGCTTGAGCGGTACGCCCTTGGCGATGGCGAAGTGGTGGGAGCGATGGGCGCCGACCACCGTGTCGTTGTCCGTCAGGTGCGCGCAGACCCCCACCGCAACCGGCTCCTGGCCAGCGGCGAGATGCATCTCGCCCGGCACCGGCCCGGAGCCGATGTCGAAGGCCAGTCCCTTCTGGATGTGGGGCGGCAGCTTGCCCTCCATGTAGACCCGGACCATGGTCTCTTCATATTCCCGGATCTCGATCATCTTCTCGTACATCCACAGCTTGCGCTCGGTGCTTGCATTCATGGCGGTGTCTCCATTGCCTGGTTGGTGATTCATGGTTTGAAACCCGAAACTGCGTCGCAGCTCGTACCTGCTCAAGGCAAGCGCCATGCCAATTGCCGGCCAGGCGTCGAAAAGCGTGGGTTAACCCTGAAAAACAATGGATGCAACGCGCCGGAAAACGCAGATACCGCTCACAAACAAGGGCAAACCCGCAGAGAAGGTGGCACTCGGCGTTGGAGGGAGCGTGCGACGGCATGCGACAGATGTCGCACCTGTCGCAGCGGGCTTGCAACGGCCTGCGACAGGTGTCGCAACACGACCCGAAGCGGGACGAAACAAGGTGCCCCAGGCACCCGTGAAATCCCTAGATGTCGTCTCGTTGACTTTTACCCATCAAGTCATGACACTTATACCAAACGAACGTTTGCTTTTTATATGAACTCCAAACGCACCACCACGCGGTCGCCACGGGCAGACAACCGGCTTCCGGAATTGCTGAATGCAGCAGCACGGCACTTCGGCAGCCGCGGCTACGCGGCGACCTCCATGCGCGACATCGCCCTGGAGACCAACATGCTTCCGGGATCGATGTACTACCACTTCCCTTCCAAGGAAGCGCTGCTCGTGGCGGTCTACAGCGAGGGCGTCAGGGAGCTGGAATTAGCAACCGCGGCGGCGCTGGAGAAGGAACGCGACCCGTGGAGCCGCCTCGAGGCGTTGTGCCGGGCACACCTGGAAACCGTGCTCAGCGACAGCAACTACGCAAACGTCCTCATCCGCGTCTTGCCTGACGACATTCCGGAAGCCGCCGAGCGCCTGCGCGCCGTGCGCGAGAGCTACGAGCAGACCTTTCGCGACGCAGTGGAGCAACTGCCGCTCGTGCCCCGCGCAGATCGCCACGCGCTGCGCCTGATGCTGATCGGCGCGCTCAACTGGACAGCGCTGTGGTTCAACCCCCAGGGACGCGATTCCCCACGCGCACTGGCAAGGAAGTTTGTGGGGCTCATAAAGGAGACACAAGATGGCAGCTCGTCCGCCTAGGGTGATTGTCACGAAGATTGGATTTGACGGGCATGACAGAGGCAGCCGCGTCATCTCCGCCACCCTTCGCGACGCAGGCATGGAGGTGATCTACACCCCGCCATGGCAGGAGATCGCCACCGTCGTCAAGCTGGCAACGGAAGAGGATGCCGACGTCATCGGTATTTCCTCTCTCGCGACGGACCACCTGATCATTCCCCAGCTCATGGACGCGTTGAGGAACGCCGGGCTGTCGGATGTCCAGGTCATCGTGGGCGGCATCGTGCCCGCCAAGGATGAAGCCAGGCTGCTTGAAGCGGGCGTTGCCCGGGTCTTCCATCCCGGTGCCGCACTGGATGACGTCGTCACCGACGTCATCGCCCTCACCGCGAAGCGCCGCCAATTGCAAGGGGAATCAGCATGAGCGCCGACATTCTGAACATCAAGCAGGCTGCAGCACCCGAAGGACTGCGCAAATGGGAAAGGGAATTCACCCAGGGGGTGAAGGCCGATGCCACCACGTTCAACCGCTCCGGCATTCCCATCAAGCCGCTTTACACGCAGCGGGACTGGACCGGCGAGCGCCAGGACGAGGCACTTGGCTACCCCGGCCAGTATCCCTACACGCGCGGCATCTATGCCACCATGTACAGGGGAAGGAGCTGGTCCCAGCGCCAGCTGATCGGCCTGGGGGTTCCGGAGGACTACAACCAGCGCGTCAAGGAAATCCTGGACCTCGGGGCATCCGCGCTGTCCCTCATTCCCTGCAACTCCGTGTTCCGCGGATACGATGCCGACGAGGTGCCCCACGAACTGCTGGGCACTTGCGGTACGGTGATCAATCACGTCAAGGACATGGACACCGCGCTCGACGGCGTGCCGATCGGCGACCTGTCCACGGCCATGAACGATCCCTCGCCGTTCACGCTGCTGGCCTTTGAGCTGGCAGTGGCGAGGCGTCGCGGCATCCCCTGGACCAGGATCACCGGAACCTCCAACCAGAGCGACTGCATTTCCCATTTCGTCGCCAACCACATGTTCTTTCGCCTGGCGCTTCAAGGCGCAAGGCGCGTGGTGATCGATCACATCAAGTTCTGCAACGCATACGTTCCCAACTGGAATCCGCTCTCCATCGTCGGCCAGCACATGCAGCAGGCGGGCGCGACGCCGGCCGAGGCCATGGCATTCACGCTGGCGTCCGGCATCCAGTATGCGGAAGACTGCATTGCAGCGGGCATGGACCCGGACCAGTTCCTGCCACGCTTCACCTTCTTCTTCGACATCTCGGTCAGCCTGTTCGAGGAGGTTGCAAAGTTCCGGGCAGGAAGAAGGATCTGGGCACGGCTGTGCCGCGAACGATTCGGAGCGAAGGACCCACGCTCGTGGCGATTCAAGTTCCACGGCCAGACGTCGGGCGTGGATCTCACCCGGCAGCAGCCACTCAACAACATCGCCCGTGTCACGACGCAGGCCATGGCGGGCATCCTGGGGGGGTTGCAGTCCCTGCACACCGACGGCTATGACGAAGTGTTCTCCACCCCCACGGCCGAGGCCGCGCGCATCGCCGTGGCAACGCAGAACATCCTGCGCGAGGAAGCCCACCTCACCGATGTCATCGATCCGCTGGGCGGCTCCTACTACATCGAATCGCTCACCGACGATATGGAGGCAAAGATCAACAAGATCATCGCCATGATCGACGAGGTGGGCGGCATGTACAACGCCGTGGAAAAGGGCATGGTCCAGCAGATGATCGGAGACTCCGCCCTCGCGTTTCAGAAGCAGGTGGATTCAGGCAGCCAGACCGTGGTGGGCGTCAACGCCTACCAGACGGAGGAAGACCCCGGAACCTATCCGTCGCTGGAGTATCCCGAACCCGCGCGGATGCAGGGCTATCTCCAGCGGCTGGCCCAGTTCAAGCGGGAGCGCTCGAACGCCGACGTGGATGCCGCATTGACTGCGCTGGCACGCTCGACGGAAGGCCGGAATGCCAACGTATTCGAGCATGTGGTCAAGGCCGCTGAGGCCGGCGCGACCCACGGGGAAATTTGCGGCACGCTGCGCAAGGAACTCGGATTCGGCCATCCACTCACCATGGTCTGACGCGATGGATACAGCTCTCATATTCAAGGCGCTGGAGGGAGATCGCCGGGCCATCGGACGGGCGATCAGCGCACTCGAGGATGGCGGGGCATCGGCATATGCGATACGCCAGGCCACCGCTGCCCGGCAAGGCCGCGCCCATGTCATCGGCGTCACGGGCCCGCCCGGGGGCGGCAAGTCCACGCTGGTGTCCGCGATGATCCGCGGCCTGCGCGAACGCGGCATGACCGTGGCGGTCGTGGCGGTGGACCCGTCGAGCCCCTTCACCGGCGGGGCCGTGCTGGGAGACCGCATCCGCATGGGGGAACGCCAGTCGGACGACGGCGTGTTCATCCGCTCGCTGGCCTCCCGGGGGCATCTCGGCGGCCTGGCCACGGCCGCTGCCGATGTGATCGACCTGTTCGATGCAGCCGGGTTCGATGTCGTCATCGTCGAGACCGTCGGTGCGGGGCAGTCGGAAGTGGAGATCACCCGCTTTGCAGACACCAGGATCGTCGTATGCCCTCCAGGACTGGGCGACGACGTGCAGGCCATCAAGGCGGGCATCCTCGAGATCGCCGACGTATTCGTCGTGACCAAGGCCGATCTTCCCGACTCGCGCAAGACAGCGTCCGACCTGCGCGCCATGCTCGCGCTTCGCAAGGACCAGTGCCACCTGCCCCCTGTGCTGCAGGTGGTGGCCACAAGCGGCGACGGCGTCGACAAGCTGGTGGAAGTGCTGCTCCAGCGTCCGGAGCGAGGCAAGCGGCATGCGGTGGACGGCGCTCAGGAGGCCTACCGGCAACTGTCCGGGTTCATTGCACAGGACAACGTGGCCAACCTGCTGGGATTCGAGCTGGTGGCAGCCGCCAAGGGAACGGCCACGCTGCGCATGAAGGTGCAGCGCAAGCACATCAATTTCAACGGCAAGTGCCATGGCGGCATCCTGTTCTCGTTTGGTGACATGGCGCTCGGCCTGGCATGCAATTCGCACGGCAAGCTCGCCACGCTCGTGGATGGACAGATGAGCATCTCGACGGCCGTGGACGAAGGCGACTGGCTGATCGCACATGCCAGCGAGGTGAGCCGCTCCAGGAAGATCGGCAGCTACCAGGTGCGCATCTTCAGGGCCAGCGACAACGCGCATATCGCCCTGATCCACGGGACGGTGTATGTCCTGGACAGGCCTCCTGTGGGCGCCAACGATGAATGAGGTGCCGTGATGGACCAGGAAGCCCCGATGACGACAGCCATCGCACTGCGCGGAAGGCGCAAGGTCCGGCAGCTCAAGCGGCAACTGCGCACGGCCGGCCTTCCATCCGCGGCCGCCGCGCAGCAGGATCTCGGCCGCGACAGTGTCCTGGAGCTGCTGGAGCGGAGCATGCGCTTCGGTCACCAGCGCCTCGCCCTGCAACGTTTGCACCAGGCATTGAAGCTGGGTGCCGTGCTGACTGAAACTCACTGGAAGTACTGCCATGGTGTTGCCGCTCGCTCACAAGACAAGTCACTGCAGGAACGATACCTCGCGCTCGCCCTTGAGCACTCCGCCCATCCTCCAGGCGCCCATTGAGCGCCCCCTCCAACGCGGAGTCAACGTGCAACCGACCTTTCCCCGCTTGATGCTGAAACAGGCCGCAACACGTCCGAAGGCCCCGGCGATGCGGGAGAAGGAGTACGGCATCTGGCAAACCACGAGCTGGTCGGATCTTGCGCGAATGGTTCAGGAAATCGCGGGCGGCCTGCACCTGGCGGGACTGCAGCGGAACGAGCACCTGGTGCTCCTCGGGAGCAATCGTCCGCGCCTCTATGCGACCATGCTGGCGGCCCAGTCCCTCGGTGCGATTCCCGTTCCGCTCTATCAGGACGCCGTGGCGACGGAATGCGTCTTCCCCATCAACAACGCGGAAGTGCGCTTCTGTGTCGTCGAGGACCAGGAACAGGTGGACAAGCTGCTGGAAGTGCGCGACCAATGCCCCCGGCTCGCGCGCATCTGGTATGACGAGCCGCGCGGCTTGCGCAACTACGAGGAGACCTGCCTGGAAGGGCTCGATGCCCTGATGGACCTGGGCCGGCAGTTCACACGCGACCATCCCGATTTCTACCATGGCCAGGTGGAGCAAGGCAGTGCCGCCGATGTCGCCGCCATGTTCTTCACCAGCGGCACCACGGGCAATCCCAAGGGCGTGGTCCACACCCACGCGTCGCTCATCGACCGCGCCCAGGCAGGAGCCAGGTTCGACCAGCTGAAGGACACGGAAGAAGTGCTGGCCTATCTGCCACCTGCGTGGATCGGACAGAACATCTTTTCCTATGCGCAATGGCTGGCGGTGGGCTATGTCGTCAACTGCCCCGAGAACGCCAGCACCGTCTCCATCGATCTCAAGGAGGTGGGGCCGACATACTATTTCGCGCCGCCCAGGATCTTCGAAGGGTTGCTGACCCATGTGATGATCCGCATGGAAGATGCCAGCACCGTCATGCGATGGGTGTTCAGTTCCTGCATGGAACTGGCCAGGCGCGTCGGCCCTGCCCTGCTGGACGGCAAACCCGTGGGCATGTGGGACCGGATCAGGTACCGGATCGGCGATGCCCTCATCTATGGTCCGCTTCGCAACAATCTTGGATTCTCGCGGGTGCGGGTGGCCTACACGGCGGGCGAGGCGATCGGTCCGGATCTCTTCAGTTTCTATCGCTCTATCGGCATCAATCTCAAGCAGTTGTATGGTTCCACCGAAACGGCCGTCTTCGTGTGCCTGCACCCGGACAGGGACGTGCGATCGGACACGGTGGGCATTCCTTGCGAAGGCGTGCAGATCAAGATCGGAGAGAACGGCGAGGTGCTCGTCAAGACGCCCGGACTGCTCAAGGAGTACTACAAGAACCCGGGAGCGACGGCGGAAGTCATCTCGGACGATGGCTGGTATCACACCAGCGATGCCGGCTTCCTTGACGCCAGCGGACACCTGAAGATCATCGACCGCATCAAGGACGTGGGCCGTTTGCAGGGGGGGCCGTTCTCGGGTGCCATGTTCGCGCCCAAGTACGTGGAGAACAAGCTGAAGTTCTTCTCGTTCATCAAGGAGGCAGTGGCCTTCGGCGATGGCCGCGACCGTGTCTGCGTGATGGTCAACATCGACTTCGACGCGGTCGGGAACTGGGCCGAGAAACGGAACCTGCCCTATGCGGGGTACACCGACCTGGCCGGCAAGCCCGAGGTGTGCGAGCTGGTCAGGGATTGCGTGGAGAAGGTCAACCTCGACCTGTCCCGGGACGGCATGCTCGCGGGCAGCCAGGTCAGCCGTTTTCTTGTGCTGCACAAGGAGCTGGATGCCGATGACGGCGAACTCACCCGCACCAACAAGGTCCGCCGCGGCTTCATCGGCGACAGGTACTCCGTGCTTGTCGACGCGCTGTACGGCACGCAGACTGAGCAATTCGTGCAGACACAGGTGAAGTACGAGGACGGACGGACCGGCTCCATCAGTGCGACGCTGAGGCTGCTGGATGCAAAGACCTTCCCTCCCTCAGAGACGGCCGAAGGAGTCCACCGCGTATGAGCAAACGACAGATCGGCGACGTCATCCTCGACGTCCGGCACATCAGCCTGCGCTTCGGCGGCGTCAAGGCGCTCACGGACATCAGCCTCGACGTCCGCGAACATGAGGTGCGCTCCATCATCGGCCCCAACGGAGCAGGCAAGAGCTCGATGCTGAACTGCATCAACGGCGTGTACATCCCGCAGGAAGGAAGCATCAACTTCAGGGGCAGATCCTTCAATCAGCTGAGCAGCCGCGATGTGGCGCAGATGGGCATCGCGCGCACGTTCCAGAATCTTGCACTGTTCAAGGGCATGAGCGTCATCGACAACATCATGACGGGGCGGAATCTGCGCATCAGGAGCAGCCTGCTCTCGCAGGCCTTTCGCAACCCCTTCGGCCTGGGCGGCGCGCAGCGCGAGGAAGAAAAGCACCGCGAATTCGTGGAGCGGATCATCGATTTCCTGGAGATACAGGCCCACCGCAAGACGCCCGTCGGCCAGTTGCCCTACGGGCTGCAGAAACGTGTCGACCTGGGGCGCGCCCTTGCAATGGAGCCGCAGGTGCTGCTGCTCGACGAGCCGATGGCCGGCATAAACCTCGAGGAGAAGCAGGACATGTGCCGCTTCATCCTCGATGTGAACGACGAGTTCGGAACCACCATCGTGCTCATCGAGCACGACATGGGCGTGGTGATGGACATCTCGGACCGGGTCGTCGTTCTGGACTACGGCAGAAAGATCGCCGATGGGACCCCGGACGAGGTTCTGAACAACGAAGAGGTGATCCAGGCCTACCTGGGCACCACGCATTGAAACCATCCGGAGAAGCCTATGTCCTTCTTTCTAGAGACGCTGTTTGGCGGGCTGATGGCGGGCATGCTCTATGCCCTGGTGGCCTTGGGATTCGTGCTGATCTTCAAGGCCTCCGGCGTATTCAACTTTGCCCAGGGAGCGATGGTCCTGTTCGCTGCACTGGCCATGGCAAGGTTCTCCGAGTGGATACCCCAGTGGTTCGGCATCGGAAGTGCGCTCGTCGCCAACGTGCTGGCATTCCTGATGGCCGGGCTGTGCATGGTGCTGATTGCATGGCTCGTGGAGCGGCTTGCGCTGCGCTACCTGGTCAATCAGGAAGGTGCGACCCTGCTGATGGCAACCCTGGGCATTTCATATTTTCTGGATGGACTGGGGCAGACCATCTTTGGCAGCAATATCTACCAGATCAATATCGGCATGCCCAAGGACCCCGTGTTCATCCTGGAGCAGGCATTCGAAGGCGGCCTTCTCATCAACAAGGAGGATCTCTATGCCGCCCTGATCGCGGCCGTCCTCGTCGCGACACTGTCCGTCTTCTTCCAGAAAACGGCAACGGGACGCGCACTGCGCGCCGTGGCCGATGACCACCAGGCCGCGCTGTCCATCGGCATTCCGCTCAACCGCATCTGGGTGATCGTCTGGAGCGTCGCAGGCGTGGTGGCCCTGGTCGCGGGAATGATCTGGGGATCGAAGCTGGGCGTTCAGTTCTCGCTGGCCACCGTGGCCCTGCGCGCACTTCCCGTGCTCATCCTCGGCGGGCTCACCTCCGTGCCCGGAGCCATCATCGGCGGCCTGATCATCGGCGTCGGGGAAAAGCTCTCCGAGGTCTACCTGGGCCCCCTGGTCGGGGGCGGCATCGAGATCTGGTTCGCCTACGTCCTCGCGCTCGTGTTCCTGCTGGTTCGCCCCCAGGGGCTGTTCGGCGAGAAGATCATCGATCGCGTCTGATCCTTCGCCCTCTCCACCCTCGCATCCGCACCTAACGGGAGGCATCCATGCTCTACAGAGAAAACGGCCAGATCAAGACCAGCTACCGCGCCGACCAGCAGATCCTGCCCATCGAACAGGATCGCCATGCCATGCTCGCGTTGCTCGTCACCGCCAGCGTGCTCATTCCCTCGCTGGCCTCCGACTATGTCTTGCGGGCCATCGGCATTCCCTTCCTGATCATGTCGCTCGCCGCACTGGGAGTGAACATCCTGGTGGGCTACTGCGGGCAGATTTCACTGGGATCGGGGGCCTTCATGGCCATCGGTGCGTACGGTGCATTCAACCTGATGGCACGGATTCCGGACATGCCGCTGATCCCTGCCCTCCTTCTTGGCGGGTTCTTCGCCATGATCTACGGGATCGGGTTCGGACTGCCGAGCCTGCGCGTCAAGGGACTGTATCTTGCGGTTGCCACGCTGGCAGCGCAGTTCTTCAGCGACTGGCTTTTCCTGCGGGTGAAATGGCTGACCAACCATTCGTCTTCGGGCTCCGTGTCGGTCGGCAACCTGCACGTCGGCAGCCTGCCCATAGAGACGCCCATACAGAAATACCTCTTCTGCCTTGCGTTCGTGATCTTCTTTGCCCTGATCGCCAAGAATCTCGTTCGCAGCGCCGTCGGCCGGGAATGGATGGCGATCCGCGACATGGACGTGGCAGCCGCGGTGATCGGCATCCGGCCGACCTACGCCAAGCTGAGCGCATTTGCCGTGAGCTCCTTCATCATCGGGATCGCGGGCAGCCTGTGGGCGTTCGTGCACCTGGGCGCATGGGAGCCCGCCGCCTTCTCGGTGGAGATCTCGTTCCGCCTGCTCTTCATGGTGATCATCGGCGGCATGGGCTCGATCATGGGCGGTTTTCTCGGGGCTGCGTTCATCGTCCTGCTGCCCATCTTCCTGAGCCAGGCCCTTCCCGCAGTGGGGGGCGTCTTCGGCTTCGCCATTTCCACCGCCACCATCGCCCATATCGAGACGATGATCTTCGGTGGATTGATCGTCTGGTTCCTCATTGTCGAGCCCCACGGGCTCAGCAAATTGTGGTCGCTTGGAAAGCAGCGTTTGAGGATCTGGCCATTTCCTCATTGACTGTCGGAACGCACTCCGCGGCCCGGCAACAAGGCCATTTGACAACAACGATCAGGAGACATGATGAAACGGACCATCGCAACCCTTTCCGCAGCTGTCGCTGCACTGGTGTCTGTCGCTTCCAGCCCCGCGCTCGCGCAGGAAAAACAGCAGTTCTTTCCCATGCTGACCTTTCGTACCGGCCCCTACGCACCAAGCGGAACGCCCTGGGCGAACGGCTTTCTCGACTACTACAAACTGGTCAACCTGAACGGAGGTATCAACGGCGTGCGCGTGCTGTGGGAGGAATGCGAGACGGGCTATGCCACGGACAGAGGCGTGGAATGCTATGAGCGCTTGAAGGACAAGCACGGCGGGGCAACCGTCTTTCAGACCATGTCCACCGGCATCACCTTCGCGCTGACTGAACGCGGCGCCGCAGACCGCATCCCCATCCTCACGCCCGCCTACGGCGTCAGCGAAAGCGCGGATGGCGGTGCCTACAAGTGGAGCTTTCCCATTGGCGGCACGCACTGGGCTTCCGCGGATACGCAATACCAGTATCTCGTTCAGAGGGCTGGCGGAGCCGACAAGCTCAAGGGCAAGAAGATCACGCTGCTGTACCACGACAGTCCCTTCGGGAAGGAAGCCATCCCGGTTCTCACGGCAAGGGCCAAGGCTGCCGGCTTCGACCTGCTGACGCTGCCGGTCTCCCACCCCGGTGTGGACCAGAAGGCCGCATGGCTGCAGATCCGCCAGACCCGACCGGACTATGTGCTGCTGTGGGGATGGGGCGTGATGAACTCCACCGCCCTGAAAGAGGCGCAGTCCACGGGATTTGCGCGCAACCGCATGATTGGTGTATGGCCCTCCGGCTCGGAGTCCGATGTGAAAGGCGTGGCAGGCGCGGAAGGGTACAGCGCCGTGCTGCTGCTGCCCGGACCTGGCGCCAGCTCGAAAATCGCACAGGAAGTTCTCGAGAAACTGCATGCGAAGGGCAACGGATCCGGCCCCAAAGAAGAGGTGGGAGAGGCGCTCTACATGCGCGGCATGATGAACGCGATGATGTCGGTCGAGGGGGTTCGGCGCGCCCAGGAGAAATTCGGCAAGGGCAAGGTGATGACTCCATCCCAGGCACGTTGGGGCTATGAGAACCTGGACATCAGCCAGAAGCGCCTGGAGGAACTGGGCATTGCGGACATCATGCGTCCCCTATCTACCACCTGCAAGGATCACATGGGCCCCTCGTCCGCCCGCGCCTATACGTGGGATGGAGCCAAGTGGAACGTGAGTTCCGACTGGCTGCAGGCCGACCAGAACATTCTGGGCCCCCTGCTCAAGGAATCCGTGGACCGCCACCTGGCCGAGAAGAAGCAGACGCGCCGCGCCGCCGACGACTGCAACTCGTAGCCTGCCGCAATTGAAACCCTGAAGCCGGGAAGCGGTGCCCGCCCGGCTTCCCCCATGGAAGATCACATCACATGACGAACACGGTTTTGAATGTCAACGGCATTGAGGTCATCTACAACCATGTCATCCTGGTGCTCAAGGGGGTCTCGCTGACCCTGGCCGAAGGTCAGGTAGCAGCCCTGCTGGGTGGAAACGGCGCGGGCAAGACCACCACGCTGCGCGCGATATCGAATCTTCTCAAGGGCGAGCGAGGAGAGGTCACCAAGGGCAGTATCGAGCTGCGCAACGAGCGGATCGACAGCCTGTCCCCGGCCGAGCTGGTACGGCGCGGGGTGGTGCAGGTCATGGAAGGAAGGCATTGTTTTGCACACCTGACGATAGAGGAAAACCTGCTGACAGGCTGCTACACCCGCAGCGACAAGGCCGAGATCGCAAGAAACCTGGAAAAGGTCTATGCCTACTTTCCCCGGCTGAAAACACGGCGCACCTCTCAGGCCGCCTATACATCCGGCGGCGAGCAGCAAATGTGCGCGATCGGCCGGGCGTTGATGACCAACCCCGGCATCGTGCTGCTCGACGAGCCCTCCATGGGACTCGCGCCCCAGATCGTGGAGGAGGTATTCGGAATCGTGAGGGACCTGAACCACAAGGAGAAAGTCAGTTTCCTCATCGCCGAGCAGAACACCGGCATGGCGCTCAAGTATGCGGACTACGGCTATATCCTGGAGAGCGGCCGCGTGGTCTTGGACGGAAAGGCCCAGGACCTGCGCAACAACGAAGATGTCAAGGAGTTCTACCTCGGGGTGGGCGGGGAGCAGCGCAAGAGCTTCCGAGACATCAAGAGCTACAAGCGCCGCAAACGCTGGTTGGCTTGAGGCGTTGGATGGCCATTCGACAAAGCCGTTTACATTAGGTTAACATTCAACAAGGAGACCGTACGAACCCAACAAGCCGGGAGAACACATTGCCGATCGAGCTTTTGAAGGAAATCAGAAACCTGGATCTGCCCGTGGTGCTGACGGATGCTGCCAAGGTGGACAAGGTCCGGATATTGCGTGCTTCGGGCCTGATCGAGGCCGACATTTCGGAGCCCGGCGACTCCATCCAGAAAGCCACCATACTTTCCATCACCAACCTCGGACTCATCGCCACGCACATTGGCGAAGACCCGAATGGCTAGCGGCGGCTACGAGTAAGCCAGGGCACGACAGCCAGGACGGTGAGTGCCAGCACCGTGCAGAAAATGGCGGTGGTCTCTTCCCCTACCCCCACTGCCACACCAATGGCAGCCGTGAACCAGATACCCGCGGCAGTGGTCAGTCCCTTGACGTCCTCTTCCCCATGCCTGGAAGACTTCAGGATTGCGCCCGCGCCCAGGAAGCCCACGCCCGCGATCACCCCCTGGATGACCCTGCTCGATTCGGCTGCGCTGACGCCTGTCAGTTGCGCAATGGTCAGAAACATGGAGGCGCCCATGGCCACAAGCATGTGCGTACGCAGCCCTGCGGACTTGCCGCTGGTTTCGCGCTCGAATCCCAGCAGGCCTCCGAGCAGCGCAGCCAGCAGCAGCCTGAACACGACCTTGGTCGCCTGCTCCAGGTCCTGGACATCCGAGAGTTCTCGACTGATCGTGTGGAGCACGATATCAACACTGGAATCGGAAGCGTTCATTGCATTCATGGAGCAGTTGGAATGGTGATTCCGGCAAGGAGGCCTGTCCAGGGCGCCGCTGCGCCACCAGGTATCCGTCAGTTCAAGATGCCGTTCTTCATCGCGTAGTACGTGAGATCGCTGTTGGAAGCCAGTCCCATCTTCTCCAGCAGACGTGTACGGTAGGTGCTCACGGTCTTGACACTCAATCCCAGGCCCCCGGCAATCTGGCCCGCCGTATCGCCGCGCGCCAGCTTGAGAAACACCTGATATTCGCGCCCCGACAGCAGCTCGTGAGCAGGGGCATCGGACTTGCGACTCACGTTCTGCGCGAGCAACTCGGCCACCTTGTCGGTCAGGTAACGGCCGTTGAGCGCAATCTTTCGTATGGCCTCGGCGATTTCATGAGGAGGACAATCCTTGTTGAGGTAGCCGCGAACGCCCTTCCTCAGGACGTTGACTGCGAATTGCTCTTCCGGATAACCGGTGAAAATGAGGATGGCAATGTCCGGCGCCACCTCCTGGATCCGTGTGATTGCGTCAACGCCGCTGCCGTCTGGCAGTGTCAGGTCCAACACCAGCACATCCAAATGCTGGTTCCGCACCATCTCGACCGCCTCGCACACATTGAGCGCCTCGCCCGCCACGCGAAAGTCCACGTGCTCGGCCAGATACTGTTTCAGGCTGGCCCTCACGATCGCATGGTCGTCCACTATGCCTATTTGAATCATAAATTTCGAGTCTCCTTCTGATGTCATGCCACCGCGTTAAGCAGCAAGCATGTTAGGCAGGAAACCTCATGCGACCTTGTAGGATTCGGCCCCTCGCCGGGAGCAGTCCGAAGCGAATCGTGCTGAACGAAAAGCCGAACCTACGCCGGCTGTCGCACCGCAGAAAGGCCCCGACGGCGTTGCCGTGGGGCCCCGTGTTGGTTCAATGCGGCTGGACCGGCGGCAGCGGTTGGCCCACCTGCCGCTGATTGGCCTTGGTCTGCAACTGACTGTAGTTCCTGTCCGTGATGGGCTGGCCCATCTGGAGAGGCACATACGTCCGCCGCTTGGACTGCCCCAGGCTGAGAAGTTGCTTCATTGCGACCTCCATCTTCCCGGAAGCTGCCGCCTTCGATCCATCCTTAGCGGTGCTGGCCGGTTTGCTGTTGACCCGCCTGGCCCGGCTGCTTCTGTCCGGGGTTGTGCTGTTGCTGCTGATCCCGCTTGTCCTGCTGCTGATCGTGCTGCTTCTGGTTGGGATTCTGTTGTTGCTGTGGCTGTTGCTGCTGGTGTGGCTGTTGGGATTTATGCTGATTCATGATCGCTCCTTGAGAGGGGGAAAGTCACCATCTCGGCCGATGGCTGCATCGCGTCCGGTACGTACGTTGTCGCTTGCGTTCAGTTTGCGCCCCTCGCTTCCGGCGGAGTGTCAGGAATCATCCGGTTCACGGCCTCCCCGTGTCCGGCACATGTAGTCCCTCCCGAATGACGTGGCGGTGTCGCGACCAGCGGAGTCCACGGCTCCCGGCAGGCGGAAAGTCGTCATATTGAATGTCAACATGAGCGTTTGAATTGTGAATTGACACATATCAAGTGGCATCATTCCCACATGAGGGATCCCAAAGAATCACACTGCCCCATATGCCGCCAGCCCTGTACCTTGTTCTTCTTCGGCAGCGGCAGCTGGCATCACTTCCACGGATGCGCGTGCATAGAGGTGCGCGTGCATTCCGAACTGCTCACCTCCGATCAACGCCTGAGGTCGGATGAGTTTTCACTGGAAGCACGGGAACAGCTGTCGGAAGATGCGCGCAACGCACCATCGCACCAATACCTGGTCGTCAGCCTGAGTTCCGGAATGCAGAAAAAGGGCAAGCTGCGCTGGAGCACCCGCATAGCACGCCGCAAGCGTGAAGACCCCGCGCGGCCGGCACCTGTGCAGCAACCTCAGCCCTCCTGACGGCGCGCGGCCCCGGCACGACTGCGGGGAGCTCTCCTACAGGGGACAGGACGCATGCGCTGAAAAAATGCGGGGCTGTCCAACTGCCGGATATTCGTATGAAATTTGCACATGCTGTCTTCGTCGCTGTGCATTGCCTGATGGCGACCATGTTCACGCTCTGCGCCCTGGGCCTGCTCTGGATTGCCGGAGCCAAGGGGTGGGAGGCGTTCCAGAACGGACTCGGTCACGATGAAATGTTCAAGGTGGTCGAAGCACTGGGCATTCTCGCGGCAAGTGTCGTCGCCCTGCAGATTGCACAGACCATCCTGGAGGAAGAGGTCATGCGCGATACACACATCAGCGGCCCGACGCGCGTGCGGCGCTTTCTCTCCCGCTTCCTCGTCGTGCTGGTGATCGCCCTCGCGGTCGAAGCCCTGATAACGACCTTCAAGGCCTCCCAGGATACGGACCTGATGCTCAACGCATCCGCGCTGATCGGAGCCGTCGGGCTCCTGCTGTCGGGCTGGGGAGTCTTCATCCACCTGAACACCTCTGCAGAAAAACTCGAGCCCGAAGCGATGGAGGACGCCAAGAGCGAGGACTCCAAGGTGCAAGACCGGAAGTAGCTTGTGCGACTTCTTTCCCCGGAGCGCCAGCGTAGGCTAGTATGATGGCCTGCAGCACGGCGCCCTCGCGCGCCGCCCAAACTTCCGGCAACAGATGAAGCCACAGATCAATTTCATTGAGAGGGGACGCCTCTACAGGCGCGAGCTGAAGCGGCGTGGCGTGAGGTTCCTGCCTGCGCAGGTCCTTCGCAGAATCTTCGAGGCTGCCGGGGTCTAGCCCCTCATGCCCTCACCCGCTTGGCCCCGCCACACCGGCGCCCGGCCAGGAGATCACTCCACGCGCTGAATGGAGAGTTCGAGTGTCTCGATCTGGCGGAGCGTCGACTCCAGGATGCATCCTGCATAGTTCTGCGCCGGACTGCTGCCGGAAAGTGTTCTTTCGAACTGGCACCAGTCCTCACGCTGCCTGAGCCACGCCTTCTGGCCCTTGATCAGGATGGGAACCTGCTCCTTGGCGAGCATGCTCCGCAGCCGGTTGTAGCGTTCATTCAATAGGACATCCTGGCGCTTGAGCTCCGCCATGTCACAGGCCGCGAAGAACTCGCCCTCCGTCTCTCCTGGAATGACGGCGTTGGTGCATTTCCTGTGCTCGAGAGAGGTCTTGTACTCCGCCGCATGGATGCCTGGCTGGATGCACGCGAGGCCGATGATTGCGGCCAGCTTGATCAGAACGTTCACTTGCGCCTCGTCGGCAAAGGTCTGGAATATAACGGGAGAGCCCTCCCCTCGCACGTTCTTCATCTGGCGTCCGGGGCGGCCCTGGACAGGGTCAGGATGGCGCTGACTGCCGTGCCATGCGGTCCAGAGACGATATCGAGCACGGCGCCCATGCGGTCGGCACGCGCCGCCATGCTGCGCATGCCCACCGACAGCCCGGCCCGCTGCACGGCCGCCACATCGAAGCCGGTGCCATCGTCCTCGATGCGTACCTCCAGGACACCGCGCTGCTGCGCCTCTTCAGTACGCACGTCCACCATCACGCACAGGCGATGGGCCCGACTGTGCTTGATCACGTTGGACAGCGCCTCCTCGACCAGCCGTGTGAGGCCCAGGCACTGCAGGGCGCTCGGACGGTATGGCCCGAGCCAGGTCGGCGCAATGCGCCACTCCGAAGCCACGTCCAGCTCGTCAAGAATGCGGGTATAGCGGTGACGCAGCGGCGCGGCCCACTGGACCGGCGTCTCCGGCACGTTCGCTCCGGCACTCGATCCGTAGTCGATCACCTGGCGCAGGTCATCGCGCAGGGTCTTGAACAGCGACAGCACCCGCTCGTTCGGCAAGGCCTCGCTGGCCTGCTCCACCAGGGCCATGCCACGCACCAGGCTGCCACCCAGGCCGTCGTGCAGGTCATGGGCGATCTGCATGCGCTCCTGCAGCTTGGCATTCTCCAGTGCCCTCGCATGTTCGCGGGCCAGCGCCTGGGCGAGTTCGGTGCGCGCGTCATTCACGCGCTCGGCCAGGGTGAGATTGAAGTGTTCCATGCGGCGCATCTGCCGCACCAGCTGCGCCCCCAGCAACAGCATCACCAGTCCGATGACCGACAGGCCGGACAGCGCAGCCCAGTACCGCGCCACCTGCCAGCGATCCACCACGGAGAACAGCGTGGCCACTCCGACGAGCACGAACACCAGCCAGCACAGCGCCAACAGCACGTGCGACATCCGGCGGCTACCCGACCGTGGGCGCCAGGCATGCCATTGGAACTGCACGCCATTGGCCAGGATGACCATCATCGTTGCCTGCCACACCCTGTCGAGCCAGGGAATCACCGCGTCGGGTGACGGCAGTATCAGGGCCGCCACTCCCACGACAGCCAGCACATGGAGAGCCTTTTCCACGCGCGGCAGATCCTGCCCGCCGAAGCGGAAGGTGAACTTGCACACGCACAGCGCATAGCCGATCAATGCGATCAGGCTGAAGCGGCTGCGGGTCAGCGAATCGGGCCAGGGCCACGGAGTCAAGGCCAGGTAGGTCGAAAGATAGGCCAGCCAGCACAGCGCCATCAAGCCGAACCAGCCATAGGCCGGCGCCTGTCCGCTCTGGTCCTGGAAACGGCCACGCCGGTTGAGTGCCCACACCAGCAGGAACAGCACGGCGGCCATCGCGCACAGCACCGCATTGATGAAGTACACCGTGCGCTGGCGCCACTGCGCACTACCGTATTCCCCAGCGACCCAGCGCGTGTCGCCCACACGCACCGCACCCAGACCGGGAGACAGGCCTGCAGGCCCCACGGCTCGCACCCACACGGAGTTGGCGCCATTCTTCAGCCCCGAAGAGGACAGCACCCACCATCGCGGCACGTTCCAGCTGCGCGACAGCGGCTCCACCAGCGAGACATCGCGCCAGAGCAGGTCGCTGTTGCTGAACACCTCACCCGTCACGCTCACGCCATCGATGCCCAGCGCCACCGGAACATCGGCGGCGGCGCATCCCGCGGCGGCGCCTCGAATCCAGTCGATGCGATACCACACCGACCCGCTCCAGTCCGGCCAGCGCCGCGTCCATACGTCGGGCACCGTCACGTCCACCCAGCCTTCGACGGGCCGCAGCTCCGGGGCATCGGGTGCCGCACGCGCGGCCTGCACGGATACGATGCGCGGCTCGCAGCCGGGCGGCGCGTCCAGCGCGGCCAGGGCCGCGCCGGCGGAGAGTGCCCACAGCAGTCCTATCCAGAAAAGCCGCCAGCATCTCACCCGGTAATCCTCCATGCCGGCGCCATGCACTCGCCTTCGGCATGTCGGAGGTGTTTCTTCATCATGTGGAAAGTGTGCGTCAGGGCATCCGCCCAAGACGGCATGCGCGTGGTATTCGAGGCGGTCATGGGCCGCCATCGTATGCCAAGCCCAGGCGCGAGCCTATCCCTGAAATCCGGTAATCCGTGGTGCGCGCGGAGCGCAGCGTCAGGCTGCACGCTTCAGGGACAGGTCACTTGCCCGGTGCCAGGCACTGGTCGTCGTTCACCATTCAGCAGCGGGCAACCTTGCTCGAGGGTGCCGGGCACCTCATTGCGTCCTGCCCAGCCACCAGATCAACCCCAGCGCCAGCGCCGCCGGCACGGCGAAGTTGGCCAGCAGAATGGGGAGCTCCTGTGCCACGGTATAGCCCGCCTTGCTGACACCCACCCACATGTTGGCCAGGACAACGCCCAGCCATGCGATAAGAAACCATCGGGCACCCAAGGCGATGCCAAGCGCATCGGCCCCCCAGAGCTTTCCAAACAAGGCGAATACCGCCAGCAGAAGCATTCCCGCCACCATTACCAAGAGCATGTGCATTCAGGTTCTCCTTGTCGGCATGTACTGCGCTGCAAATCCGGGGCGTATCACCGCCTCTTCCATCGGGTGGGCCGGGGTTGCAGCCCGGCTGCCGTTTTTATCGTAGTCTATTGAAATACATTCATCAATAAAAACAAGCTCAAACAGGGATCACCCCTTCCCCGCGGCCCGTTCGCCGCATCCCTTGTCGGGTTCGCGCAACGGCGAGGCATGCCAGCAGCGACGGGAACTGCAACGAGCTTGCTCAGCCTGCCGGAGCGACCGAAGCGCCCGTCCTGGAACGCGCATTTCGATTTTCCGAGTAAATAGCCAGCGTTTATTCAGAAGCCACACGCATTGAAAAACCTGTTCCTATAATCCGCGCCTCTGAGTCTTGTAATAGACCGAAGCGTGGCGGACGACCGGGCTGTTGATCTGCGGGTGAAGGCACCTGCGGCGACACCGGTGGTTATCACCTGCTTTTTGACTCTCGGGCCCCCGGATTTCGCGTCCACCCTGCCCGGGAACACCAGTCATCTAGCGATGTGACCACGCCAGCTCCTGCTGTCTCGTGTGCGCATTGCAGCGAGGAGTTGAACCATGTCCAAACTGGACTTGAATCGGCGCAGCCTGCTCAAGGCTGCCGCCGCACTGGGCGTGATTGCAAGCGTACGCCCCATCAAAGATGCGCTTGCGGAGTTGATCGAGCCGGCAGCCGGCCAGGAGACCCAATGGGTCACCGGCAACAAGCTGAACTATCGCCGCGACGGCCTGGCCAAGGTCACCGGGCAGAAGGTCTTCACGATCGACCTGCGCGCCAGGGACATGAAGGGCTGGCCCGAGCAGCAGTCCCACGCGCTGACCATCCATGTCCCGCGCGCCGACCGCATCTATGAAGGGCTGGATCTCTCCGTCCTGGGGGATGAATACCAGCCCGACGTGCTGATCGATGCCGAGAGCATCCTGGCGGACAAGGTCGGCATGCCCGAGCCCGGCTTCTACGGCGACTTCTTCGTGAAAAAAGGCCAGGTCTCACCGATGCTCGGCCATCCCGTGGCCGTGGCCATCTGGCATGACTACGAGAAGTTTCGCGTCGCTAACAAGCGCCTGCGCTTCAACGACGACATCTTCCGCTTCGGTGCAGAGGCGGCGCAGCCTCCCCGCGCGCCCTACGTGGCCGCGCGCTTCGTGCGCGTCCAGGGCGAGGATGCCTATGACGAGGATCGCTTCTCCCCGATGAAGAACACCATCGTCTGGCCGCAGCTGGACGACAAGGGCGTGCACTGGCCCGACGAGCGCCACCCGGCGTTCGGCGCGCTGATGGGCGAGTCCGCCCGCATCCAGGCCGAGATGAAGCAACCCAAGGACGGCCTCACCACCTTCGCGCGCAAGTACTACAGCCAGTCCATCGAGCACATGTCGATGGAGATGGAGAACGGCCTTGCGTGGTACGACAAGGCCAGCGGCGAGCTGCACATGGTGGCCGCCGCACAAGCGCCCTACGGCACCGCCGAGCACGTCATGCACATGCTCAAGGACAGCCGCCTGCCACTCAGCAAGCTGGACTACATCAGCGCCTACACCGTGGGCTACGGCCAGAAGGAACACCATCCGTTCCCGTTCTACGTTGCGCTCGCGTCGCTGTATGCGCAAGGCCGCCCGGTGCGCCTCGCGCTCGATCGCTGGAAGCATTTCCAGTTCGCGCTCAAGCGCCATCCCTTCGACGTGGAGACGGCGATCTCGGTGGACAAGGAAGGGCGCTTCCATGCACTCACCTGCCACATGGTGGGCGACGGTGGCGGCGTGACCAATTTCAGCCCTTCGGTGGGCACAGTGGCCGTGACCGCGGCGCAGTCGATCTACTACTTCCCCGAAAGCGACCTGTCGGTCGAGGTGAATCCCTCGGTCGGCGTGACATCGGGCTCCATGCGCGGCTACGGCACCGTGCAATCCATGGCCTACACCGAGATGCTGGTCGACGAGATCGCCCAGGAAATCGGGATGGATGCCATCGAGCTGCGCAAGCGCAACGTGCTCAAGAGCGGCATGAAGAACACGCAGGGTGCATCGCCCTCGGGCCACCTGCGCATTGGAGAGATCCTCGACATCGCCGCCAAGGATCCGATGTGGACCGACCGTGCCAAGCGCAAGGCCGCGTACGAGTCCGCCAATCCCGGCATGCTCCATGGCGTGGGCTTTGGTGCCGTGCAGAAGGACTTCGGCACGGGTGCGGAAGCCTCCATCGCGCAACTCGAGATCACGCCCGAAGGCCGCATCAAGATGCGTCACATCGCCACCGAGATCGGCACCGGCAGCACGACGGCGCAGCTCGTGGCGGTGGAGCCCTTCCTCGGCCGCCCGGCCGACGACGTGGACTTTGCCGTCAACCAGTGGGACAACATGCCCCTGCACAGCAAGGACGAGCCCTACACCACGCCGCAGGCCAAGGAAGACGAACTGGCCCGCGACCCGTACTGGGTGCCGCGCCTCGTGTCGCCCGTGTCGGCCTCGAACTCGGCCTACTATTTCCGGCATGCGACGCAGCAGGCTGCGCAGCTGCTGCTCAAGCTGTGCCTCTGGCCGGCAGCGCAGTCCATCTGGGCCGGCAAGTCCGGCGGCGGCCAATGGCTGCCCAGCGCCGTCACCGAGGACATGCTGGAATGGCGCGACCGCATGCTCGTGGCCGAGGGCCTCGAGCCCCTGAGCCTGGAGCGCCTGGCCGCCCGCGCCCACGAGCTGGGCATGGTGACCGGCGTGTGCGTGCATGCCTTCAACCGCTGGGCCTGGGCCAAGGCCGACTTCACCGTCGACGGCAAGAAGTTCCAGGCTTTCGTGGATGCACTGTCGGTCCGGTACGGCCAGGGTGCCAGCCAGGCCCGCAAGTCGAGCATGAAGCATGGCGGCTACGCCTTCATCGCGCGCGACAAGGTCGACTACCCGCCGGTGCAGCGCAACAACGCCGGCACGGTGTACTACGCCCCCTGCGCCACGATGATGGAGGTGGCGGTCTCCAGCGGCACCGGCAAGGTGCAGATCCTCTCGCACAAGACCTGGCTCGAATGCGGCACGCAGATCGTGCCGGAACTGGTCTCCGGGCAGTTGCAGGGCGGCGTGGCGATGGGCATCGGTCACGCACTCTACGAAGACCTTCCGCGTGACGAGACCGGTCCCGGCAACGGCAAGTGGGGCCTGAGCCGCTACCACGTGCCGCGTGCCAGCGAAGTGGCCGTGTGGCAGGCCGAAGGCCATGTGCTGCCGCCGCTCTCCCGCACCGACCCGCCAAAGGGCATGGCCGAAGTGGTGATGATTCCTGTCGTCGCCGCCTGCGTCAACGCCGTAGCCAACGCCACCGGCAAGCGTTTCCATGCCACCCCCGTCACCCCGGAAAAAATCAGAGAGGTACTGTGATGCAGGACCGTATTCAATTCAGCGCCACCATCAATCGTAAAAAAATCGGCCCCGTGGACGTTCCCAAGGACTTGATGATGATCGAGTTCCTGCAGGAATACGCGGGCATGAACGGCACCCGCCTGGGCTGCGGCCAGGGCGTCTGCCGCGCCTGCACCATCATCGTGGACGAGCCGGGCAAGGGCTCCATCACCGTGCCCGCCTGCGTCACCGGCGTGACCTGGCTGAACGGCAAGACCATCCGCACCGTAGAAGGTATCGCCTCGGTGGACGACAAGGGCGTCGTGCATCCCTCTCCGGTGCAGAAGGCATTCCTTGAGCACTACTCCTTCCAGTGCGGCTACTGCACGCCGGGCTTCGTGAACTCGGCCACCGTGCTCATGGAAAAGCTGGAAAAGAACCCCGTGCCTGCCGACGACGTGGAGAAGGCCATCGAACAGCAACTCGAGCCCCATGTCTGCCGTTGCACAGGCTACGTGCGCTACTACAGCGCCGTGCGCGACGTGATCCTGAAGACGCCGGGCCTCACCACGGGCAAGCGCACCAAGGAGGTTGCGAACAATGGCTAAGGCGAACGGGAAATCCAAATGGATCAAGGGCCTCGGGGCCGTCGCCGTCGTGGGTGTGGCAGTGGCGGCAGGACTGTATCTTGCCGGCAGCTCGAGCGGCGACATCCCGCCTGCCTCGGTGGACTTCGCCAAGCTCGGCCCGCAGGAATACGACGTGCTCTACAAGCGCGGCGAACAGGTGTTCCGCGCAGGCGACTGCGCGGCCTGCCACAGCTCGCCGCAAACCGGCGCGGAGCTGGCCGGCGGCGTACCCATGGTGACCCCCATGGGCACGCTCTACGGCACCAACATCTCGCCGTCGAAGGAACACGGCATCGGCAACTGGAGTGCGGACGACCTGTACCGAGCGGTCGCCACGGGCATCGCCCCGGGCCGCAAGGTCCTCTACCCTGCCATGCCGTATGCGAGCTATCACCAGATCACGCGCGGCGACAGCGATGCGCTGTGGGCCTGGCTCATGAAGCAGCGCCCCGTCGAGGTGGCCAACAAGCCGGGCGAGATGCAGTTCCCCTTCAACATCCGCCCTGCCGTGGCATTGTGGAACGTGGTCAACCGCCCTGCCGCGAAGGAGTTCGACTACACCGTGAACGAACTCGCGCGTGGCCGCTACCTGGTGGATACGCTGGGCCATTGCGCGGAATGCCATAGCCCGCGCACCAAGGTGACCTTCGCGATGGACACCTCGCGCTACCTTGAAGGCAACACCATCGAGGGCTCGTATGCCCCCGCGCTGACACCCGGCGCCCTGGGCGAACGTGGCTGGACCCGCGATGACCTGGTCAAGTTCTTCCGCACAGGCCTCTCGCCACAGGGCGTGATGACCTTCCGCATGGCCTCCGTGCTGGATCACTCCACGTCGCACATGCCGGAGGCCGATCTGCGCGCCATGGCGGCGTACCTGACACAGAACCAGGACATGCCCGGCCTCCAACCCAAGGCACCGCAAACGCAGGTCAACGTGAAAGGCGAGAACCTGTACGTGGGCCTGTGCGCCGGCTGCCATGGCGTCCAGGGCGAAGGCCAGCCGCACTCGTCGGTGCCCATGAGCACCAACACGACCGCCATGTTCCCCACGCCGATCAACCTGATTCGCGTGATCCGCGAAGGCGTCGAGGAGCGCGACCTGGCCCATGGCGAGCGCATGCAGACCATGCCCGGCTTTGCCGACAAGCTGGGTGATGAGGAAATGGCCGATCTGGTGAACTACATGCGCCAGACCTGGGGCGGCCAGCCCGGCAACGTGACGGCCTCGGATGTGGCCGGACACGTGCGGACCATCGAGCACAGCAAGTAACCTCTACCTGCTTGCCGCTCGCGCCCTGGCGTCAGAACGGCATGATGAACAGCACCTGTGCGTACACATTGCGCCCCTTGCCGCTCTGCAGGCCGCCGTTGGCGGCCCAGGCGGCCGGCTTGTAGAGGCCGACCAGGGGCGAGATGATCAGGTGCTCGTTCACCGCCCACTCGGCGTAGAGGTCGAGTTCCCGGCCGTCGAGGTTCAGTGCCGCGCGGTCGTGCAGCGTCCTGAAGTCGAAGAACAGCGCGCCCAGGGTCAGCGTCTCGGTCGGCTTCACGGTCAATGCCACATGGTGGCTGCGCGTGTTGGTATTGAAGGGGCCGGCATAGTTGCCGGCCACCTCACCCTGCAACCAGCCCATGTAGCCGCCCGTGAAGAACGAATCCCAGTTCTTGCCGTAGCGGACGTAGCGGTAGGTCAGCTTGGGCTTCCAGGGCAGATCGGCGAACTCATAGCCCGCCTGCGCATACCAGGCCGTGTCGGTGCCCGTGTCCTTGCGCTGGCGCGCGAACTCGAACGCGAAATCCGCATTCTCGATACCAGCGTTGCCCTCGCCCCGCAGGCTGTACATGTCCATGCCCTTGCGCAGGCTGCGCGCCGGATCGGCATAGCGCGCATCGACATCGATCCCGTGGATATAGGTCAGGCCCAGCGTGCCGGGCGCAGCGGTGTACTCCAGCGTGCCCACGCCCATTTCGGTCCTGGCTTGCGCGCGGTTATCGGACTTGAGCCACATGGCGCTGCCATGCAGTCCCTCCTGCCCGCCAAGCCGCAGCACGGCAGTGTTCGCGAAGGAGTGACGGGCGGCAATATAGTAGGCACCACCTCGGCTCAGGCCGCCACCACCCAGGGCGTTACCCGCGTTGAGACCGTCATCGTTGATGAGAAAGCCCCGTCCGACCTTGACCACCTGACGCCCTGCGGAAACGTCCAGACCATCCTTGCCCAGCGTCGGAAACAGATCCGCCGAACGCCAGCCCAGAAAAGCATCCTCGATGCTGGTGCGGCGTTCGCTGCCGTTGGTCATGCCTCCGGCATCTCCGTTGCCCCAAGTGCCGGAGCTGACGAAGGCAAGGCCGCCATAGACCGTACCGGCGCTGCCCGAACCCAGCCTGCCGGTCTGCCCGCTCAGACCGTATTTCACAAAGCCCTCGCGCCAACTGGTACCGCCCGGCCGGCCATCGTAGTTGTAGCGGCTGTGCATGGCGCCGAACACCGCGGTGACGTCGGCATTCAGCAGGTCATTGCCCTCTTTGTAGAGCTCAGAGGCAGCGGCAGGCGCCGCCAGCGCGCAGGCTGCGGCCCATACGGTCAAGGAGAAAAGTGGTTTGAAGAATTGCATGATGGCGATGTCTCTTTTTTCTTGGAATGAATGATGGGATGCACGCTGCTTCAAAGCTTGTGGTTATGGCTTCCCAGGGCGGCGAAACGGTGCGGCGCCGCTTTGCGCAGTCGCAGGGCCAGTGCCACGCCAATCGCGATCGCCAACGGAATCACGGCGCACAACAGGTAAGAGAGCGTCTTGCTGGCCCCGGTCAGCACGTCGAAATTCACGATCGCGATGCACAGCACGCACGTCAGCGCAACGCTGGACGCCATCGGCAGGATCGCCACGCGCCACATGCTGAGTTGCAGGTCGCGGCGACCCAGGAAGTAGCTCACCACCGCAATCGAGGTCAACGCCATCAGCAGCATCACGCACAGGCAGGCCAGATTGGTGAGCCAGGAGAACAGGTGCAGGATGGGGTCGGCTCCCAGCGCCGCGAAGATCACGATCACCACGGCGGCGATCAGGCTTTGCAGCGCCGAGCCCAGGTGCGGACTCTGATGCACGCGATGCGTGGTGCCCAGTGAGCGGTAGAGCAAGCCATCGCGGCCGATGGCATAGAAGTAGCGCGCGGCGGAGTTATGGAAGGCCAGCAGGCCGGCGTAGATACTCACCATGAACAGCACGCGGATCGCCGTCGTGAGCTGCGGTCCCACATAGTGGTCGGACAAGCCGTAGACGAAGGTCGTCGGATCCTGCAGCGCCTGCAAGGCAGGAACGATCTTGCCCGAGCCCGCGCCCACGATGAAGGCCCAGATAGAAAATGCGTAGAACGCCCCCACCAGGAGAATCGACGCATAAGTGGCCAGCGGAATGGCGCGCTCGGGATCCTTGGCTTCCTCTCCGTAGATCGTCGTCGCTTCAAAACCGATGAAGGCCGCAAAACAGAACAGCAGGCCGATGGACGGCGTTCCGCTGAGGATGTTCGACACCTTGAAGGCGTCGAAGTTGATGCCGGAATCACCGCCCGTGCGCAGAATCGCGACGTCCAGTACCAGCACCACCAGGTATTCGGCGATCACCACGACCGACAGCAGCCGCGCCGAGAGATCGATCTTGCGATAACCCAGCACCGCGATGCTGAACATCGCCAGCAGCGAGTAGACCCACCACGGCGCGTTGATACCGAAGGTCTCGGCCATGGTGCCGGCCACCACGCCGCCAAACAGACCGTTCAGGCCCACTTGCATCATGTTGTAGGCGAACATCGCCAGCACGCCCGCCGCTCCGCCCACCACGCCACCCAGCCCGCGTGACGCAAAGGCATAGAAGCCCCCGGCGTTGGTGAGGTAGCGTGCCATGGTGGTGTAGCCCACCGAGAACATCAGCAGCAATGCCAGCACCGCAAGCAGCAGCGCCGGTGTGCCCGCGCCGTTGCCCAGCATGATGCCGATGGGAAAGCCGCCCGCCAGCGCACTCAAGGGACTGGCCGCCGAAACGACGAAGAAGATGATGAAGCCCACGCCCAGCGCATTGGTGCGCAGCGACGTGGAGCCCTCGGCGGGCACCGAGGTGGATGGAATCGCGCTCATGTTTGTCTCACTTTGTTGATGGATGATTCTGGGGACCCAACTGACTCTTGCTTACTCGTACTCTTGTTCTGGCTTTTTTTTCAGCTTCACTGCATGCCCAGGGCCTGCAGGGCCTCGGCAAACGACCTGGCGGGGGCCTGAACGTCAAACGCCACGGCCTGCATGCCGGCCCGCTGCGCGCCTGCCACGTTGCGGGCCTGGTCGTCGACAAACACGCAGTCCGACACCGCCACGCCCAGCTCGCGCGCCACCTGCTCATACGCCTCGGGGGCCGGCTTGAGCACCCCGGTATAGGTGGCATCGACGATGACCTCGAACTGATCCAGCAGCGGCAGGCGGTTGCGGAAATCCGCGCCATAGAACAGATCCAGCTCGTTGGAGAGAACGCCCAGCCGCACGCCCTGCGCGCGAGCCTGTGCGATGGCCTGCACGGCTTCGGGCCGGATCACGGCTTCCACGTCCGCCCCGCGCGCGCGCTTGACCAGGGTCTCCATGCGGTCCCATTGCTCGCCCAGCAGACTGCCCACCTCCCGGGTGCGATGCAGCCAATACTCGCGCTCGGTGATCCGGTCGGCCTGCATGTCGCACCACAGCGGATCGGTGTCCGGACCGAACGGACCCAGCCACTGCAGCGTGCCGGGAGGCAGCCCGAGGGCGCGCTCCGACAGCCGGTGGGTTTCAAACAGGGTGCGGCTGATCACGCCGCCAAAGTCCAGTACCAGTGCCTTGGATGTCATGGTGTCTTGTTGCTTCTCTGAATTCATGCGGCCTTCTCCCACATGGCCGGCCGGCCTGTCGGCACCAGGCCCTGCGCCACCCAGGTATCGAATACGTCCAGCGCGGCCTCGATGAAGGCCGCATCGTTGATGTGCGCGGGCACGGTGCGACAGGGCACGCCAAGTGCTTCGGCGCGCGTCTGCAGCGCGTCCAGCATTGCCACCAGCGCGGGGGCGTCGTGCAGTGGCTCGCCGGGCAGATCCCAGGCATGGACGCCGCCCAGCGGCAGCAACAATTGCGTGGGGCCTACTGCCTCCGCCAGGCGGGCGGCGATCTCTCCGGCGACCAATCGCCGCGCCGGGCCATCCAGCGTGGCCGAGGCAATGAGGCGGTTGTGCTCGTGGCTTGGCCGGCCCTCGAAGCCTGCGGGCACCGCACCCCAGGCCGGAAAATCGATGAGATCGATGGCTCCGGGCGCAACGATCTGCGGCACACCTGTGCGGCCCGCTGCGCGCAGGCGGTCGGGGCCGGCCGAGACGCAGCTGCCGCCCAGGTGGTTGCCGATTTCCTGCAGGCTGAAGTCAAACACCGCCGCAAAGGCGCGCTGCTCCGCCAGGCTCTCGAAGGCACGCCCGCCCATGCCCGTGGTGTGGAACACGGCCACCTCATAGCCCCGCGCCTCCAGCGCCGGCTTGAGCGGCACCATATAGCGCAGGCACGTCTTGCCGAACGACGTCATGCCGATGAGCGGGCGCTCGAAGCGCGGCGGCTCGGCCACCCTGCATGCCCCCACCACCGCACCGGCGGCTTGCGACAGCGTGGCCCGGCTCAGGCTGCTCAGGCCGTAGAGCCCGCCCGTCCAGAGCATCATCGTGAGGTCCGGCGTGATGCGCTCGGGTGCGATCAGATGCGAGTGCGCAATGGTGGAGAGCACCACCTTGGGAACGCCGAGCGGCAGCGCCGCCGCCACGTCCAGCGCCAGGTCGGTGCCCATGCTGCCGCCGAGAATCAACACGCCGTCCATCCGTCCCTGGCGGTATTGCTCCCGTACGATCGCTACGGCGCCCTGCGCCATCGCCACCATGGCCGTATTCTCGTCACCGCAGATGCGCAGAGCAGAGATGTCCGTCCCCCCCGCGCACGCCACCTGGGCATGGTCGATGTCGGGGGTGAAATCGGCGGGCGCCATCACGCCCACGTCCATCACCCTCGCCACGCCACCAGCCGCAGCGATCCGCTCCCGCAGATAGAGCAGCTCGGCGCTTTTGGTATCTGCGGTGCCGATAAGCAGGATCCGAGGCATCACAGCGTGGCCTCGACCGCGGCGAACGATGCCTCGAGGATGTCGCACAAGCGGTTCACCTCGGCCTCGCTGATCACAAGCGGTGGCGACAGGATGAGGTTGGCGCCAGAGACACGCACCATCAACCCGCGCTCGTAGGCTTCGCGGTGAATGCGCGCCGGCAGATCGCTGCTGCGCGGCAGCTTCTCGCGGGTAGCCTGGTTGGCCACCATCTCAATACCCGCCATGAGGCCGATGCCGCGCACATCGCCGATCACCTTGGAGCGGGACTGCAGGCGCTTGAGACGCTCATGCAGCAGCACGCCCTGGCAAGCAGCGTTCTCCACCACGCCCAGGCGTTCGGTCTCCGCCAGCGCCGCCAGCGCTGCGGCAGCGGCCACCGGGTGGGCGCTATAGGTATAGCCATGGCCGAGCGCGGCAGAGCCCGAGGTGTCGGCCTCGAAGACCTCCGCCACCTTGCGGTTCACCGTGGTGGCACCCAGCGGGATGTAGCCCGCCGAGATGCCCTTGGCCAGGCACATGATGTCGGCATTCACATTCCACAGGCGCGTACCGAACCACTGGCCCGTGCGGCCGAAGCCCGTCACCACCTCGTCGGCGATCAGCAGCACGCCATGGCGGTCGCAGATCTGCCGCACCAGCGGCCAGAAGTTGGGAGGCGGCACGATCACGCCGCCCGCACCTTGCACCGGCTCGGCGATGAAGGCCGCCACCGTGTCCGGTCCCTGGAAGACGATTTCGCGCTCGAGCAGCTCGGCACAGATCTCGCCGAGGCGGATCGGGTCGTCTGTGTAGGGGTTGCGGTAGACCCAGGGCGTGTCGATGTGAAAGCACCCCGGCAGCAGCGGCTCGTAGGCGCGCCGGAAGTTGGTGTTGCCGTTGACGCTGGCCCCCCGAAATGCACACCGTGGTAACCCTGGCGCAGGCTGATGAATTTGGTGCGATCGCCCTGTCCGCGCAGCTTGTGGTACTGACGCGAGATCTTCAGAGCCGCCTCCACCGCATCCGAGCCGCCGCTGCCAAAGGTCATGGCGACGACGCCCTCCGGCTGCAGCAGCTCCACCAACCGGTGCGACAGCTCGATCGCGCGCGGGTGCGTGGTGCCTCTGAACACGTTGTAGAACGGCAGCTCGTCAAGCTGGTTCACGATGGCATCGCGCACCGCGCGGTTGCTGTGCCCCAGGTTGTTGCACCAGAGGCCGCCCACGCCGTCGAGCATGCGGTGGCCATCGATGTCCCACACCTCGCAGCCACTGCCACGGGTGATGATGTCGGGGCGCTGCTTCTTCATGGCCCCGGGGTGTGCCATCGGATGCCAGAGGTGCTCGGCGTTGAGGGAGCGAAGGGTATTGCTGTGAGTCGTCATACAGGGCTTGTTGTCAGAGTTGAATCCAGGCGGTCTTGAGATCGAGGTATTTGTCCAGGGCATGCAGCGACTTGTCATGGCCGTTGCCCGACTGGCGCACGCCACCCATGGGAACGGTGATATCGGAGCCGCCATAGGTGTTGACGTGCACGACGCCCGCCCTCACCGCACGCACCATGCGATGGGCGCGCGAGAGGTCGGAGGTCCAGACGCCGGCGGCGAGCCCGTAGGCCGAGTCGTTGGCAATGCGCACGGCCTCGGCTTCGTCATCGAACGGCAGCACCGCGAGCACGGGGCCGAACACCTCCTGTTGCGCCAGCGCCATGTCCGGCTTCACGTCGGTGAAGACCGTGGGCGCCATGTAGTGGCCGCCCGCCACCGGGAACAGCGCTTCTCCTCCCGCGATCAGGCGGGCCCCTTCTTGTTGCGCTTTTTCGACCGCCGAGAGATTGCGTGCCAGCTGGGCCGGATTGCTCACCGCTCCGACCTGGGTGTCAAGCCGCAGCGGATCGCCCACGCGCAGGCTGCGCGCCACGCGCGTCAATTCCTCCACGAATTCGTCATGCACCGGGCGCTGCACCAGCAGCCGCGAGCCCGCTACGCAGACCTGGCCACTGTTGCGGAACAAGCCCAGTGCCGATACCTCCGCGGCCCGCGCAATGTCGGGAGTGTCGGCAAACACGATGTTGGGCGATTTGCCGCCGAGCTCCAGGTACACGCGCTTGAGATTGGATTCAGCCGATGCCTGCAGCAGCCGGCGCCCGACCGGGCCGGAGCCCGTGAACGTCAGCACGTCGACGTCGGGATGCCGGGCCAGCGCATCGCCCGCCGTGCGTCCCTGCCCCGTCACCACGTTCAGCACGCCTTCGGGCAGCCCCGCATCCAGGCACAGTTGCGCCAGGCGCAAAAGCGACAGCGACGCCTCCTCCGACGGCTTGAGCACCACCGAGTTGCCCGCCGCCAGGGCCGGCGCGATCTTCCACGCACCGATCATCAGCGGGAAATTCCAGGGCACGATCGCGCCGACCACGCCCACCGGCTCCCTGTGCACCAGCCCCAGCGTTCCATGCGGCGTGGGCGCAATGTCGCCGTTGATCTTGTCCACGCATTCGGCATAGAAGCGAAAGGTGGACGCCGCGCTGCCCGGCTCCGCCTTCCAGGCCATGCCGATCTCGGTGCCGTTGTCCCGCACGCCCAGCACGGCAAGTTCGGCATGGTGGGACTCGATGCGGTCGGCAATGCGGTGCAGAATGCGCTTGCGCTCGGCCGGGGCCATGCGCGACCAGGTGCCGCGCTCGAAAGCATCGCGGGCACTGCGCACGGCCAGCTCCACGTCCGCCTGTGCTGCATCGGCAATGCCGCACAGGCGCCGCCCGTCGATGGGGGAATACACGTCCAGGGTGTGGCCGGAGGCCGCGGGCCGCCACTGTCCGCCGATCAGCAGCGAACCGTCGGCCACGGGCTGCTCGCGCCGGGTATCCAGGTTGTCTTGAGTGAGTGCGTTTGACATGACGGTTATCGTCCCGCAATGCACCACCAGGGCGTTATCGAATTTGCGCAGGCCGCTGATAAGGGATTCCCTAAAGGCCTTGCGGCGCATTGCGGCGACACTTCTCCACCATGAACGAACCCTACTGGCTTGACTCCCGCATGGAGCGGGACATCGACGGATACACGGCGGCCCAGGGCGGCTGGCGGTTGCACTACGAGCAGCTGTCGGAGGGCACCTTCGAGGGACGGCTTCAAAGCGCGCGCCTGCCCGGAATCACGCTGCTGCGCGAGGACATCAACGTCGCCACGCGCCAGCGCGGACGGCTGGCGCTGGGCACCTATGGTTTCGCCACGCCCCTGCAGCCGACGACCGGCCTGTACTTCAACGGCCATGCGGTGGGATCCCACGGCATCATGTGCGGCAAGGGCGACGAGGTCGACCTGCGCACGCCCCCCTCCTTCACGTTGCTGGCCCTCATGGTCGAGCGGGAACTGCTGGCTCCGCTGTGGGAGCGCATGTACCACAAGCCCCTGGTAGCCTGGCTGGAGCACAAGCTGGTGCTGGATGCGGAGCCCCACAAGGCCGCCGCGCTGCGCGAGCTGCATCTGGCGGCACTCCGGCAGGTCAGCGCACTCAGCGCCAGCGGAACCCCTGCAACCGCCCTGCTGTCATTGCGCGACGACCTGCTCATCGAGTGGATGGAGGCCCTGCCTTCCGTGGTCGACCTGACGGAGCTTCCCAGCATCGAGCGCCGCAAGCGCCTCGTGGATCGCGCCTGTGAAATGATGCTCGAAAGCCCCGACGAGCCCCTGTCGATGCTCGCGCTATGCCAGCGCCTGGGTGTGAGCCGGCGAAAGCTCAACTACTGCTTTCAGGACGTGCTGGGAACCTCGCCACTCAAATACCTGCGCACCTTGCGCCTCAACGGCGTGCACCGTGCGCTGCGCCATGCTCCCCCACAGGCCAGTGTGCAGGACATCGCGGCCCATTGGGGGTTCTGGCACGGCAGCCAGTTTGCGGTCGACTACCGAAAGCAATTTGGCGAAAAGCCCTCGGACACCTTGCGGCGCGGCCTGGGGAACCGCAACACGCATCAGATCGACGCATGCTAGCGTGGCCCGAACGGAATCCGGGCGAGATCCGCTATTCGAAATCGGCGCCGGTGGGCGCACCAAGGCGCTGCTCGATCTGCTCCAGAATCAGGTAGAGCTGCTCGATTTCAGCGGCACCCACGAGGCGCTCGATTTCCAGATACGTCGCCTCGGAATGCGGAGCGATCTCGGCCACCAGCGCACGACCCGTTTCCGTGAGGCCGAACTCGGAACCGCGCAGGTCATCGGTAAGGTGGCCCCGCTTGATCAGGTCCTTGGACTCCAGGGTCTTGAGCAGGCGTGAGAGGCTGGGCGCGCTGATGAACGTCATCTGCGCCATCTCCATCGGCCGCAGGCAGGCATCCGCCGCCGACATCGCGCGCAGCACCCGCCACTGCTGCTCCGTCAGGCCGTGGGCCCGCAGCTCCGGGCGAAAACGCACCATCACCGATTCGCGCGCCTTGAGAAGCGCCATCGGCAGGGAACGCGAAAAGGAACGCATGGACTCGGTCATAGATGGGAGACGGGATTGTAGGGCCTGCCACCCCTGGCTCCAGACCCGTGCGGTTCAATACGTGCTGCTCTGCGCCACGGCCTGCACTCCCTTGAAGCGCGTGGCGAGCGCCCCCGTGGCCTGCACCAGCAGGCTGGTGTCCAGTCCTACCGCGACGAAGCTGCAACCCTGTTCGAGATAGCTGCGTGCCAGTGCCTCGTTCGGAGTCAGGATGCCCGCGGCCTTGCCCGCCTTCTGGATGCGTGCGATGGCATCGCTGATGGCGGCCTGCACGCGCTCATGGCCCGGGTTGCCCACATGTCCCATCGCGGCGCTGAGATCCGCCGGGCCGATGAAGACGCCATCCACGCCCTCGGTCGCGGCAATCGCATCGAGATTGCGCAGCCCGTCCATCGACTCCACCTGTACCAGCACGCAGACCTGCGCGTTGGCCTCATGGTAGTAGCTGGATCGCCGGCCCCACGCCGATGCACGTGCACCGGCCATGCCGCGGATGCCGCCCTTGCCGTCATCCTGCGGGTAGCGCGAAGCACGCACGATGCGCGCCGCCTGCTCGGCCGTGTCGACCATGGGAACCAGCAGCGTCTGCACGCCCAGGTCCAGGTACTGCTTGATGAGCATTTCGCCCACCTCGCCATGGCCCATGGGCACCCGCGCAATGGGGTGCACTCCCGGATAGGCCGCGACCGCCTGCAGCTGTGCCAGCAGGGTCAGCGTATCGTTAGGGGCATGCTCGCCGTCGATGAGCAGCCAGTCGAAACCGGCACCCGCACAGATCTCCGCTGAATAGGGACTGCCCAGGCTGAGCCAGAACCCGATCTGGGCCTGCTTTCGGGCAATCGCTTCCTTGAACCGGTTGGTGGGGGTTTGCATACGTATCCTCCTTGGAGCCAATCCCAGGGAATCTCTGCAAAACTCCCTGGTCTTCTACCCGTTATCTTAATAGCCCATGCACAGATACTTGGTGCTGACGTATTCGTCGATACCGGCCGCCCCGCCCTCGCGGCCCATGCCGGACTGCTTGACGCCGCCGAATGGTGCCACCGCCGTGCTGATGATGCCGCTGTTGATGCCGACCATGCCGTACTCGAGCGCCTCGCCCACGCGCCACACCCGACCAAGGTCGCGCGCATAGAAGTAGGCGGCCAGCCCGAACTCCGTGTCGTTGGCCATGCGGATGGCATCCTCTTCCGTCTTGAAGCGGAAGACCGGCGCCACGGGGCCGAACACTTCCTCCTTCGCAATGCGCATGCCTGTCTCTGCACCACCAAGGATCGTGGGTTCGTAGAAGCTGCGACCCAGGTGGCTGCGCTTGCCTCCGGTGATGACCTGCGCGCCCTTGCTCACGGCATCCTGCACCAGTTCCTCGACCTTCTCGACAGCGGCGTCGTCGATGAGCGGCCCCTGGGTGACACCATCCTGCATGCCGTCGCCCACCTTGAGTGCGAGCACGGCCGTCTTCAGCTTGGCCATGAAGGCGTCATACACGCCGTCCTGCACCAGCAGCCGGTTCGCGCAGACACAGGTCTGGCCGGTATTGCGGTACTTGGAGGCCATCGCCCCCTCCACCGCGGCGTCGAGGTCCGCATCGTCGAACACGATGAAGGGTGCATTGCCGCCCAGTTCCAGCGACATCTTCTTGAGCGTGGGCGCGCATTGCTCGGCCAGCACGCGGCCGACTTCGGTCGAGCCCGTGAAGGTGAGCTTGCGCACGGCCATGCTGGAAGTCAGCACGCCGCCAATGGCACGCGCAGATCCCGTCAGCACGCTGAAGACACCTGCCGGCACACCCGCGCGCTGCGCGAGCTCGGCCAGGGCGAGAGCCGACAGCGGCGTCTGCTGTGCGGGCTTGACGATGATGGTGCAACCGGCCGCCAGGGCGGGTGCCACCTTGCGGGTGATCATGGCTGCCGGAAAATTCCACGGCGTGATCGCCGCGCACACACCCACGGGCTCCTTCGTCACCACGATCTTCTTGCCACCCCATGGCGCCGGCACGGTGGAACCATAGACACGACGAGCTTCCTCGGCAAACCATTGCACATAGGACGCCGCGTAGGCGATCTCGCCACGCGATTCGGCCAGGGGCTTGCCCTGCTCGGCCGTCATGATCTGCGCGAGGTCTTCCTGGTTCTGCATCAGCAGCTCAAACCAGATGTGCAGGACGGCCGCGCGCTGCTCGGCCGTCTTGGTCTTCCATTCCGAGAAGGCGCGCTCCGCGGCGGAGATGGCAGCCTGGGTCTCGGCTTCGCCGAGCTTGGGCACGTTGGCAATCAGTTCGCCCGTGGCGGGATTGTTCACGGCGATGACGGCGCCGTCGCGCGCCGACAGCCATTGGCCGTCGATCAGGCATTGGGTCTTGAGCAGACCGGGGTCGCGTAGTTGCAAAGGCATAAAAACTCTGGTTGGTGCTTCAGTCGAAGCGAAATTGCAGCTTGCCCAGCGGGCCGTAGTCGGCCTCGAATTCATCGCCGGACTTGCCGGCGACGGGGCGCGTGAAGGAGCCGGCCAGCACGATCTGACCGGGCTGCAGCGACTCTCCCCATGGAGCCAGCTTGTTGGCGAGCCAGGCCACGCCGATCGCCGGATGGCCTTGCACGCCGGCGGCCAGGCCGGTTTCCTCGACCACGCCGTTCTGGCGCAGTACGGCGCCGCACCAGGGCAAGTCCACGGAGCGGGGATCAGCCCGGTTGGCACCCACCACGATGCCCGCGTTGGCCGCGTTGTCGCTGATGGTGTCGAACACCTTGCGCATGGCCTTGGTATGGCGGTCGAACTGTTCGATGCGCGAGTCGATGATCTCGATGGCCGGTGTCACGTATTCGGTGGCAGCGATCACGTCATCCAGCGTGATCTCCTTGCCGCCCGGCAGCCCCGGGCCGATCAGCGGCGACTTGAGGATGAAGGCCAGCTCCACTTCCACGCGCGGCGCGATGAAGCGGTTCGTGGGCAGATCGAGCGTGCGGCCGCTCTCGCAGGTGAACAGCATGGAGTCGAGCAGCGTGCCGTAGTCCGGCTCGCTGATCTGGCTGGCGATCTGCATGGCGCGCGAGGTCAGGCCGATCTTGTGGCCGATCACCCTGCGGCCTGCGGCGATCTGCATGCGTACCCATTCGCGCGATACGCGGTAGCCGTCCTCCACGGTCATGCCGGGAAAGCGCTTGGAGAAATGCTCGATCTGCTGGCGCGATTTTTCGCTGGTATCCAGCTCATGGGCGAGCTGCTTCAGGAGTTCGTCGGAAAACATGGATGGATTACTTCTTCGCAAACAAGGGATGCAGGGTGCTGTGCTTGGCGTCGTACACCTGGCCCGGTGCCTCATCGACCTGCACGGTCAGGCCCAGGTGCTTGCGCGGGTTGGCGAACAGCGGCGCCAGGTGCTCCCTGGCACATGCGGTGATCGCATCGCCCGAGGCTTTCTTGACCGCATCGGTGCGGCCGCCGCCCATGCGCAGGTTGATGTAGATGAAGCCATAGTCGCCATCGCCGCCCGCGGCGACCCCGGCGGCCCCACCGTCCGAGACCGCATGGTGCGGCGCCGGATAGGCATAGACGCGGGTGCCGCCGGTGGGGAATACCTGGCTGCCGTCTTCGGCGCGGATGGTGAGCATGGTGTCGGCAATGCCTCGGCACAGCCGCGTCATGTCAGTGTGCGGCTCGAGATTGCCGGTGTAGAAGATGACTACATGGGGCACGGTAACTCCGATCGCCTTCAGAGCCTGCCGGCCAGCGCAACGCCGGCCGAGGCCTGCGCCTGTGGAATGGCACTGCCGTCCTGCGGCGTGACCGGGAACACGGCGTTGATCTGCCCGGTGCCCGACGCTGCGAAATAAGGCGAGATGACTTCCGCCTTGCCATCGTAGGCCGACCAGCCCAGCGCGCCCATCAGCATCGCGGTGTCGTGCATGAAGCCCTCGCCATGCCCCTTGGCCGCATATTCCGGCAGCATGCCGCAGAAGGTGTCCCATTCGCCGGCCTGCCACAGGCGGATGACCTCGCGATCGAGCTGCTCCAGGAAGGGGCTCCAGATCTTGAATGCGAAGTCGGGCGCCTGGCCGTTCTGCGCGAAACGGTGCGAAAGCGACCCGCTCGCCAGAATGGCAACAGTGCCGTCGTACTGCTCCTCGATCGCGCGGCGCATGGCCCAGCCCAGGCGCGCGCTGTCATTGAGGTAATGCGCCATGCACATCGCGGAGACCGAGATCACCTTGAAATGCTGGTCCGCATTCATGTAGCGCATGGGTACCAGCGTGCCGTATTCCGGGTGCAGCGTCGTGGCATCGTGCGCCAGCGTCTCCACGCCGAAATCGCTGCCTGCCTCGGCCAGCAGCCGGCCCAGTTCCGGATTGCCCGGGAACTCGAAGCCCATGTTGCTGATGAAATGCGGCAGTTCGTTGCTGGTGTACAGCCCCTTGAAATGGGCTGCGCAGTTGATGTGGTAGCTCGCGTTGACCAGCCAGTGCGTGTCGAAGACCACGATGGTGTCAACGCCCGCTTCCCGGCAACGCCGGCCAATCTCCTTGAGACCGTCGATGGCATCCTGGCGCGAGCCCTTGCGCGGGCCGTCCAGTTCGCTCAGGTAAATGGACGGGACATGCGAGACCTTCGCGGCGAGTGCAATCTTGCCCATGATGATTCTCCCCTTATGAACGATAACTTTTCATCCTGATTTCCCAGGCTGACTGTTTGTACGATGACGATGGACGCGGCGCTGCCATTCAGCCCATCGTGATGTTGGCGCGGCGGATGATCTCGCCGTACCTGGCGATCTCGCTGTTCACGAAGCTCGAGAACTGCGCGACCGTTCCCGCCTGCGAGACCACGCCGCTCTTGGCGAAGACCTCGACCACGTTGGGCGTGGCCAGGGCCTTGTTCACCTCGGCATTGACCCGCTGGACGACCGCCTCCGGCGTGCCCGCGGGCGCGAGCAGCCCTTGCCAGGAATTGGACTCCAGGGCGGCGCCCTGTTCGGCCAGCGTGGGGACATGGGGTGCAAAGCGCGAACGCTTGGCGGTGGCCATGCCCAGGGCGACCAGCTTGCCGCTTTCGATATGGCCGCGAAACTCCGACCAGTTGCCAAACATCACGCCGACCTGACCACCCAGAAGATCGGTGAGCGCCGGCCCCTGGCCCTTGTAGGGTACGTGCACCATGTCCACCCCCATCATCTGGCACAGCAGCGCGCCCGACAGATGGGCCGATGTGCCGTTGCCAAAGGAGGCATAGGTCAGTGCCCCGGGCTTGGCCAGGGCCGCTTTCCTGAGGTCATCCAGGTTCTTCAGGCCGCTGGACGGATGGGTGGCGAGCACATGCTCGGACAGGCCCATGAGCGCCACGGGCTGCAGGTCCCTGGTGGTGTCGTAGGGCAGGCTCTTCACCAGCGTCTTGTTGGCCGTGAAGCTGTTGGCCACGCAGACAAGGGTGTAGCCGTCGGCTGGCTGCTTGGCCACGTAATCCACGCCGATCACGGTGCCGGCTCCCGGCTTGTTCTCCACGATGACACTCTGGCCGAGCTGCTTGCCGAGCTCGACGCCGATCAGGCGGGCCACCATGTCGGTGGTGCCGCCCGGCGTGAACGGCACGATGATGCGGACGGGCTTGGCCTCGGGCCAGCTGCCGCCCTGAGCCCAGCTCGCTTCGAGCGTGGGCGCCAGGACGGTCGCTGCCGATGCCTGCAGGAAATGACGGCGTTGCATGTCTGTCTCCTCAAGCTATCAATACACAATGCGCCAACACGCTCTTACACGCCCCAGTGCGGGATGTGATGCGAGCCCATGGAAACGGCGACGTTCTTCGGTTCGCAGAACACTTCGTAGCTCCAGGTACCGCCTTCGCGGCCCGTGCCGGAGGCCTTGGTGCCGCCGAAGGGTTGGCGCAGGTCGCGCACGTTCTGGCTGTTCACGAAGCACATGCCCGCCTCGATGGCAGCCGCCACGCGGTGCGCCTTGCCGATGTTCTCGGTCCAGACGTAGCTCGAGAGCCCGTACTGGATGTCGTTGGCGAGGCGGATCGCCTCGGCCTCGTCGCTGAACGGGATGATGCAGGCCACGGGGCCGAAGATCTCGTCCTGCGCGATCTGCATGCGGTTGTCCACGTCGGCGAACACGGTGGGCAGCACGTAGTTGCCCTTCTTCACGCGATCGGGCACCACGGGCGCGTCGAGGCCGCCGCACAGCATGCTCGCTCCCTCCTTGCGGCCCAGCTCGATGTAGTGGCGCACCTTGGCCAGGTGGCCCTGGCTGATCATGGGGCCGACGATGGTCTTCTCGTCGAGCGGGTCGCCCACGGTGATCTTCTTGGCGCGCTCCACGAAGCGGTCCACGAATTTCGCGTAGATGCCCTTCTGCACCAGGATGCGGCTGCCGGCGGTGCAACGCTCGCCGTTGTTGGAGAAGATCATGAACACGGCGGCGTCCAGCGCGCGCTCGAAATCCGCGTCGTCAAAGACCACGAACGGGCTCTTGCCGCCCAGCTCCATGCTGAACTTCTTGAGGCCCGCTGCCTGCACGATGCGATTGCCCGTGAGCGTGGAGCCCGTGAACGAGACGGCACGCACGTCGCGGTGCGCGACGAGCGGCTCTCCCGCGTCCTTGCCGTAGCCGTGCACCACGTTGAGCACGCCCGCGGGAACACCTGCCTCGAGCGCCAGCTCGCCCAGGCGCGCCGCCGTCATCGGCGAGAGCTCGCTCATCTTGAGCACGGCCGTATTGCCGAATGCCAGGCACGGGGCCACCTTCCATGTGGATGTCATGAACGGCACGTTCCACGGAGAGATCAGGGCGCACACACCCACCGGGTGGAACAGCGTGTAGTTCAGGTGCGTGGGCGTGGGATAGGTATGGCCGTCCACGCGCGTGCACATCTCGGCGAAATAGTAGAAGTTGTCGGCCGCGCGCGGAATGAGCTGTTTGCCGGTCTGCGCGATGACCTGTCCGCAATCGTTGGTCTCGGTCTCGGCAATCTCGGGAACGTGTTTGGCGATCAGGTCGCCCAGCTTGCGCACGATCTTCGCGCGCTCTGTCGCGGGCGTGTTGGCCCACTTCGGGAAAGCGTCCTTGGCGGCCGCCACGGCCGCATCGACATCGGCGGCACCGCCCGAGGCGACTTCGGCCAGCACCTCCTGCGTGGCGGGATTGACGGTCTCGAAATAGTCCTTGCCGGCAACCGACTGGCCGTTGATCAGGTGATCGATTCTCATGGTGTGCTCTTTCGTTTCTGTGTCTGTCTATCTGTCTGTCGGGTGGGTTCAGTCCAGGGTGATGTTGCGGCTCTTGATGAGCGCATGCCACTTCTGCCGCTCGGCACTGACGTAGTTGATCATGTCCGGCGCGTTGGTGGGACGTGCTTCCCACCCCGCGTCATAAAGTTTCTGCCGTACACCCGGATCGCGCATGGTCTTCTGCAGCTCGGTGCTCAGGCGCTCCTGCACGTCGCGCGGCGTGTTCGTCGGCACGGCCAGCCCTTGCCAGGTGTAGGCCTCGACGCCCGTGAAACCCATTTCCCTGGCGGTGGGCACATTGGGCAGCTGGGGGATCCGCTCGGCGGACATGGCCAGCAGCGGGACGACCTTACCCGCCTTGACCGCGCTGACGCCGCTGGGCAGGTCGAGCATCATCAACGGCACCTGCCCGCCCATGAGGTCCTGCAGCGCGGGCGCACCACCCTTGTAGGGCACATGCAGCATCGACACCTTGGCTTCGCGCTGGAACAGTTCCAGCGCCAGGTGGTGCGGGCTGCCGACACCCGCCGTGGCAATGCTGTACTTGCCCGGAGCACCCTGCAGCGCGGCGAGCAGGCCCTTGGCATCGGTGAAGCCCGAATTGGGGGCCGCGGTGATGACCAGGGGCGAGCGTCCCATCATGCCCAGCAGGGCAAAGTCCTTCTGCGGCTCGTAGTTGAGCTTCTTGTACAGCGCGCTGTTGTAGACCAGCACGCCGTTGTCGGCCGACAGCACCGTATAGCCGTCACCCGCGGCCCGTGCCACGAGTTCCGAGGCGATGATGGCCCCGGCGCCGGGACGGTTGTCCACCACGACGGGCTGCCCCAGCTGCTGCGACAGTTGCGCGCCCGTGGTGCGTGCGAGGAAGTCCGTGCCGCCCCCCGCGGGGTAGCCCACGACCCAGCGCAAAGGCTTGTGGGGATAGCTTTGTGCCGACACTACCGGGCTGGTCAGCGAGGCGGTTACGGCGAGCATGGCGGCGGCGAGGCAAAGATTGCGGCGCATGGCACTTGTCTCCTGGATGAAATCAGGTTTGGAAATGAATGATGGGAAATCAGGCTGCGGCCAGGGTGTTGACCAGGGTGCCGATACCGTCGATCTCGGTCTCGACCACATCGCCCGGCTGGACGTTGACGACACCGTCGGGCGTTCCCGTGAGGATGACGTCGCCGGGCTGCAGCGTCATGAAGCCGCTCAGATACTCGATCAGCTCGGCCACGCGGTGGATCATGTCGCCCGTGTTGCCGTTCTGCGTGACCTGGCCGTTGACGCGGGTGCGCAGGCCCAGGGCATGCGGATCGGGTACGTCGGCGGCGTCTACCAGCCAGGGGCCGATCACCGTGCAGGCATCCCGGTTCTTGACGCGCAGGTTCGGGCGGTAGAAGTTCTCGAGGTAGTCGCGCACCGCATAGTCGTTGCAGACCGTGTAGCCCGCGACATGGGCCATGGCGTGATTGGCGCTCACGCGGCGAGCGGTCTTTCCAATCACCACCGCCAATTCGCACTCGTAGTGCATGAAGGCGGCGCCCACCGGACGAGGCGTTTGCTCGCGATGCCCCACGAGGGAATTCGGTCCCTTCAGGAACACCAGCGGAGCGTCCTTGCTCGTCACGGTCAGCTCGCGCGACAGTTCCTTCACATGGTCTGCATAGTTCAGGCCCAGCGCGATGATGGTGCCGAACGCCACCGGAGGCAGCCATTGCACATCGGTTTCAGCCAGCAGCCTGCCGTCAGGCAATTGCACCTTGCCGCCCTGGCCTTCGGTGACGTCCAGCGTCTTGCCCTCGAAAAGAATGCGTCCGCGCTTCATGCCTGCGTCTCCTTCGCCACACCGTGGCTCAACTCGCCCAAGCCGGGCACGGTGATCCTGACCTGGTCGCCCGGCCGGGCAACAGGCGAGCCCTCGCCGGGGCCGAGCAGCAGCACATCCCCCTCGGACAGCGTCATGAACTCGGTGACATCGGCCACCAATTGCGCCGCCGGCCGCACCAGCGTGGCGAAGCTGCGCTCGTAAGCACGCTGGCCGTTGATGCTCACGCTCAGGGTGGCGTTGTCGATGTCGAAGCCAGGCTGGCTACGCAGCACCGCGCTCACGGGGCAGAAGCCGTCACGATTGCGCTGCACGACAGCCGGACGGTAGTAGTTCTCGTGCGGCAGGGTGACGTCGCTCACCACCACGAAGCCCGCGACATGCTCCATGGCCTGGTCCACCGAGACGCGCGTGGCCGTGCGGCCGATCACGAGGCCGATGGTGGCATCAATGCGCACCTCACCGGGTTCCGCCGGAATCTGCACCACGGCGCCGCTGGGCACCAAGGTGTTGCGCGACTTGATATAGAGCACAGGTGCCTTGGGTGCCGCCTTGTAGGGCGCGCTGTCGAACTGGGGCTCGAGCCGCTCGACGGTGGCGCGGTCATTGAGCAAGGCGCCATAGACCGTACCCAGAGGTCGGCCATCGCCCAGGATGGGGTGCTGCAACTGCATGGTCTGCATTTAATTAACAAGATAATAATTACCATGTTAATTACATGAGTGTCGGTTGAAATCAGGGTTTACCCTAAATTTCAAAGGCAGCACCATTTCGGCCCCTCGGGTGCCGTCAGCCCGTCACAGGAATCCTCATAGGTTCTCTGAGCAATCACTTTATGTGATACCCCCATGCCTGCAGGCGACTGCACAAGGACGGGACCGCTTCCTATAGTTCAGCCTCATTCGCCTGCACGCCAAACCACCCCCCCGGCGGCTGCGGGATGCCCATCATGAAAACAGAACCCCGAGGTATCGCGGGCGTGCCGTCCGCTGTCCTGCGCGCCTGCCGATCTCGCAGCCGGCATCACGCCACGCGCCGTGCACCCGGGCCCTGAGGAGACGATAAAAATGAAAGAGTCCCTGGAAGAGCGGTTCGCATCCATCGAGCCATTGGTGAATGCCAACCGTAGACTGGTGCATCGCGGCCGCTACCTGACGGCCAGCATCAAGGTGTGCGTGGGTGATTCACCGTTCATGCTGGAGATCCGCGGCGGGGAGATCCATGGCATCCACCGGCAGTCGCCCTTGTTTGCATCCGCCGACCTGGTCATCCAGGCGACGGAGGAGGCATGGGCAGCCCTGTGGGAGCCTTGCCCCCGCCCCGGCTGGCATGACCTGTTCGCCCTGACCAAGCGCGGCGCCATGCGCATCGAAGGCAATTCCCATGTGCTCTTTGCCCACCTTCAGTACCTGAAGGATGTCCTGTGCGCGCCGCGCCGCCGCCCCGCCCCGTGACCCAGTCCAAGGAAATGCAATGACAGCCACCATAGAACCCATCGTCGGCAGGTACGTGCACGTCAACATCATGGGCGATGCGTGCCGCGTGTACTTCGAGGAATGCGGCCAGGGCATCCCGCTGCTGTGCCTGCACACCGCCGGGTCGGACGGACGCCAGTTCCGCCACCTGCTGTGCGACGAGGACGTCACCTCGAAATTCCGTGTGATCGCATTCGACATGCCCTGGCATGGCAAGTCCTACCCGCCCCTCGGATACCAGGACAAGGACTACGAGCTCACCACCGAGCGCTACGTAGCGACCATACGCGCATTCGCCGCCGCGCTGGAGCTCGATCGCCCCGTGGTGATGGGTTGCTCGATCGGCGGCCGGATCGTGCTGCAGCTCGCCCATGCCCATGGCGAGGAGTTCCGCGCGCTGATCGGCCTCGAAGGAGCCGACCACCAGCCACCCTGGTACGACACGAGCTGGCTGAACCGCCCGGACGTGCATGGCGGCGAGGTCTGCGCGGCACTCGTGTCGGGCCTGATCGCGCCGCAAAGCCCGGATGAGTACCGCCATGAAACGCTGTGGCAATACAAGCAGAGCGGCCCTGGCATCTTCCGCGGGGATCTCTATTTCTACCGCGTCGACTCCGACCTGCGCGGCAAGCTCGATGGCATCGACACGCGCCGCACGCCGCTTTTCCTGTTGACCGGGGAGTACGACTTCTCGTGCAGTCCCGAAGACACGCTCCGCACGGCCCGCAGCATCCCCGGCGCGCAGGCCGTCGTGATGAAGGAGCTCGGGCATTTTCCGATGAGCGAGAACCCGCGGCAATTCAAGAAATACATCACGCCGGTGCTGCAGGCCATTGCCCAGGCCTGACCCCGTTCCTGATTCCAGACCCATCCAAACCCAAGGAGACTGAACATGAAGAAGATTGCCATCACCGGCCTGCTGTGCCTCGCCGGTACCGCGTTTGCCCAGGAAGAACTCAAGATCGGGGCCATCGTCACGCTGTCGGGCGCGGGCGCCGCCTGGGGACAGGCCATGCTCTATGCCACCGAGCTCGCCGCCGAGGATGTCAATGCCAAGGGCGGGCTGGAGGTGGGCGGCAAGAAGTACAAGGTCAAGGTCGTTCCCTATGACGACAAGTACCAGGCCGGCGAAGCGGTGACCGCGGCAAACCGCCTGGTCTTCGAGGACAAGGTCAAGTACATCATCGGCCCGGTGGGCTCCGCGGGGGCGCTCGCCGTGACGCCCATCATGGACAAGAACAAGGTGGTGATGCTCACCCTCGGATTCACCGACAAGGCCTTGGGAAAGGACAAGCCGTTCAACTTCCGTCCCAACCTGACGACCATGGAGACGTCCCAGCCCCAGATCAACTGGATCGTGAAGGCCAAGAACATCAAGAAAGTGGGTGGCCTGTTCCCCAATGACGAAACCGGCCAGCAGATCGCCCAGGATCTCGAGAAGGCCTACAGCAAGGCCGGCGCCCAGCTCAACGCCAAGGAGTTCTTCGAGCGCGAACGCGTGGACATGATGCCGCTGCTCACCCGCCTGATGGCCAAGGGCGTCGATGCCATCGAGCTGGACGGCAATGCGCCCGGTACCGCCGGCCTGATCGTCAAGCAGGCGCGCGAACTGGGTTTCAAGGGATTCATCATCCGCAGCGGCGGCCCCGCGACACCCGAGATCGTGAACGTGGCCGGCAACACCGCCACCAATGGCATGCTGGTGAACACGCCGATCAACCCCGCCAACACAGCCGTGAAGGCGTACTCGGACCGCTACCTTGCCAAGTACAAGAAACGCATGAACGGCTTCAGCCCCGCGTTCTATGACGGTACGCACATGCTGTTCCAGGCCATGTCCGCCGCAGGAACGACGACCGACACCGAGAAGGTGCGCGTGGCGCTCGAGAACATCAAGGACTTCAAGGGAATCCTGGGCACGCTCAACTGGACTGGTGCCGAGGTGTATGGCGCGGCCCACCAGATCAGTGCGCCGTTCTACATCGCCCGCGTGCAGGACGGCCAGGAAGTGATCGAGGCAAGCTGCTCGCTCACCGAGTGCAAGTGATCCGGCTCCTGGCTCGGCGCTGATCGTTCGGGGATACCACCGTGGACTTTACTTTCTTGATTGGCCAGGCGTTGACCAATGGCCTCATCATCGGGCTCCTGTACCTGCTGATGGCCATTGGCTTCACACTGGTCTTTGGTGTGATGCGCGTCGTGAACTTTGCGCATGGCGAGTTCTACATGCTGGGCGCGTTCTCGGCATACGTGTGCGTCACGAAGCTCCAGCTGCCTTTCCTGGCGGCGGTGCTCGCCACGTTCGCCTTCACGCTGGTGATCGGCTGGATCATCGAGGTCGTGGTGATGAAGGGCTTCCGGGGCGACGAGCTCAACGGGATGATCGCCACCATCGGGCTGGCGATGATCCTGCAGAACGGCGCCCTCATGGTCTTCGGCCCCGATCCCCAGTCCATGCCGCCGGCAGCCGAAGGCGTGGTGTCGCTCGGACCGGTGATGCTGCCGATGTCACGCCTCTATGTGGTGGCGTTTTCGCTGGTGGTGCTGGTAGTGCTCTATGGGTTTCTCATGCACAGCAAGGGCGGCCGCGCGTTGCGCGCCGTGGTGCAGGACATCGAGATCGCCAACGCGCAGGGCATCCGCTCCCAGTTCATGTACCCGCTCGGCTTCGGCATCGGCGTTGCGCTGGCCGCCATCGCGGGTGCACTGATGGCACCGGTGTTCTCGGTGTCGCCCAGCATCGGCTCGACGCCCCTGCTCAAGGCATTCATCGTGGTGATCCTGGGCGGCCTTGGCAGCATCCCGGGCGCTGCGCTGGCAGCCCTGCTGCTCGGGGTTTTCGAGAGCGTTGCCAATACCTTCATGTCCAGCAGCTTCTCCGACATGCTGCTCTTCTGCTTCGTGATCCTGATGCTGATCTTCCGTCCCTCGGGGCTGCTGGGAAAGGCAGGTCGCTGAGCCATGACCACTTCCACCATGACCGACAAATCCATCCGGGGTGCAGGCCCCGGTACACCCACCCGCGACCGGGCGCCAGGAGGCTCCTGGAAAGCCTGGATCCCGGCACTGCTCGTGCTGTTCGCCACCCCCCTGCTGCTTGCCGGGAACGCCTTCTACATCCATCTCGCGGTGCTCATCTGCCTCAATATCATTTTCGTGAACGGGCTCGCACTCATCAACCGCACGGGACAGCTCTCCTTCTGCCACGCCGCATTGATGGGCATGGGTGCGTTCGTCGCGGTGATCTGCACCGTGCGCTTCCAGGCACCGTTCCTTCTCTCCGTGCTGGCAGGTGTCGCGGCTTCCATGCTGGCCGCCTACCTGCTCGGCGCGGTCATCCTGCGCCTGCAGGGCGTGTACTTCGTGCTCGTGACCTTCTGCTTTGGCGAACTGTTCCGCCTGGTGCTGCTGGAGGGGGGCGACATTACCGGCGGCGCCAACGGCATCGCCAACATTCCGCCCGCCAGCCTGCTGGGTTTCGCGTTCGACAGCAAGCTGTCGTTCTATGTCCTGGCGGCCGCATGTGCGTTCCTGTCGATCCTCTTACTGATCGCGCTGTTCAAGACCCCCAAGGGTAATTCGCTCGATGCCGTGGGGGACAACCCCGACCTGGCCGAGGCAAGCGGCATCAGCATCCAGGGCTCCCAGATGTTCGCCTTCGTGCTGGGCAGCGCGTTTGCCGGCTTTGCCGGGGCACTGCTTGCCCACTACCTCGGGTTTGTTTCTCCGGAGTCCTTCAACCAGCACATCTCCGTGGCCGCCATCATCATGCTGGTGATCGGCGGACGCGGCTCGGTGCTGGGCCCGATACTCGGTGCGCTCATCATGACGCCGCTGCCTGAACTGTTCCGCAGCGCCATCGAAACGCAGAACATCATGTATGGCATCACGTTGATCCTGGTGCTCAAGTTCCTGCCCAAAGGACTGGTTGGACTGGTCGGCGCAGCCTCCAGGTTCCGCAACGAGGGAGGCCGGTGATGGCAGGCACACTGCTCAAGGTCGAGGGCCTCTCCAAGACATTCGGCGGACTCGCCGCGGTACGCGACCTGAGCTTCGAGCTCAGGGAAGGCGAGATCGTCGGCCTGATCGGCCCCAACGGCGCCGGCAAGAGCACGGCGTTCAACATGATCAGCGGCTCGCTCGCCCCCACCGCGGGCAAGATCGTGTTCGCGGGCGAGGACATCACGGGCCGCAAGCCGAGCCACGTGGTCAGGCACGGGCTCGCGCGCACGTTCCAGTCCGCAACTGTCTACCCGAAATCGACGGTGCAGGAAAACATCTACCGCGGCGCGCTCTGCCACTTCGACATTCCCGTCTGGGCCCAGATCGCCCGCACCTCGGCCTACAGGGATGCATTGGACAGGGTTCGCCATGACGTGGACAAGGTGCTGGAGATCACGGGCCTTGCAGCCTACCGCCACGAGATCGCGGGCGAGCTGGCCTACGGGCACCAGAAGCGCATCGGCGTGGCCATCGGCCTCGCGACGAATCCGAGGCTGCTCCTGCTCGACGAGCCGGCTGCAGGCCTCAACCCCGAGGAATGCGCCGAATTCGGGCGACTCCTGAAGACATTGCGCGATGAGCACCGCATTTCACTGCTGTTCGTCGAGCACCACATGGCGCTGGTGATGGGAACCTGCGAGAAGATCATCGTTCTCGTGCAGGGACAGAAGATCGCCCAGGGAACCGCGGAAGAAATCCGCAACAGCCCCGCCGTGATCGAAGCCTATCTGGGAGTGGATGAAGATGCGCACGCTTGAAGTCAAGGACATCGTCGTCCACTACGGGCTGGTCGAGGCATTGCACGGCGTGAGCTTCCGGATAGATGCTGGCAGGATCGTCGCGCTGATCGGCTCCAATGGCGCCGGCAAGAGCACCACGCTCAAGGCGCTGATGGGCTTGAAGAAGCTCACGTCCGGATCGCTCATGCTCGACGGCCATCGCATCGATGGCACCCACTCGGCTCAGCGCGTGGGCATGGGCATTGCGCTGTCGCCCGAGGGCCGCCGCCTCTTTCCGAGGATGTCCGTATGGGAAAACCTGATGGTGGGCGCGCATACCGTGGGCTCCGCCGCCCGGCGCAGCCAATCGCTGGATCTCGTCTATGAGCTCTTTCCCCGGGTCAAGGAGCGATGCCAGCAGATGGCTGGCTCGCTCTCGGGCGGTGAGCAGCAGATGGTGGCCATCGGCCGCGCGATGATGTCCAGCCCGCAGATCCTGATGCTCGATGAACCGTCACTCGGCATTGCCCCCAAGATTGTCTCCGAGATCGCGCAGGCCATCCGGCGCCTGAACCAGGAGACCGGTATCTCCGTCATCCTGGTGGAGCAGAACGCACGCCTGGCGCTCAAGATGTCCGATGATGCCTATGTATTCGAGCAGGGCCTCGTGATCCGTTCGGGCTCGGGGCAGGAGCTGCTGAACGACGTGTTCGTCCAGAAGGCTTTCCTGGGCATCTGAATTTCCGAATCCGACTCCACACGGCCACCCCATGACCCATCACAGCCCCCTCCCCATCATCCCCCGGGCCGAAGTGCGGCCCGCCTGGCTCGCACAGCATGCCGAGGAAGCGCTGGAGCCGTCGCTTCCGATCATCGATCCGCACCACCACCTGGCGGACCACAACTGGGGCGGCTATCTGGCGGAGGACCTGCTGGCCGACGTGAGCTCGGGCCACCGCATCGAATCGACCGTGTTCATCCAGGTGGGCTTTGCCTACCGCGACAGCGGACCGGAACCCCTCAGGCCCGTGGGCGAGACCGAGCGCGTGGTGCAGATTGCAGGCCGGGCCAACGCGCTGCAGGACGGAACGCAGGTCTGCGCGGGCATCGTCGGTTTTGCGGAGCTCTCGCTCGGCGCGGGCGTGGAGGACGTGCTGGCCGCGCACATGGAGGCCGGTGGCGGCCGGTTCCGAGGCATCCGCTGCCATGCGGCCGCCCACGAGAAGTTCCAGTACGGAGTGATGAACGCACCGCCACTGCATGTCTATCTCAACCCCTGCTTCCGCGAAGGCTTCTCACAGCTTGCGCGCTTCGGGTTGAGCTTCGACTCCTGGGCCTATCACACCCAGCTGGACGAACTGGCGGATCTCGCCAAGGCCTTTCCCGAGACACCCATCGTCATCGACCACATCGGTGTGCCGCTGGGAGTCGGACCCTACGCGGGCCATCGCGACGCCGTGTTTGCCGAGTGGAAGGCGCGACTGCAACACATTGCCCGGTTGCCCCATGTCTTCATCAAGCTGGGCGGCCTGGGAATGAGCGTGTTCGGGTTCCCGTTCCACGAGCGGAAACAGCCGCCCACCTCTGCCGAGCTCGCCCAGGCCTGGAAGCCCTACATCCACACCTGCATCGAGATCTTCGGCCCGAAGCGCTGCATGTTCGAGAGCAATTTTCCGGTGGACAAGGGCACCTGCAGCTACCAGGTGCTCTGGAACGCGTTCAAGCGCATCACGGCCGGCATGTCCGCCGACGAAAAGCGGTGGCTCTATCGCGACACGGCTGCCAACTTCTACCGCCTTTGAATCCGTAGCGTAGATCACGCAGTCCCTCCTCAGGCGCCCGCGCGCGCCTCGCGCCGGCATGCCCGTGCGCGGCCTTGACGCCGGCAGCGCCCGCATTGGCCGGCCCTCACTTCCACCCGATCCATGCCTTGATTTTTCATTTGACACAAAGCCCTTCTCAAATTATTCTTTCAGACAGAACTTTAGTTCTATCAAAAAGAACTCTCATAAAAATCCGCCAACGAACCCCGTCGGCCCGCGGCGACTTGCTCCCGCATTCAACGGATGGTTCAACCTCGCAGCACACAGGAGACCCGCAGAAATGACGACACCAGGCCACCCCTCCCCGGCAAAGATCCATCGCAGGCAGGCATTGGGAGGCATGCTGCTGACCGCGCTCGCCCCCGGCCTGGCGTGGGCCCAGGCCCCCCAATTCCCTTCCGACACCGTGCGGCTGGTCGTGCCCTACGCCGCTGGCGGCGCCACGGACATCGTGGCCCGGGCCGTCGTGGACAAGCTGGCGGCCCGCTGGGGGCATGCCATCGTGGTGGACAACAAGCCCGGCGCGGGCACCACGCTGGCGGCGGCCCAGGTGGCACGCGGCGCGGGGGATGGCCACCTGCTCTACATGACCACCTCGGCGCACACCATCAGCGGCCTGCTGTACAAGAAGCTCAGCTACGACCCGCTCAAGGACTTCGCGCCGCTGACCCTGATCGCCAAGGTGCCCCTGGTGCTCGTGGTCCGGCCCACCCTGAATGTGAAGAACCTGGACGAATTCACCCGGTATGTGCAATCGAACGCGGACAAGGTCTCGTTCGCCTCCCCGGGCAACGGAACCGCCCAGCACCTCACCGGCGAGATGTTCAATGCCACGATGAAGACGCAGATGGTGCATGTGCCCTACAAGGGCGATGCCCCCGCCATCACCGATCTGATGGGCGGCTCGGTCGATGCGATGTTCGCCACGCTGACGGTCGTCCTGCCGCACATTGCCTCGGGCAAGCTCAAGGCGATTGCACTCGCCAACGGCAAGCGGATCGAGAAGGTCCCGGACATCCCCACCTTCGGCGAACTGGGCCTCAAGAACTTCGAGGCCGCCACCTGGTTCGGCGTGCTGGCGCCTGCCTCGCTCACGCCGGCACTGCGGGAGCGCATCTCCGGCGACATACGCGCCGTGGTCGGCCAGCCCGATCTCAAGGCCAGGCTCGTCGATCTGGGCGGCGAAGTGGTTTCCAGCACGCCGGCCGAATTCGACACCTTCATGCAGGCCGAATTCCGCAAATGGCAGGACATCGTGAAGCAATCCGGCGCCGTCATCAATTGAGCCGGAGCCACGCTCCTTCCCCCAGCCCTTTCCTGCAACGAGATAGAGACACCCACCATGTCCACGGAAAAGACAACAGACCTCCAGCCGATGCTCATCGGCGACCAATGGATCACCAGCGATACCGACGCGCTGGACTCCGTCAACCCCGCCAACGGCAGCATCAACTGCCGCATCACGACGGCAAGCGCCGCGCACGTCGATGCGGCGGTTTCAGCAGCGCGCGAGGCCGCATCGGCAAAGTCATGGCGCGACATGCTTCCCCACGTCAGGGCGCAGATCCTGGGGCGCATCTCCGACGGCATCCGCGCCCACTCTGACGAACTGGCGCGGCTGCAGATGATCGAGAACGGTAAGGTGCTGAGCGAATGCAAGGCGCAGGTCGCGAGCGCCGCCTCGACCTACCGCTACTACGCTGCCGTCTGCGAGACGCTGGGATCGGAAATCCCGCCATCGCGCGGCGACTACCTCTCCATGACGGCCTATGAGCCCTACGGCATCGTCGCGGCGATCACGCCATGGAACTCGCCCATGACCATGGAGGCGCAGAAGATCGCTCCCGCACTGGCCGCGGGCAATGCCGTGCTGCTCAAGCCCTCCGAGGTCACGCCCAGCGTGGGCCTGGCGGTGGCCCGCATCGCACTGGAAGCCGGCCTGCCCCCCGGCATCCTGAACGTGCTGCCCGGCAGCGGCGCGGTCACGGGGAATGCCATCATCCACCACGCCGGCGTGCGCATGGTCTCCTTCACGGGCGGCACGCAGACCGGACGGAACATCGCCACTGTCGCCGCGCAGCGCCTGATCCCCGTGGCCCTGGAGCTGGGTGGCAAATCGCCGCACATCATCTTCGACGACGCCAACCTGGACGCGGCCGTCAACGGAGTCGTGGATGGCATCTTCGAGGGCAGCGGCCAGTCCTGCGTGGCAGGCTCACGATTGTTCGTGCACCGCAAGGTGCTCGACCGGGTGCTGCAGATGCTGGTGGATCGCGCCAACGCGCTGCGCGTCGACCTGCCTGATGCTCAGGGCGCGCAGATGGGCCCCGTGGCCGGGTTCAGGCACCGGGAGCGCATCGAGTCCATCGTGGAGAGTGCCCGCCGGGAAGGCGGCGAGATTCTGGCCGGAGGCGTCCGCCCGGGCGAGGAACGCCTGGCTTCCGGCGCCTTCTACCGGCCGACCGTCATCACGGGCCTCGACAACCACGCCACCGCGGTGCGCGAGGAAATCTTCGGCCCCGTCCTGTGCGTGCTGCCGTTCGATGATGAGGAAGACCTGGTCTTCCAGGCCAACGACACGGCATTCGGGCTCGCCTCCGGTATCTGGACGGCCAACTACCAGCGTGCATGGCGCGTCGCGCGGGCCCTGGAGGCCGGCCTGGTGTGGATCAACACCTACAAGCAGCTCTCGATCGCCACTCCGTTCGGCGGCTTCAAGGAAAGCGGCATCGGGCGGGAAAAGGGCGTGACGGGCGTGCGCCTGTACCAGCAGAGCAAGGGCATCTACTGGAGCATGAACCCCGCCAACCTGCCGCTCTGACCCGGCAACCGAAAACAACAGCAAGGAAAGACAGTGATATGACGCAACCCACCGTAGGTTTCATCGGCGTCGGCGTGATGGGCGAGCCCATCTGCCGGCACATCGCCACCAAGAGCGGGGCTCCCGTGATCGCATCCGACCCCAACGCCGAGCCGCTAAAGCGGCTGGCCGCCCATGGCGTGCGCGCGGTCGGCCTGGACGAACTGACGGCGCAGGCCGACATCGTGTTCCTGTCCCTGCCCTCGGGCGAGGTCATGAAGCAGGTGGTCATGGCCCCCGGAGGCCTGGCCGGGCGCCTGTCCCGAGGGAAGACCATCGTGGATCTGAGCACTTCCTCCGTCGACGTGACGCTGGAGGTGGCCCGGCACCTGGAAGAAAAGGGCATCCACTTTGCCGACGCACCCGTCATGCGCACGCGCGCCGCTGCCGAGGCGGGTACCCTGGCCGTGCCCGTGGGAGGCAGCCCGGAGGTTTTCGAGCGGATCGAGCCCTTCATACGAGCCTTTGCGTCCGACGTCACCCACGCGGGCAATGTCAGCGCCGGCCAGGTCGTGAAGATCCTGAACAACATGGTCCTGTACGAAACCGTTCTGGCGCTCTCCGAGGCCGCCGCCATCGGGCGTCGCGCGGGCGTGCAGCCCGACGTGCTGTTCCAGGCATTCTCGACGGGGTCCGCGGACAGCTTCGCACTGCGCAACCACGGAATGAAGGCCATTGCCCCGCAACTGTTCCCGGAGAAAGCCTTTCCGGTCAGCTATGCCCGCAAGGACATTTCCTACGCCGTGGCCCTTGGGGAGCAGGTCAATGTGGACCCGACCGGGGCGCGCAACCTTCTCGACACGCTGCAGAAGGCCATCGACGCGGGCCATGGGGACAAATATGCCCCGGCCATCAGCCTGCTGTTCGAAAGCAGCCCCCTGCCAGCATAGGAGCCGTGCGGCAGCCCCGCTTGGCTCTGCGCGGTGTGAACTTGCGATAACATCGATCCGCCCTGCAGAACATCGCTCCTGATACGCGACGAATGCAGGCATCCGCCTGCCTGCAGTAGCTCTTCCAAGATTGTTGTCGACCATGTCCCAAGCCGAAATCACCGACCTGTCCGAGCCCCCATTCGGTGATGGCGGCGGGGTGGCGGCCGTGGACCGTGCCCTGGTCATCGCCGGCGTGCTCGCGCGCACGGCGACGCCCATGACGCTGTCGGAGCTTTCGCAAGCCACGGGCTTCTACAAAAGCACGCTGCTGCGCCTGCTGACCTCGCTCGAACGCTCCAATCTGGTGACGCGTCGCACCGACCGACGCTATGCGCTGGGCTCTCTTGCCTTTCTTTTCGGACGAGCCTTCGACGCGTCGAACGGCCTGCGGGAGAACCTGGTGCCGATCCTCCAGTGGCTGGTCGAGCACGGCACGGAAAGTCCGTCGTTCCACATCCTCCACGGAGCGGACAGCCGTCTCTGCCTCTTTCGCCAGGATTCGGGGCACTCGACCCTGGACCGCGTCCGGGTGGGCGACGTCCTCCCGCTGCGGCGGGGTGCGGCGGGCAAGGTGCTGCAGGCCTATGCCTTCGATACACCGAGCTTCACGCCCCAGAGCCAGTTCGTCTTTACGTCCTTCGGCGAGCGTGACCCGCTGTGCGGCGCCGTTGCGGCTCCGGTCTTCGGGCCCAACAACATGCTGCTGGGCGCCCTGTCGCTCTCAGGCCCGCTGGAGCGCTTCTCGCCCGCAGCCGTGGATCGGATGAGTGCCCTGCTGCTCACCGCCTGCGAACGCGCCACGGAGGCCATGGGCGGGACCTGGCCCCGGCCATAGCGCATGGATAGGGCATAGGGCCCTGGTCGACCCGATCCGCTGAACACGCCGCTCCCGGCGCTTTCGTCCCCCTCCTCCTTTTCGTTCGTGCAGCGCACGGAAGGCAGGGGGTGCTCGGCTGCGCCCGCGAATCGGACTCGAGGGTCATTGGCCGCGCGCATGCCATCGCTCTCCGCCCCGGCGCCTCGGTGCCTCGTCATGGCCGGCAAGGGTTTGTACCCAATTCTTTTTCGTTGACTTTGGCGCGTTTCTATTCAAAACTTTAAAAAAGAGAACATAAGTTCTGTCAAACAGAACAACAATGAAATCATCCATTCATGAACAGGAGACCATTGCAGTGAAGCCGTTCAAGCACCTCATTCTTGCCAGCGTCGCCGCCGCGGCATGCGCGGCCATGGGCACGGCCTCGGCGCAGACGCCGGGTTACCCGGGCAAGCCCATCCGATTCGTGGTGGGTTTCAGCGCGGGCAATTCGATCGACTCGGTGGCGCGCATCATTGCGCAGCACATCACCAGCAAGACAGGGCAGGCCGTGGTGGTCGACAACAAGACCGGCGCCAACGGCATGCTGGCCGCAGCCGAAGTGGCACGCGCCCAGCCCGACGGCTACACCATCCTGATCAGCAACTCGAGCACCATCACCGTCAACCCATCGCTCTACAAGAAGATGTCGTACGACGTGAAGAGGGATTTCGCCCCCGTCTCGCTCGTGGTCTCCGTGCCCTTCATCCTCACCGTGAATCCACAGAATGACCCGGTCGGCACCGCGCCCAATCTCAAGGCCATGCTGGATCTCGCAAAGGCCAGGCCCGGTGCGTATTCCTATGGTTCGGCCGGGGTCGGCAACCTCACGCAACTGAGCTATGAACTGCTCAACGGCATGGCGGGCGTGAAGATGACTCACGTGGCGTATCGCGGCACCGCACCCGCGCAGGTGGCCGTGCTCGCCAAGGAGGTCGATTCGACCTTCGACAATCCCTCCTCCGTTCCCAAGATCAAGGCCGGCCAGTTGCGGGCGCTGGCGGTCACCTCCGCGCAACGCTGGCACGAACTGCCGGACGTTCCGACGATCGCAGAGGCGGGCTACCCCGGCTTCGACATTTCCTTCTGGGTGGGCGCCCTGGCCCCGGCACAGACGCCGCCAGCCATCGTCAAGACCCTCTCCGACCTGATCGCCACCGCCGCGCAGGATCCCGAGGTCAAGGCCAAGCTCGCGCAGCAGGGCAACATCCGCATGCTCGCTCCCCAGCAATTCGAGACCCAGATCGACAGCGAGACCCGGCAGTACGCCGACATCATCCGCAAGGCCAACATCGCACTGAGCGAGTGAGCCGACGATCCGCCAACCGGACAGCGGCGCCCCGCGCACAGGGGCCGGCCGCATGTCATAAACCGACGCAGACAAGCAACGCACGCCACGGGCATGCAACACATGGGAGCACAACAAGGTGGCCTGGGAAAAAGAAATCGACGAACTCGCACGCAGAACCGAACTTTCGCAGCGCATGGGCGGGGCGGAAAAGCTCAAGCGCCATCGCGACGCGGGCAAGTTGCCGGTGCGCGAGCGCATCGCGGCGCTGGTCGATGACGGCTCGTTCCGCGAAGTCGGCGGCCTCGCCGGCACGGGCAGCTATGACGAAAGCGGCGAGCTGACCGACTTCACCCCATCCAACCTCATCATGGGCCGCGCGCGCATCGAGGGTCGCCCGGCCGTCGTCATGGGAGACGACTTCACCGTGCGCGGGGGCGCCAATGACGGCGCGGTCGGCGACAAGATGATCGTGGCCGAGCAGATGGCACATGACCTGCGCATTCCGCTGGTGCGGCTTGTCGATGGCACCGGAGGCGGAGGCTCGGTCAAGAACATCGAACTCAAGGGCCACACGCTGCTGCCCAGGCTGAAGTCATGGCCCTATATCGCCCGCAATCTGGCGACCGTGCCGGTCGTGGGGCTGGGACTCGGCTCGGTGGCAGGCCTCGGTGCGGCGCGCGTGTCGGCCAGCCACTACTCCGTGATGGTCAAGGATACGGCCCAGCTTTTCGTTGCAGGGCCGCCCGTGGTGGCACGCACCGGCCAGACCATCGACAAGAACGATCTCGGCGGCAGTCAGATTCATACGCGCAATGGCGTGGTCGATGACGAGGCGGAGTCCGAGGCCGACGCGTTCGCGCGTGCGCGCCGCTTCCTCTCCTACCTTCCTTCCTCGATCTTCGAGTTGCCGCCGCGCGCCGAGGCCGGCCGCCATGCCGCCGAGAACCAGCAGGCACTGCGCAATGCGATTCCCGAGAACACCCGCTCGGTCTACAAGATCCGCACCATCGTGGAGACGCTGGTGGATGCCGGCTCGTTCATGGAGATCGGCCGGCACTGGGGCAAGGCCATCGCGGCAGGCCTGGCCCGCATCGACGGCTGGCCGGTCGTCATCGTCGCGAGCGATCCCTACCACTATGGCGGCGCCTGGGATCGCCAGACCGCAGAGAAGTACATGCACATGGTGGATCTGGCCGAGCAGTTCCACCTGCCTGTCGTGAACCTGGTGGACGTGCCCGGATTCCGCATCGGCCTCGACGCGGAAAAGGAAGGCGTGATGCGGGCCGGCGTGCGCGCACTCACGGCCATCGCGCAAAGCACCGTGCCCTGGTGCACCATCATCATCCGCAAGGCCTTCGGTGTTGCGGGTGGCGGACACCAGAACGCGGATCGCTTCAACTTCCGCTATGCGTGGCCCTCTGCGCAATGGGGATCCCTGCCCATCGAAGGCGGACTCGAGGTGGCCTACAAGGCCGAGATCGAGGCCTCGTCCGACCCCGAAGCCACACGCGCCCGGATCGAGAAGCGTGTGCGCGGCCTCACCTCGCCCTACCGCAGCGCGGAAGCCTTCGTGGTCGAGGACATCATCGACCCGGCCGAGACCCGCGCCGCACTCGTAGAGTTCGCCCATATCGCTGCGCCGCTGCGCCAGGCGGGCCCGGCACGCTTTGGCTATCGTCCCTGAGGTGCGCAGCGAATGAACACAGCCTCCCCTGCCCACGCCGCCACCCTGCGCCCGCTGCGCCGCATCCTTGTCGCCAACCGCGGCGCGGTGGCCGCCCGCGTGATCCGCGCTGCCCACCGGCTCGGCCTTGAAGCCGTGGCCATCCACTCCACGGCCGACGCCGGACTCCCCTACCTGCGCGACGCCGATGCCGCCATCTGCATCGGCGAGGGACCGGCCACACAGAGCTATCTCGACCAGGACGCCGTGCTGCAGGCCGCCCGTGACTGCGGCGCCGATGCCATCCACCCCGGCTACGGCTTTCTGTCGGAGAACGCGGATTTCGCCGAACGGGTGGAGGCCGCCGGCCTGTGCTTCATCGGTCCATCGCCGCGCTGGATTCGCGAGCTGGGCCACAAGACCGCCGCGCGTGCGCTCATGCAGCAGCACGGCATGCCCATGACCCATAGCAGCGACCTGCTGCCCGCCGACATCGATGCGGTCATCGCCACGGCGGACGCCATGGGATACCCGCTGATGCTCAAGCCCGCCAACGGCGGCGGCGGCATCGGCATGCTGCCGGTGCGCGGCCGAGCCGAGGTCGCCGATGCGCTGCGCCAGGCGCAATCCACAGCGGCCAAGGCCTTCGGCAGCGCCCAGCTCTATTTCGAGACACTGATCGAATCGCCACGCCATGTGGAGTTCCAGTTTCTTGCCGACCGCTACGGCAATGTGCGTTGCCTGCACGAGCGCGACTGCTCGGTGCAGCGCCGCAACCAGAAGGTCGTGGAGGAGGCCCCCGCGCCCGGCATCGACCGCGCGGAAGTCGAGCAGATGGGACAGCGGCTCGCCTCGATCCTCGGCGGCATGGGGTATGACGTGATCGGCACCGTGGAGATGCTCTACACGCCGTCCACCGGCTTCACGTTCCTCGAGGTGAACACCCGCCTGCAGGTGGAGCACGCGGTGACGGAAGAGGTCACGGGCATCGACATCGTTGCGGCGCAGATCCGCCTTGCGTCGGGAGAGCACATCGATTCGGTCCTGCCCCCACGGATCGCCGCCAGCGGCCACGCGGTCGAGGCACGGATCTATGCCGAGGATCCCGTGCGCTTCTTCCCATCGCCCGGAACGCTTGCGGCCTTCCAGGCGCCCGAGGCGCCGGGAATCCGCGTGGAGACGGGCTACTGCGAAGGCGCGCGCGTCTCCTCGTTCTACGACCCGATGATCGCCAAGGTCATCTCCCATGGCGCTGACCGTGCCGACGCGATCCGGGGCCTGCGCAGCGCGTTGGAAACATTCCATGTGAGCGGCGTGAAAACCAATATTCCCTTCGTGCTGCGAATTCTCGAAGATGAGGAATTCGTGGCCGCGCGCCTGCATACGCAGCTTGGCATGCGCCTTGCCGCCACCCGGCCGCAGGCCATGCCGACGCCTCAGTCCGCACAGGCCACGGCCCGTGCCTGACCCTTTCATCTCCATCGAACCCTACGACATCATGACCAACGCCCTCAAGTCACCCCTCTCCGGCCGCATCGTTGCACTGTGCGCCGAGCCCCAGTCCTCCGTCGCTCCCGGCGACACGCTCCTCATCGTGGAATCGATGAAGATGGAGATCCCAGTGGAGGCAGAAGCGTCCGGAAAGGTCGCGAAATTCCTGGTCGAGGTGGGAGACGACGTCACCGAGGGACAGGCCCTCGTGGAGCTGCAATGAGCAACGCAGCCTCCAGCCACACACCCTTCACGCGGCACGGCCGCGTGGCGGTCATCACCTGGTCCAACCCGCCCGTCAACGGAATCTCCTTCGCACTGCGCCAGCATGTGACGGCGGGCCTGGACGCGGCGCTGGCCGATGCGGACATCGATGCCATCGTGCTCACCGGCGACGGGCGCATGTTTTCCGGTGGCGCGGACATTCGCGAATTCAACACGCCCAGGAGCACGGCCGAACCCACCACACCGCAGCTCATCATGCGCATCGAGAACTGCGCCAAGCCGGTTGTCGCCGCCATTCACGGTTCCGCGCTTGGCGGCGGCCTGGAGCTGGCGCTCGGCTGCCACTGGCGCGTGGCGCTGTCCGATGTCAGCGTGGCGCTGCCCGAGGTGAAGCTGGGCCTGCTGCCCGGCGGCGGTGGAACGCAGCGCCTGCCGCGGCTGATCGGTGTGCCAAAGGCTCTCGACTGGATCGTCACCGGCCGCACGATACCGGCGCCGGATGCACGGGAGGCCGGTGTGCTCGATGCCCTGTTCGATACCGACCTGATCGGGAACGCCGTCGCATTCGCATCGAAGCTCGACAACACCACCGGGCTGCGGGCCACCGGCAAGCTGCCGGTAAGGGTTCCCGCCGATGCGGCCGATCTGTTCGGGAAGGCACGCGAGCATGCCCGCAAGACCGCGCGTGGCATGGACGCCCCGCTGCAGTGCATCGCCTGCGTGGAGGAATCCACGCGCAGCACGCTGGAGGAAGGCCTCAGGTTCGAACGCTCCCGCTTCATGGAGCTCGTCAACGGCACCCAATCGAAGGCCATCCGCCATCTGTTCTTCGCCGAGCGCGAAGCCGCCAAGCCGCCGCGCGATGCGCAGGACGCCACACTGCGCGATGTGCGGCGCGTGGGGGTGATCGGCGCCGGGACCATGGGCACGGGTATTGCAATGGCCTTCGCCAACGCAGGCTATCCGGTGACGCTCGTCGAAGTGGCCGATGCGAATCTCCAGAAGGGTCTCTCCACCATCCAGCGCAACTACGATGCCACCGTGAACAAGGGCAGGCTTGCGGCGGAAGTCGCGCAGGCGCGCATCGACCGCATCCACGGAACGACCGACATGCGGCAGCTCGCCGACATGGACCTGGTGATCGAGGCCGCCTTCGAGGACATCGCGGTCAAGCACGGCCTTTTCCGGCAGCTCGACCAGATCGTGCGCCAGGGCGCGATTCTCGCAACCAACACTTCGCGCCTCGACATCAACGACATCGCAGCGGTCACCACCCGTCCCCAGGACGTGGTGGGCCTGCATTTCTTCAGCCCCGCGAACGTGATGAAGCTGCTGGAGATCGTACGCGGCAGCGCCACGGCAGCCGACGTGCTTGCCACCGTGCTGCATGTCGCCAAAAAGATCGGCAAGGTGCCCGCTGTGGTCGGCGTGTGCGACGGCTTTGTCGGCAACCGCATGGTCAGCCCCTACACGCGCGAGGCACACTTTCTTCTGGAGGAAGGCGCGACCCCGCAGCAGGTAGACCAGGCACTCGAGCGTTTCGGCCTGGCGATGGGACCGCTGCGCATGGGCGACATGGCGGGCCTGGACATCAGCTGGGCCGCACGCAAGCGGCTCGCACCGACCCGGCCCAGGCACATCCGCTATTGCCATATCGCCGACCGCCTGTGCGAATCGGGGCGCCTCGGCCAGAAGACAGGCGCAGGCTTCTATCGCTATGAAGCGGGCAGCCGTGCGCCCATCCCCGACCCCAAGGTCGAGGAGATCATTAACGCCTGCGCCGCGGAATCCGGCATCACGCGCCGCGCCATCACCGACGAAGAGATCATCGAGCGCACCATGTATGCGCTGGTCAACGAGGCCGCACGCATTCTCGAAGACGGTGTCGCGCAGCGCGGCAGCGACATCGACGTGATCTATGTGAATGGCTACAGCTTCCCCGCGGTGCGTGGCGGCCCGCTGTTCCACGCCGATACCGTGGGCCTGCCCAGGGTGCTCGAGCGCATCCGCGAATTCCACCGCGTGCATGGCGAACTATGGACACCTGCGCCGCTGCTTGAGCGCCTGGTGGCCGAAGGCCGGCCGATCTCCACCTACGAAGTTCCTGCAGCAATGAGGACCGCATGACCCATGAGCTCCCCCCTTCCGCATCGGCAGCACCCGCTGGCCCGGACGCGGTCTTTCAGGACTATCTCGCGCAAGGTGAATTCCGCATCCAGCAATGCGGCAGTTGCGCGCGCCATCTTTTCTATCCGCGTGTGCTGTGTCCGCATTGCGGCGGCACGCAGCTCAGTTGGCGCCAGGCCAGCGGCAAGGGCACGGTGTATGCATGCAGCGTGGTCATGGGCAAGCCGGGAACGGACAGCGACTACGCCGTGGTGCTGGTCGACCTGGAGGAAGGCGCACGCATGATGAGCCACGTGATCGGGTGCGACCAGCACGCCGTGAAGATCGGCATGCCGCTTCGTGCCCGTATCATGGAGCGCGACGGCAAGCCGCTCGTGGTCTTCGAGCCCGCGAACGGAGGTATGCCATGAGCCTGAAGGATCTACGCGGAAAGTCCGCGATCGTCGGAGTGGGACAGGCCGGCATCGGCGAAGCACGCGGATTCTCCGCGATGGAGATTCTCGCGCAGGCGGCCACCCGGGCCGTCGCCGATGCGGGCCTCACGATGCGGGACATCGACGGCCTCGCCACCTGCAGTTCGGCCGCCAGCATGTGGGCGTTGCCCGTCGCCGAGTACCTGGGTCTGCGCCCTCAGTTCATCGACAGCACCATGCTGGGTGGATCGAGCTTCATCGCGCACCTGATGCCTGCGATGATGGCTCTCGAGAGCGGACAGTGCACCGCCGTGCTGGTCTGCTACGGCAGCACGCAGAAAACCGGCACGTTCTCGCGCAAGGGCATGACCGAGGCGTTCAGGCTGGTCGACCCGCTGCCCTACGAGCATCCATACCAGCCCATGCTGCCGCCCACGGCCTATGCACTCGCAGCGTCTCGCCACATGCATGAGTTCGGCACCACGCGCGAACAGCTCGCGGAGGTCGCTGTCGCCGCGCGCCGCTGGGCTCAACTCAATCCTGAAGCGTACATGCGCGATCCCCTGAGCATCGACGACGTGCTCGGCTCGCGCATGATTTCCACACCGCTCACGGTCCGCGACTGCTGCCTTGTCACCGATGGCGCGGGTGCGTTCGTTCTCATGCGTGCCGACCGTGCCAGGGCACAGAGGCAAAAGCCCGTCTACGTGCTCGGCAATGCAACCGCCGTGTGGAACCGGCAGATCTCCAGCATGGAGAACCTGACCGTCACCTCGGCCAGCGAATCGGGCAGGCGCGCCTTCGAGATGGCAGGGCTGAAGCCCAGCGACGTGGACGTGGTCGGCCTCTATGACGCATTCACGATCAACACACTGCTGTTCCTTGAAGACCTGGGCTTCTGCAAGAAGGGCGAGGCCGGCCCGTTCGTCGAGAACGGCGGCATCGCCCCCGGCGGTCGCCTGCCGGTCAATACCAACGGCGGCGGACTCTCCTGCGTGCACCCGGGCATGTATGGCATCTTCCTCGTGATCGAGGCCGTGCGCCAGTTGCGCGGAGAATGCGGCGAGCGGCAGGTTCCGGACGCGAAGATCGCCCTGGCCCATGGCAACGGCGGCACGCTGTCGAGCCAGTCCACCGCCCTCTTCGGGCTGGAGGAAACACTGTGACGCGTGGTCCCCTCCAAGGAGTCCTCCCATGCTGAACAAGGTCGTGGAATCGGTGCAGCAGGCCGTGCGCGATGTGCAGGATGGAGCGGTCATCATGATCGGCGGTTTCGGGATCTCCGGCGTGCCGACCGAGCTTGTCTGCGCCCTGCTCGACCAGGGTGCGCGGGAGCTCACCATCGTCAACAACAACGCGGGCAACGGCAAATATGGCCTGAGCCAGTTGATCGAGGCGGGCCGCGTCCGCCGCATGGTGTGCTCGTTCGCGCGCAACTCCAACCCCAAGGTTCCCAATGCCGAGGCATTTGCCGAGTGGTATCGCACCGGCAGGATCGAGCTCGAATGCGTGCCGCAAGGCACCATGGCCGAGCGCATGCGCGCCGCCGGCTCGGGACTCGGCCCGTTCTTCACGCCCACGGCCTACGGCACCACGCTGGCCAAGGGCAAGGAGACACGGGTGATCGACGGCGTGGGCTACGTGCTGGAAAACCCGCTGCACGGCGACTTCGCTTTCGTGAAGGCGCAAAGCGCGGATCCCTGGGGCAACCTCATGTTCCGCAACGCCGAGCGCAACTTCGGCCCCGTGATGTGCATGGCATCGAAGACGGCCGTGGCGCAGGTCGACGAGATCGTTCCGCTCGGCGCCTTCGAGCCCCAGAATGTGATGACGCCCGGCATCTTCGTTCAGCGTGTCGTCCAGGTGAAAGCAGCACAGCCATGACCACCACCCCACCCTTCAAGCGACTCACCCGCGAGGAAATGGCCGCGCGCGTCGCCAACGACATTCCCGACGGCAGTTACGTGAACCTGGGCATCGGCATTCCGACGCTGATCTCCAAGTGCCTGCCCAAGGACCGCGACGTGATCCTTCACAGCGAGAACGGCATCCTCGGCATGGGGCCGGGGCCCGCCGACGGCACCGTCGATCCCAGCCTGCTGAACGCCAGCAAGGAGCCCGTTTCCCTGCTCCCCGGCGCATCGATCTGCGACCACAGCATGTCGTTTGCGATGATGCGCGGCGGCCACATCGACGTGTCGGTGCTCGGGGCATTCCAGGTCGCGGGCAACGGTGATCTGGCCAACTGGGACACGGGCGCGCCCGATGCCATCCCCGCCGTGGGCGGCGCGATGGACCTCGTGGCAGGAGCCAGGCAGGTCATCGTGGTGATGGAGCACACCACCAAGGACGGCCAACCCAAGATCGTCGAGCAATGCACCTATCCGCTGACCGGCGCGGGCGTGGTGGACCGTATCTACACCGACTGCGCGGTGATCGACGTGACACCCCGCGGGCTCGTGGTGCGCTCGATGATCGAAGGCATGACGTTCGAGACGCTGCAGGCAATGACGGGTGCTGCCCTGACCCTGTGAACGACTCGCCGCAGTACCGGATGGGCCCGGTGCAAGATGCTTCGCCAGGCCCGGCAGCCCCGGGGCTGGGTCGCATCCCGTTATCTCAGATGCTGAAGCGCATTCATCGTTGAGTTGGCGGCATGCTCGCTCATGGCCCGGGCCGCGGCGGCACCGTCGCGCGCCATGATGGCGTCCACGATCTTTCCATGCTCGTCATTCGAGTGGGCGAGCCGGTTTTCCGTCACGAAGAACACCCTGGAGCGAAACGGTGCCAGCCGCTGGCGCAACGTCCTGGCGATTTCCTCCAGCGTACGGTTGTGGGCACCCGCGTGGATCTGGGCGTGAAATTCTTCGTTCAACTGGGCATAGGCCTTCTCGTCGCCCCGGTTCTTCGCGTCCATGGCCTGCAGATGCAGGTACTCGATCTGCTTTTGCTCCGACAGCGCCGCGCGCAGGGCGCACAGCTTGGCGCACAAGGCCTCCACCTCGCCCGCTGCCTCAAAGAGCCCGCTGAGCTCCGACGAGTCCACGGCCGCGACCGAAAAGCCTCTGCGCGGCAGATATTCCACCAGCTTGGTCGATGCCAGGTGCTGCAGGGCATCGCGAACCGGGCTGCGGGACACATTGAAGCGCGTGGCAATCGACTGCTCGTCCAGCCGCTCGCCGGGGCTGAACTTGTGCATGACGATCTCTTCCGCCAATTGCTCGGAGATGGTCTGAGAGAGAGTTTTTCCTGCAGTGCTGCTCATGTGGACACCTGTGGCGACTGTGCTTCCCTAATGTGCACAAAATTCAGATTTTGAGTGCATTTTATGTTTCTTCGCAAAAGTATCACCCTTTGAACGAGAAATTGCATGGAATTTTTTGCTTCTCCCGCCCTCACCACCGCCCGTGCGTTTTCCGAACCATTGTTTGGCGTGAAGTTTTCACCGGCCTGACGCCCCTGACCGCGAAACATCTCCGCGCCGACGAAGCGTCAAGACAACCCACTCACCCCTTTCCCGGATCAGTACTTACCCTTTATTGAGCTCTTTTTGAAAGAATTGAGTGCAATTTTAAAAAAAAGAATCCACAATCCGCTCAACACATTTTTCTAACCATTGAGCAAGGAGACATTCATGACAGGGATCGCATTGGCCACCTATGCAGGTAAACAGGGCTGCGCACCGGCACTGGTGCTGGACCAGCAGCTCTACGATCTGCGCGCAATGCAGCAGGCGGGGTTGGAGCCGGTGCCGCTGGCCTACCTGGAGGGCGGCGTCGAAGCCATCGTGAAGGACGGCAAGAACGGCCAGCGCTGGCTCGAAGGCGTGGCTGCACAGGCCCGGACCCTGGCGCAGACGCGCAAGGTCGACCCGGTCGCTGAAGGCTCTGCGCACCTTCAGGCGCCCTACGTGCCGCAGCACATGTTCTGCGCCGCATCGAACTACGCCAAGCACGCCAACGAGATGGGCACGGTGCTCGCGGCCAAGTCCGAGAGCAAGCCCTACATGTTCCTGAAGCTCTCCAATACCGTCATCGGCCCGGGCGGCACGGTGCTGATGCCCCCCGAAACCGCCAAGCTGGACTGGGAGGTCGAACTCGCCGCCGTGATCGGCAAGCGTTGCCGCCGCGTCAGTGTGGAAGACGCTCTCGACTGCGTGGCGTACTACACCATCCTCAACGACGTCACGGCGCGCGACCTGAACCTGCGTACCGACTACCCGTTCAAGCACGACTGGTTCCAGGGCAAGTGCCATGACACGTTCGCGCCATTCGGTCCCTGGCTGGTTCCCGCGTCGCAGATTCCCGACCCGCAGTCGGTACGCATGCGCCTCGACGTGAATGGTGAAACCATGCAGGACGACAGCGCCGCCACCATGATCTGGACGGTGCGCGAGCAGATCGCCTACCTCTCCACCATCGTGACGCTCGAGCCTGGCGACGTGATCGCCACCGGCACGCCGACCGGCGTCGGCATGGGGCGCGGCGTCTTCCTCAAGGATGGGGACCGCATGCTCGCTTCCATCGAGGGGATCGGCGAACTCGCCAACCAGGTCCGCGCGGAAGCGATCTAGCCCGTCCGCGGCGTTCGATGCATCCACAAGAACATCAAGGAGACAACATGCGAACCCAATGGAAACAAGCGGCACGGAACAAGGCCTTGAGCGCGGCCAGAATGCTGGGAATCTGTGCACTCGCGGCAAGCGCCCAATGCGCCCTGGCGCTGGAGAAGCTGAGCTACAACATGGCCTGGCTGCCCCAGGGAAGCTCTGTGGGCGTGATCGTGGCCCAGCAGCTGGGCTACTTCAAGAGCGCCGATCTCGAGGTGAACATCGTGCGCGGCTACGGCGGCAACCGCACAGCCAACGAAGTGGACCAGGGCCAATTCGACATCGGCTACGTGGACCCGGTCAGCGTCATGCTCAACCGTGCCAATGGAGGGCACATCCGCCTGATCGGAGCCATCAACACGCGCTGGCCCGCCGGCATCTGCTTCGACACCAAGCGCTACAACCCCAAGACACCGGCCGATCTCAAGGGCCTGCTGCTCGGTGGCGGATCAGGTTCGGTCGTGCACAACGTGCTGCCGGTCTGGCTGGAGCGCAACGGCCTGCCCAAGAACAACGTGCGCCTGATGCGCATGGATCCGGCCGTCGTCGATGCCTCGCTGATCGAGGGAAAGATCGACCTGGCCGAATGCTGGCGGGCCAGCAACCGCGTGGTCACGCAGAAGCAGGCCAACGACGCGGGCGTCAAGCTCGGCTGGATCGAATACAGCGACTTCGGCCTCGATGCCTACGGCAGCGGCTTTGCTGTCAGCGACGAGACCATCAAGAAGCGGCCCGACGCGTTGCGCAAGTTCCTCAAGGCCTCGTACCAGGGCTATGACTACGCACTGGCAAATCCCGAAAAGGCGGCCGATCTCATCGTCCGGGCCTTCCCCACGACGGACCGCAACGTGGCGCTGAATCAGATCAAGGACATCAACGACCTGATCATCGACGCCCAGGTGAAGGACAAGGGACTGGGATTCCTGCGCGAGGACCGCATGCTCAAGACCGTGCAGTTCATCGACAGCGCATTCAACCTGAACGGCAAGATCAAGGCGCAGGATGTCTACAGCGACGCACTGCTCAAGCCATGAAGGAGTTGCGTGAAATGGCACGACGACCCAACCCCCAGCGCATAGGGCATCTGGTTCTCAACGTCAGAGACCTGCAGGCCTCGGTGCGCTTCTACACCGACATAGTCGGCTTGACCGTCTCCGACTACATCGCCGACCAGATGGCATTCCTTCGCTGCTCGGACGATCACCACGATCTGGGCCTGGCGCAGATACCCGCAGGCAGCCCTCTGTTCGAGGACACCTACCGGCCCGCGCGGCCAGGGCTGGAGCACTTCGCGTACCGGCTGGAATCACTGCAGGAGATCGAGGAGGCTGCGCGCTTCCTGCAGGAAAACGGCGTGGAGATCGTGCGCGGCATCGGCAAGCACGGCCCGGGAGAGAACCTGTTCCTGGTCTTCAAGGACCCGGATGGCAACTACTGCGAGTTCTACGCCGACATGGTCCAGGTCACCGAGCAGACTCCGCACAGGGCGCGCGTCTGGGACAACGATCTCAAGGCATTCGACCAGTGGGAATTCGAGAAATTCGTGGTTCCACCGCCGGACTGGGGACCTTCCGGGCAGTCCTGACGGCCCATCGCGGAACCGGCATCGACGCACCACAGAAAAACCAAGGGTGCATCCAACATTCATTCATCGGAGACATTGCCGTGAATACAAGTTCTTTCGCCACGCGTTCGTGGCGGCAGTTGATCGATCCTCTCATCCTGGCCGTGATCCTGGCCGTGTTGTGGCAGCAGTCGGTCAACTGGTTTTCCATCAAACCCTATCTGCTGCCCCCGTTGAGCCAGGTCCTGGAGAGCCTGTGGACCAACCGCGTGGCACTGCTCAGCGAGTCCTGGGTCACGATCAAGGAGGTGCTGGCGGGCTTCGTTCTCGCCGTGGTGGGCGGTGTTCTGCTCGGCCTCCTGATCTATGCGATTCCGCTGGCCAAGCGTGCCCTCTACCCGCTCGTGGTGGTCTTCCAGGGCCTGCCCAAGATCGCGCTGGCGCCCCTCATGGTGATCTGGTTCGGCTACGGGGACACGTCGAAGGTGCTCATGGCCTTCCTGTTCGCCTTCTTTCCCGTCACCGTTGCCACATTGGGCGGACTCGCCGGAACCCCGGCCCATCTGATCGAGCATTTCAGGGCCATCGGCGCGCCGCCCGGCATGACCTTCCGGAAGCTGCTCGTCCCGGCCGCCATGCCTTCCATCATGGACGGCTGCCGCGCCGCGATGCCGCTGGCCGTGATCGGCGCCATCGTCGGTGAGTTCGTGGGCTCCGAGCACGGCCTCGGCCACCTCATCCTCGAAGCCAACGCGAATGCACGCACCGACTACCTGTTCGCAGCACTCATCGTCATCTCGGTCGTGGCGGGAACACTGTATGCGGTGGTGGAGCTCGCCGCCAAGCGCGTCTGGTGGCGCGGGCTGTAGGGCAGCCTTTCCCGCCATCGTTCAACCAACCGACAACCTTTTTCGATTTTCCATTTCCAACAGGAGACAGACATCATGGCCAAACTGCGTCACATTGCCCTCGCCGTACCCGATCCGCAAGCCGCGGCAGAGTTCTACAGCAAGGTCTTCGACATGGAGATCATCGAGCCCACGCATTCTCCGATCGCGGAAGGCGTGTACCTGTCCGACGGCACGGTCTGCCTCGCGCTTCTGAACTACAAGACCGACGAGGCCGCGGGCCTCGAGCGCGGCAAGGACTGGATCGGCACGCACCATTTCGGCTTCTGGTGCGATGACCTGGAAGAGCAGCGCAAGCGCATCGAGGAGAACGGAGGCACCTTCTTCATGGACCTCCCGCACGACAAGAAGAGCCTGTACTACGAGATGAAGTTCCGCGACCAGCACGGCATCGTGTTCGACATCTCGGAAGGCGGCTGGGTCGGAGCGAAGAAGTGAGACCGGCACTCATGGCTGCGTTGACGCCATCGCAGGCCCCGGCCCGGGACATCGCCATCGAGGCCCGGGGCGTCGGCAAGACCTTCGGCTCCGGCATGCTCGCGCTCGACCATGTGGACTTCGCCATCGAGCGCGGCGAGTTCGTCTCCATCCTCGGCCCGAGCGGCTGCGGCAAGAGCACGCTGCTGCGCGTGATTGCCGGGCTGTACGAGTCCGACGCCGGAGGCGACCTGCAGATCCTCGGCAAGCGCAGCAACGGCGTGAGCGAGGACGTGGGCGTGGTCTTCCAGACGCACAACATGCTGCCCTGGGAGACCGTCGAGGCCAACATGCGCCTCGCCGCGGAAGTGCGCCGCATGCCCAAACGGGAGATCGATGAGCGCATCGACCAGCTGCTGCCGATCCTCAAGCTGGAGAAATTCCGCAAGAGCCATCCGCATCAGCTCTCGGGCGGCATGCGCCAGCGGGCTGCGCTCGGGCAGATCCTGATCACGCGCCCCAAGGTACTGCTGCTGGACGAACCCTTCGGCGCTCTGGACGCACTCACGCGCGATCAGCTCAACGTGGAGTTGCTGCGCATCTGGCAGGAAATGCGCCAGACCGTGGTGCTCATCACGCACAGCATTGCCGAGGCCGTGCTGCTGTCGGACCGCGTGCTGGTGATGTCGGAGCGGCCCGGAAAAATCATCCAGGAAATCAACATCGACCTGCCACGCCCCCGTGACCCCCGGTTGACCAAGGAACAGGTGCGCTTCGGCCAGTACGTGGTGCAGCTGGGCCAGATCATGGGCGTGGAATAGGCCGCCACGGCTCGAGAAAGAGACACACAACATGAACCCAGGAAAATTTCACGGCGTGATCCCCGCCATGGCCACGCCGTTCACCAAGGACTTCGAGCTGGACGAGCCGCGCGTGCGCACGCTCATTGATGAGTACCTATCGGCCGGCGTGCATGGGATTTCGGTCGCCGGCAGCCAGGGCGAGTTTTTCGCGCTCTCGGCCAGAGAGCACATCCGCCTGCTCGAGATCTCCATGGATGCCATCAACGGTCGCGTGCCGCTCTATGCCGGCACCGGCGCGGCGACCACGCGCCAGGCCATTGAAATCACGTCCGCGGCCCAGTCGATGGGAGTGGATCTGGCCCTGGTCATCACGCCCTACTTCGTTCAACCCACGCAAAGCGAGCTGGTGGAACACTTCACGGCCGTGGCGCAAGCCACCACGGCGCCCGTGATGCTCTACAACAATCCTCCACGCACCTCGGTGAACGTGACCGCGGCAACGCTGGCCGAGTGCATGCGCCGGCAGGACAACATCGTGGGCATGAAGGATTCGAGCGGGGATCTCACACAGTCGATCGAGTATCAACTGCTCGCTCCCCGCCCCGCCCTTCTGTTCTCGGGCCGCGACACCATTGCGCTGGCGATGATGCTCCACGGCGCGCAGGGAACGATCTCGCCCGCCGCCAACGTGTTCCCTGAACTCATGGTCCGCATGTACGACGCGCTGCGCGCGGGGCACCATGAAGAAGCACTGCGCATCTCCAACATCTTCGCGCCATTGCGCGCCGCCTGGGCCTGGGGCTCCTTCCCCGTGGTCATCAAGGAGGCCATGCAGCTCGTGGGCCGCAGCGCCGGACCAACGCGCGCGCCGATCGCCGCGCTGCCTCCTGCCGTGCGCGAGAAGCTGTCGGAAGTGGTCGAGCGCATCGCGGCGCAAGCCTGAGGACGGGGCCATGCTCGACAGCCACGCCCTCGACACCCTGTTCCGCAGCGCCCGGTCGCAGAACGGCTGGCTTGATCGGCCGGTCACGGATGCGCAGTTGCGCTCCATCTACGAACTGGCGCGCTGGGGCCCCACCTCGGGCAACAGTTGCCCGATGCGGGTGATCTTCGTGCGCACCCCCGACGGGCGGGACAAGCTGCTGCCATGGATCTCGCCCGGCAACGTGGACAAGGTTCGGCAGGCACCGGTGACCGCGATCGTGGGCTACGACAGCGAGTTCCATCGCGCACTGCCACGCCTGTTTCCGCACAACCCGGGCTTTGCCGGAACCTTCGAAGGGCCTGAAAAGGCAGCACACCGGCAGGACACGGCGTTCCGCAACGCCAGCCTGCAGGCGGCCTACCTGATGCTGGCGGCGCGTGCCGTGGGGCTCGACTGCGGCCCCATGTCGGGCTTCGATGCGAAGGGCGTCGACGGCACCTTCTGGAGCGGCACCTCGGTGCGCACCAACTTCCTGTGCGGCCTGGGGCATGGCGACACAAGCAAGCTGTTCGACCGCCTGCCCCGGCTCGATTTCGATGAGGTCTGCAGGCTGCAATAAGGCCTTCGGAGGGCTCGGCAGAGGAATCTCTCTTCCGCCGCTCGCCGCCACCCCTGTTTTCCATCCCACCGAGTGAGTAACCTTGGAGTCCATTGAAATGAAGAAATATCTTGGCATGGTCGTGATGCTCGCCGCCTCCGGTGCAGCCACAGCCCAATCGTCCGTCACCCTGTTCGGCATTGTCGATGCCGGCCTGACCTACGCGAAGGCCAGCGGCGGCGACTCCGTCTACGGCATGAGCAACAGCGGCAATCTCACCAGCCGCCTCGGCTTTCGCGGCCTGGAGGATCTGGGCGGCGGACTCAAGGCGGGCTTCTGGCTCGAGGGCGGCTTCAACAATGACTCCGGCACCGGGCTGACCGCGGGCTCCTTCGACTTCAGGCGCCGCTCCACCATCAGCCTCATGGGAGGCTTCGGCGAGGTGCGCCTGGGCCGGGCTTTCACGCGCGCCTACGAGGACCTCAGCCGCCATGACGTATTCGGCCAGGTTGGCATCGGGCAGAACCAGACCTGGTACAACGCTCCGGCCGCAGTGGTTCGCGGCAGCAACATGCTGACCTATATCTCGCCTTCGCTTTCAGGATTCAAGGCATCGGCCGATATTGGTTTCGGGGAAACCCCGGGCAGCGCATCGAACAACCGCTACCTCGGCGGCTCGGCCACCTATGACAACGGCCCGCTCAGCCTGTCGCTTGCGGCCGAGCAATGGAACGATGCCGCATATGCGGCGGGAGCACAGACCGTCGTGCTGGACAACACGCGGGCCTATGGCCTGGGCGCTTCCTACAACTTCGGATCGGCCAAGCTGGCGGCTCTGGTGCGCCAGCAGCGCAACAAGCCTGTCACGGGCGAAAGCGTGAAGTTCAATACCGCCCATGTCGGAGCCATCGTGCCGCTGGGTGCAGGCGAGGCCCGCGTGGGCTACAACTACTACGACAACACCGGCACGGATGGCAAGGCCCATCAGCTTTCGCTGGGCTATGTCTACAGCCTTTCCAAGCGCACGGCGCTCTATGGCACCTATGCTTTCATGAAGAACCAGAAGCAGGAACGTTTCATGCTGACGGCAGCGGGCCTCAACATGACAGCCCCGTCACCCGGCAAGAGCCAGAATGCCATTACGGTGGGGATTCGCCACAGTTTCTGAGGCACCGGCCCGAAACACGCCGTTCAAGTTGCGAGAAGCGCGGAAAGCTGCGCATTCCAAGTGAGTTGAGACCTCTTCGCGAGGTCTCTTTTTTTGAAGCGTTCCGGGCGTTGCGCGATCGCACATCCGCTCCCCGGCAACACCTATCCCTGCTCCATTGCCTGCCCGATGCTCAACTCATTGCCGCTCGGGTCGGCCATGCGGAAGTCCCGCATGCCATAGGGCCGGTCCGCGAGCGGAACCACGATGCGGACACCTGCACCGACCAGTTTCTCGTAGTAGTCGTCAACGCCTGTCACGTTGAGAAAGATATGCGCAGCCCCGGCCGGCTTGGCTCCCTCCCTGTGGATGAGCGTTATCTCCACGCCGTCGCGGCAGATGGCCGCTATGTCGGCGGGCTCGCCCCAGGACCAGGCCAGATCGAATCCAAGTACGTTGCAATAGAAGTCGATCGATTCCGCCAGCGCGTTCACGGAAAGAATGGGGGAGACGGACAGGATCTTCATGGACCGCAACCTTTCGGAGTGACTTGACGGCATGTTAGCCGCATCAGGACCCCTCCCCGAAACAGGTAGCCGCCGTCGGGGGAGGAAAGCCTAGTCCGGGTCCACGGACCCATGCATGACCTGGATGACGAACGGCCCCACCTCGACAACATCGCCGGTGAACAGCGTGGCATGCCGCACGAGCTGTCCGTTCACGCGGACGCCATTGGTGCTCCGGTTGTCCTGCAGGCTCACGATGCTGGACCAGCGCCGTATGGTTCCGTGGACGCGGCTGACCAGAGGGGAGATCAGCTGGATCTGGTTGTCCGCCGAGCGGCCAAACGAATTCACGCCTTGCTCCAGCGTGATGTGACGAACGGCCGACGAGCCCTTCTCCCTGATGAGTATTTCTGGTGTATGCATACCTGTCTCCCTGCGTTGCCCCGTGCATCCAGCACCACAGGCAATTTCCAATCTGCATCTCAAATTTAGCCAAAAACATCAAAACAATCAATTTAAATAGTAATAAACAATGTTCGGCTGGGAGCCTCAACTCGTATCTCTGATCGATGCCCGCCCCTTTCGGATGGCAGGAAACGAATGCCGGGGCGGACAGCCATCTCCCCGAATAATCCTTGCGCTTCAGTCAAGTTCCCAACAATTCATAGGATATCGAAAATAAAGAACTTAGTTCCATTTTTTCGAACAATGAGCATTCTAGAAAATGTACAGCGTGTCCTCAAACTGTTTGCGGACGGGGCAAGCGACCTGAGCTTCACGGAGGCAGCCACGCAACTGGATCTGCCCAAGAGTTCCGCGTCGCATCTGCTCAACCAGATGACACGCTACGGGCTGCTGGACCAGCATCCGCAGACGCGCCGCTTCCGCGCGGGTGCGTTGCTGGGCCGCGCGTCACATGCAGCCTATGCATCGAGCGCGCTCGACGATGCCTGCCGGGAAGTGCTCGAACGTCTGTCCACTCGCAGCGGACTCACGGCCTATCTCTCCACGCTCTCGGGGCATGACACCGTGGTGCTCCAGCGCCTGAATGGCAATTCGCCGGTGCAGGTGCTGTCGTCCCCCGGCTCGCGGCGCGATGCCACCAGCACCGCCATGGGACGCGCGCTTCTTGCGCGCATGAGCGATGTGGAACTGCATGCGCTCTATGGCGACGATGCATCGTCCGCGCTTCCCGTCGCAAGCCAGGGCGCGTTCGCGACGCTCGAACAGCTGCAGCAATGCATCGACGAGATCCACCAGACCCGCCACGCCGTCGTCATCGACGGCCCCATCCCCGGTGTCGGGGCAATCGCCGCGGCTGTGCGCAATCCGGTCGACGGCGAACTGCGGGGCCTGTGCGTTTCCTTCGTCTCCAGCCTCAAGCCCTCCGCGTCGCAGATCGAGCGCTGGAGCCGCCTGGTGCAGTTGGAGGTAGGAACGCTCGGTCGCCGGATCGGCGATCCCTTCTGGCGCACCGACACCGAACTTTGAACGAGAAAGACACCATGAATCTTCTGCTCCTCAGCAACTCCTCCAGCGATGCTGGGTACCTCACGCACGCCCTGCCCTGGGTACAGGAATGGGCCGGCCAGCATGACGCCTCGGGCGACGCGCTGTTCATCCCGTTCGCGGGTGTCACGCGCACCTGGGACGAGTACGAGACCCTGGTCGCCAATGCCCTCGCGCCGCTGCTCACGGTGCGTTCCGTCCACCGCATGGACGCCCCCGTGACGGCCGTGCGCAAGGCGCGCCACATCCTCGTGGGTGGCGGCAACACCTTCGCGCTGCTCGGCGAGATGCGCCGTACCGGGCTGCTCGCCGCGATCCGCGAGCGCGTGCAATCGGGCGAAGCGTCCTACATGGGCTGGAGTGCCGGTTCCAACGTCGCCTGCCCGACGATCTGCACCACCAACGACATGCCGATCATCGATCCCCAGGGCTTCGATGCGCTGGGCTTCGTGCCGTTCCAGATCAACGCGCACTACACCGACGCGCATCCCGCGGGCCATCGCGGAGAAACGCGAGAGCAGCGCCTGCGCGAGTACACGCTCAAGCAACCCGGCATGCGCGTGATCGGATTGCCGGAAGGCACGGGCCTGCAGGTGCAGGGCACGCAGTACCGATTGCTGGGCGACGCCGGTGCGCGCCACTTCCTCGGCAGCGAAGCGCCGCGCTGGCTGCCCGCCGGGCCGCTCGCCATGGCATGAATTCAAGATCCCCGAACACTGCACGAGAACCATGAAGCAAGTTTCCTCCATCATCGAACTGCTGTCGTCCGCCCATGTGACCGGTGAAGACGTTGCGCAGCACCTGCGCGCGATCGGCGATTGCGAGATCACGGTCACTCGCCATGCGCGTGGCGACGTCTCCACCGACTTCATCAGCATCGAGATCCCTGGCCTCGATCGGGAGGCCCCCAGGCTCGGCATCGTCGGCCGCCTCGGTGGCATTGGCGCACGCCCCACGGTCAGCGGCCTGGTCTCGGACAGCGACGGTGCGGTGGTTGCGCTGGCGAGCGCGGCAAAGATGCTCGAGATGGCACGCAACGGCGACACGATGCCCGCCAATGTGCTGATCCACACCCACATCTGTCCTCGCGCGGGCACGCGCCCCAACCATCCCGTGCCGTTCATGAAGTCGCCATTCCCGATGCGCGAAATGATGATGCATGAGGTAAGCCAGCGCATGGATGCCATCCTTTCGATCGACACATCGCGCGGCAATCGCCTGGTGAACCATCGCGGAGTAGCACTCACGCCGGTCGCCAAGCAGGGCTGGCTGCTGCCGATCCCGGACATGCTGCTCGACGTTATGGGCTGGGTGAGCGGCGAGCTGCCCGTGACGCTTCCGCTCACGACCCAGGACATCACACCCTACGAGAACGGTTTGCCGCATGTGAACTCGATCATGCAGCCGGCCATCGTCACGCCCGCGCCCGTGGTCGGCGTGGCCATCACCGCGCAGACCACCGTGCCGGGCTGCGCGACCGGTGCCACCAATGCATGGGATACCGACGTGGCCATGCGCTTCTGCGTCGAGGTTGCCAAGCTGTTCGGCGAACGCAAGCTCGCTTTCTTCAACGAAGACCATTGGCAACAGTTGCAGGCCCGCTATGGCTCGCTCGCGCATCTTCAGACCGTGGGGCGGGAAGCATGAACAGCGCCCGGCCGGCACCCAGGCGGGTGGCCTTTTTCACGATCGGCGAATCACCTCGCAGCGACGTGGTGCCCGCCATGAGCGCGTTGCTCGGCGCGCATGTGCAGATCGATGAATTCGGTGCGCTGGACGCACTCGACGACGGCCAGCGCGAGGCCCTTGCTCCTCGCGAGGGGCAGCACTGCTTTGCAACGCGGCTGCGCGACGGCGGCTCGATCACGCTCGACAAGCATGCCACCGAGGAACGGCTGGCCCACGTGATGCGCGAGGCGGACGACGCGGGCTATGACGTGCTCGTTCCGCTCTGCACGGGCACGGCGCTTCCCCAGTTGAAGACATTCATGGTCGAGCCCCAGCAACTCGTGGACCAGACCATGGCGGCACTCGCGCGGCATGCCCGGAAGGCAGGGGCGATCGTACCGCTCAAGGAACAGCTCGCGACCTTCCACCTTGCCGAACCGCTGTCCTGCGAGTTGCAGCTCGACTACGCGTCGCCCTACGAAAACAACCCCGAGCGCGCAGCGGAGGCCTTCAGCCGCGCGGGCCGCGCGCTCGCCGACTGCGACTTCATCGTCATGCATTGCATGGGCTACACCGAAGCCATGCGCTGCCAGGTTGCGCAGGCAAGTGGACGCCCCACCCTGCTGTCGAACCACATCGTGGCGCACACGCTAGGACAGATTCTCGCCTGACGTCCGACCGCCCTCCTCCCTTCCTTCCTTCCTTTCTTTCTCCTCCGCCAGCCCTCACTCCTCCATACCCATCATGCTCAGCACCCAACGCCGCAAACTCCTCACCCATTCCACCCTCATCGCGGCCGCCGCGTTGCTCGGCACCGGGGCCGTCCAGGCCCAGGCGCCATGGAAGCCGGAACGTCCCGTCAAGCTCCTCGTGGGCTTCGCGCCCGGGGGCTCCGCCGACACACTCGCACGCCTCATCGGCGAGCAGCTGGGCCAGAAGCTGGGCCAGCCCGTGGTGGTGGACAACGTTCCCGGCGCAGGCGGCAACATCATGGCGCAGCGCCTGGCCACATCGACACCCGATGGCTACACGCTGGGTATCGGTGCGGCGGGCTCCATGGCGATCACGTTCGACCTGAACCCCGCCGTCACACACTACAAGCCCGAGAGCTTTGCGCCCGTGACCATGCTGGCCACGCAGCCCAACGTTGTCATCGTGAATACCAATATTCCCGCCAGCAACATCGCGGAGCTGAAGGCCTACATCCAGCGCACGCCGTCGGCAAGCTACGGCATCGCGGGCATCGGTATCTCCAACCACCTGATCGCCGAAGCCATGCTGCACCGCATGGACGTGAAGATGGCCGCCGTACCCTACAAGGGAGCCGCGCCCGTGATCACCGACCTGATGGGTGGCCACATCGCGATGACCGTGGACAACATCACCACCGCTGCCTCGCTCGTGAAGGAGGGCAAGGTGAAGGCCCTGGGCGTCACCACCGCCAAGCGCGCACCGCAGCTGCCCAACGTGCCCACGCTGCAGGAACAAGGCATCAAGGGCTTCGACATGCCCACCTGGCAGGGTCTCTTCCTGCCCGCCAGCACGCCCGCCAACATCCAGCAGGCCTACTTCGACGCCGTGCAGGATGTTCTCAAGAGCGCATCCACGGCGGAAAGAATGGCCGTGCTGGGCTCGCAGCCCGTGGTCGGCATGAAGTCCGCGGACTTCGTGAAATACCTGGCCAACGACCGCAAGCAGTGGGGTGAAACCATCAAGGCTGCGGACATCAAGCCTCAATAACCGGCAACCGGGGGCCTGGCGCCGTGGTGCGCGCCAGGACCTCCATGCATCGGCGGCAGGTGCGTTGCCGTGCTTTCACGCCCCCGAAGAATCCACATGCGAAAACGAACTGCCACCACCATGCAGGCCCGGTCGCATCGGGCATCGTTCGCGCACCACTCCCGTCCGGCACCACGGCCCTCACCTTCTCCCCAGGCATTCCCTCACATCCGTGATGCTTGTCAATTTAGTTCGTTTAACGTACTATCAACATGACAAACAAAATGCAGCTCCACGACGAGCCTGCTCCATCATCGACAGGAAGGAAAAAAACATGCCCATCAAGGTTCTTGAATTGCATCACGTCGGCTTTGGCGTCACCAATGCCGTCGCAGAGGAGATGCGCGACTTCTACGCCGGCCTCCTGCAACTGCCGCAGGACGCGACGCGCTGGAACATTCCCGGCATTCATGGCTACTGGATCAACCTGCCCAATGGCACGCAGGTCCACATCCTTGGCAGTGACGGTCCTTCGCCCTATGCCAAGGGACCGGGCAAGGATCCCGTGAACAACCACATCGCGCTGGCGGTCGAGGATGTCCTGGCAGCCGAGGCGGAGCTCATCGCGCGCGGTGTCGAATATTTCACGCTGGACAACGTGGCATCACCCAGCCTCAAGCAGCTCTTCATCCACGATCCCGCCGGCAACATGGTGGAAATCCACCAGAAGAACGAGCGCAGGCCCGGGATTGCCAAGGAAAGCGCTGCGTCAAACGGCTGAATAGCGCCACCTGCCCAACGGATGCCCCGAGCCGGAAGCCGCCATGTCAACGCCTGGATCGCGCCTTGGCAGGTTCTTGCGCCCCGGCTGCCCCGTGTCCCTTCAGATGGCTCCAGATCTTGGCCAGCAGGCCCTGGAACACCGCGATCTCCTGCGGCGTCAGGGCTGCGACCAGCGATTCGCAGCCACTCCAGAAGTCGGGAAGCGCATCGTTGAGCAATTGCCGCCCTGTGGGGGTGAGCTCCAGCACAAGGCTGCGGCGGTCCTCCGCATGCGACTTGCGTGCCAGCAGCTTGCGCACTTCCAGCCAGTCGAGCAGCCCCGTGACGCTGGAGCGCGTGACGTCGAAGTACTCGGCAATGTAGCTCGGGGTGAGCACGCTCACGTCCAGCAGCCCGCGCTCGGCCAGCCCGAAGAGCATCAGGATGTCGAACTTCTTCTCCGACATGCCATGCGGCGCCAGTTGCTTGTTGAGGTGCACAAGCACGTCGTCACTCAACCAGAGCAGCAGCAGGCCCACCGATGCGGATTTGCGCCGGAGCGCGGAGGGGCTGGTCTGCCTCATCAGTTCGAGATGGGGCGCTGCGGCTTCTGCTGCGCTGCGCTCGGCGGACGCAACCGAGGAGGACGAAGAGTGAGCTGTCATCGAGGAATCGTATCAGAGCCATCCGCACATTTCGCGGTGGCGCCATCACCTGTTGACGTGCGGCGGCCCGCAGCAGGAAAGTTGAACCCAACAAGTACGCCAATCGTACTTTAAGTCTTGAATACCAAACCGCAAACGGAATCCCGAATCATGTACTTTCCAATGTCCGACCTGAGCAGCGAGCACCGCAACAACCTGCTCCACTCCACCATCATTCCCCGGCCCATCGCCTGGATCTCCACGCGCGCTGCGAACGGCCAGATCAATGTGGCGCCGTTTTCCTTCTTCAACCTGATGTCGGGAGACCCGCCTTTGCTGACCGTGAGCATCGGTTCACGCGATGACAAGCTCAAGGACACGGCATCCAACATTGCCGCCACCGGCGAGTTCGTCGTGAACCTCGTGTCCTACCCCTCCATGGAGCGCATGAACATCACCGCGATCGACTTCGACTCGGACGTGGATGAATCGCGGGAAGCGGGCCTGGAGCTGGAGGCATCACGGCTGGTGAGCGTGCCACGCATCAAGGAGAGCCCGGCTTCCTATGAATGCCGGACCCGCCAGATCATCGACATCGACGGACGACGCCTGCTGGTGCTCGCAGACATCGTCGGCGCGCATATCGATGACCGCGCGATCCTCGACCTGGAGAAGATGCATTTCGACCCCCTGCCCCTGGACCTGGTCGCCCGGCTTCACAACCCGGGCTGGTACACGCGCATCCATGAACCCTTCAAGCTGTTGATTCCCTCCGTGCAGCAGTGGCGGAAAGGGGGGGATGAGCCCACCCGGGCGCAGCAGCCGCAAGCCCTGCTCGCCGAACAGGCCGCATCGGGAGAGTGAGCATGGAGCGCACGACCCTTTCCGATCAGACCATCCGGCAGCTTGCCGACGAACTGCATGCCAGCGAGCGGTCACGCGTGCAGGTTGAGCACTTCTCAAAGCGGTATCCGGAGATGCGCATTGCCGACGGCTACGCCATTTCACGCGCATGGATGAGGACCAAGGTGGCCGAGGGGCGCACCATCGTGGGCCGCAAGATCGGCCTGACCTCGCGTGCCATGCAGCATGCCAGCCAGATCACGGAGCCCGATTTCGGCACCCTCTTCGACGACATGTTCTTCGAGCCGGGAGACATTCCCTCCAGCCGCTTCATCGCCCCGCGCGTGGAAGTGGAACTGGCCTTCGTCCTCAAGAAGCGCCTTCACGGGACCGGTCTCACCGTGCAGGAGGTGCTGGATGCAACCGACCATGTGCAGCCGGCCATCGAGATCATCGACGCGCGCATCGAACAACACGACAGGGACAGCCGGGCCATACGCAAGGTATTCGACACGATTGCCGACAACGCCGCGAACGCCGGTGTGATCCTGGGCGGCGCCAAGGTCTCGCCCCACGACATCGACCTGCCGTGGTGCGGCGCCGTGCTGCGCCAGAACGGTGTCGTCGAAGAGACCGGGCTGGCCGCCGGCATACAGGGGCATCCGGCCGTAGGTGTGGCCTGGCTGGCAGGCAAGCTCGCGCCCTGGGGCGAAGCACTGGAGCCGGGCCAGCTGGTGCTTGCGGGGTCCTTCACGCGCCCCGTGGCAGCACAGCGGGGCGACCAGTTCCATGCGGACTACGGGCGACTCGGCCACTTCGAATTCAGATTCGTCTAGCAAGTGCCCGGCTGGCGACCTGCTGCTTCTTGACTCGAACCTCACAGCTGAAACATCAGCATCGTGACTGCGAAGCCTGCAAACACCACCGCGCTCACACGCGAAAGCAGCCGCGACGCGAACGGCGTGGCCAGCCATGTCCTCGCCTTGGCAGCCGCACCGGCATAAGTGGCATGAATCAACAGCAGCGCCACGCAGTACGTCGCAATGCCGATGATCAGCCGGTCCGCAGAGGAGCCCTGGGCATTCTTGCCCTCGACCATCTGCGGAAGAATCGACAGGAAGAACAGGAGTGCTTTCGGATTGCTCGTCTGCAGCAGCACGCCACGAACCAGCAGGCCCCAACCGCCCACGCTCTCCGAACCCTGCGGCCGTGGGCCATGGGCCGATGGCGATGGCTGGCGATTCCAGGCCTTGCAGGAAAGATAGAGCAGATATCCAACCCCGCAGTACTTCATCGTGGTGAACAACGCGGGCGACGATCTCACCAGGAGGCCGACTCCGGCCGACGAGAGCCCTGCCATCAGGGCCGCACCGACCGCGAGGCCGGCCACGCCATACATCGCAGTGCGCCATCCGCATGCGATGGCGTTATCCAGCGTCATCAGAACGCCAGGCCCCGGGCTGGCGACGGTGATGAGGACCATCGTCACAAACAAAAGATACTTCTCGTCCATCGCTGTCGGCCTGCCCACTGCTGCTGTTGAGGTGACGAGTGTGTGATGCCACCGACACGCTGGCAAACGACTTTTTCGCCATAATGTGTTGATATTCAGTCAACACCTTTCATCACTTGCAGCCAGTACCCATGCCCTCCCGACCACCGCTCAACTCCTTGCACATCTTCTGCGTTGCCGTGCGAGAGGGCGGGTTCCGGCAGGCGGCGCAGGCCCTGTGCGTGACGCCCGGTGCCATCAGCCGGCAGATACAGCAGTTGGAAGAGCGTGTCGGCTACCCACTGTTCGAGCGCGGCGCCGGTATCAATTGCCTACCGACTCCGGCGGGTCGCCAACTGTATGGACGGGTGGCCGACAAGCTGGCTGCGGTGGTCGAAGCCGTGGAAGGCAATACGCATCCCCGGACAACCCACGTTCTGGTGGATACGAGCGTGACCCTGGCGATGCATTGGCTCATTCCACAACTGCGAGGGTTCAGCGAACGGCATCCCCACATCCAGGTACAGGTGCGAACGACGGACGGCGACATCGACCCCTCAACGTCCGCACAGGTCTTCATCCGCCGCGATCCCTCCGAGTTGCGGGGACTTCCGCATGAAGACTTCATGCTCGAGCATTCCGTCATGGTGGCCAGCCCCGCATTGCTGCCATCGAGAAGACAGGGTGCCAACGCCAGGCGCCGCTGGATCGAGGGCATGCCACGCATTGGCGCGAAATCGCGGCCGGACTTGTGGAATCGCTGGGATGCGTTTTCCGGGTCGAGCGGCCTGCGCCTGGAGCCCACGCTCTTCTTCGACAACACCGTACTGGCGATACAGGCCGCGGCCCAGGGACTGGGCATTTGCATCGTCCCCGAGATCTTCGTGAAGTCGTTTCTCGACAGCCAAACCCTCCATCCGGTGTTCGCGGAGCGCATCACGACAGGCAGCTATTCGGTTGCCGTCGCCAGGGGCAAGGAATCGCTACGGGTCCGGACATTCATCGACTGGATGCGCGAGGTTTCTCATCTGGCTTCGTCGGGAGTCGCATCAGCGCGCTAGAAATCTCCTTCGACATGGCGACATGGCAGTTGCACAACCGAAGGCTGCTGGCTCGAAGTATCCGATTGCGCCACCAGCGTCTTTGGCAGTACGCAAGACCACATCACCATGCGAGTTGACCACCTCGACCGTGTTCTGCATGGCACTCTCCTTCGTTCGCCCATCACGCCTGCCCCACCCCGCCGCAAGGCATTGCCGCGGCGGGGCGTCTGGCCGTCTTACCTTGCGCCGGTCAAGGTGTTGTAGCTGGTGATGAGGTTGCGGTAGTCCGGAATATGGTTGGAGAACAGCGTGCCCAGGCCCTCGATGTCGTTGCGCCAGTCGCGGTGCAGTTCACAGGCTGCACCAAACCAGGTCATCAGTTGGGCACCGGCCTGCTCCATGCGGCTCCAGGCCGCCTGCTGGCTCATGCTGTTGAAGGTGCCCGAGGCATCGGCGATCACGAACACCTCGAAGCCTTCCGCCAATGCCGACAGCACGGGGAACGCCACGCAGACTTCGGTCACCACGCCGGCGACGATGAGCTGCTTCCTGCCCGTGGCCTTGACGGCCTTGACGAAGTCCTCGTTGTCCCAGGCATTGATCTGGCCGGGGCGCGCGATGTAGGGAGCCTTGGGGAATTTCTCCTTGAGCTCGGGCACCAGGGGGCCATTGGGACCGTTCTCGAAGCTGGTGGTCAGAATGGTGGGCAGCTTGAAGTACTCGGCCATGTCGGCCAGTGCCAGCACGTTGTTCTTGAACTTGTCGGGGTCGATATCGCGAACCAATGACAGCAGGCCTGCCTGGTGGTCCACCAGCAGTACGGCGGCGTTGTCCTTGTCGAGGCGAACATAGGGTTGGTTGCTCATGGAAATCTCCTGAAAAGAGCGTGGAAGCCCCGGGGGGCGGGAAGATCCGGTCCTTGCGGGACCGGGGAAACGGATGTCTGAATGCATGCCTCCAGCCAAGCGCAGGCCAGAGGACGGATGCCCGGTCGATGGCGATGAGGTGTCAGTCGTGCGCCACGGTGTTGTTCACATGGCGGGTGGATTTGTTGCCGGGCTTGCCTGCGGCTCTCTGGCTGAGCATCAACCCGCCCATCACCACGGCCGCGCCAACCACCTGCAGTCCCGAGGGCTGAACGCCCTTGACGAGGGCATCGAGCACAAAGGCAGTCACGGGCACCAGCAGCATGAAGGGAGCCACGGCAACGGCCCCGGCCCGTTCGATGGCCCCGAACCACAGCGCAAACGGCACGGCGGTCAGCGCCACGGCCAGCAGGCCCAGGCCCAGTACGTTGGCAGCATCCAGTTGTGCGGGAGCATCCTGGGCCAGCACAGCCACCACGGTCAGCTCGACGCCCGCGATCAACAGCTGCCAGCCGGTGAATCCCAGCAAGGGCATGGGAGGCTGGCCCCATTTGTTCAGCAGCACGCCGCCCGTGGCGATGGAGAGCATGCTGCCGATGGCTGCGGCCATGCCCAGCGGATCCAGCTGCGCATGGCTGGAGAGCACGACCAGCGACACGCCAAGAGCGCCCAGCAACACGGAGCCGACCTTGGTGGCCGTGGGACGTGCACCCAGGAGGCCCCAGGCGATGAAGATCACCGCCAGCGGCGTCAGCGCCTGGAAGATCGCAGCGACGCCGCCCGGCAAGCGGGTTGCTGCAACGAAGAACAGTCCGAAGAACAGGCCGGCATTCAAGGTGCCCAGCACCGCCATCCGCCCCCACCAGATGCGCGGCGGCATGCAGCGGACGATGGCCAGCAGCACCAGGGCTCCTCCGAGCGCCCGGAAGGCGGCGAGGAACAGCGGATGGGGCGGCAGCCAGGTCGTGGTCAATACGTAAGTGAAGCCCCAGAGAATGGCGGCGGCCGCAGCGGAGAGTTTGGCGTTCATGTGTCTATTCCGAAAAAAATGGGCAAAGCGTTCCCCCGGCCTCGTGACATGCACAAGGCGCGATGGGCGATGAAGAAAGAAGCAACCTGCAGCGGAGGCCGGCCCCATGCCGGCCCCGCGTGGTTCCTAGGCGGGCACGGCGTGGATCTGGCCGAACCTGCCGCCGTGGAAATCGGACACGGCGGCACGGATCTCGTCTTCGCTGTTCATCACGAAGGGGCCATGGCCGACGATGGGCTCCGCGAGGGGCTGGCCACTGAGCACGAGCAGCATGCTGTCGTTATGTGCCTCGAGCAGCACCTGCGATCCCTGTGCGCCCAGGTGTGCAAACTGGTCGGCACGCACGGTATCGTGGCCGTTGACCAGCACGGAGCCCAGCAGCACCACAACGGCCAGCACATGGCCCGGCGGAAGGTCGAGCACGGCGGACCTGCCGGCGGCGAGGCGCAGGTCCCAGACATTGAGCTGCGAGCGGGTGCGTGCCGGGCCGGCATGGCCCTCAAAGCTGCCGGCAATGACACGCACACTGCCGGCACCGCCAGGCAGGGGCACGTCGGGAATCTGCCCGGAGGCAATGGCCTGGTAGCCGGGCTCCTGCATCTTCATGCGGGCCGGCAGGTTCACCCACAGCTGCACCATGTGGAAGGGGCCGCCGCGCCGCGCATAGGCGGGCGAGTGAAACTCTTCATGCAGGATGCCGCCGGCAGCGGTCATCCATTGCACGTCACCGGGGCCGATGACGCCGCCAGCCCCGGTGGAGTCGCGGTGCTCGACCTCCCCTTCGTAGACGATGGTGACCGTCTCGAAGCCGCGATGCGGATGGCGGCCGACGCCCCTGCGCTGCGTGGTCGGGGTGAACTGATGCGGCCCCGCATGGTCCAGCAGCAGGAACGGGCTGAGTTGCGTACCGTGCTGGCTGTAGTGGAACAGCGAACGCACGGGGAAGCCATCACCGACCCAATGCTGCTCGGGAGCGCTGTAGATTCCTTGCGTGACCTTCTTCATTGACTTCTCCTGAACTGCGCAAGCACCGAAAAGGACCTGCGTATGTGTTGGAAGCAACTGTAGAAGCGCAACGCTGCATTGAATAGTAGGCTGTTTTTGCCATCAGCGTTCACCATGGTGAACGCTGATGGCCTGCCCGGCTCAAGCGCTCGCAATCTCGGCCTGCAGGGCCTCGAACTCGGTGCCGAGGAAATCGAGCAGCAGCCGCACGGAGGGCAACAGGCCACGGCGCGACGGAAACACCGCATGGACGATGCCCGCCCGCGGCTTCCAGCCCGGCACCACGTCCACCAGGCGCCCGCTGCGCAGGTCGTCCAGGATCATCATGGCCGGCAGTTGGACCACGCCAACTCCGTGCAATGCGGCCAGGCGCAGGGCGATACGGTCTTCACAGACCATGCGCGGCTGATAGCGCACCTCGGCAGCCGCCCCCTGGGGGCCCAGCAATTGCCAGCTCTCGCTGCGCTGCAGCCGACCATCGCCCAGGCTGGGCCACTGCGACAGGTCGGCGAGCTGCGGCATTCCGCCCATGGCCTCCACCAGCCCGGGGCTTGCCACGAGGAACTGGGTGCTCTCGCCCAGGGTCTTCATCACCAGGCCGCTGTCCTCCAGAGGAGGAAAGCGCACACGAAGGGCCAGATCCAGGCCTTCGCGGATCACATCCACGCGCCGGTTGGTGCTCTCCACATGCAACTGAATGCGCGGGCACTGCACCATGAACCGCGCCAGCATGTCGCCCACCTGGTAATCAAGAAGCGCCAGCGGACAGCTCAGGCGCACCGCGCCCTGGGGTTCCTCCTGCGTGCGGTCTATGACCTCCTGGGCCGATTCAGCCTCCACCAGCATGGCCTGGCAGCGCTGGTAGTACTCCTGGCCGATCTCGGTCACGGCAAAGCGCCGGCTCGAACGCTGCAGCAGGCGCACGCCCAGCGACTCCTCGAGCAACGCAATGCGGCGGCTGAGCTTGGACTTGGGCATGCCGAGGGCCCTGCCGGCCGGGGCAAAGCCGGCATGGTCCACTACCTGGACGAAGTAGTACAAGTCATTGAGGTCGCGCATGGAGAGTCAGGCCTGATGGGAGCACGGCTGCAATGTACCGTAGCGCCGATCCTCAATGGCGCACGGATGCCTTGATCAGCAATTCCGTGATTCCGTCGGCATCGGCATCGGCGTCGGCGTCGTCCGTGGAGCTAATTGAGGTTCTCGCCACGGCATCAGGCAGCGCAGGAAGCTTCCAGCTCTGCGGCGAGCCGTGCTCCTTGCCACGGCCCGGCTTCATCAGCCCGTGGAGCAGCAGTTCATAAAACTCCGAGAACGCCTCTTCCAGCGTCAGACCGGCCCGCGCGAGAAACCGTGTGCGCCGGATGCGCAATGCGCCGCCCATCAGAATTTCGGCGACCAGGGTGGCGTGGCGAGGGTGAAACACACCTTGCGCAACCCCCCGCTCCACCAGCTTGGCAAGCCCGTGGCCTCGCTTTTCCTGGTAGCTGTCGAACAACCTGCGACCTTGGCGCGACGCGTCGAGATCGCGCAGAAACGGAACGCCGAGCAAGGCCGATGCGCGCACACCGATGTCGAGGTACTGCGTGATCGTCTCCACGACGTCGCCCTCCCTTGCCCGGAGCGTATCGCTCTCTTCCAGCAGGGAATTCAGGTGCCGGCGCGCCACGGCCAGGAACAAGTCCTCCTTGGTTTCGGCCACCGAGTAGAGCCGGCTGCGCGAACAGCTGAGGCGCCGGGCGATCTCGCCCACCGTCAGATCCGATACGCCCTCGACACGAAACAGTTCAAAAAGGTCGGACAGGAATTCTTCCTGCGAGCGTCTTGATGACATAAGTAGATTCCCGAGCTTTGCTCCAAAACAGTACCAAATCAATTGACTCGGTACTTTTATTTCATTCAAATAGTACCAAACAAACATGTTTGGTACCGAATGACTGATAACCGACAGAGAGACACTGCCCCCGTGGCGCGCACCGCGCCCGGGGACAGCAGCGCCCCAAGCCGCAGCATTGAAACTCATATCGGTGCGATTGTGCTGATTGCACTCGTACTGATCACACTGATCAACGTCGTCGTCCGGTACTTCACGGACCAGTCCTTCGCGTGGACCGAGGAAATCTCGGTGTTCCTGCTGCTGGCGCTGACGCTCGCGGGATCTGCCGTGGCTTCCGCACGGGACGGGCACATCCGCATCGAGTTCTTCTACGAACGCGCAACCCCGCCCGTGCGCCGGCTGCTGGTCTGGCTGAGCATGCTCTGCACCCTGGCGATGTTCCTGCTGCTCGCGGTCCTGATGATGCGCGCCGGATGGCAAGAGTTCACCTTCGAGGAAACCACGACAGGGCTGGGCGTGCCCCGGTGGTGGTACACGGTGTGGCTTCCGCCCCTCGCGCTCTATGTCGTGGCTCGCACCTGGGCCTCCGGCCTGCGGCAGCTCAAGAGCTTGCGTGCCCCGGCGCAGGAAGAGGTGCTCCGATGATCGGCGCCATCCTGCTCCTTGGCTTTGTCTTCCTGATGCTGGCGGGCGTTCCCATCGGCATCGCGATGGGCGTGAGCGGCACGATCGCGGTCGTCATGACCGGTCTTGAAATGCCCTGGTTCGGGCTGTTCACCGTTCAGCAGAATTTTGAAGCGGGCATCGGCAAGTATCCGTTGCTGGCCCTGCCCATGTTCGTGCTGGTGGGGGCCGCCTTCGACAGGTCCGGCGTGGCCCAGCGCATGGTCAATTTCGCCACGGCGGTGTTGGGCCGAGGCCCCGGGATGCTGCCCATCGTCGTCATCGTGGTGGCCATGATCCTGGGAGGCATCTCCGGTTCTGGCGCGGCGCTGGCGGCCGCCATCGGAAGCGTGATGGTCGGAGCGATGACCAAGGCGGGCTATCCGCGGGCGTTCTCCGCCACCGTGATCGGCTCGGCCACGGCGACCGACATCCTCATTCCGCCATCACTGGCATTCGTCATCTACAGCATCCTGGTGCCGGGCGTTTCGCTGCCCGAGCTGTTCGCCGCCGGCATGGTGCCGGGGGTCCTGGCGGGGCTGGCATTGATCGTTCCGGCATGGTGGATTTCCCGCCGCCATGGATTCGGCAAGGCCGAGTCGCAGGAGCCTCGCCCGCCGTTCTGGAAGAGCCTGCGCGAGGCCAGTTGGGGATTGGTCACGCCCGTGCTGATCCTGGGCGGAATGCGCGCCGGCTGGTTCACGCCCACGGAGGCCGCCGTGGTTGCCGCCGTCTATGTGCTGGGCCTCGGGCTGTTCATTCACCGGACCATCGGCTGGCGTGACCTATACGACATCTTCTCCGAAGCCGCCGTGGTGTCTGCCGTCATTCTGGTGATCCTCGGGCTGGCCGGCATCTTTGCCTATTGCATCCAGACGCTGGGAATCGTCGACCCCATCGTGGCCTGGTTCTCCGAAAGCGGATGGAACAGTCTCTTCACGCTGATCGTGGTGCTGGTCGTGCTCAAGCTCGTGGGCATGTTCCTGGATGGCGTGTCCGTTTTCATGGTGTTCCTGCCCCTGCTGGTTCCCCTGATCAAGCTGTTCGGCTGGGATCCGGTCTGGTTCGGCGTGCTGGTCACGATGGTGATCGCTCTCGGCCAGTTCACACCGCCGCTCGCCGTCAACCTGCTCGTGGCATGCCGCCTGTCCCAGGTGGCCGTGGAGGAAACACTGCCATGGGTGGGCTGGTTCTTCCTCAGCTTCGCGATGGCAATTGCTGCCGTCGTGTGCTGGCCCGGGCTGGCGCTCTGGCTGCCCAAGGCCGTCGGCTACTGAGCCTGCGGGTAGCTTTTTTTCAAAAACCAAGGAGACAAACATGATTCAACGCCGACAACTGCTGCAGGCCGGTGCCTGCGCAGCCGCCATCGGGATGCCCGCGCTGGCGCTGGGGCAAGCCAAATATCGTGCCGAGTACCGGCTCTCGCTCGTGGTGGGTGCGGGCACCAACTGGCATTTCGCAGCCGAGCGGTTTGCCAATCTGGTTCGGGAAAAGACGCAGGGGCGCCTGAACTTCAAGCTCTACCCGGGCTCTTCGCTCGTGCAGGGCCAGCAGGACCGGGAGCTGACGGCATTGCGCCAGGGGGTGATCGACGTCCTTGTCGGCACCACCGTGAACTGGTCGGGCACGGTCAAGGACTTCGCGCTGTTCAACCTTCCCGGCCTGATGCCGAACGACCGCGCCGTCGATGCGGTGCTCGCGTCGGATGCGCTCAACAAGGACTTCTATGAAGTGATCCGCCGCTCGGGCATGGAGCCGCTGGCAAGCGGCGAGTATGGCCCCATCCAGGTCATCAATTCCAAGCGCCGGGTGGCACTGCCCAATGACATCAAGGGTCTCAAGATCCGCGTCGTGGCAACGCCCATGCAACAGCAGGTCATGAGCGCCATGCACGCCAACCCGACCACGATGACCTTTGCCGATGCCCAGCCGGCACTGGCCTCCGGCGCGATCGATGGACTCACCCTGACGCTCGAGCAGTTCGCCGCCTACAAGCTGAGTTCCCTGGGCCAGAAGTACATCACCTACTGGAACCAGTCCAACGAGCTCATCCACTTCCTCGTGGCCAACCCGATCTGGAAGACCTGGAGCGAGCAGGACCAGAAGCTGGTGCGTGAGGCAGCCCAGGAAGCGGGCAAGGAACTGACCCGGCGCGTGCGCGAAACGGTGGCCGCCAACGAGCAGCTGGTCGCCAGGCAAGGCGTGGACATCTACAAGCCCACCGCGCAGGAGCAGGTGCTCTGGAACGACGCGACCCGCGAGGTCTACCAGCGCTGGAAGCAGCAGATCAACGCACCGCTCGTGAGCAAGTTCGAGCAGGTCGTGGCCCAGGCCCCGAAGTCCTGATGGCCCGGCCGACTGACACCCACACAAGGAGAAAACCATGAGCAACGTAATCGTCGCCGGAGTCGGCATGACGCCGTTTCGCAAGCCTGGAGACCATGCCCCCTACACGCAGATGGCGGCCAAGGCCGTGCGCGATGCCCTGGCAGACGCGGGCCTGGACTACGGCCAGGTACAGGAGGCGTTCGCCGGGCATGTCTACGGCGACTCCACCAGCGGGCAGGCGGCCCTCTACGAAGTGGGCATGACGGGCATTCCCATCGTCAACGTGAACAACAACTGCTCCACCGGATCGACGGCGCTCTACCTGGCGCGCAGGGCGATCCTGTCGGGCGCGGCGGATTGCGTATTGGCCGTCGGCTTCGAGCAAATGGCGCCCGGAGCGCTGGGGTCCCACTGGAACGACCGCGCCTCCCCGCTCGCCAAGTTCGACGATGCCACCACCCGGCTTGCGGGCGATAGCGCGTTGCCGATGGCCATCCGGTACTTCGCCAGTGCCGGCGCCGAGCACATGCAACGCTACGGGACGCCGCTCGATACCTTTGCCAAAGTCCGTGCGAAGGCCAGCCGCCATGCGGCGCGCAACCCGCTGGCGCTTTTCCGCAGGGAAGTCAGCGCCCAGGAGGTGCTCGACAGTCCGGCCATCGCAGACGGCGTCATGACCCGCCTGATGGCCTGCCCTCCGACCTGCGGGGCGGCAGCCGCGGTGCTGGTGAGCGAGGCGTTCGCCAGGCGCCATGGCATCGATACGCGCGTGCGCATCCTCTCGCAGGCGCTGACCACCGATCGCCCCGCAACGTTCGAATCGGGCTCCATGCTGGAGGTCGTCGGTTTCTCGATGTCGCGCGAGGCGGCCCGCAAGGTCTACGAAGACGCGGGCATCGGGCCGCGCGACATCGATGTCTGCGAGCTGCACGACTGCTTTGCACAGAACGAGGTGATCAGCTACGAGGCGCTCGGCTTCTGCGAGGAAGGCGAAGTGCAGCGATTCGTGGACGACGGCGAGAACACCTATGGCGGCATGGTCGTGACCAACCCTTCCGGCGGGCTCCTGTCCAAGGGGCACCCTCTCGGGGCCACGGGGCTGGCGCAGTGCTTCGAGCTGACTCAGCAATTGCGGGGCAATGCGGAGGACCGGCAGGTGGAAGGAGCGCGCCTGGCGCTGCAGCACAACGCCGGCATCGGTGGCGCCATCGTGGTGACACTCTATGGCCGTCATGACTGAGGTGCGACGATGACTCACGCGCACTCCCTCGATCGCGGGCTGCTCATCGACAGGAACGCTGCCTGCCTGGTGCAAGGCGGGCAGCAGTGGACCTACGAGGACGTGGCACGCCACAGCTACCGGCTCGCGCGAAAGCTCCAGCAGGCCGGATATGAGCCCGGAACCAAGGCATCCATCCTCAGCCGCAACAGCGCCGCCGCATTCATGTGCGTCTTTGGCATAGCGCGAGCGGGGCTGACCTGGGTGCCCGCCAATCCCAAGCTCAACGAGGAGGACAACGCCTACCTCCTGGATTTCATGGATTGCGAGCTGCTGATCTTCCACAGCGATCTCGCGGACATGGTTCGATCGCTGCAAAGGCAGTTGCCCAAGCTGACATTGTGGATCTGCCTGGATCGGTCGTTGCCGGGCTTCGTCTCGCTGGAGGATTGGCTTGGCGATGTCGGTGCGGATCCCGTCGATGCATACCATGACCCGGACGCCGTTGCGATCATCGCGCCGACGGGTGGCACGACGGGTCGCTCCAAGGGCGTGCAGCTCACACAGCGCAATGTGAACGCCTTCATGGCGTCCCATCTGATGAGCCTGCACTATCCGCACTCCGAGCGCCCCGTGAACCTGGCCGCAGCACCACTCACGCACGCGGCAGGCTTCGCGGCGCTCCCGACCGTGGCGCGGGGCGGCAAGGTCGTGGTGCTGGAATCGCCCGACCCGGCGTCGCTGCTGGACGCCATTGAAGCGCACCGCGTCACGGAGCTGTTCCTGCCGCCGACCGTCATCTACCGGCTGCTCGCCACGCCCGGAGTGGAGACGCGGGACTATGCAAGCCTGCGGTATTTCATCTATGCGGCAGCGCCCATGGCAGTGGAGAAGCTCAAGCAGGCCATCCAGGTTTTCGGCCCGTGCATGACACAGGTTTTCGGCCAGGCCGAGGCCCCCATGATGTGTACCTACCTCGCACCCGACGAGCATTTGCAGGATGGCGCGATGGCGCCCGACGACGTGCTCTCGAGCTGCGGTCATCCAACCCCTCTCGTGCAGATCCGCATCCTGGACGAAGACAACCAGCGTCTGCCGACGGGCGCACGCGGTGAGATCTGCGTGCGGGGCGACCTCGTGACGCCGGGCTACTACAAGCAGCCCGACGCAACGGCCAAGACCATCGTGGACGGATGGCTCCATACCGGCGACGTAGGCTTCATCGACGAACAGGGACGGGTACATATCTGCGACCGCAAGAAGGACATGGTCATCTCGGGTGGATTCAACATCTATCCGCAGGAGATCGAGCAGGTGCTCTGGTCCCACCCCAGTGTCGAGGATTGCGCGGTCATCGGTGTTCCGGATGACGACTGGGGCGAGGCGGTGAAGGCGGTCGTGGAGCTCAAGCCACAGGCACAGGCCACCGCGGAGGAGCTCATGGCCCTGTGCAAGACGCGCCTCGGCTCCCTCAAGACCCCCAAGTCCGTTGACTTCATCGAGCAGTTGCCTCGAAGCCCCAATGGCAAGGTGCTCAAGCGGGATCTCAGGGACACCTACTGGGTCGGACGCGCCAGGGCCATCTAGCTGCGAATGCCCGCGCCCCTGCAACCAGCACTGTGCCGATGGGTAATTGTGTGGCAGTGTGATGCGACCGGCGCGGCGTGTTCCCCCTGAACGGGGGGGCTTGACCCACCTTGGCAGTTTGGAGTGCAGCGCGTGCTCAACAGAACGCCAGGGTACCGGTCACGGCCGCACAATCGCCATGAAAGCGCCATGAAAGCGCGGCATGGACCGCTGAAACCCCTCGCCCACCACCCCCTCGCTCATGCAGGCCTGCAGACGCGGACAAACTGCTGCTCGGCGACGGAGCCGCCCCACTGCTCGCCCTGCACTTCATGCACCAGCTCGAAGCCGAAGGACTCATAGAGCTTCCGCGCCGCATGCAGGCCCTTGAATGTCCAGAGATGCACTTCCTTGAACCCGCGGATATCGCAAAACGCCATGGCCTCTGCCATCAGGTGCCTGCCCACTCCGCTGCCGCGACAGCCATCGTCCAGGATGAACCAGCGCAGGTGAGCCTTGTTGTCCCCCAGGTCCTGCCCATCAATGGCAAGCGAGCCAACGATGCGGCCGTTGAGCATGGCCAGCCACGCCCTGTTGCAGGCCTCATCCAGCCGCCCGGCAAACTCCGCGACGCCGGTTGCCACCTGGCTTTCAAAGAATTGCCCGAAGCCCCAATGCTCCGAGTAGAACGCCGCGTGCATTTCGGCAATGCGGCCCACCATGCCCGGCCGATACCCCACGCTCACGGTGACAGGGCTGGGCGGCCGCTGCTCCACGGCATTCAAGCGATGGGCCTTGAGCGCGCCGGCATAGGCAGAGAGCCCTTGCGCCACGGCCTGCTGCTGCGAGCGGTTCAAGTGCTCGAACGCACTCTTCACCTGCGATTGACCAAAGGCGTGAATGTGCTCGACCGTCTTGCGCCCCTGCTCGGTCAGCCGCAACCGCTTGACGCGCGCATCGCTGCCGTCGGACTCTTCGTCGAGCTCCCCCGCCGCGATCAGCTTCGCCAGCATCCGGCTGACACTCGATTTCTCCAGACCGAGGAGCTGCACCAGCCGCGCGGAGGTCATGTCCTCGTGCGCATCGATCTCCAGCAAGGCATGGACAGCGGATGCAGAGTAGCTGGTGGCGGCAAGCGTGGGCTGCATGAAGCCAAGCTCCCGGACCAGCACGCGGGAGGCTGCGCGAATCGAATCGACTTCAGAAGTGGCTGCGCTCATGTGCGTCTCCATGCCATGGCTAAAGTTGCATAATACAACTATATTGTTGTTCAATACAACAAATTTTCCAACAAGTACCTCCATACACCGGCCTGCCAACGCACGACAACGCTCACACCTTCCACTCACTTCGGTTTCCGGCGATGCACCCATCACATCAAATTCCGGAAAACGGAATGAAAAATTCCAATTTATTGCGTATAGTTCTCCAAAATTACTATTGAACATTGGAGACACAGATGCGTATTGCAATCAGGCTGGCCTTCCCCGCCCTGGCCGGGCTGCTGGCCCTTTCGGCCCAGGCCCAGAGCACCTACCCGAACCGGCCGATCACCCTCGTCGTGCCTTTCGCAGCGGGAGGCGCCTTCGATGTCGTCGCACGCCTGACCGCCAAGGAGGTCGGCAAGGAGCTGAACCAGTCGGTGGTCGTGGACAACAAGCCGGGCGCCGGCGGTGTGCTCGGCGGCAAGCTGGTCGGCCTGGCCAAGCCCGATGGCTACACGATTCTGCTGTCGGGCGTGGGCCCCATCTCCATCGCCCCGGCGGTATACAGGAAGATGGACTACAGCCCCTCGAAGGTGCTGGCGCCCGTCATCCAGCTGACATCCTCGCCCTTCGTGCTGGCCACTTCCACGCAATTCAAGGGCAACAGCGTCCAGGATTTCGTGGGCTACCTGAAGGCATCGCCCAACGCCTACAACTACGCATCCACCGGCAACGGGACCTTGGTGCATCTGGCCGGGGAGTACTTCAAGACCCGCACGGGCACCGAATTTGTCCACGTGCCCTTCACGGGCGGAGCGCCGGCCACCACATCGATGCTCGCGGGAGAAACGCTGTTTTCGATCACCAATATTCCGAATGTCCGCAGCCAGATCGAGGCAGGCAAGCTCAAGGGCCTCGCCACCACGGGCCTCAAGCGCTCGGCGGCGTTTCCTCAATTGCCGACCGTGAGCGAAGCGGGCATCGCGCAGTTCGACCTCACCGGCTGGATCGGCATCTTCGTTCCGGCCGGCACGCCTGCCCCTGTCATTGCCAGGCTGCAGGCGGCCTACGACAAGGCCATGCGCAATCCGGAGCTCAAGGAACGCCTGAATCAGCAGGGCGACGAGGTGGCCACGGGCTCGACCAGCGAGTTCGCGGAATTCCTCTCGAAGAACGAGCGCCAGTGGCGCGACATTGCCGCAACCGCCAAGATCACGTTGGATTGAGGAGTACGCAACGCCATGGTCTGCAAAATCAATGAACTGCGCACGCGCATGCATGCCGAAGAGCGGCTGACGGGGCTGTGGTGCTCCATGACCTCCGCGACGGCCGTCGAAGCCCTCTCCACGCTGGCCTATGACTGGTTCCTGCTCGACATGGAGCACGCACCGAACGAGCTGCCGGACATCGTCTCGCAACTGCGCGTGCTGGACAGCAGCGCCGTCGCACCCATGGTTCGCCCACCCGCCAATGATCGCGTGCTGATCAAGCGCATGCTGGACGCCGGGGTGAAGAACTTTCTGTTCCCCTACGTGCAAAGCGTGGAAGAAGCCCGCGAGATCGTGAGCGCCACGCGCTACCCGCCTGCCGGCGTGCGCGGCGTGTCCGTCGCCGGGCGTGCCGCCTGGTATGGCGCACGCGCGGGCTATCTGCAGGCCGCCGGAGACGAGATCGCCATCGGCATCCAGATCGAAACCTGCCAGGCCTTCGAGGCCATCGCCGGCATCGCGGCACTGCCCGAAGTGGACATGATCTTCTTTGGACCTGCAGACCTCTCGGCGGACATGGACCTGCTCGGGCAAACCGACCATCCCGATGTGCGAGCGCGAATCCAGGCAGGCATCGCGCAGGTGCGCTCGCACGGCAAGATGGCAGGCGTGCTCGCGCCGAGCATCGATGCGGCAAGGTTCTATGAAAGCGCCGGCGCCCGCTTCATCGGGATCGGCAGTGATCTCGGATGCATGCGCACCCATGCCCAGAAACTGCTGGACGCCATGGCCTGACACAGGGCCTGCCCTCCCGGACATGCGGGGTAGGCAGTCAGGAGGGCTCCAGCAGGGAAGGAATTCTCGCCACCAGCGCATCGATGGCCACCCGGACCTTGCAGCGCAACTGCCGGGCCTGGGGCCAGATCGCGTTGATCTCCAGTGAGCGGGCACGGTAGTGCGGCAGGATGTGCACCAGCTCGCCGCGTTGCACATAGCGGTTGAGCAGCCAGCATGGCACCCATGCGATGCCATAACCCGCGACCGCGGCGGCGGCGATGGCCTGGATGTCGTCCATGCTGATCTGCGAGTGCACGCGCACGGCCTCGCGTCCGCCGCCAGAGGCGGCATTCCAGGGCGCAGGCGTACCTGCCCGGGAATAGCCGATGACGCTGTGTCCCGCAAGGGCGTCCAGGCTTTCGGGCGTCCCGCGCTGCGCGAGATAGGAAGGCGCGGCACCGATGCTGATGTGCTGCGTCCCCAGATAGCGCGCTGCGAGCACGCCGCTGTCCTGCAAATTGCCAATGCGGATGGCGAGGTCGAAACCCTCTTCGATCAGATCCACGGGGCGGTCGCTGAAGGACAGATCGACACGCAGTTGCGGATACAGGCGCGTGAGGTCCATGAGGATCGGCGCCACGCATAGCTGCCCGAAGCCTTCGGGCACGCTCACCCGCAACCGGCCGCTCGGCTCCATGCGGCCGCTGTCCAGGTCGACTTCCGCGGCGTCCAGCTCCTTGAGCGCCCGCACGCAGCGCTCGTAGTACATCTGTCCCTCCGCCGTCAGTGTCTGGCTGCGGGTACTGCGCTGCAGAAGCCGCACTCCCAGGCGCGCCTCCAGCCGCGCCACCGCCTTGCCCACGGCGGAACGCGTCAGTCCCAGCCGCTCGGCCGCGGGAGCGAAACCACCCATTTCCACCACTTGCACAAAGGTGGAAACGCCTTGCAGGGAATCTTGTGCGCTCATACCAATTGGTTCCACAAATTCATCTTCAATGGGATTTTATGGCATCAATTGGAGAATTAATCTCCCATAAACTGATCCGGAGCGTCGATCGATGTGTGGTCGCGCACCAGTTTCATTTCCGGAGCCACCCCATGTCGACGAACCACGTTGAACTCTCCCCGACGCCTCTCCCTGCGGAACGTCCCGACGCCAGGAACAACGTCATCGCACTGCTGGCCGTATGCCTGGCTGCGCTGATGTTCAGCCTGGAGATTTCAAGCGTGCCGGTGATCCTGCCGACCCTGGAGTCCGTGCTGCATAGCGATTTCAAGGACATTCAATGGATCATGAATGCCTACACCATCGCCTGCGTTGCCGTACTGATGGCCACGGGAACGCTCGCGGATCGCTTTGGACGCAAGCGAGTGTTCCTGATCAGCATCGCCCTCTTTGGCGTGGCATCGCTGCTGTGCGGACTGGCCTGGAACACGCCCCTGCTGATCGCCAGCCGTTTCTTCCAGGGGGCGAGCGGCGGTGCCATGCTCATCTGCCTGGTGGCCGTGCTGTCCCATCAATTTCCGTCCGGCGCAGAGCGCAGCCGCGCGTTCAGCACCTGGGGCATCATCCTGGGCATCGGGCTGGGGTTCGGCCCCCTGATCGGCGGGCTGATCGTCGCGCTGGTCGACTGGCGCTGGGTATTCTGGGTGCATGTGTTCATTGCCGTGCTCACGCTGGGCCTTGCAATCGCCGGTGTCAGGGAGTCGCGAGATCCGCACGCGCGCAAGCTCGATCTGGCGGGGATGCTCACGCTGTCTCTCGCCGTGCTCGGACTCGCCTTCTTCGTGACCCAGGGTGCCGACACCGGCTTTGCCAGCCTGCCCGCGCTGAGCGCGATCGTGGTCGCGGGCGTGAGCTTTGCCGTGTTCCTCTGGGTGGAGCTGCACGTCGCGCATCCCATGTTCGACTTCTCCGTTTTCCGCGTGCGCCAGTTCTCCGGTGCGCTGCTGGGTTCGGCGGGCATGAACTTCAGCTTCTGGTCCTTCATCATCTACCTGCCGATCTACTTCCAGAACGCCCTGGGGCAGGACGTGGCGACGGCGGGCATTTCGCTGCTGGCCTACACCCTTCCCACCCTGGTATTTCCGCCCGTAGGCGAGCGCATCGCCATGCGCTTCGGGCCGCGTATCGCCATACCGCTGGGGCTGTTCGTCATCGGGCTCGGATTCGTGCTGATGTTCATCGCCACCAGCCATGCACACACCCACTGGCTGGCCCTTCTGCCCGGATGCATGATCGCCGGCGCGGGGCTGGGCATGACCAACACGCCGGTCACCAATACCACGACGGGTGCCGTCTCGAGTGCCCGCGCGGGCATGGCCTCGGGCATCGACATGAGCGCGCGCATGATCACGCTGTCACTGAACATCGCCCTGATGGGGTATCTGCTGGTGCTTGGCGTGCAGCAGCACCTGAAGACCGCGCTGCCCGGCTCCCTCGACGCTGCGGCTCTGCGCGAGATGGCCGGCAGCGTGGCCTCGGGGAATCTGCATGCGGCCCCCGCGGGCATGGCTGGGGCGCTGCCGCCCGAGGCACTCGCACAGATCGCCCGCGAGGCACTCACGCACAGCTTTGGCTGGGTGATGCTCTATGCCGCCATCAGCGTGTGGGTGATGGCGGCGATCAGCCTCGCGATCTTCTCGAACGCCAACTCGAACGCGCGGGCGCCGGCTCGGCAGTGAGGAACGGACATGCTCACCGCCGCGCCGCGGGGCACAGGACTATGCGCTCCTCAGCCCCGCGAGCACTTCGTCGAGCATCTTCTTGGCATCGCCGAACAGCATGCGGTTGTTCTCCTTGTAGAACAGCGGGTTGTCCACCCCCGCGTAGCCCGATGCCATCGAGCGCTTCATCACGATCGAATGCTTGGCCTTCCAGACCTCCAGCACCGGCATGCCCGCAATCGGGCTGTCCGGATCGTCCAGCGCGCTCGGGTTCACGATGTCGTTGGCGCCGATCACCATCGCCACGTCCGCGTCGGGGAAGTCCTCGTTGATCTCGTCCATCTCCATCACGATGTCGTAGGGCACCTTGGCCTCGGCCAGCAGCACGTTCATGTGGCCCGGCATGCGGCCGGCCACCGGGTGGATGGCGAAGCGCACGTCCACGCCCTTCTCGCGCAGCGTCTTGGTGATCTCGTACACCGTGTGCTGCGCCTGCGCCACCGCCATGCCGTAGCCCGGCACGATGATCACGCTCTTGGCCTCGCGCAGCATCTCCGCCGTCTCGGCCGCGCTCACCGGCGCCACCTCGCCTTGCGGCTCCGCTGCCGCGCCGCCTGCCGCCTTCTTGGGCGCACCCGAGCCGAAGCCGCCCGCGATCACGCTGATGAAGTTGCGGTTCATGGCCTGGCACATGATGTACGAGAGGATCGCACCCGAGGAGCCCACCAGCGCGCCGGTCACGATGAGCAGGTCGTTGTTCAGCATGAAGCCCGTGGCAGCCGCCGCCCAGCCCGAGTAGCTGTTGAGCATGGACACCACCACCGGCATGTCCGCCCCACCGATCGCCATCACCATGTGCACGCCGAACAGCAGCGCGATCGCCGTCATCACGACCAGCGCCGTCATGCCGGCTCCCGCCTCATGGGCGTTCAGGAACTGCCTGCCGAACCAGATCACCACCAGCAGCGCGATGAGGTTGAGCCAGTGGCGCGCGGGCAGCAGCAGCGGCTTGCCACCGATCCTGCCGTTGAGCTTGCCGAAGGCGATCAGCGAGCCACTGAACGTGACGGCGCCGATCAGGATGCCGATGTAGATCTCCACCTCATGGATGATCTTCTCGGCCCCCGTGAACTGCACGGAGGTATCGACATAGCTTGCAAAGCCCACGAGGCAGGCCGCCAGGCCCACCAGGCTGTGCATGAGCGCGACCAGCTCGGGCATCTGCGTCATCTTGACGACCCGGGCCGCATACAGGCCGATGCCGCCGCCGATGACCAGCGCAATGACGATCCAGGCGATGCCCGATGGGCTCACGCGCGGGCCGAACACGGTGGCCAGCACGGCCAGCGCCATGCCGATCATGCCGAACAGGTTGCCGCGGCGCGAGGTTTCCGGGTTGGACAGGCCACCCAGGCTCAGGATGAAGAGAATGGCCGCGCCCAGGTAGGCCACGGTAGCGAGGGATTGAGACAACATGTTGATCGTTTCCTTCTTGTTCTAGTTCTTCTTCACTTGCGGAACATGGCCAGCATGCGGCGCGTGACGGCAAAACCGCCGAACATGTTGACGGCCGTGAGCACCAGCGCGGCAAAGGCCAGCCACATGATGAGTCCGTCGGGTCTCCCGTTCGTGCCCGCCTCGGGCGGAGCGATCTGCACCAGCGCGCCGATGGCGATGATGCTGGAGATGGCATTGGTCACGCTCATCAGCGGCGTGTGCAGCGCGGGCGTCACGTTCCACACCACCATGTAGCCGATGAAGCAGGCCAGCACGAACACCGTGAAGTGGCCGAGGAACGCCGCGGGCGCATAGGCACCGATGAGCCAGAACAGCACGGCCGCGATGGCGAAGACGATGGTCAGGGCCTTGGCCGACATGGGCGCACCCGTGCCATGGCCGTGGCCGCTCTTCTTTTGCTCCACGGGCGCCGCGGCCGCCTTGGGGGCGGGTGCCGGGGCAGCCTTGAGCGGTGGCGCGGGCCAGGTGATCTCCCCGTCCTTGATGACGGTGAGGCCACGGATCGCGTCGTCCTCCATGTTGACCACGGCCACGCCGTCCTTGGCCTTGCACAGCTCCTCCGTCAGGCGCAGCAGGTTGGTTGCGTACAGCGTGGACGACTGCTTGGCCAGGCGCGAGGCCAGGTCCGTGTAGCCGATGATGGTCACGCCATGGCGCACCACGGCCTCGCCTGGCACCGTGAGCTCGCAGTTGCCGCCCTGCTCCGCCGCCATGTCCACGATCACGCTGCCGGGCTTCATGCTCTGCACCATCTCGGCCGTGATGAGTTTGGGTGCCGGCTTGCCGGGGATCAACGCGGTCGTGATGATGATGTCCGCATCCTTGGCCTGCTCCGCGTACATCTTGCGCTGCGCGGCCTGGAAGCCCTCGCTCATGACCTTGGCGTAGCCGCCGCCGCCCGAGCCGTCTTCCTCGTAGTCCACCTTCACGAACTCGCCGCCCAGCGACTTGACCTGATCGGCCACTTCCGCGCGCGTGTCGTTGGCGCGCACGATGGCACCCAGATTGGCCGCCGTGCCAATGGCTGCGAGGCCCGCCACGCCGGCGCCTGCGATGAACACCTTGGCCGGCGGCACCTTGCCAGCGGCCGTGATCTGACCATTGAAATAGCGGCCGAACGCGTTGGCCGCCTCGATGACCGCACGATAGCCGGAGACGCCGGCGGTGGAGGTCAGCGCGTCCATCTTCTGCGCACGGCTCAAGGTACGCGGCAGGCAGTCGATGGCCAGCACCGTGGCCTTCCTCGCCGCCAGTTGCTGCATCAGTTCAGGATTCTGCGCGGGCCAGATGAAATCGATCAGCGTGCCGCCTTCGCGCATCAGCCCCACTTCCTCGGCACTCGGCGGGCGCACCTTGAAGACAATGTCCGATGCCGCCCAGAGCGCCGCAGCCCCCTCGATGATCTCCGCCCCCGCTGCGCGATAGGCATCGTCGCTGAAGTTGGCCGCCTCGCCCGCTCCCGCCTCGACCGCCACCGTGAAGCCCAGCTTGATGAGCTTCTCCACGACATCCGGCACCGTGGCCACGCGCTTTTCCAGCGGGAATACCTCGCGCGGCACGCCTATGCGCTGGGGTGGGGGACTGGAAGTGACTTCCTGCATGCAATGTCTCCTGAAGTTGAGTAATCGTTTTATGACCGTCATGGCGCGGACGTCCGCCCATCAGCGTCCGCTCCGCGTTCCCTGTTCACAGAACCTTGGCAATACCCGTTGCACCCGTGCCGCCGCCTGCCCCCATCCGTCACGCATGTGCGCCCGATGTCGAGGCGCAAGCTTGCGATGAGCACATGGCCGGTCTGTTGCCGGCCTTGCATGCCATGAGGGGTGGCCCGACAGGTTCACAATGCCCTGCCGGGGCTTGAGTGTAACGACAGTGAAGGATGCGGTTCGACATCGAGCCGGTTGCCTGCCCTCGCGGCCGATGGAATCACGCGATGCAGGACGACGCGAACTGGCTGTCCGTCACGGCCAGACCCGATAAAGCGGGATGCGCCCTTTCTACTGCGTTTGTGCTGTCACACGACGTCCAGGAAGCCACCAGACGCAGTGTCCTTTGCAGGCTCGCAACAGTCGATGAAACAGGTCAACGGGCTACTGCCGGTCTCGTTGTCAAAGGCCATGCAGTTCACCTTTGACATGTGTACGCGTTTCTCCGCCAACCCAGACCTGATCGGCCTCGTCGCGGGTCAGGTAAATGCGGCCTTTTCTGCCCAGGCAGGTGCCTTGAGCGGCAATATAGTTGTCGCGGGCTATCCCGGTCTTAAACAGCCATTGCGCAAACGAGGCATTGAGGCTTCCGGTAACGGGGTCTTCGACGATGGCTCCCCGATGGTCTGAGAAAAAGGCCCGAACTTCGAAACCAGGCTCGTCGTCGTTGGTGTGTGGGCCGATCACGCCGACATCAACGCGGGTGTGCCATCGCCTGGCAGGGGCGATTGACAGCACCTTCTCCGCTGAAACCAATCGGATCCCCAACCATCCAGGACCATTGTCGATCCAAGCAGCATCCAGAATGTCACTGGCCGCAATTCCAAGCAACTGCCGCGCTTCGTCCAATTCGACGGCGGTGGGCGGACCAGAGCGAATCAACGGTGGCGCTGCGAAAGCAAGCCGCCCTCGATCACGCCGGATCTGCACCAGCCCTGCACCGCACTCCTGGACGATCGCCGCTTTGTGTTCGAGGCGGTTATGGATGGATAACCAGACGTGACAGCTTCCGAGGGTGGGGTGGCCTGCAAAAGGCATCTCCCTGTCCAAGGTGAATATTCTGAGCCGGTAGTCCGCCTCCGGGTGTCTGGGCGCAAACAGAAATGCCGTTTCTGAAAGGTTGAGCCATCGCGTCAGCCGTTGCATGTCCTGTGTGTCCAGAGCATCGGCACCGATGACGACAGCCAGTGGATTGCCCGAAAGCGCGCCAGCGCCGAAGACATCGACCATGTGAATTGCGAGGGCCATGGGTTTGATTCCGTATCTGGATTCATTGGAGGGCGAGCCGTACTGAGAGGGCTGGATCTTCAACCGCGTAAAGCCAGCAGCTTCAGCCCCGCGACCGCAAACACCACCGAGAGCACGCCTTCGATCCATCGTCTTAACTTCGCATAGAAGGCAATCGTCGAGGCGGTCGAGAAGACAATGGCGTAGCCGCCGAACACCAGAATTCCGAGGAGCACACAGCCACCCACGATCACCGCTACTCCTTCGGCAGGAGCGTCGTGGCGGACTCCCAGTGAAATGATCGCAACCCAGGACAGGATGGCTTTGGGGTTGCTGATGTGCATGAGAACGCCCCTCTGATAGAGCGACCGATAGCGCGGCACCTCGCCTGCCGTACCCACGCCATCTGTGTTGGGGTTCTGTTTCATTGCGGATTGGCTTGCGCGAAAGGCCAGCCATAGCAGATAAAGACCTCCAGCAATTTTGAGGGCCACAAGCGCCTGTGCATAGGCAGTCAGCACGGCAGAAATACCTGTCGCCGCCAGGATCGCCCAGAAGAGCGAGCCAGTAACCACACCAGCTGCCAGCGCGAGTGCGGGACGGCGTCCATCACGCATGGCCGTTCCCATGATGGCCATGTTGCTCGGCCCGGGGCTGGCGGTGGCGATGAGATAGGTGCCGTAGATGAGTGCGAACTGGCCTGCGATCATGATGGCGTGCTCCAGAAGTACGTGGCGCCTGCTGCTCTATGACTGCAGGTCCGCGCGATGGACGATGTGAACCTTGTTGCCGTCTGGATCACGCAGGTAGGCGCCGTAGTAGCCGTTGCCGTAGTGGGGGCGGAACCCGGGAGCACCGTCATCACAGCCACCGTGCGCCAGGCCATCCGCATAAGCCGTATTCACTGCCTCTATCGACGGCGCAAGAAAGGCCACCATGCTGCCGTTGCCAGCGGTTGCTGGTTCGCCGTTGAAAGGGCTGTAGACATAAAAGCGCGGCAAGCTGGCCTGCGCACCGACCCAGCACAGGGCCGCCGGGCCTCCATCGGGCGATACGATTCTGCGCGTCAATCCAAGCGGGGTGAGCACCGCATCGTAGAAGTGACCCGCTCGCCCAAGATGGCGCGCCCCGACAGTAATGTGGCTAAACATTCCGCTATCCATACCTTCCCGGCATCGCAGCCAGGCGCTTCTCACAAGGGAAACCTGCTTTCCAGAAGCATCAGCATGAACATTACACTATTGAATTATTCAAATAGTGTCACGTTACACTTAATTTTTGAGGCCACGAGCGTGCTCATTCAATCTCCCTGGATTCCCCATCTGGCAGAAACGGGCGCGAACGTCGCCGAACGACTGTCGTTAGCCTTGGCCGGTGACATCATCGAAGGCCGGCTGGCGGGAGGCGATCGTCTGCCCGCGCACCGGGATCTTGCCAAGACATTGCAGATCGGTCTGGGCACGGTGACCAAGGCCTATGCCACCCTGGAGCGCAGAGGCCTGACGCGTAGTGTCAAAGGGAGGGGAACCTTCGTTGCGATTCACGAGGCTCATAGCCATCGGCAGATCGATCTTTCAACCAATGCACCTCCGGCTTCACTCGGAGCGCGGCTTCTGGCACGAACGTTGACAGGGATCGCTCGCAAGATCGATGAGGATCACTTCAATCTGTACGCTCCCCCCGGTGGGCATTTTGAACACCGTCGTGTGCTCGCCCGTTGGCTCTATGCGCTTGGCCTGGATGTAGACCCGTCATGCCTGATTCTGACCAGCGGTGCACGCCAGGCACTGGCGTTGGCCTTTGATCTTGTATGCGGTCGGCAAGGATTGATTCTCACTGAACGGATAACCTATCCCGGCGCTATCGCCCTGGCTCGGCGCAAGGGGTACCGGATGCAAGGCGTCGAGATGGATTCCGAAGGGATGGTGCCGCAGGCGCTCGCCGAGGCACTTGCAGGCATCAAGGCACGGGAGAAAAAAGCGGTTTACCTCACCCCAACGCTGCACAATCCGACAACTGCCACGATGGGAGTTGCTCGACGGCAATCCATTGCCGAGATTTGCCGTCGGGCGGGCGCCTGGATCATCGAGGACGGGGTGTACGCGGCGGCGTCTCCAGAGTTGCCCCAGTTGGCAACACTGGCGCCCGACATCGCCCTGCACGTGAATGGACTTTCCAAATCGCTCGGTCCGGGGCTGCAGATTGGCATGCTGACACTGCCCCACAGCCTAGGCGATACCGCGCAAGACCTTCTGCGTGAACTGCCAATGGCTCCGTCCGCCTTGTCCTGCGCCGTGGTGGATGAATGGCTGGTCACCGGCGTGATTGCTTCGATCCAGCAAGATCTGCGCCATGAGGCCCAGCGACGATCCAGACTGGCAGCCTCGCTCCTGAGTACTCGCGGTCTTATCTGGCACCCTGATGCCTATAACGCCTGGCTACCCATGAAACGCGATGCCGCCGATCGCATCGCGTCCGCAGCAATGGAAATGGGGGTGAAGCTGACCTCACCGCACAGCACCATGGTACGACCCCGTGATAGTGCGAGCGGCCTGCGAATCTGCCTGGGCGGCGCCAGCTGGGAGGACCTGAATAGATCTTTGGCCATTCTGGCTACATTGCTCAAGTGACGGGCTTAACGCCATACCCAGTACAGGCTCTCTGCTCCCGCGAAGATGGCCGTAGCCCAATGCCTGCAGGGATATGGCGTTTTCTCGAAATTGCGCCTACTTCCCCTACTGCCTTGGCGTTTCTGTATGCACTGCAGCCTGCCATTTACCGTCGCGTCTGATCCATGTGGTTGTATCGAAGCAGGCCATCTTCTGTTTTTGCCCATTCATTTCAAAAGCTTGGACAACCTCATAGGTCGCCACGGCTACGTCTGGCAATGGGAAAAATACCTTCTCGTTAGAGAATGTGAATGAGGTTAGCTTAGCGGGACCTTCCTGGGCCATTTTTACGTATTCGGCTGGGCTGAAATGGTGAATCCCCAGCGAGAACACGTTTGCCGCGTGTTCAGCGAGCAGCCTGCCAGCCTTCTCAGGTTCTAGATCCACCATTGACTGCCAGAACTCTTCCTCCAACCTCATGATTTCAGCTGCATTGGACATAGTGACTCCTTCTTTGGGGCGATGAAAATTAATGCCGGTCTTCCCAATGTAGGCTTTCACGCCAGAAAGAGTCGTCATCCCAATCCGCGCACTGGCGTGAGGGGGAGCCGACAATGGGAATCGCCCTGAATTGCCCCGGGTTTGACTTAAGCCCCAGCGGACTGTGTCAGTTCAATCAATGGCTGCTTTAAGCGCTAGGGCTGGCAGGTCTAAGGTCTTCGCGCCCTTCTCTCTCACGACCTGCCAGGATTCGATTCGCGCGCCAGTTCTCGGCATGAAAAGCCCGCTGGGCTAGAGCGTGCTTGCATATCACAAGCCCTTCACGGACAGGTTCGCCACTGCTGGGGATTCCTGAAATTGATCCACGAAATCCTTGCTCAACAACGCTAAACTGCAACTGTTTGATATGCACATTTCAAGTCAATTGCGATGGAATTGATTCTTGTCAGCTCCTGCCTACTCGGCAGCCCCGTTCGTTACAACGGCTCCCACAAACTTGTAGACAACGCGATTCTTTCTCGCTGGTTGCGCGAAGGCCGTGTTGTTGCTGTTTGTCCAGAAGTAGCTGGCGGGATGCCCATACCACGCCCAGCCGCAGAAATTGTCGGAGGAGGAGGCACCGCCGTTTTGGCAGGACGGGCCCGCGTAGTTGACTCCGAAGGGAACGATGTGTCTCAAGCTTTCTCGGATGGGGCGAATACCGCTCTTCGTCAAGTCCGTAGCAATGCCATTCGACTTGCGGTACTCAAGGAAGATAGCCCATCTTGTGGCTCCAGTTTCATTTACGACGGCCGGTTCAACGGAAACCGTATTCGCGAGCAAGGTGTCACGGCTGCATTACTTGAGCGCGAAGGGGTTCGAGTTTTCAGTGAGGCTCAATTTAATGAGGCCGAAGTTTACCTACGCAGCCTTGAGACCGATGGTTGATTGATCGCAGCGTTCAGGGCAATGGTGGCTGAGATTCGACCAGCAGTCTAAGCCCCGCACCACACCATGCCTGGGAGCAAGCCCGACGCTTGCACGACCGGCTCCCCTGGCAGCGCCGCGTCGGCCTCCGCCAGTATTCAGCGCTTGCCTGCAACGCTGGCTGGCGCCGGGCATTCACTCCAGGAAGCGTCATACAGGACGTTGAATGCTCGGTTGAGTTATTCACTCGCCCATGCGAACTGCCCCAGTGCAAGCGCACCACGCCGCTTCTTCGTCAGATACACCCTCCTGTGCCTCGCGGATCCGCTTTTCTCGAGCGCACACACTCGGCGCAAGTTCTATCGAGAAGATCCGCCAAGCCTGATTCTTCTCGTTGAACTTCGCGATCGCGGTGCGCGCCTCGGCCATGCACAAAGGAGTCATTCAAGGCACTCTGGGGGATGGTTCGTACCAAACTCGGACTGGAGGCTCGGGGCATCACCTTCCATGAAATACGCGCTAAGACGGCACCTGAGGCAACTGTAGCTGGGTATCGTCCTACTACAGACAGGATGGGACGCTTGTCGCAGGGCACACACGATGCCTAGACCGACCGACCACATACGTGCCCTCATACACCCCAAGCGGTGGTAGTGGAGGCCCTGTAAACGTGCGGGGCTACTACCGCAAGGATGGAACATACGTCAGTCCACACTCGCGAAGCCGCCCGAGTTCTCGCCGCCGATAAAGCTAGTCCTGGTGCCCTACCAACTCAATGTGTTGGGCACAAATCAGGAAAAAGAAAAAGGACTTAGCCCCTTGCGAAGCTAAGTCCTTGATATAAATGGTCGGCGTGGCGGGATTCGAACTCGCGACCCCTTGCACCCCATGCAAGTGCGCTACCAGGCTGCGCTACACGCCGACAAGACTTGAATTATATAGCGTTTTTTCACACCCAAGACAAAAGTGACCGAATTTCTTGAAGTTCTTTTCGCACGGCCGCAATGGTGAGCGTCGGGGCGGCAGCAAGCACCGCGACTGAGGTCGCTGCCGGCGAATTCTCATTCGTTGTCTGCGAGGTGTGCGCATCCTCATGGAGCGCATCGGCATCGATGTGCTCGGCCATCTCGGCGTCCATATCGCCACTCACGGCAAGCTGCTCTGCGCCGGCCTTGCCGAAATGTGCAAGTTCCTGGAGCCGGTTGCGCGCACCGCTAATGGTGAAGCCTTGGTCATAGAGCAGGTCGCGGATGCGGCGCACCATCAGCACTTCATGGTGCTGGTAGTAGCGACGATTGCCGCGGCGCTTCATGGGGCGCAGTTGCGTGAACTCCTGTTCCCAGTAGCGCAGGACGTGCGGCTTGACCCCGCACAGCTCTGCCACCTCGCCGATGGTGAAGTAACGCTTGGCCGGTATGGGGGGCAGCACGGTGCTCATGAATAATTTATATCAGCGGAGGAAAAGCTATCAAGCGTACTCCAGTGAAAACATCCCTATTGTGATTGGGGAGGCATTCTCACTGAACCGCTCGGGCATTTTCCTCGTTCATTGATGCAATCGGTCGGTCTCGTCTCGGTCGATCATCATTCCTTGGCATCGCCCTGGATCTGTTCCTTCAGCTTCGAGCTGGCATGGAACGTCACCACGCGGCGTGCTTCGATCGGAATGGACTCGCCGGTACGCGGGTTGCGGCCCGGGCGAGGCGCTTTTGTACGGATCTGGAAATTGCCAAAGCTCGACAACTTGACGTCGTCACCGTTGACGAGGCTCGTGACGATCAGATCGAAAAAGGCATCGATCATGTCCTTGGACTCGCGCTTGTTCAGGCCGATCTGCTCGAACAGCATGTCGGCCAGCTGCGCCTTGGTCAGCGCCGGGGACTCGAGACTTTCAACAGTGAACTCACCCATCCCGGTATCGTCATTGAGCATCATCATCGCAACCTTGCTCCCGTTGTACCTGCCAGGGTCTGGATGATGGCCTGCACGGCCGACTCGATGTCGGCATCGGCCAGCGCAGCATGGTCCGAACCCAGTGTGAGGCGGATGGCCAGGCTCTTCTCGCCCTCGGCCAACCCGCCCGCGGAACCTGCCTTCGGACGGAACACATCGAACAATACGGCGGAACGCAGCAGGCCCTTGGGGGCACCTGCCTGGATGGCATTCATCACGGCGGCATGGGCCACATTCTCCGCGACCACCACGGCGATGTCACGCTCCACGGCCTGCTGCTTGGACACAGACTGGAAAACGGGGACGTCGCGTACAAGAACGGCGTCAAGATCCAGCTCGAACACGATGGGCGCGTGGGCCAGGTCCCAGCCCTGACGCCACTTGGGGTGCAGTTCGCCGACGAAGCCGATTTCACGGCCATCCAGCAAGACGCGGGTGCATCGGCCCGGGTGCATCGCGGGGTGCTCTGCCGTCTCGAAAACAACCTTCATCGGTGCGAGCAGCGCTTCCACATCGCCCTTCACGTCGAAGAAATCGACCTTGGCATCGCTTGCGCCCCATTGCAGCTGATTTGCCGGACCATAGGCCAGGCCCGCCACACGCATCGGCTGACGGAAGCCCTTGACCGTGGTGTCACTCTCCTCGATGGTTTCGTCGCGCAGGAACACGCGGCCAAGTTCGAACACGCGCACGCGGCTGGCCTTGCGGTCCACGTTGAACTTGAGGACCTGCAAGAGCGAGCCGATGAGCGACGAGCGCATCACGCTCAGATGGCTGGCAATGGGATTCAGCAACTTGATCGGATGGGCGTTGCCGGCCAGCTCGTTCTCCCACTTTTCCTCAACAAAGCTGAAGTTGATGGTTTCCTGATAACCCTGGCCCGCCAGCAGATGGCGCACATCGTATTGGCCTCGGCGGTTTTCGGCACGCAGCTTGGGGCTGATCGGCGCGAGCGGCTTGGTGGTCGGCAGGTTCTCATAGCCGATCATGCGGGCGACCTCTTCGATCAGGTCTTCCTCGATATTGATGTCGAAGCGGAACGACGGCGCCGTGACGGTGAGCACGCCATCGCCCTGCTCGGTCGGCAGTCCGAGTCCGACCAGCGCGTCATGGCATTGTTGCTGCGTGAGCGGCATGCCGATGACCTTGGCCGCACGTGCCACGCGCAGCGAGACCTGCTTGGGTGCAGGCATGTTGGGCTGCTGGTCATCCATGGCACCGCAGATCGTCTCGGGCGTTCCGCAGATTTCCTGCACCAACTGCGTGATGCGCTCGATGTGCTCGACGGTGTGCTCGGGGTCGACACCGCGTTCGAAGCGGTGACCCGCATCGGTCGAGAAATTGAAGTGGCGCGAGCGCCCTGCCACAGCCTTGGGCCACCAGAAGGCGGCCTCGATGTAGATGTTCTTCGTGTCGTCGGACACCGCCGTGGCGTCACCACCCATGATGCCGGCGAGCGATTCGATTTCCTTGTCGTCGGCGATCACGCCAACCTTCAGGAAGTCGTCGATGGTGATGGTGTTGCCGTTCAGCAGCTTGAGCTGTTCGCCCACCTTGCCCCAGCGCACATTCAGGCCACCGTGGATCTTGTCGAGATCGAAGATGTGCGAGGGACGGCCCAGCTCGAACATCACGTAGTTCGAGATGTCGACCAGCGGGGACACGCTGCGCTGACCGCAACGCGCGAGACGGTCAACCATCCACTGCGGCGTTTGCGCCCTGGTGTTCACGTTGCGCACAATGCGGCCCGAGAAGCGGCCGCACAGGTCGCTCGCCTCGATCTTCACAGGCAGCTTGTCCTGCGTGCCGACTGTGGCAGCGGGGAAGTTCAACACCTTGAGTGGTGCACCTGTCAGCGCAGACACCTCGCGCGCAATGCCATAGACCGACAGGTTGTGCGCCAGGTTGGGCGTGAGCTTGAGCGTGAACAGCGTGTCGTCGAGATTCAGGTACTCGCGGATGTTCTGGCCGAGCGGCGCATCGAGCGGCAGCTCGAGCAGGCCGCCGTGGTCATCGGCGATCTTGAGTTCCTTGGCCGAGCACAGCATGCCGTAGCTTTCAACGCCGCGCAGCTTGCCCACCTTGATCTTGAAGGGCTTGCCATCTTCGCCCGGCGGCAGTTCTGCGCCGACCGTCGCGCAGGGCACCTTGATGCCGACGCGTGCATTCGGAGCACCGCAGACGATGTTCAGCAGTTCGGCCCCGCCCACGTCCACCTTGCACACGCGCAGGCGATCAGCATCGGGATGTTGCACCGCTTCCTTGATCTCACCGACGACGATGCCGGTGAATGGAGGCGCCACCGGCTCCAGTTCCTCGACCTCGAGACCGGCCATGGTCAGCGTATCGGCGAGCTGCTGGGTGGTGAGCTGGGGGTTGCAGAACTCGCGCAACCAGGATTCTGGGAATTGCATTTTGGGAAACTCTCTGGCGTTGTCGACCCGTGCTTGTGGTTGTTGCTCTGAACGGGTCTTCTCGGTTGATGGGCTATACGGACGCTTACTGGAACTGCGACAGGAAACGGATGTCGCCGTCGAAGAACAGGCGCAGGTCGTTCACGCCGTAGCGCAGCATCGTCAGGCGGTCAGGCCCCATGCCGAAAGCGAAGCCGATGTACTTTTCGGGATCAAGGCCCATGTTGCGCACCACGTTCGGGTGCACCTGGCCCGCGCCGGACACCTCAAGCCAGCGGCCGGCCAGCGGGCCGTGCTGGAACTGGATGTCGATCTCCGCGCTGGGCTCGGTGAACGGGAAGAAGCTCGGGCGGAACCGCAGCACCAGGTCATCCTGCTCGAAGAAAGTCTTGCAGAAATCGGTGAACACGACCTTCAGGTCCTTGAAGCTCACGTTCTCGCCGATCCACAGGCCTTCGCACTGGTGAAACATGGGCGAGTGCGTGGCGTCGCTGTCCACGCGGTAGGTGCGGCCCGGCGCGATCACGCGGATCTCGGGCATGGTCTGACCGGCATCGATCAGGTTGCGGTACTTCTTGACGTGCTGCACGGCATGGCGCACCTGCATGGGGCTCGTGTGCGTGCGCAGCAGGTTGGGGGCATGGGCCGTGCCGCCTTCGACGTAGAAGGTGTCGTGCATGGAGCGCGCGGGATGGTCTTCCGGCGTGTTGAGCGCGGTAAAGTTGAACCAGTCGGATTCGATTTCTGGGCCTTCGGCCACCTCGAAGCCCATGGAGCCGAAAATACCTTCGATGCGCTCCATGGTGATCGAGACCGGATGCAAACCACCCGTGCCGCGGCGGCGGCCCGGCAGTGTCACATCGAGTACTTCAGCCTTCAGGTGGGCCTCAAGCTCTGCATCTGCCAGGGCCTGGCGGCGCGCGGTGAGTGCCGCCTCGATCGCCTGCTTGGCAAGGTTGATGGCCGCGCCGCGCGATTTCTTCTCTTCGACGGAAAGCTGGGCCATGCCCTTCATGAGCTCGGTCACCTTGCCCGACTTGCCCAGAAACTGCGCCTTGGCGTTTTCCAGATCGTTCGGGGTGTTTGCCTGCGCGAACAACTGCTGCGCGCTTTCGACCAGAGAATCCAACTCGTTCATATCGACTTCTTTTCAATCACCTAGTGTTCTGATCCTTGCACACTCGACAGGATGCCGGATGGAGTGCGCAAGGGTCAGGACGCTACCCGGTGCTCTGCAATTCGATTTTCAAAATGAACAAGGGCTAGTGCCTTTACAAGCCCTAGCCCTTGCTGTTTGTGCGCAGACGGGATGTGCCTTGCAGCACCTCCTGTCTATCGCGGAACTTAAGCAGCCAGCTTGGCCTTGACTTGTTCCACGATGCTGCCAAAGGCAGCCTTGTCGTGCACCGCGATATCGGCCAGCATCTTGCGGTCGATCTCGATGGATGCCTTCTTCAGGCCGTTGGCGAATTGGCTGTATGTCAGACCCAGTTCGCGTGCAGCGGCGTTGATACGGGCGATCCACAGTTGGCGGAACACGCGCTTCTTGGTACGGCGGTCACGGTAGGCATATTGCCCAGCCTTCATCACCGCCTGCTTGGCGACGCGGAAGACGTTACCGCGACGACCGCGGAAGCCCTTGGAGAGGGCCAGAACTTTTTTATGGCGGGCGCGAGCCGTTACACCACGTTTGACGCGAGGCATGTGTTTTCTCCTTGTTCGTCAGTGAATTACAGGCCCATGGAGGGCAACATTTGCGCGATCGAGCCCATGTTGGTCTCGTGCACGGCAGTTGCACCACGCAGATGGCGCTTGTTCTTGGTGGTCTTCTTGGTCAGGATGTGACGCTTGAAGGCTTGACCGCGCTTGACGGTGCCACCTGGACGAACGCGAAAACGCTTCTTCGCGCTGCTCTTGGTTTTCATTTTGGGCATGTGAATGCTCCTGTTAGTTGTGCTCGTGAGGCGTTTGCGCACCATTGCGCAACCTTGTAGGCCCCGAGACACTTCTTGAACGGTCGGGTGTGAGCCCTTCCGCGCGACGGTACTCGCGCACCGCCTTTGAGGCAGGACACCGGTCGCCCGATGCCCAACCGCAAATTTTAAGCTGTTTGTCCGGCTGCCGGGGTGCCTTCGGCACCCTTGCCCACCGGTTTCTTGCGGGCCGGAGCGATCATCATGATCATCTGGCGGCCTTCCAGCTTGGGAAACTGCTCGACCTGGATGATGTCTGCCAGCTCGTCACGCAGACGATTCAGCAACGCCAGACCCAGATCCTGGTGGGTGATTTCACGACCACGGAATCGCAGCGTGACCTTCACCTTGTCGCCATCCGCCAGGAAGCGGCGGATGTTGCGCACCTTGATGTTGTAGTCGCCATCGTCGGTACCGGGGCGGAATTTGACTTCCTTGATCTCGATGACCGTCTGCTTGGCCTTGGCCTCAGCAGCCTTCTTCTGTTCCTGGTACTTGAACTTGCCGTAGTCCATCAGGCGGCAGACCGGCGGGTTGGCCGTGGCTGCAATCTCAACCAGGTCAACATCCAGGTCGCCGGCCATGGCCAACGCTTGCTGAATCGGCACGATGCCGATGGGCTCATTGTCAGGACCAGAAAGACGCACTTCTGGCGCTGTGATTTCACGGTTCAGGCGGTGCTTGCGCTCCTCGCGCTGACGACGATCACGAAATTCGGTAGCGATGGTTCTCACCTTCAAATAAAACGCCACAACAACGTGGCACATACGCACATGGTGCGCGCCAAAGCATTTTCAAGAGAAAGATCAAGCCTTGGAAGCGATGTCCTGCGCGATCAGGTCGACAAACGCATCGACCGACATCACACCGAGGTCTTTGTTACCCCGGGCGCGAACCGCCACAGCTCCCGCCGCCTTCTCCTTGTCGCCCGCGACGAGGATATAAGGCAGCTTCTGCATGGCGTGCTCGCGTATTTTATACGTAATCTTCTCGTTGCGCAGATCCGTCACCACCCTAAGGTCTTGATTCGGCAATGCTTTTTGAAGCTTTGCAGCAATTTCGCGACAATAATCGGCCTGAGAGTCCGTGATATTGAGCACAGCGACCTGTACCGGAGCCAGCCAGACGGGCAGCGCGCCGGCGTGCTGCTCGATCAGGATACCGATGAAACGCTCCAGGCTGCCCACGATCGCGCGGTGCAGCATGATCGGGCGGTGGCGCTCGCCATCCTCACCCACGAACTCGGCGTCCAGGCGCTCGGGCAGGTTCGGATCGACCTGGATGGTGCCGCACTGCCACTCGCGGCCAAGCGCATCCTTGAGGGTGTACTCGATCTTCGGGCCGTAGAACGCGCCCTCGCCCGGCAGATACTCGAACTCGCAGCCTGATGCGCGCAGGCCGTCGGCCAGCGCGGCTTCAGCCTTGTCCCAGCTCTCCTCGGTACCGATGCGCTTTTCAGGGCGGGTGGAGAGGCGGTACAGGATCTCGGTGAAGCCGAAATCCTTGTAGACCTTCTGCAGCAGCGAGGTGAAGGCTGTCACTTCGGCCTGGATCTGGTCGGGCATGCAGAAGATGTGGCCATCGTCCTGCGTGAAGCCGCGCACCCGCATGATGCCGTGGAGGCTGCCGGTAGGCTCGTTGCGGTGGCAATTGCCGAATTCGCCGAAGCGCAGCGGCAGGTCGCGATAGCTCTTGATGCCCTGCTTGAAGATCAGGATGTGGCCCGGGCAGTTCATCGGCTTGAGCGCGTACTCGCGCTTTTCCGACTCGGTCGTGAACATGTTCTCGCGGTACTTGTCCCAGTGGCCGGTCTTCTCCCACAGCGACTTGTCCAGCAGCTGCGGCGCCTTGACCTCCTGGTAGCCGTTGTCGCGATAGACGCGGCGCATGTACTGCTCCACCTCCTGCCACACGGTCCAGCCCTTGGGGTGCCAGAACACGGTGCCGGGTGCATGCTCGTCGATATGGAACAGGTCGAGTTCGCGGCCGAGCTTGCGGTGGTCGCGCTTCTCGGCTTCTTCCAGCATGTGCAGATAGCCGCTCAGCTCATCCTTGGTCGCCCAGGCCGTGCCATAGATGCGCTGCAGCATCTCGTTGCGATGGTCGCCACGCCAGTAGGCGCCCGCCACCTTCATGAGCTTGAAGTGCTTGAGCTTGCCGGTGCTGGGCACGTGGGGGCCGCGGCACAGGTCCTCGAAGCTGCCTTCACGGTACAGGCTCACATCCTCGTTGGTCGGGATGCTGGCAATGATCTCCGCCTTGTAGTTCTCGCCCAGGCTCTTGAAATACGCCACTGCCTCATCGCGCGGCAGCACGCGGCGCGTGACCTGCTCGTCCTTGTTGGCCAGCTCCGTCATCTTCTTCTCGATGGCGGCCAGATCTTCGGGCGTGAAGGGGCGCTTGTAGCTGAAGTCGTAGTAGAAGCCGTTTTCGATCACCGGGCCGATGGTGACCTGCGCGTCCGGAAACAGTTCCTTGACCGCATAAGCCAGCAAGTGCGCGGTGGAGTGGCGGATCAGGTCCAGACCCTCTGCATCCTTGGCCGTGATGATGGCGAGTGCTGCGTCGTGATCGATAGAGAAGCTGGTATCGACCGCCTTGCCATCCACCTTGCCGCCGAGCGCTGCCTTGGCAAGCCCCGAGCCAATCGACTGAGCCACTTCGGCCACCGTCACCGGGCCGGGATACTGGCGCTGCGAACCATCAGGAAGAGTGATTTGAACCATGTCTTTCAATCTCGCGTCGTGGGACGCGTCCGTAGAAAACAAAATGCGCGGACTGGCCGCGCAAACTGGGGGGAATCAGGGATTTTCGAATGTGGCCGCACCCCGAGGGTGCGCGAACCAGCACCTCAGGCGAGCGGGACAACTCCCGTGCAGCGTTGCGTTCGCGGTGTCATAACCTGAAGAGCCTTTCGTCCCTGTATGTCCGATGTTTTTCGCCATTGACCTGCATGCGACAGGCATGCGTTCCACCGACACTTGCCGGTGCCAGCACGCGCTGGCGGCGAGTCTTCCGGCATTTTAACTCGGACGGCAGGATTTGCACGGATTGCATCCGATCTGCCTCTTGAAACCACAAGAAACCACATTGCCGTTTACATCCGGAGGCTTGTGAACCGCAGGTAAAGCTTTGCTAGCAAAGGCAATGGCTGACAACCACCCACCTTCCTTCGCCGTTGAATGGTCACAGACCCGCTCTTTCATGCGGGCTCAGAGGATTCGACCATGCGCCTCATCACCATGCGCCCCAGCTTCCGCCCCTGGCTTGCAGGAGCCGCCCTGTCCGCCCTCGCACTGACAGGCTGCGTGGTCGCGCCCGTGGGCCAGCCCTACTACAGCGACCCTTACAGCAACGTGCCGGATACGCAGGCCTACGCACCCGTATACGCCCCTATCGCGCCACCCGCCCCCTACGTCGAGACCGTCCCGGTGGCACCGTATCCGGGCGCCCTCTGGATCGGCGGCTACTGGAACTGGACCGGGCATCGCCATGCCTGGGTTCCAGGCCGCTACGAGCGCCCACGCCCGGGCTACCACTGGGAGCCCCGGCGCTGGGACCGCGGCCCGCGCGGCTGGCAGCAGCATGGTGGCGGCTGGCGGCGCTGACGCCATCACAACCTTCGCAACCTACCTGCGCCCGTCGGGCGGCATGAGCGCCACATAGCGTTCATCCGTCAACGACCGCAAGAATGCGACGAGATCATCTGTTTCCACGTCCGAGAGCGCCACCGGCATGCCCGGTTTGCGATTGAGCGGCGGCGAATTGACGTTCACATTCTCGTGATAGCTTGGCGCAACATCGTCGAACGCCCCGCTCTTTCCGAACCAGCGCACGGGATCCGTTCCGCGCGTGTTGTAGAACTCGACCACCTCGCGCAGGCTGCCGATGGAGCCGTTGTGCATGAAGCTCTGGCGGATGGCCGTATTGCGCAGCGAGGGCGTGCGTACATAGCCACACCACTGCTCGGGCTCGGGCCATTTCAGTCGCCTTGCGGTAGCGCACAGGCCTTCATCGAAGTGGCGCGGATTGCGATTGGCCGCCAGCAACCTGTTTCGCGGTGCCGCCAGGGCCTCGTAGCCGAAGTCGGTGAACAGCGAACGCTCCGGACGCGCTGCCGTCTCGTTGACCGTATGGCATGAAGCGCAATTGCCCTTGTCCGGATTCCTGAAGATCGCGAGCCCCCGCAGTTCCGCATCGGAGAGGCGAACCTTGCCGCGCAGAAAGCCGTCGAATCGCGAGGAAAACGGCGCCAGCTCATCCGACTGCAGATAGGCTTGCAGCGCATTTCCCAGCGCGGCCAGCAGTACCTCGGGATCGCGCCCCACACGGCTGCCGAACTGCGGTTCGAGCATGCGCACGACACCGCCCTGCTTCAGATGACGCAGCAGGCTGGCCGGCGTACCGTTGTTCATCTCATCGGGATGCAACAACGGCGCACGCACCTGTTCCGCCAGCGTATCGGCACTGGCATCCGCCATCAGCCCGCCGAAGAAAGATGGCTGCAGCGCGTCGTCATCCTCGTAGAAGTAGCGCCTGGGGACATAGCGCACATACAGCAGCGATGGAGCCGCACGCAGGCCGAAATGCCCGGCCCTGCTTCCCCTCGCGGTGCCGGGGCTGGCCTCCCTGCCCCGCAGGCCGCGCCTCAGATCCGGACCGAAGGCGCGCGCCGGATCATGGCAACTGGCGCAGGATGTGCCGCCTGGCTGCGACAGGCGCTCGTCATGGAACAGCTGGCGCCCCAGCTCCACCAGCGCAGGATCAGGCGCAAAGCGAGCGGCGGCGGGGTCGTACCGGCCAGCCAGTTGCGGAGTGGCGGCGATCAACTTGACGACACGCATCTGTGCGCCGGGCGCAATGAAGACCTGTGCCGCAGGAACCGTGTCTGCAAGCGCGCCACCACCCATTGCGCCCATGAAGGCGCCCAATCCCAGAAGAAGGGCACCCGCAGGTGAGCAAACCCAACTCATGGCGTCAGAAAGCCTTCCTTGTCGCACTGCAGCGCATAGCCTTCCTGCAGGCAGGTCGCGAGTACCTTGCCGTCCGCCGTATAGGCCTTGAAGCTCCAGCCGGTGGCAGGTGCGGCGCGGCGCTCCATCAGCAGAAAGCCGAAGCTCGCATGGTGGGAAATATGGTCGATGACCGTGCCCGGAGCCGGAACGCTCTCGGGAGACAGCGGATCGGGCAGCGCCACGTCGAGGTTGTCGCCGGCCGTGCCGCTCACGATGGTGGCGGTCTGCCCCGTCTTGAAACTGATGGCCTGGAAATCGTGCACATGGCCATGCAGCGCGAGATTCACACCGGGCGGGTAGTAGGCCTGCGCATACAGCCCCGTCATGATCGACTGCATGAACGGATTCGCCTGCGCAGGCTTGGCGCCCGCGATCGGCGCGAACGCCAGGATCGGATGATGGTTGATGAAGATGTTGTCCTTCATCCCCGAGCGCGCCGCGAGGTCGGCCACCTGCCGGAACTGCTTCTGGTAGAGCGCCAGTTGCGAGTCCTCGGGCTTGAGCGCCGTCTTGCCGTTCTTGGCCGAATCGAACACGATCACCTGCGAACCGCCACCCAGCTTGACCGCGTACGGGTCGCTGTAGTTCGCGGTCGCATCGTTCGTGGCCAGATCGCAGGATCGAGCCGCACTGAATGGCTGGGGATCGAGGAAACGGAACCAGCCCTGCCCCGCACGTGCGCACTCCTCATGGTTGCCGCGCACCATGACCCAGGGCGCGGCAGCCAGCAGCGTGGCGGCCGGCTTGAACAGGTCGGCCTGCCATGTGTCCCAGCCGTAACCCCACGGGCTGTCCTTGCAGCCGGCCACATCGGACGGGCAGGCGTTCTCGCGATAGTGGTAGTCGCCCACATGCATCACCAGATCGGGCTTGAGCGCCGCCGCAGTACTGGCCACCTTCTCGAATGGCCAGGCGGTCGAATCCGTGCACGCCTGCCATGCGTTGTCGGCCTTCTTCAGGCGGCAGCCGCTGTCGCCCAGCACGATGATGCGCTTGGCTTCCGCCTTCGGCAGCGGCAACGCCAGGTCGGCCACGGAAACCGACTTCGCGCCTGCGGGCAAGGTCTGCTCGCACACCGAGACCGGAAACACCGAGGGCTTGGAGTCTTTGGGATCACTCGCCGTCTGGCGCTGCGCGGGACTGCCGGGCGCCGTGCGCAGCGCCATGCGGCTTGGAGTGCCATCGACGGTAATCAACGGGCAGGCTGCTTGCGCACCGGCCGATGCCTCAGGCACGTAGCTGGTGATGACGCGCGCAATGGCTTCGTTCTTGGTTCCGATCGTGACATAGGCCGACTGGATATGGGCAGATTGGGTGGCGGCATCGCCATCCGAGCCACCGCAGCCGTGGAGTGTTGCCATGGCAGCCATCGACAAAAGTCCGAGACCGCTCAGTTGGATCTTGCGTTGTGTGTTCATTTTTCTTCCGTGGAGCGCCGGGATTCCGGGCGTCGGGCAGCATAGAAATGCTGCGTGACACGGGCATGAACATGGGGTTTTCTTTTGGTCTTTTGCGTTGAGTTCCGACTGTTGGGCGATGGGGGTTTTGCTTTGTTGTTTGAGGGTGGAGGCCGGGAGTGCCCTCCGCCCCAAAAAGCAAAACCACAACGAAAAAACCCACGGCACGCGCCGTGGGCTTCTCTCCTCGAGTTCCTTTTTGAAACCGGCCGGATGGGCAGCCCCGCTCACCCCGGGAACCACCCCGCGGAACCGCCACCCGGTATGGGATCAGTGGAACTGCTCTTCTTCGGTCGAACCGGTCAGCGCCTTCACGCTGGAAGAGCCGCCCTGGATCACCGTGGTCACGTCGTCGAAGTAACCCGCGCCCACTTCCTGCTGGTGCGACACGAAGGTGTAGCCTTGTTCGCGTGCGGCGAATTCCGGTTCCTGCACCATTTCAACGTAGTGCTTCATGCCTTCGCCGCGAGCATAGGCGTGGGCGAACTTGAAGGTGTTGTACCAGTTGCTGTGGATGCCGGCCAGCGTGATGAACTGGAACTTGTAGCCCAGCGCGGACAGCTCGTCCTGGAACTTGGCGATGGTCGCGTCGTCCAGGTTCTTCTTCCAGTTGAAGGAAGGCGAGCAGTTGTACGACAGCAGCTTGCCCGGGCATGCGGCGTGCACGGCCTGTGCGAATTCGCGGGCAAAGCCCAGGTCGGGCGTGCCGGTTTCGCACCACACCAGGTCGGCGTAGGGAGCGTAGGCAACGCCGCGGCTGATGGCTTGCTCCAGGCCGTTGCGAACACGGTAGAAACCTTCCTGTGTACGCTCGCCGGTCAGGAACGGCTTGTCGTTCGCATCGTGGTCGCTGGTGATCAGGTTGGCGGCTTCTGCGTCGGTGCGGGCCAGGACGATGGTGGACACGCCCATCACGTCGGCTGCAAAGCGCGCGGCTGTCAGTTTCTCGCAGGCTTCCTGCGTGGGCACCAGCACCTTACCGCCCATGTGGCCGCACTTCTTCACGGCAGCCAGCTGGTCTTCGAAATGCACGCCGGCAGCGCCTGCGGAGATCATGTTCTTCATCAGTTCGAACGCGTTCAGCACGCCGCCGAAGCCGGCTTCCGCGTCAGCCACGATGGGCAGGAAGTAGTCGATGAATTCCTTGTCGCCGGGATTGATGCCACGGCCCCACTGGATTTCGTCGGCACGCTTGAAGGTGTTGTTGATGCGGCGAACCATGGTCGGCACCGAGTCATACGCATACAGCGACTGGTCGGGGTACATGGTTTCCGACGTGTTGCCATCGGCGGCGACCTGCCAGCCCGACAGGTAGACGGCTTCCAGGCCTGCCTTGGCCTGCTGCATGGCCTGGCCAGCGGAGATTGCACCGAATGCATTCACATAGCCCTTCTTCGCGCCGCCATTGATCTTGTCCCACAGCACTTCCGCGCCACGCTGAGCCAGCGTGTTCTCGGGCTGCAGGCTGCCACGCAGACGCACCACGTCAGCTGCAGAGTAGTTGCGCTTCACACCCTTCCAGCGAGGGTTCTGGGCCCAGTCTTTTTCCAGGGCGGCAATTTGCTGTTCGCGGCTGAGTTGGTTGGTCAGTTTGGACATGTGATTCTCCAGATTCAAGAGGAAAAGTTGGCTGAAACCCTAGGCATTGCATCGTGTGTCTTTTGCTCTGCCGTTGGAGACAACTTTAAGTCTTGTATAAGAGTTGGAATCAATCTTATGTCTTATATAAGACATATTTTTAATCATTTAAAATCAACAACTTACCAACTTCATTCCACAATGAAAAATTACATTTCTTGTATTGAGAAAAAATGCGGCGCCGCAGCAATTCATAATTCCATGATGTGAATTATTGATTTCACACTGCAAAAAACCAGACGAAATGAAGACACCATTGCAGGCCAGCGGACACCCTTCCGCTCCGCGCTTTCAGGCATGATGCGCGGCACGCGTCCGCAGGATCGCCCTCTTCCCCTCCCCCGACCGCTTTTCCCTCCATGATTTCCCGCCCCATCGCCTATGCGTGCCTGGCCTTGAGCATGACGCTCGTGGGCAGCTATGTGGCGCTGTCCAAGCCCCTGGCCGCCACCTTTCCCGTCTTCCTGCTGGCATGGCTGCGCTTCGGCATCGGCGTGGTGGCGATGCCGCACTGGCTGAGGAAAGGCCCCGAGGAGCCGCCGATGACGCGCCAGACACGGGCACTGCTGTTCCTGCAGTCCTTCTTTGGCAATTTTCTGTTCACCATCTGCATGATCTCGGGCGTGAGCCTCACCAGCGCCACCTCGGCCGGTGTGATCATGGCCTCCATTCCGGCCTGTGTCGCTGTGATGAGCTGGGTGTTCCTGCGCGAGCACATCGCGACGCGAACCTGGGTGGCCGTGGTGTGCGCGGTGCTAGGAATAGCACTTTTCTCGATCGCCAAGGTGCAGCACCCGGAGCTCGATGGCGCAGCCGCCGGCTCCTCGGGAGCCCGCGGTGCCGGTCACCTGGAATGGATCGGCTACGCGCTGCTGGTGGCGGCCTCCCTCTGCGAGGCCGCGTATTCGGTGATCGGCAAGAAGCTGACGGGCGCGCTGGGTCCCAAGCGCATCACATCACTCATCAACCTGTGGGGCTTCGCGCTGGCGACGCCATTCGGCCTCCACTACGCTACCCGTTTCGACTTTGCCGCCGTGCCGGGCACCATCTGGCTGCTGCTCCTGTTCTATGCCCTGGCCGCGTGCATGTGGTCCGTATGGCTGTGGATGACGGGGCTGAAAGTGGTTCCAGCAGCCCAGGGTGGCGTCTTCACCGTCTTGCTGCCCGTCAGCGCTGCGCTGTTCGGCGTGCTGGTGCTAGGAGAAAGCTTCACGGGCATGCAGCTTGTGGCCTTTGGCATCGCATTGGCCAGCGTGGTCCTGGCCACCCTGCCCTCGCGCGGCGCCCCCGCTCAACCCAAACGCATCCCGGGCGAGGGTAGCCATTGATGGCTCATCGGCACACGCCGCTCTTACTCTTGTAGGCGGGACGCGCCCACCACCATGCCATCGGCGTCCGCATACAGCCAATCGCCGGGGCGCACCCAGATGCCGGAGATCAGCACGGCGACCTCGCTCTGACCCTCTCCGCGTTTTTCGGTGGGCAATGGAATCAGGGCCAGGGCACGAATGCCCATGGGTGTTTCCCGCAACTCGGCAACATCGCGTACGGCTCCGAACACGACGATGCCGGCCCAACCGTTGCGCGCTGCCGTGGCCGCGACGTTGCCGCCGACCAGCGCGCGGCGCACCGACCCGCCGCCGTCCACCACCAGCACCCTGCCCTGGCCGGGTGTCTCGACCGCAGCCTTCACGGCCGAGTTGTCCTCAAAGCATTTCACCGTGGCCACCGGGCCGGAGAATGCCTCCCGGGCACCGTAACTCTGGAAAATCGGAGGCAACACACGGAACGAGCCCGTTTCATCGCCCTTGTGCTCGTCGCACAGGTCGCAGGTGCTGAACGAAGAGTTGTTGCTGGAAGTCATGTCGCCTTGCCTTTCTTACTTTCTGATCTTGAACAGGGGATGCAACCCGGGGTTGGATGAAGGCTCCGCGAACTACCGCCGCATAGACGCCCTGCGTATCACTTTGCCACGAATTACGTACGGAATCTGCTCTCCTGCTCCTGGCAGAACACATGTCCATACTTGGCAACCACCTGCTTCCTCCCCTCGACTTCGCCCTGGCAGCCCTCGAAAACGAGCTTTGTTGCGCCTTTGCGCCGAAGACGCTTGTAACAAAATGCGAAACCCTCTCAGGGGCAAGACCCCCTCGGCGGTTTCATTTTGCAAAACACTGCTGTCATGAAATTGACTTCCAACTGAAACCCACTCCCCGCGCCTTACCCCCTATCTTTCGTTGATGCGGTACGCGCTTACCTGGGCACATCGCCAGAATCGCCAGCAAATCAGTGTCTTGCGCTGACTATTGCCAGTAAAACATTCACATCACAGCTCTCCGTTGCGAGCCCGGCACAGTGACAGCCGTACCCGATGCCTCGTTACGATGCAGTGCAGCATTGAAGCCCTGCCCGTGAATTCATTGGTTCCATAAGAATTTGACTATCAGAACCTGCGGAAACAAATCAAGGCAAAAAATCGTTTCCTCGCCTTGGAATCAGGTTTTTTTCCCATTAGCATCAATGCAGCCAGTGACGCAGCAGGTGCTCGCTGGCGTCGTCTTTCACTACTCCGAACAAGGGAAATCCAATATGGCAACTGCATCCAAGTCCACCGACAAGGCAGCTCCCGCTAAGAAGCGCACACCCAACGCGGCATTCATGAAGCCCCTGACCCCCAGCCCTGCTCTCGCAGCCGTGGTGGGTGCCGCACCGCTGCCACGTACCGAGATCATCAGCAAGCTGTGGGCCTACATCAAGCAGCACAACCTGCAGGACGCCGCCAACAAGCGCATGATCAATGCGGACGCCAAGCTCAAGGAAGTGTTCGGCAAGCCCCAAGTCTCCATGTTCGAGATGGCCGGCCTGATCGGCAAGCACGTCAAGTAAGCAACCTCTCTCGATGCACCCGGCCCTCCCGGCTGGCACGCACCGGAAAGAAACCGACCGACTCCTGCTCAGTCGGTTTTTTTTCGTCCCAAACGGGCCATCGCAATAGCCCTGCACGATGAAAGCGATAAAGATTGCAAATGCGATGAATTCGCATTTATAATTCGCTTCAGTTCTTCAACCAGCCAGCCAGGCCTCTTTGCATCATGATCGTTTGTGTTTGCCGTCGAGTATCAGACCGCGAAATCGCACGCCATGCGCACGCGGGCATGAGCTTCGACGAAATTCAGTTCGAGCTGGGAGTCGCCACCCAATGCGGCCGCTGCGAGCAGTGCGCACGCGACGTGGTGTCCCAATGCTGTGCGAGCGGCCCCGTTGCTGCGCTTCACAACGAATCTGCGCCGAAGACGATCCAGCTTGCCAACTCCATCACCGAGAGCAAAGCATGGAATTCATCACTTCATTCGCAGGCAGCTTGATTCTTGTCGTAGGCTCGGTTTGGTGGGTTCTGCGCAAATAATCAATTTTCGAATTTCTGGCTGCTGAAGGCGCTTGAAGTTTCAACCAAGCGCCATCGGCGGCCTTTCCTATGTCCCAGATCGATCAAAAAGACCCCCCGGCTCGCGTCGGTCGCAATGCGGTGGTCGCGGGTTCCGTGGTGGTGCTGCATATCGCCGGCCTCTGGGCAGTGCAGGCCGGCATGGCCAACCACACCACACCACCGGAAGTCATCATCCCCGCGCAGTTGATGAGCGAGTTCATCTCGCCACCGGCTCCGGCCCCTGCTCCGCGTCCCACGCCTCCCGCCCCCCGACACCCAAGCCTCCACCGCCCAAACCGGCACCGGCGCCGCCTCCAAAGCCGAAGCCCGTGCAGCCCAAGCCGACCCCGGCACCCATGCCGCTTGCGATCAACGATCCGGCACCCGCGCCCAATGCGCCCGTTGGTGCACTGGAGCCGACGCCGCCCGCGCCACCTGCACCGCCCGCTCCAGTACCTGCACCCCCAAGCCCGGCGCCCGCGCCGCCAGCACCTCCGGCTGCGCCACACATCGAGCTGCCCTCCAGCAATGCTGCCTACCTGAACAACCCCAAGCCTGCCTTCCCGTCGGCCAGCCGGCGCCTGGGTGAGCAAGGCAAGGTGACACTGCGTGTCCTCATCAACGTGCAGGGCCTGCCCGAGCGCGTGGAAATCGCCAAGTCCAGCGGCTTCGATCGTCTCGATCAGGCCGCGCTAGACACCGTCAAACGCTGGAAATTCGTGCCAGGCAAGCGCAATGGCGTTGTCGAAGCCATGGAATATCTGGTGCCCGTCAATTTCGTTCTCCAACAATAAATTTCTTCGCAGGAGTTTTCATGAATTCCCAATTTGGCATCGCCAACGTCTGGATACAAGGTGACTTCGTCACCCGCGCCGTCGCCGTCCTTCTGCTCGCCATGTCGCTCGCATCCTGGATCGTCATCATCATCAAGGCCCTCGACATCCTGCGCCTGAAAAAGAACGCCCGCACGGCGCGCGACTTCTGGCACAGCGAGGACTTCGCCGCCGGCATGACCAAGCTGGGCAGCGACCCCAGCAATCCCTTCCGCATCCTGGCCCTTGAGGGCCGCGAAGCCACCGCCCACCACCGCAATACGCAGGCCCACCTGCACGACTCCCTCGACGTAAGCGACTGGGTCACGCGCTGCCTGCGCAATTGCATCGACGAGTTCACCGCCCGCCTGCAATCGGGCCTTGCCATCCTCGCATCCGTCGGCTCGACCGCGCCGTTCATCGGCCTGTTCGGCACGGTCTGGGGTATCTACCACGCGCTGGTGGCCATCGGCACCTCGGGCCAGTCCACCATCGACAAGGTGGCCGGCCCTATCGGCGAGGCGCTGATCATGACTGCGCTGGGCCTGGCTGTCGCCATCCCTGCCGTCCTCGGCTACAACGCGCTGGTGCGCGGCAACAAGTCGATCCTCAACGGCCTGAACAGCTTCGCGCACGACCTGCATGCCTATTTCGTGACCGGCGCCCGCGTGGCGACGCACAGCGAATCCGGCAAGGTCCTGCCCATCAAGAAGGGTTGATCCACCATGGCATTCGGTACCCAGGACGAATCCGATGAGGTGATGAACGAAATCAACATGACGCCACTGGTGGACGTCATGCTGGTGCTGCTCATCATCTTCATCATCACCGTTCCGGTGATCAAGCACGCCGTGCCCGTGGACCTGCCTCGCGCCTCGAACACGGAAGAGGTGATCAAGCCGGAAACCATCCGGCTGTCAGTCACCGAGGACGGCAAGTACCACTGGAACGAACTCGATATCGGCGACGACGAGCTCGAGCCGCGACTCGCTGCGGAGGCCAAGAAGGATCCACAGCCCGACCTGCACATCCGCGGCGACAAGAACGTGCGCTACGAACGCGTGGCGCAGGCCATGGCAGCCGCACAGCGCGCGGGGGTCAAGAAGATTGGTTTTGTCACGGATCCGACCAAATAGCCTCGACGATCCAGCCCTCCCATAGAGATACCCGGCCTTCAAGCCGGGTTTTCTTTTTGCTCTTCGTGGAATACCGTGGTTGGATGGTGTCGCATGACGAATAGGCGCGGTGCTCGCGGTGAGAGTCTTCGTTTTGGGGTGCTGATATGGCCCCTCATACTTTGTTGCAAAGGCTTGCCGTATGCTTGTACTGTCTGCGCCTTTGCGTCGCGTCTCTTGGGCCATCTCAGCATTGGGGCGAACGGTTCATGCGGGGCGCGCGCTGCACGGGCAGTGGTTCTGAAAACCTCATTGCCATCTTCGGCAATTCGTGACGAACCTTTCTTTCTATGCGCGACGTTTCCGCTGCACATAAAAAAATCTCACATTTTTCTTGCGATTTTGCTTGACGAACAAATGAGAACGGTTATCATTCACACATCAACAACGCACGGAGAACACACCGATGTCCGCAACAATGACTGCTCCAGCCGGCAACGCCCTGTTCGGCGCAACCAATGCCTCCTTTGGTTCGCAGCGTTCGACGCGTGGTGTCGGCAAGCCGGGTGACGCGTTCGACACCGCGGCCGAGATCAATTCGCTCGACAGCCGCAGCCTGCTGCAGGGCCACAAGGTGGTCACCATCGCGCACAACGGCGTGCTGTACCGGCTGCAGGCCACCAAGCTGGGCAAGCTGATCCTGACCAAGTGATCGGCGCTGCCAGCCACCAGAATTTTCGAAGTTTCATCGTGGGGCGACTCCAGGACCTAACTCCGGTCCGAAGGTCGTATTTGCCAGCCACCGAGTCCGCTCCATTAGCCAGGCTTTTTTTTCATCCGAAAACACTGCCCCACGATGCCGGATCAGTCCCCTGATCCTCAACCAGCCCCAATCAACCCCTGTTGCACTCCCAACAAAAAACCGGCGCAGCCCCAAGGACTGCGCCGGTTTTTTATGGGCTGCCAGCATGGCAGGCGGGATCTCGCCCGCTCGCCTTCAACAGCTCAAATCAAATGCTCGAGGGCGTGGGATCACAGACCCAGTGCAGCGATGCCTGCCTTGGCGATCTGTGCGTCCTCGGTGGACTTCACGCCGCTCACGCCGACCGCGCCAAGGCACTGGCCATCCTTCATGATCGGCACGCCGCCTTCGAGCAGGCCGTCGATTTCAGGCGCGCTCAGGAACGAAGTGCGGCCACCGTTGATCATCTCTTCGTACAGTCGGCTTTCACGGCAGCCCAGCGCGGCCGTGCGGGCCTTCGAGTGGCTGATGTGCGAGGAGATGGGAGCCGTGCCGTCCAGGCGCTGCAGCCACAGCAGGTGGCCGCCGTTGTCCACGATGGCGATAGCCACGTTCCAGCTGTTCTTCACGGCTTCGGCTTCTGCAGCGGCTGCGATCTTCTTGATGTCGGAGAGTTCGAGAACGGAGGTTGTCTTCATGATTCGAATGGGTTGGTGAACGAATGTGCAGCCACGCGGGTGCTTATGTTCAGGGTGATGTGGATCCCGCGAGCATACAGGGCTTGCGAGGTTCAGGATACCCGGGTAGGAGCAAAAGATTCCAACCCAAAAAGTACGGGATCGCACGTGGGTATTGCAAACCTTCGTGGTAAGCCCCACCTAGAATTTAGTTTCCTGCGTCGTGCAGGGTCACAGGAGAAAATCACACATGAATCCAGAAGTCACCAACTGGGGTTCCACTACCCAGGTGCTGTCGCAGGAGCAACGCAACAAGGTGTTGCGCAATACCTATTGGCTGCTTGCACTGAGCCTGGTACCCACGGTGCTGGGTGCCTGGATCGGGGTGGCCACTGGCATCACCCAATCGCTGCGTGGCGGCATCGGCATGATCGTGTTCCTCGCGGGCGCGTTCGGCTTCATGTTCGCCATCGAGAAGACCAAGAACTCCGCCGCCGGCGTGCCGGTCCTGCTGGGGTTCACGTTCTTCATGGGCCTGATGCTCTCGCGCCTGATCGCCATGGTGCTGGGCTTCAAGAACGGCTCCGAGCTGATCATGACCGCCTTCGCCGGCACCGCAGGCGTGTTCTTCGTGATGGCGTCGCTCGCCACGGTGATCAAGCGCGACCTGTCGGGCATGGGCAAGTTCCTCTTCGTGGGCGTGCTGGTGCTGTTCATCGGCTCGATCATCAACGTGTTCGTCGGTTCGTCCGCGGGCATGATGGCGATCTCGGTGGCGGCGATCGGCATCTTCAGCGCCTACATGCTGTATGACCTCAAGCAGATCATCGACGGCGGCGAGACCAACTACATCAGCGCCACTCTTGCGCTGTACCTGGACATCTTCAACGTGTTCCAGAGCCTGCTGGCGCTGCTGGGCATCTTCGGCGGCGAAAGAGATTGATTAAGAGCATCCCCCTGAGGCGCTTTGCGCCTTCCCCCTTCTCTCTGCGCGACTGCGTCGCTCCGGGAAGGGGGACGCAGCCAGTGCGGCGGGGCGGCCCTTGCACGGCTGCCCTCGCATAGGGCGCGCCGGTTTTTGAGGGCGCTCGATGTTTTGTCCCCCTGAGGCGCTTCGCGCGGTGGCTCTGGCATGGGCCCTGCCCCTTGCAGCGAGCTCATGAAAAACGGCCTCCGTGGAGGCCGTTTTCTTTTGTCCATCAGACACACGCCATCAGGCCAGCTCGAATACCGCCATGCTTTCCACATGCGCCGTGTGCGGGAACATGTTGACCACGCCGGCCGCCACGCAGCGGTAGCCCGCCTGGTGCACGAGAAGGCCCGCATCGCGCGCCAGCGTGGCGGGATTGCAGCTCACGTAGACGATGCGCCGGGGCGGCTGCCAGTTCTTGCCCGACTCGGGCAGCACGGGGGCATCTTCCGCTCCGATGCGTGCCTGGTGGATGTCCGCCAGCGCCTTGGCCAGGGCAAACGCGCCTTCGCGCGGCGGATCGACCAGCCACTTGTCGGCATTGCCGTCGGCGAACAGCATCTCCGGGGTCATCTCGAACAGGTTGCGGGCGACAAAGCTTGTCGGGGCCAGTTCGCTTCCCTGCGCGCGTGCGGACTGGTTCTTCACCAGATTCTCGCGCGAGCGGGCGACCAGCGCCTCGCTGCCTTCGATGCCAAGCACCTCCCGCGCCTGCGTGGCGATCGGCAGCGTGAAGTTGCCAAGGCCGCAGAACCAGTCGATCACGCGCTCAGTTTTCTGCGCGTCCAGAAGGCGCAGCGCGCGTGTGACGAGCACGCGATTGATGTGCGGATTCACCTGGGTGAAATCGGTGGGCTTGAACGGCATGTCGATGCCGAAATCGGGCAGCGCGTAGGCCAACTGCTTGCCGCCTTCGTCCAGCAGGTGCACGGTGTCGGGGCCCTTGGGCTGCAGCCACCACTGAACGTCGTATTGCGCGGCAAAGTCGCGCAGGCGGGTCTTGTCGGCGTCCGACAGGGGCTGCAGGTGACGCAGCACCAGCGCCGTCACTTCGTCGCCGCAGGCCAGCTCGATCTGCGGGCTGGTATCGCGCGAATCCATCGAGCCGATGAGCGCGCGCAGGGGCATCAGCATCGCATCGACATGCGGCGGCAGGATCTTGCAGGTTTCCATGTCGGCGATGTAGCGGCTCTTGCGCTCGTGAAAGCCGACCAGCACCTTGTCCTTTTTCGGCACGTAGCGCACCGACAGGCGCGCGCGGAAGCGGTAGCCCCAGGCCGGGCCTTCGATCGGGCGGTAGATGGTTTCGGCCTTGACCTTGCCGAGATGCCAGAGGTTGTCCTCCAGCACACGCTGCTTGATCGCCACCTGCGCAGCGACGTGCAGATGCTGCATCTTGCAGCCGCCGCAGGCACCCGAGTGCAGGCCGAAATGGGGGCAGCCGGGGCGCACGCGCTGCGAAGACTCGTGGTGGATCTCCGTGAGGCTTGCAGCCTCCCAGTTGTTCTTCTTGCGGTGCACGTTGGCGGTGACGATCTCGCCGGGGAGCGCGCCATCGATGAACACGACCTTGCCGTCGGGCTTGCGCGCGACGCCCTGCGCATCCATATCCATGGACGTGACTTCCAGCCAGCCGGGCGGCAGATCGGTGCGGCCGGCGGGCAACGACGCGGTCTGCGCGTCGATTTCGCTGATTTCTTGGTTTGTGGTGGGGGCACTCATAACCCTCCATTGTCTCAGAGCGGAAAAACCGTCTGCCGCGACACCCCATATTGATGGCAAGATCACGGGCTTGGCAGATGCAGACCACGGGATTACCCCAAGCCTTAAAATCGGCAACATGAGCACCCCTCACACCAACAAAGACAACACCGCCGCAGCCGAAGTCGTCAAGCCGACCAACTTCCTGCGCAACATCATCGAGTCCGACCTGGACAAGGGCACGTACGCCCAGCGCCACTGGGGCGGCAACCCTGGCGATGCAACGCACCACCAGCAGGGTATCGTGGACCCTGCAAAGATCCGCACCCGCTTTCCGCCCGAGCCGAACGGCTACCTGCACGTAGGCCATGCCAAGTCCATCTGCCTGAACTTCGGCCTCGCGAGGGACTTCGACGGCGTGTGCCACCTGCGCTTTGACGACACCAACCCGGAGAAGGAAGACCAGGAGTACGTCGACAGCATCATCGATGCGGTGAAGTGGCTGGGCTTCGACTGGAAGGACCCGGACGGCCACGAGAACCTGTACTTCGCGAGCAACTACTTCGACTTCATGTACCGCGCCGCGGTGTACCTGATCGAGCAAGGCGTGGCCTATGTGGACGAGCAGTCCGCCGAAGACATGAAAGCCAACCGCGGCGACTTTGGCCGCCCGGGCGTGAACAGCCCCTTCCGCGACCGCAGCGTGGCGGAGAACCTCGCGCGCTTTGCCGAGATGAAGGACGGCAAGCTCCCCGACGGTGCCGCCGTGCTGCGTGCCAAGATCGACATGGCGTCGCCCAACATCAACCTGCGCGATCCGGCGATCTATCGCGTGCGCCATGCCGAACACCACAATACCGGCAACACGTGGTGCATCTACCCGATGTACACCTTTGCGCACCCGATCGAGGATGCGCTTGAGCACATCACGCACTCGATCTGCACGCTTGAATTCGAGGACCAGCGTCCGTTCTACGACTGGCTGCTCGATCACCTGCGCGAAGGCGGCCTGATCGCCGCGCCGCAGCCGCGCCAGTACGAGTTCTCGCGCCTGCACCTCACGTACGTCATCACCAGCAAGCGCAAGCTCAAGCACCTGGTGGACAGCGGCCTGCTCGCCGGCTGGGACGACCCCCGCATGCCCACCATCGTGGGCCTGCGCCGCCGCGGCTACACGCCGGAGTCGATCCGCAACTTCTGCGAGCGCATCGGCGTGACCAAGGACTATGCGTGGATCGACTACTCCACGCTCGAAGGGTGCCTGCGCGAAGACCTGGAGAACAAGGCGCACCGTGCGATGGTGGTGCTCGACCCGCTCAAGCTGGAACTCACCAACTGGGCCGAAGTGTTCGGCTCGGCCGACCACGTGGAGCCCTGCAGCCTGCCCGCCCTGCCCCACGCAGCCGACGGCGAGGCGGTTCCAGAGCGCCATTTCACGATCGGCCGCGAGGTCTGGATCGAGCGCGAGGATTTCGCAGAAGTGCCGCCCAAGGGCTACAAACGCCTGTTCCCCGGCAACAAGGTGCGCCTGAAGGGCGGCTACGTGATCGAGTGCACCGGGGCCGAGAAGGATGCCGAGGGCAACATCACCAAGGTGCTCGCCACCGTCGTGCCCGATACCAAGAGCGGCACGCCCGGAGCGGACAGCGTCAAGGTGAAGGCAGCCATCACCTGGGTGGGTGTGCAGGATGGCATCGAGGCCGAGGTGCGCCTCTATGACCGCCTGTTCACCGATCCGCAGCCCGATGCGGGCGGCAAGGACTATCTGGCGCTGATGAACCCGGACAGCCTCAAGACCGTGACCGCCTATGTGGAGCCCTCGCTCAAGGCCGCCCGGCCGGACGACAAGTTCCAGTTCGAGCGCTTCGGCTACTTCGTGGCCGACCGCAAGGACCACAGCGCCGACAAGCCCGTGTTCAACCGCGCCACGGGGCTGAAGGACAGCTGGGGCAAGTAAGCCCGCCGCTGCCGCAGGACCTGACAGCGCAGCAAGCAGATCGATCCCGGGATCGATCTGCTTTTTTTGCGCCCGCAGCATTGGAAGTGCGCACCCTGCATGCGGCTTTACACGGGCGATACCCCTGCAACATCTGTTCTCACTCCCCGCATCCTTGAAACCATAAACAGCGGTCAGACAGGTCGTTCCCTGCAGGCGGGCGTCAACGGGCCCATGCGTGCGGCGTTGAAGAGTCATGGCAGTCCCAAAGCGGCGGTGCGATCCGCCGCTCCTGTCCCTGACAAGGAATGCATCATGAAGGTGACCGATATCCCGGCAGCGGCATCCGCAAGGCAGGACCGGCATGGAGACCGGCGCCACGGCTTCGCCCTGGGTGCCGCCGCGATCACGGTGGCCGCGCTGCTCGCGGCCTGCAATGACGAGGCCGGCAAGACCCCGCAGACCTCGGGCTCATCTCCCGCAGCCTCCACTCCTGCTACAGCAGCCACGGCAGAGGTTGCCGCGCCGATGCCGGCGGCCTACACCGCGCCGTCTGCCGATGTTCTCTACAAGATGGTCGCGCCCATCGCGCTGTACCCCGACAGGCTCGTGGCGCAGATACTGGCCGGGGCCACCCACCCCGACCAGGTTGCATCCGCGGAGGTGTGGCTGGCTCAGAACCCGGGCCTCAAGAACGATGCCCTGGCCCAGGCGGCCCATGCCCAGCCCTGGGACCCGTCGATCAAATCGCTCACGCTGTTTCCGAACGTGCTCGAACAGATGGCCTCCAACATCCCCTGGACCACGGCATTGGGAAAGGCGTACTACAACGCCCCGGCGGACGTCCTGAACGCCATCCAGGAGATGCGCATTCGGGCCAACAAGGCCGGATCGCTCAAGAACTCCAGGCAGATCAAGGTGACGGTGGCCGAGAATGCTCCCGAGAACGCCTCCTGGGCCGAAAGTGGCAGTTCCGCCGAGAGCGCGCCGATGGCCATGGTGGCCGGCCCCGTCATTCCCGCGCCGCAGGAGTACATCCAGATCTCCGAGCCCGATCCCGGCGTCGTCTATGTGCCGCGATATGACCCAGCCGTGGTCTACGGCACCCCGATGCCGGTCTATGACGGCTACCAATATGCCGCCGCACCCGTGGCTGCGGGGCTCCTCGGCTTTGGCTCCGCCGTGATCATCCAGCAAACCATCGAGCGCCGCCCCTGGGGCTGGAATGCCTGGGACATGCGCTGGGGCCGCCGGCGCGAGCACAGGCATGACAGGGACGCTGCGCCTGCGCCCCGCCCCTTGCCGACCATTGTCTACAACGACCGGCCCTACATGCCACGGCCACCCGGCGCCGATGGCGAACACGGCAACCATCCGCGTCCCCCAAGGCCTGAACGTCCCCCGCTTCCCCAACGACCCGACGCCGAGCAATGGCGACAGCAGCAGGCCGCACTGATCGCCCAGCAGCAGGTGGCCCAGGAACAGCACCAGCGCGCGATCCGCGACCAGGTGCGCGATCAGGCGCGCCAGCAGCAGGATCAGGATCGTGCGCAAGCCGAGCGCCAGCGCCTGCGCGAGCAGCAGGAGCAGCAACAGCGACAATGGCAGGCGCAGCAGCAGGAACGAGTGCAGCGCGACCAGGACATGCAGCACCGGCGAGAAGCTCAAGCCCAGGAACAGGCGCAGCAGCAGGCCGCCTTCGCCAATCAGCAGCGCATGCGCGAGGAGCAGATGCGCCAACAGCAGGATCTGCAACATCGGGAACAACAGGCCCGCCAGCAGGCACAGCAACAGGCAGCACAGGAGCAGCAACAGCGCCAGATGCAGGAGCATGCGCGCCAACAACAGGCGGCCTTTGTGAATCAGCAGCGCATGCAGGAGCAGCAGATGCGCCAGCAGCAGGATCTGCAACGCCAGGAACAGCAGGCCCGCCAGCAGGCACAGCAGCAGGCGGCGCAGGAACAGCAGCAACGACAGATGCAGGAACTGGCGCGCCAGCAGCAGGCCCGAGCCCAGGCCGACCAGCAGCGCATGCTGCAGGAGCAGCAGCGCGCGCAGCAGCAGGCCTTTCAACAACAGCAACAGCAGCAGGCCATGCTTCAGCAGCGCGCCGCCGAAATGCAGCGTCAGCAGCAGGAGCGCCAGCAGCAGCAAATGCAACAACAGCAGCAGCGCATGCAGCAAGCGCAGGCGCAGGCACGAGCGGCTGCCGGGCAAGGCGCCATGCCGCACGGCAATGATCGGCGCGATCGCGGCGAGCGGCGCGAGAACTGATCTCCTTCGGCCCCTGCCGATCCGCGGCGGCCCACGTCCCGTCTGACGTGATGTGACGCGATCGATGCGAACACGTCCTCATGTTCCAATGTGAACGTTTGACCATCGACGCGATCCAACCGCCTCCGAACCACATACCTTCATGACTGCAGACCATCTCATCACGTCCCGCCAACGACGCAACATGCTGCAGGCGCTCTCCGGCGCCGCATTGACGACGCTGGCGTTTCCCGGCGCCTGGGCCGCGCAGCGCAACTCATCCACCGCCTCTTCCGTGCACACGCAGGAAGCTGGAGCCCACCATGACATGGCCGCATGGCCGCGCGACAGCCGCGTTCCGGGAGGCGTTGCGCGCCTCTCGCTCGGGCCGTCGCCGCAACGCCCCCGGGTGATGACGGGCGACTCTGAAGTGCTGGTGCTGGGAGATGTGATCGAATGGACCGCCGTGGTCGGCATTCCGCTGGCCGCACCGCTGGGCGAGCACCAGGTGAGCGTGCAGACGGACAAGGGCACGCGCGCCCTCGAATACCAGGTGCGCGACAAGAAGTACACCGAGCAGCGCCTCAAGGTGTCTCCCAAGACTGTCGATCTTTCACCCGAGGACAACGCCCGGTACGAACGTGAACGCGATCATCTGCAGAATGTGATGACCACCTTCTCGCCGCACACGCCCGACATGAACGCCCTGCTGATGCGCGTGCCCGTTGCGGGGCGCCGCTCGAGCTCGTTCGGTCTGCGCAGGGTCTTCAACGGCCAGCCCCGCAATCCGCACAGCGGCATGGACATCGCGTCACCCACGGGTACCCCGGTGGCCGCACCCATGCCCGGCCGCGTGATCGATGTGGGAGACTATTTCTTCAACGGCGGCACCGTCTGGCTCGACCACGGCGGCGGCCTGCTCACCATGTACTGCCACCTGAGCAAGGTCGACTGCAGGGTGGGTGACGAGCTCAAGACCGGCGCACACTTCTGCAAGGTGGGCGCCACAGGCCGGGTGACGGGCCCTCACCTTCACTGGGGGGTCATGCTCAACCGCACCATGGTGGACCCGGCCTTGTTCATTGCCGCCTGAAATTGACGAATTTTGACAAATCCAACCCCGTATGCGGGAGCTGGTGCCCCAAAAAGACGCCTTCTCCGACATGCAGCCCGCGAAATTGCCGTTAAGGTATTCGCCATCGTTTTTGAACAGGACCCTTCATGAAAACATCCGCCCGCCTGCCCGCACGCTCCATGCCACGCCTTCTGCAACTGGCATCCATTGCAGCCGCGGCTGCCGTGTTGACGGCATGTGCCGCGCCTGACGCGTCCAAAACTCAACAACCTGCCCCCGTGAGCACACCTTCGACCCAGGCCCCCGTTCCTCCCGTGACCGCACAACCTGCCGCGCCCCAGGCCAGCGCCGCCCAGTTGCTCCCGCAGTATCTGTGGTCCGTCGTGAAGGTGACAGGCCCGGACAATCAGATGCTCAATGGCTGGCTCATCGCCGACAAGGAATCCCCGGTACTGCAGTTCCGCAACGGCCAGGTCGGCGTGCAGAACCTGTGCAACCTGGTGAGCGCAGGCTATACGACCAACCTCGACAAGATCGAGATGACCCGCCCTGTCTCCACCATGCGCGCCTGCGTGGACGAGGCCAAGATGGTGCAGGAACGCAAGGTCACGCTGCAGTTGCCGCTGGCGCAGCGCTTCGAGGTATTTCCAGCTGCCAACGGCGAGCCGATCCGCATGCTGCTGACCTTCTCGGACGGCGTCCGCTGGGAGCTCATGGGCTCGCCCACGCCGGAAACCCGCTATGGCTCGGCAGGCGAGCGCATGTTCCTGGAAGTGGCACCCGAGAAGGTGGCATGCAACCATCCCCTGATGCGTGACGCCAAGTGCCTCAAGGTACGCGACATCGCTTTCGACTCCAAGGGCATCAAGCGCGTGACCGGCGAATGGCGCATCATGCAGGGCTCGATCGAGGGCTATAACTTCGAGCCCGGTATTCGCAACGTGCTGCGCGTCAACCGCTACTCGATGGCCAAGAACGGCGTCCTGCCGGCCGACGCGCCATCGCATGCCTATGTGCTCGACATGATCGTCGAGTCGGAGCGCGTTCGCTGATCTCCCACGATCTCCGCAACCGAGGCAAGGCCGGGCATCGCCCCGGCCTTTTTTCTGTGTTTTCATGGAATACCGGGGTGGGTGGAGTCGCGACGCTTGCGGTGAGAGTTTTCGTTTGGAGGTGCAGGCGCATCGGAGCATTTCTTGCTGCACGGCAATCTTGCAGCGGCCCATGTGCATAGAGTGAGCGCACTCCACCTCATCGAAGCACCGCATGCCCCTCATCGCCGCCGCCCTTGTCTGCCTGATTTTCCACGTGAGCGACGGCGACAGCGTACTGGCCCGCTGCGAAGGCCCGGAGGCTTCACGGATTGTCCGGATACGTGTGGCCCACATCGATGCGCCCGAACTGCATCAGACGTATGGGCCTGAGTCGAAAGCCCGGCTGGCGCGGCTGTGCCTGCACCGCCGCGCGCAAATCACGCCTGCCGCGCTCGACATGTACGGGCGCATGGTGGCTTCGCTGCAGTGCGATGGAACGGATGCCTCCGCAGATCAACTGCGCTCGGGCCTCGCATGGCTGAGCACCCGTGATGCCCACGCCAGGCAAGCGCTGCAGCCCTTGCAGTCGATGGCACAGCGCACCCACGCGGGCCTGTGGGTGCAGCAGCGCCCGATGGCTCCCTGGGACTATCGCAAGCGCTACGGAACCCCCTACGAGATCCATCGACCGGCAGCGCACCGCTACTGAACCAATGACCCTGGCTGCACTGATTGCACTGGCCCGGCGCTCTGCACAATGGCGCCTGCAGATGTAGCATTCCACTGCTCGCATCGGGTTGTGTGCGGGCCTGGCGGGCCGGTTTCACCAGCGCCGCGCAGGCCTCGGCGCACTCAAAACAACACATAACTATCCAGTCACCGAATTTTCCAAGTGCCTCCACCCGCTTCACCGTCTTCCGCCACAGGCCCCAGCGAACGATCCAACGTATACCGGCACAAGGGTTTCATCGCCTTCATGGCGTCACGCCTGCTCGCAGTCTTTGCCACGCAGGTGCAGGCCGTGGTCGTCGCCTGGCAGGTCTATGACCTCACCCGCTCACCCATGGCGCTGGCCTATGTGGGACTGGCCCAGTTCCTGCCGATGCTGGTGCTGCTCCTGCCGGCGGGCGACCTGATCGACCGGTTCGCACGCAAGCCGATCCTGGCCGTCAGCTGGGCGCTGGGGGCCTTTTGCAGCGCACTGCTGTGGTGGCTCTCCGGCCATGGCGCAGCCGGTGTTGGTGGCATCTACGCCGTGCTGGTGCTGTTCGGCTGCACCCGCGCGTTCTCGGGCCCGGCCCTCCAGAGCCTGCTGCCGCAGATCGTGCCCCGCGAACAGCTGGCACAGGCCATCGCGGCCAACAGCATGATCATGCGGGCCGCCTCGATCGGCGGCCCTTTCCTCGGCGGGGTCCTGTATGCAATGGGTGGCGGCGAGCTCACCTACGCGGTCTGCTTCGCCTGCCTGCTGCTGGGCACGGTTCTGCTGGTCTGGCAGGTGCCTGTCCAGCAGGCCGGAGCACCCAGCCCCACCAACGGCACCATGCTGGAGCGCTTTGGCGCGGGCATCCGCTTCATCCGCACCCGTCCGATCATCCTGGGCACCATCTCGCTCGACCTGTTCGCCGTTCTTCTGGGGGGCGTGGTCGCGCTGCTGCCGATCTATGCGCATGAAGTGCTGCACGTGGGGCCGCAGGGGCTGGGGGCGTTGCGCAGCGCCATGGCCATCGGGGAGGTCAGCGCGGGCCTGTACCTGAGCGTGCGCCCCTTCAACCAACGCGTGGGTCGGACCATGTTCATCGCCGTGGCCGTCTTCGGCCTGGCCAACCTGGTGTTCTCGCTCTCGAGCATCTTCGCCGTGTCCTTCACCGCCCTGATGATTGCGGGAGCCGCGGACATGGTGAGCGTCTACATCCGCGGCGCGCTGGTGCAGTTCTCCACGCCGGACCATATGCGTGGCCGCGTGAACGCGGTGAACATGCTGTTCATCGGTTCATCCAACGAACTTGGCGAGTTCCGCGCCGGCACCAGTGCCGCGTGGCTGGGCGCCGTGCCCGCTGCCGTGCTGGGCGGCGCCTGCACCCTCGTGGTCGTGGGCCTGTGGTCGAGGATCTTCCCGACGCTGCGCAACGTGGGCAAGTTCGATGAGGCGGCGCGCCCCGAGGATCTGTAGCAGCGCCTCGCGGTACGGGAACGCTCCGCGGGCTCCCGCACAGAAACGACAATCACGCTCTCAGGCCTTGAACGTTCCGCCCAGCAGCTCCGGCAAACGGGAGGCGGCCATGCGAAATCCACATGCCTGCGCATGCCCTCCGCCGCCCATGCTCACGGCCAGCGGAGAGCAGTCATAGCCTCGCTGTGAACGCAGCCCCGCCTTGATCTGTCCTTCGGACCCCACCTGCCACATCAGTGCAAAGGTTCCGCTCTCGCGCGAGAGCAGGTCACCGACCAGGCTGTGGAAGGCACCCGGGGCATTCACCATCACGCCCTGCTCGCCGTTGAAGCAGAGGGGCCGTGCGTCGCGGGCGATATCGGCGGCCAGGTTGCGGAATTTCTCGTCCATCGCGTCGCCGCGCGCAATGAAGGCCGCCAACTGCTCGGGCGTGAAGCTGGCGATCTCCTGCCAACGGGCAAGCTCGAAGGGTTCCATGTCGAGCGCCGACACGAACCCGCGTGTCTGCGGATACTGCCAGCGCCAGAGGTCGCGGTCTTCCACAAAGCGGATCAGGTCGGGCACGGGTGCGTCACCGTGGAAGAATTCCCACGCCAGCCGCGCTCCCGACTTGTTCATGTCGAAATGCACCACGCCGCAGCGGCAGCGATAGTCCCCCAGCTCGCGTTGCGCGCTGATGTGATGATCGAGCAGCACCAGCCTGGCGGCGCGCTCGTCGATCTGGGAAAGGATGTCGGCAGCGAACGAGAAGTCGAGAATGTAGACTGCGCGGCCCTCGAGCGGCGGCAGATCCTGCAGCGATTTCACCTGGCCGTGCGTCAGGCCCACGCACTCCACGTTGCCCCCGTAGAACTGCCAAGCGGCCCAGGCGGCCGAGAAACCGTCGGCACAGCGGCCGTGGTACAGGACGAGCGGTGAAGGATCGTCCCGCTCGGCCTTTACCAGCAGGGACAGCGGAAGGATGGACAGGGAGGCTTGCGACGCAGCACGGGTTGTCGTTGTGTTCATGCGTGCCATTGTCTTTCATTCACAGGCTATGCTCTCCCATTGGACTCAGTGTCCCACTCTATGTGGCACTTCGTGTCGCGCCCCCTGTTCGCCCATGCACTCCCAGCCCCTCGATTCCGCTCCGCCCTTCGGCCACTACCATCCCCCGCTCACGCTGCTCTGGCGGGACGAGCACATGGTGGCCGTCCACAAGCCCGCCGGCTGGCTCGTGCACAGAACCGGGCTGGACGCGGGCGAAACGCGCTTCGTGATGCAGGCGCTGCGCGACCAGCTGGGCCAGCATGTGTATCCGGTGCATCGGCTCGACAAGGGAACCTGCGGCGTGCTGGTGATGGGCCTGCATTCCATTGCGGCCCGCGCGCTGGCACAGTCCTTCCAGCAACATGATGCGCACAAGGAATACCTGGCCCTCGTACGGGGTTGGGCCCCGTGGGAGTGCGAGGTGGACCATGCGCTGCGCCCCGACGATGCCCCGCCCGATGCGCCGGTGCAGGATGCGCGCACGCACCTGCGCTGCGTGGCACGGCTGGAGATCGCCGGCTCGCTCGATCCCCGGTTCGCAACCACCCGCACCTCGCTGGTGCATGCGACGCCGCACACCGGGCGACGCCATCAGATCAGGCGCCACCTCAAGCATGTGGCCCATCCGATCCTGGGCGACGCCACGCATGGCAAGGGGCCGCTCAATCGGTGGTGGGCCGAGCGACTCGGGCTGCAGCGCCTCTGGCTGCACGCCTGGAGACTGTCGATCCCGCACCCGATCAGCGGCGAGCGGCTCGACCTGCGCAGCGGGCTGGCCCTGCAGGGAAGCGAGCCGTCGGCGGGTCTCCATGCGGACCTTCGCGACTGGCACGAGCGCGTGCTGTCCATGCCGTGGGAGTTCGCAGCGCCGGCGCATACGTAACGTTCGCGTTTTGCGGCGTGGTCTGACACGCGAGGGACACGCTCCGCGTTTCCAATGGTTCTCGGGGCAGATCCATGCCCGTTGGCAAATTCCGCGCCCCGGCTCATCCGGTGCCTGATCTTGGCCCCACCACCAGGAGACACACCATGTCCACCGCCTATGCAACCATCCACGGCCTCGTCACCTACCGTGAAGGGGAAGGCGTTCCCATGACCATCCCCGAGGGGCCGGTCGAGCTCAGCTTCTCGCCCGACAGCGTCACCCTCAGCTGGATGGATGACGCAAGGACGGCCGGCCTCACCGCCATTCCGCGCGATGAATACGATCGCTACGTGAAGGAAGGAAAGATCGTCATTCTCTCCAGGTCCGGCAACAGCAACAGCAACAGCGACTCCAGAAAATAGGCAAGGAGCCGAGCAAGGCGCCCATTGCAGCCCGAGCCCAGCGCATCCTCATCCGTGGTGAACCGTTCCGGAGCGCGGATGCCTGCGCACCCGCAGCTCCCAGAAGCTCACCATGAGCAGCACGATGGTGGTCAGCCACCCCATTACCAGCAGGTTGGCCACAAAGCCCACGGGAATCAGTGCCAGCAGCGCGACCGCACCCACGATGTGCGACATCGGCACGCAGCCATAGACCACCTGCTTGTAGACGGCGCTGCCCAGCAGGTACACGGCCGGGCCACCCACCAGGGTCACGACCTGCGCCGTGGTGAGCATGCTGTAGGGGTGTGCCATCACGAGGTCGTTGCCCACGGCACTGCCGATGATGCCGGCTACCAGAATCACATGGATGTAGTGGAAGTACGCGCCGATGCGCCCCGGATCATCCGAGGAGCTGATCACCGAGCTTGCATCCTTGCTCGACGTGCCGAAGTACAGCCACCACATCGCCAGCGTGCCGATGAAAGTGGCGGCCAGCGCCAGCAGCACGCCATTGTCCCAATGCGCTTCCTCGGAGAGTGCTGCACCCGTGGCCACCAGCGTCTCACCCAGCGCGACGATCACGAAGAGCTGGCAGCGCTCGGCGAGATGGCCGCCTTCGATGGTCCACTCGCTTGTCGATGAGTGCCCCATCCCGGGGAAGGCAAAGCCGATCATCGGTGAGAAATACTCGCAGCCAATGGCCAGCAGCCACAGCACGATGCGCAGCTCATGCGACTGCACCATGCCGCCCGCGATCCAGAGCACGCCGGAAATACACAGCCAGACCAGCATGCGCCGGTAGTTCGGCGCCATGGGATGGCCCGGCCCCAGTATCCATACGACGTAGGCCGTGCGTCCCACCTGCATCGCCGCGTAGCTGGCCGCAAAGACCAGTGCTCGCGCCCCGAATCCCTCCGGCACCGCGCAGGCCATCAGCAGTGCAAGCAACCCCGAGGCAAACAGCACGCTGCGAATATGCGGCGTTTCGGGATCGAACCAGTTGGTGAACCAGCAGCTGTACTGCCAGCCCAGCCATACGCCGAACCACAGGATCAGGGTCTCGATCAGCCCGGTGAAGGTAAGGTGATGCAGCAGCAGATGGCTGAGCTGCGTGACGGCGAAAACATAGACCAGATCGAAGAACAGCTCTTCGTAGGTCACGCGGGCATGGTGTCCATCGCGCCGGCGCAGCAGACGGTCGGCCAGGGGAATGCGCCCCTTCGCGGTGGAGGACGAATCTGCGCTTCTGCTACTGTTGTTGTGTTGCATGGTATGACAGTCGGACCAGATCGGAGCCGCCATCCTGACACAAAAATCCGCGCAACGCCTGGGTGCTTACTCCTGCTCGCGGCGGCGCGCGCGGCTCGCATCCTTGCGGACCTTGCGCTTGTCCCACTCGGCCTTCTTGAGCGCGCGGGCCTCTTCCTTCACTGCAGCTTCGGCCAGCCAGCCCTCGAATTCGGCGGGCGTTTCGAGCGAGATCCGGCCCAGCACACCGCCGCGCAGGTCGGTCAGCACGATCTCCGCGGCCTTCTGCATGTTGAGCTTGCCCCCGGACATCACCGCCCCGCGCTTGCGGGCAATCCTCTCGAGCAGTTCGTCGTCGTGCATCGCCGCGATATCGTCCACCGAAAGGCCGAGCTTGTAGCGCGCATCGAGCTGCGCCGCGTACTGCCCCTTGAGGTATTCGAGCAGGTCGAGCGCGACGACTTCCTCGTCGTAGGCATTGCGGCCCACGGCGCCCGTCGCGGCCAGCCGATCGCCGCTCTGGTCAACGATGATGCGCGGCCACAGCATGCCGGGCGTGTCCCACAGGTAGAAATCGTCGGCCAGCACGATGCGCTGCTCCTGCTTGGTGACGCCGGCCTCGTCACCGGTCTTCGCCTGGCGCTTGGCGGACAGCGTGTTGATCAACGTGGACTTGCCCACGTTCGGAATACCGCAGATCAGCACGCGCATCGGACGCGAGAGCCCCTGCCGCGTGGGTGCAAGCTTGCGGCACCCGTCGATCAGCTTGCGTGCGGGAGCCGCGTCCGACGCGTCGAGCGCGATGGCATGGGTCTCCAGCTTGGCGTTGTACCAGTCGAGCCACAACGGGGTACGGCCGGGGTCGGCCAGGTCCTGCTTGTTGAGCACCTTGAGCGTGGGCTTGTGGCCGGTCAGCTCGGCAAGCAGCGGATTGGCGCTCGAGCCCGGAAGGCGCGCGTCCAGCAACTCGATGACGACATCGATGTCCTTGATGCGCTCCTCGATCGCCTTGCGCGTCAGGTGCATATGACCGGGAAACCACTGAATGGCCATGGAACTGTACTTTCACGAATAGAGAGAAATCCGGGAGACAAGGATAATCAGGCTTTGCCTTTCATGCCTATCCTGCCTGTTGCCGCGCGCCGCAGGCACGCCCCGATCATGTCAGCCTCCAGAACACCGTCGCGCAAACTCGACAACGATGTGCTTTTCAAAGGCATCATCTGCGCACTCATTGGCGCCATCATTCTTCTGGCGCCCTATGTTTCCCGCTCGCCCGACGTGCAGGAGCTGATGCGCCAAGCCTATATTGTCGGCTGGTTTGCACTCGCGCTGGGAATCGCCTTCCTCGTGCAATACGCCGTGCGCCTCAAAAAACGCCGCGAGCTCGATGCCGAGACCGCGAGCTATCTCGAGCAGAACGCCGAGCGCAACACCTCGAAGAACAAGCCCTCGCGCCGCAACAAGTGACCCTGCAAGACCCACCCGCATTCCTCGCGAACGCCTCGCTCCCGCAACTGGCCGCGATCCGCATCTCTGGCGAGCTGGCTCAGGCGCGACAGCTCTTCGCGGCCCTGGAACGCCATGCGCAGGCCCTCGGCGTCACGCTGCGGCGCACGCCGCCCGAGCCCGACACCTGCTGCGGGCGCGGCTGCAACGGCTGCGTGTGGGAAGGCTTCTACGCCGCCACCGAATTCTGGCGACAGGATGCCATCGAGGCCTGCGAGCACGCGGCTACGGCACCGTCATCGGGCATCATCTGCCCGACGCCCTCCGCTCGTGCATAGCGATAGCGGCGATTTCCCTTTCCATCCACAAGCAACCCGAGAACAAGGCCATGGAGACAAACAGCACTATCCGCAGTCCACAACCCGGAGCCCGCACCGGCGGGCAGGTACTCGTCGATCAACTCGTGCTGCACGGCGTGAAGCAGCTGTTCTGCGTCCCCGGTGAAAGCTATCTGGCCGCGCTCGACGCGCTGCACGACGCGCATGTCGACGTCACCATCAGCCGCCAGGAAGGCGGAGCAGCGATGATGGCCGAGGCCCAGGGCAAGCTCACCGGCCAGCCCGGCATCTGCTTCGTGACCCGCGGGCCGGGTGCGACCAATGCATCCGCCGGCATCCACATCGCGCACCAGGACTCGACCCCGCTGATCGTCTTCGTCGGCCAGGTCGCGCGCGGCATGATGGAGCGCGAGGCATTCCAGGAGCTCGACTACGGCGCGGTCTTCGGCACCATGACCAAGTGGACCGTGCAGATCGATGATGCGGCGCGCATTCCGGAACTCGTCTCGCGTGCGTTCCACGTCGCCACCTCGGGCCGTCCCGGGCCGGTGGTCATCGCACTGCCCGAGGACATGCTGACGGACGTGGTCACCGTGCCCGATGCGCGCCCTTACGCCGTCACGGAGACCGCCCCTGGCGCCGAGGCGCTGGCCGAGCTGAAGGCGCGGCTCGAGAAGGCCGAGCGCCCCGTGGTCATCGTCGGCGGCACGCGCTGGAACCAGCAGGCGGTCGACCATCTCGTGGCCTTTGCGGAGAACTGGCAGTTGCCCGTGTACTGCTCATTCCGCCGCCAGATGCTGTTCCCCGCCAACCACGCGAGCTACGGCGGCGACCTGGGACTGGGCGTCAACCCCAAGCTGCTCGCCCGCATCCGCGCAAGCGACCTGGTCATCGTGCTGGGCGGACGTCTCTCCGAGATCGCCTCGCAGAGCTACGAATTGTTCGACATTCCCACCCCGCGGCAGGATATGGTGCACATCCATGCCGATGCCAACGAACTGGGCCGCCTCTACCACGCCGCCCAGGCCATCAACGCCACGCCGCAGCCCATGGCTGCCGCGCTGGCCGCCATGGGTAAGCCTGCGTCTGCACCGACGTGGGCCTCGCAAACGGCCGATGCCCATGCCGAGTACCTGGCATGGAGCGACCCCGCCAGCATCAGGATTCCCGGCGAACTGCAGATGGGCGAAATCATGGGCCACCTGCGCGAGGTGCTGCCCGCCGACACCATCTTCTGCAACGGCGCTGGCAACTTCGCCACCTGGGTGCACCGCTTCTGGCCGTTCACCGCCTATGCCAGCCAGCTCGCCCCCACCAGCGGCTCCATGGGCTACGGCCCGCCGGCCGGTGTGGGTGCCAAGCGCCTGTGGCCCGAGCGGGAAGTCGTCATCTTCGCGGGCGACGGCGACTTCCTCATGCATGGCCAGGAATTTGCAACCGCGCTGCAGTACCAACTGCCCATCCTCGTCGTCCTCCTGGATAACGCCATGTACGGCACCATCCGCATGCACCAGGAACGCGAATATCCCGGGCGCGTCAGCGGCACGGAACTCAAGAACCCGGACTTCGCCGCCTACGCGAAGGCCTTCGGCGGCCATGGCGAGACCGTGCGCAGGACCGAGGAGTTCGCCCCGGCTCTGGCACGCGCACGGGCGAGCGGGCTGCCCAGCATTCTTCACTGCTTCATCGACCCGGAGGCCATCACCCCCTCAGGAACCTTGAGCGGAATCCGGAAGGCGGCGCAAGACAGGCAACGAGGCTGAACTTCCCGGGTGGCAGGCTGCCTGTCGGTGGCTCAGCGCGTGTTGACGATCTCGGCCGTCTCACCCCCGGCCCGCGCGTTCCACTGCACCAGGTGCAGCAGCACTCCGCAGGGGTCCCAGGCATAGGTGACCCAAGCGTCATAGGGCGGAGCCTCCAGCCGGGGCTCTGCGACACGGATACCGGGGTAGAGGCCGGACTCGACCAATGCCGCCACGCGCGCGTGGCACGCGGCAGCGTCATCGACGGAGATGAGCATCATGCTGTTCTCGGCCCACTCCTTCACGTAGAAACGCTGCACATAGAATTTCGCGTCCGCCAGCGAGAACAGGGCAAGATCCTCGTCCTCCCACTCCAGGGGGCAGCCCAGTGCGCAGTAGAAGCGCTTGGACACATCGAAATCCCGGGAGGGAAGGAAGGCGCGCACGTCGCGCGCGTGCAGCGGATTGGCTGGAACAGTGTTCACGCAGTTTCCTCGAGCTTTGGTATCGGACCCGCCGACAAAGGAGACTCAATGTAGCCGAGCGCAAGAAGCACTTGCGCCAGAGCAGCTACCGGCCTGCCGATATACTTCCAGCCGCTCGTCCTGGAGCCCTTGTTTCCGCCTCCCCCTGAACTGACCGTCTGCTCCTGCCAGGCCCTGATCTGCGTATGCGCCCCAACGCCCTCTCCTTCCCATCAACCACCTCGTCCGCCCGCCTCCTGATGGCCTGCGCGAGCGCCTTGACGGTGCTCGGCCTGACGGCCTGCGGCAGCAACCCGCCCGCAAAGAGTGGTTCGACGGACACGGCCGGCACAGTGGCAAGCGCTGGCGCAACCGGCGGCAGCACGACCGAGGCGCCTGTCCGCATCGGCCTCGCCCTCGGGGGTGGTGCCGCCAAGGGCTTTGCACATATCGGCGTGATCAAGATGCTCGAGGCCAATGGCTTCACGCCCGCCGTCGTCTCCGGCACCAGCGCGGGCAGCGTCGTCGGCGCGATGTATGCCAGCGGCATGAACGCGTTCGAGCTGCAGGAGAAGGCGGTGGCGCTCGACGAGGCCAAGATACGTGACCTGCAGCTGTCCTCCGGCGGCCTGGTGCTCGGCCAGAAGCTCGAGGACTATGTGAACGAGCAGGTGCGCAACAAGCCGCTCAACAAGCTGGGCAAGCCGTTCGTGTCCGTGGCAACGCGGCTCGAGGACGGCGAGCGCACCGTGTTCTCGGTCGGCAACACGGGCCAGGCCGTGCGCGCCTCCAGCAGCGTGCCGGGCGTGTTCCAGCCGGTGGCCATCGGCAAGTTCCATTTCGTCGATGGCGGCATCACCAGCCCGGTGCCCGTGGATGCCGCGCGGCAATTGGGTGCGGACATCGTGATTGCCGTGGACATCTCCAACAAGGCGCGCGGCACGACTCCCGGCAACATGCTGGGGGCGCTGAACCAGTCGATTGCCATCATGGGACAGAAGCTCGGCCAGGCCGAGCTCGCGCGGGCCGACGTGACCATTCGCCCCAAGGTGCTGGACATCGGCCCCGCCGATTTCAGCCAGCGCGCCAATGCCATCGTGGAAGGCGAGAAAGCCGCCGTTGCCGCCATGCCCGAAATCCGCAGGCGCGTCGCCGAACTGCAGGCCAAGCGCGCGGAGGCGGTTCAGTTCGCACAGCGTCAGGCGGACGAAGCCCGTTATCAGAAATGCCTGAGCGAACGTTCCAGCATGCAGAAGCTCTCCGGCATGGTGGGTCTGGACGGGGCCTGCGCGAAGCCTTGACCTGGGGGCCTTGCTTGTGCGGGCCTTGAGCAGGACGTATCAACGGCCCAGCAGCTGATCCGCATCCTTCCTGATCTGCGCCGCCAGCAGCACGGCCTGCTCAAGGCGCCGCTCCAGCCAGGGCATGAGGTTGGTGTCCCAGGCCTGCGGGACATGTTCCGGCCCGGCGGCAAGCGTGGGTTCGCGCACAGGTTCCGCCGGCTCGTCGGCATTCACCGTGTCCACGATGACCTCCTTGCCGTTCAGCAGGTTGGCAATGCGTTCACTGGCACGCGTGAGGGGTTGCTCCAGCCGCTCGCCAGGCAGGCTGCCGCGCCGGAGCAGCAGCAGGGTCTTCACGGCCGTGAGCTGGGCCAGCATCTGGTAGGCATGGGCCTGCAGCATCTCCAGCGGCTGCAGCGGCGGGCGCACGGCGCGGGGCTCCTTGAGCGAACGCTCTGCGGCCAGCACCAGCGCGGTGAGACTGTCGTACGCGTCCTTGCGCGCGAGGCGCCACTTGAGCTCCGGCGCATTGTCCACGGCATCGAGCTGCACCAGGTCCAGCGCCGTGCGCGCATGGTCGACCTGCGACTTGACGACGCGGCGCACGAGGTTGGGAATCTGGGAACGCTCCCATGAAGGCAGCACATACGAGAACAGCCAGGCGATGCCTGCACCGATCAGGGTATCGACCGTGCGCTCGAACAGCGCGAACACGGTGCTCGACGATGCGCTGATCATGTGGGCCTGGATCAGGCCGAGGATGGTCGCCGCCACCGCCGTGTAGAGGTACTTGCGCAGCGCGAGCCCGTGCGCCACGGACTGCGCGACCGTCAGGCACAGGATCATCGCCAGATAGCCCGGGTGCAGGGACAGGATCGACAGCGCGAGCAGGCACCCCAGCAAGGTGCCGCCCACACGCAGGTTGCGGCGCTCCAGCGTCTGCGCCAGCGAGCCGCGCAGCACCACCACGATGGTCAGAAAGATCCAGTATTCGTGCGTCCCCCAGGGCAGCAGCAGCGCGATCACATAGGCCGTGCCGATGGCCAGCGCCGCGCGCACCGCGTGGCGCAACGCCGGTGCGCCCCAGCTCCACAGCGTGTAGAACGGCTTGATCGACCAGGCGACCGGGCTCACGAACAGATGCCAGCTGGCGCGCACCGCCGCCAGATTGGGCTTGCCCTCGCCGCGCGCCAGCGCGTAGAGGCGCTGGACTTCGTCGTTCAGGTTGGCGATGCGGTCGGCCAGCGAGTGCACGAGCGCATCAGGGCTGGGATTGCGCGAGGTGACGAGCCGGTTGGGATCGCTGTGCATGGCGTCATCGTCCACCGCCCAGCGCAAATTCTCGAGCTGTGCACGGTAGTCCATGGGACGCTCGGGCTTGCGGCCGAACAGCATGGCGTCTGCCAGGTTGTCGGTCTCCCGGGCCAGCAGGATCAGCATGTCGTGCATCTGCACCAGCACGGTGTTGTGGCCGGCGTGCTGCCTGAGCGTGTCCAGGTCCAGCGCGCAGGCGATCATGTGATCGCGCATGTCCAGCACATGCAGCACCATGGCGGCCAGGCGCTGGCGCGGCAGCGAATCGGGCGACTCGAACACCACATCGCGCGTGGACTGGATCTGGTCTGCGAGCGCCGCCTGGCGCGCCAGCAGTCGGCTGATGAGCCCGCCCGATGCCTCGCTGCGCATCTCGGGCGAGTCCTCTCCAAACTGGCGGGCCTGCAGGCGCATCAGGTCGGCCAGCGACAGCAGCGTGTCGACCAGCATCAGCACACGGTAGCGCGGGTTGAGCCAGCGGTGCACGATGCACGAATACAGCACATACAGCAGCGCGCCGAGCGCGAAGTAACCCGTGACATGCAGCGCCGCGGTCAGGCGCTTGACCTCTTCCTGCGGCGGCACCGCCAGCGAGAAGATGATCGCGAACATCAGCGCGATCGCGATCGGCGCTCCGCGCTTGCCCCATGCCATGGCAAGGAATGCGACGAAGGTGCCTGCGACGATGAGGATGCCCAGCTCCAGCGGCGAGCTGTGCAGCATCTGCACCGCGAAGAACAGCGGCACGCCGAGGATCGGCGTGGGAATCATCTGTCGGAACTTGCCCTTGCGCGGCCCCGCCATGTCGGGCGGAATGGTGACCACGACCCCGAGCGCCGCCGCCGCGCCCGCGGTCGTGCCCAGCGCCAAGCCCACGCCGGCGGAAATCAGCAGATAGCCGACGGCCACCGCATAGCCGTTGGTCATGTAGTAGCTGAGCAGCACCCGCAGCAGGGCCAGTGCGTGCTGTTGCATGGCAACGCGGGAGAAGCGCGCTGCCAGGGGGGTCATCCGAGCTGCTCCACAGCCATGTAACGCTCGCGCCATTCCTCGAACGGCATGTCGTCGGCTTCCTCGATCGCGCGCTGGCGGGCCACGGACTCATCGGTCAACGCCACGTAGCGCTGTTGCTGAGCATCAGTCCACGGACGCTGCATGAGTTCTTCGCGAGCTGCCTGCGAACGGGCGCGGGAATAGGCGATGAAATCGCTGTCGAAGGTTTGCGTGAGCTCGCGCAGCACATGCGCCGACGGCGTGCTGTCGGGCGATGCGAACAGTTGCACTGCCGCGCGCAGCGCGTCGGCATGCGCCTGCGAGCCTTCGGCAGCATCGAGCGCTGCGGCGATCGGCTCGCATTCCTTGAGCACCTGCAGGCCCCACTCGCCCAGGGCGACGGGCTGGCCGCCGCGCATCAGCTGCAGGCCGGGTTCACGCCCCCGCTCCGCGGTCAGGTGCTGGTTGTTCTTGAGCTCGGCGATTTCCTGCGGCGTGTCCGGAGGGCTGTCCGAGTACAGGCAGTGCAGCAGGAACACGTCGAGCAGGCGCATCGTGTCGGCGTTGATGCCCACCGCCTCGAACGGATCGAGGTCCATCAGCCGCACCTCGACATACTCCACGCCGCGCTCGCGCAGGGCGTGCAGCGGGCGCTCGCCGCTTCGGGTGGTGCGCTTGGGACGGATCGTGCCGTAGAACTCGTTCTCGATCTGCAGCAGGCTGGTGCCCAGCTGGTTGTACTCGCCGCCCGGGTTGCGGATGCCGATCTGCTCATAGGCCGGATACGGGCGCGTCAACGCCTCGTGCAGCGAGTTCGCATAACCCTCCAGGCCGTTGTAGCTCACCGCCAGCGTGGCTTGCGCGTCGCTCTGGTAACCCAGGCGCCCCATGCGCAGCGACGTGGCATGCGGCAGGTACAGAGCGCGCCGGCCGTCACCCAGCGGCTTGAGCGCATGCTGACGACCTTCGACGAAGCTGGGGCACAGCGCCGGCGACGCACCGAAGAGGTACAGCAGCACGAACGCATGGCGGCGGAAATTGCGGATCAGTCCGAAATACTCTTCGCTCGTCACTCCGGGCAGGGACCAGTTGTAGTGGATGCCCGAGATCGTCTGCATGCGGCGGCCATAGCGATGGCCCAGGCCCATGCGGTAGACACTCTTGGAGCGGCCCGAATTGGACAGCCCGTAGCGGCCCAGCGGAATGGTTTCGTCGGTCGGCAGCACGCAGGGCATGCTCGACGACCAGAGCAGTTCCTTGTCGCACTGCGTAGTCAGCACGCGGTGCACGAACTGGTGGATCTCGCCCAGTTCATCCAGGCACTCCTGCACGCTGGCCCGCGCGCCCGTGATGAGTTCCAGCTGCGACTCGCTGTAGTCGGTGGTGATGTGCGGATGAGTCAGGGCCGACCCCAGCCCGCGGGGATGGGGGGTCAATGCCAGAGCTCCAGTGGGCAAGGCCCGCAACCCCTCTTTTTCAATGCCTCGACGCATGCCCGCGAGCCGCTCTTTCGAGAGGCCGGCGATGTGCTGTTGCAGTTGGTTTGTCATTGTTTGTGCGCTTCCATCACTGGTGTGAGGGGGTGGAACTTAGCACGGAGCGCCCCGGCCTGCCGAAATCCGCCCCAAGCGCCCTTGGGATACGGGGAAACCGTCCCCGGCCTGCAATGATTCCTGAAATTGAGGTAAGAGCAAGTAGGAAAACAGCGAAGCTGCCGCATTGCACCGGGTGAACACCCATCCCCTCCGCAACACGGCGGATTCACGCCATGCAACGAGGGGCGGGACAGGCAACCCGGTCAGGATGCAGTCAAAGCGCCAGGGAGGCAGCGGCAGCCATCGCCTTCTCGAACTCGTGCGTGCCCTGTGCCGATCCTCCCTGGGGCACCTGTTCGCTGCTCCGGTCCGTCACGCTCGCCAGTTGCTCGGCCAGCTGCTCGGGCACCATGGCGCCAGCGCCCAGGTGGATGCCTTCGGTCATGGTGATGTGCGCGGCCTCGAACGATCCGGCTCCTGCCAGCAGAATGGTGCGCGACGGAGCGCTTTCATGCGCCAGCACCAGCATCGCCGGGACCACGGCCTCGGGCGTCAGCGCATCCAGCACGGGTTGCGGCAGCAGCCCTTCGGTCATGCGTGTATGGGCCGTGGGGGCGAGTGCGTTCACATGAATGCCGTACTTCGCGCCTTCGATGGCCAGCGTCTGCATCAGGCCGACCTGCGCGAGTTTGGCAGCACCGTAGTTCGCCTGGCCGAAGTTGCCGTAGAGGCCCGTGGACGACGTGGTCATGACGATGCGCCCGTACTTCTGCTCGATCATGTGCGGCCATACGGCCTTGCAGCAATGGGCTGCGCCCATCAGGTGCACGTCGACGACAAGGCGGAAGTCCGCCATGTCCATCTTGGCGAATGACTTGTCGCGCAGGATGCCGGCATTGTTGACCAGGATGTCCACGCGGCCCCAGGTATCGATAGCCTGCTGCACCATGGCCTGCACGGCCTCGAAATCGGTCACGGACGCCCCGTTCGCAATCGCCTCGCCACCTGCGGCGCGGATTTCGGCCACCACGGCCTCGGCCGCCGTCACCGAACCGCCGCTGCCATCGACAGCCCCGCCCAGATCATTGACCACCACCTTCGCGCCACGCGCCGCCAGCGCCAGCGCGTGCTGCCGGCCAAGACCACCGCCCGCGCCCGTCACGATTGCCACCTTGCCATCGAAGCGAATTGCCATTCCTGTGTTCTCCTGATTGGTTTGAATGCTCATGGCGCTCACTACGGAACGCATCTCATGGGCTGGCGTCGATGTTAGTACGCGGTCGCCATGCGACAGGCCCCGGGCCCGGTTGCCGAGTCACCTTGGGAACATCGGCCGGCCGAAGCTGCGGCCTTCAGGACCCAGATCCCTAGGGTTATCCCTTGTTTTATTGAACAACCATGTGGATAACTGTGGACAAACGCACCAATTGATATGTAAGTCATTGATTTACAACGATTCACATTCCATCGCACATTTTTTAGGCATGGGCACTTCGGACACACGCACGTCATAAAGCGGCCTAGCACGGATTGGCTGCATGCCCTTCAAATAGTCGAAAAATGTTTCGAGGAGTGCGCCATTTTTCGTTTATCTCATTGATTGCAAAGAACTTTCCTAGATCCTTGCTACTCAGGGCGGCTCCGGCAGGTTATCCCTCTCTGCACTGGACAACTGTGTGGATAACTGTGAACAATGGCTGTAAGAGAATGCTAAGTGATTGATTTATAAAAGGCCCCATCAGATTGCCAAAAATTGATGCAACACCGCTATTCGGGCTGGAAACCCTCCTGATCGAGACCTTTTGTAAGTGTCAGCTATTCCCAGCGCTATAACATGTGCGGTTGCCCATGGGCTATGCAAGCGCATGGCCCGACTTCTTCGCCCTCCCGCACGACACGCCATCCATGAGTGATTCCCCCATCGCCCCACCCTTCTTCATTGCCAAAGTGGGGGACGACGGTACTCAGGTCGATGCCTGGCCCGACCAGCCGCTGCTGGTTTCGCTGGAGCAAGGTGGAGTGGACTGGCCCAGTTCCTGCCGCAACGGCACCTGCCGCACCTGCATCGGGTTCCTGCGCAAGGGCAGCGTGCGCTATGACATTGAATGGCCGGGCCTCGCCCCCGAGGAAAAGGTGGAGGGCTGGGTGCTCCCCTGCTGCGCCTATCCGCTGGAAGACCTGGAACTCGAGACCTCGGCCATCTGAGCCTCCTGGCGGGCAAGGCCACCGCCCCGCCACTGCAGGGTCTCCATGGCAAGCCATCACATCACGCCCGGCAGCCTGTATTCCTTCATCTGGATACAAGGTGTGCCGCACTGCACTAAAATTGCGGGCATCGGGACTTTCGCGTCCCTCAACCGAGTGGCCTGCCGGCTGCATCGCATGTTCTTTAGTGGCCACCCTCAACGGGCCTTTCCGCCGCAACTGGTGTCTTTGCGCCAGATCTGCACCCAGGCGGAATGCGCATGGCCAGCCGCTGGGGACACGCGCTGTCCAGCAGGTCGCAGGGCAACCATCGAAAGCACTGCATGAATTCCCCCCTCACGCCCGCACCGGTTTCCTCCGTTGAAGAAATCGTGGCAGAAATGCGCGCCGGCCGCATCGTCATTCTCGTCGACGAAGAAGATCGCGAGAACGAAGGCGATCTGGTGCTGGCCGCCGATCACGTCACGCCCGAGACCATCAACTTCATGGCGAAGTACGGCCGCGGCCTGATCTGCCTGACGCTCACCCGGGAACGCTGCGAACGCCTGAACCTGCCGCCCATGGTGCCGCGCAACGGCACCAAGATGGGCACAGCCTTCACCGCGTCCATCGAGGCCGCCGAAGGGGTGACCACGGGCATCTCGGCCGCCGACCGCGCACGCACCGTGCAGGCCGCCGTCGCGCCGCACGCCAAGGCGTCCGACCTGGTGCAACCGGGCCACATCTTCCCTCTGCAGGCCGTCGATGGTGGCGTGCTGATGCGCGCAGGCCATACCGAGGCCGGCTGCGATCTGGCCGCGATGGCAGGCTGCTCGCCCGCCGCCGTGATCTGCGAGGTGATGAAGGACGACGGCACCATGGCCCGCCTGCCCGACCTGCAGATCTTCGCGGCGGAGCATGGCATCAAGATCGGTACGATCGCCGACCTCATCCAGTACCGCAGCCGCCACGAGTCGCTCGTGGAAAAGGTCAGCTCGCGCGAGTTCGAGACCGCGTTCGGCACCTTCACCGCGCATGCCTTCCACGAAGCCACCAGCAATGCGGTGCACCTGGCGCTGGTCAAGGGCTCATGGGACGAGGATGATTCCGTGCCCGTCCGCGTGCACGAGCCGCTGTCGGTGCTCGATGCCCTCGAAATCAACCGCTCCATGCATTCATGGGGCCTGCAGCCCAGCCTCGAATACATTGCGAAGCAGGGCCGCGGCGTGGCCGTGCTGCTGAACTGCGGCGAAAGCGGCGAGCAACTGCTGGAGCAATTCGACGGCAAGGCACGCGCAGCCCACGCACCCGAGCGCGGCCGCATGGACCTGCGCACCTATGGCGTCGGCGCGCAGATCCTGCGCGAATGCGGCGTCAAGAAGATGCAGCTGCTCGGCCAGCCGCGCCGCATGCCCAGCATGACGGGCTACGACCTCGAAATCACCGGATACATTCCCAAGGACTGAACACCATGCAAGGCGCAGAAAAAGGCACCCACAACACCCTGGACGGCGATGGACTGACCATCGGCATCGTGCAGGCCCGCTTCAACGAAGGCATCACCAACGCATTGTTCGATGCCTGCCGCAACGAACTCATCGCGCTCGGCGTGAACGAGGACAACATCGACCACGTGACGGTTCCCGGCGCGCTCGAAGTGCCGCTCGCGCTGCAGGCCATGGCCCATCGCGGCGAGTACGATGCACTGATCGCCCTCGGCTGCATCATCCGCGGCGAGACCTACCACTTCGAGCTGGTGGCCAACGAATCGGGAGCCGGCGTGACACGCGTGGGCCTCGACTACGACCTGCCGATCGCCAATGCCATCCTGACCACGGAAAACCTCGAGCAGGCGATCGCGCGCCAGACCGAGAAGGGTGCGGACGCCGCACGCGTTGCCGTTGAAATGGCACAACTGATGTCCGATCTTGCCGTCGATGACGGCGACATGGACCTCCTCATGCACGGAGAGCAGGACCCACAATGAGCGAACTGACCGCACCCCGCCCTCCCCGCCAGCCGCGCAAGGGCATGACCAGCACCGGCGCACGCAAGGCCGCATCCAAGTCGGGCCGCAGCCGCGCGCGCGAGTTCGCACTGCAGGCGCTGTACCAGCACATCGTGAGCGGCAACGACGCCACGGCCATCGACCATTTCACGCGCGACCTGGCCGGCTTTCACAAGGCCGACGCCGCGCACTACGACGCACTGCTGCACGGCTGCATCAGCACGGCGCAGGACCTGGATGCGCTGATCGAGCCCAAGCTCGACCGCAAGCTCACGGACATCTCGCCGATCGAACATGCGGTGATGTGGATCGGCGTCTATGAATTCCTGCATTGCATGGACGTGCCCTGGCGCGTCGTGCTCAACGAGTGCATCGAGCTCGCCAAGGAGTTCGGCGGCACCGACGGCCACAAGTATGTGAACGGCGTGCTCAACGGCCTCGCGCCGCAGCTGCGCGCGCTGGAAGTGGCAGCGGACAAGAAGAGGGGACCGGAGTCCGATCTCGATTCCGAGCCGGCGCCCGCGCAGGATTGACCGCCCCGGTCGCTCGATTCCTCTCCCCTTCGGGACAGGACAGGGGTGACGGAGAATGCACCGGGCCCGCGACAGTGCCGGTGCCGACTGCAGAACTCCCGTCTCCCCCGCCCTCTCCCGCAGTCCTGAGAGGGTGACGTCCGGCTTGCCGCTCCGGCACCTTGAAACGAACCACAGCCCATTGAAGCCGAGAAGGCTTCATACCAGGAAGCCACCAGCTACTTCAATGAAATTCTCTTCTCGCGCCGAACGCATCGAACCCTTTTACGTGATGGAAGTGGCCAAGGCCGCGCAGGCCCTCGGCCGCGAAGTCGCCGGCACGGACCATCCGATGATCTTCCTGAACATCGGCGAGCCCGATTTCACCGCACCGCCACTGGTGCAGGAAGCCGCGGACCGCGCCGTGCGATCCGGCATCACGCAGTACACCAACGCACTGGGCCTCGAAGCGCTGCGCGAGAAGATCAGCCAGTGGTACCTGGACCGATTCGGCGTGAACGTTGCGCCGAATCGCATCGTCGTCACCGCCGGTGCCTCCGCCGCACTGCAGCTCGCCTGCCTCGCGCTCATCGAGCATGGCGACGAGATCCTGATGCCCGACCCGAGCTATCCCTGCAACCGCCACTTCGTGAGCGCGGCCGAGGGTACGGCCGTGCTGATTCCCACCACCGCTGAAGAGCGCTATCAGCTGAGCGCCGACAAGGTCGAGGCGGCCTGGGGTGCCAAGACACGCGGCGTGCTGCTCGCGTCGCCCTCCAACCCCACCGGCACGTCGATTGCACCCGATGAGCTGCGCAAGATCCACAAGGTGGTCAAGCAGCGCGGCGGCATCACCATCATCGACGAGATCTACCTCGGCCTGTCCTACGACGAGACCTTCGGCCAGTCGGCGCTGGCGATCGATGACGACATCATCAGCATCAACAGCTTCAGCAAATACTTCAACATGACGGGCTGGCGCCTGGGATGGATGGTCGTTCCCGAGGCCATGGTGCCCGTCGTCGAGCGCCTGGCACAGAACCTGTTCATCTGTGCGAGCACGATCTCCCAGCATGCGGCACTCGCCTGCTTCGAGGAGGACAGCATCGCCGAATACGAGCGCCGCCGCGCGCAGTTCAAGGCGCGCCGCGACTACTTCATCCCGGCCCTCGACGCGCTGGGCCTGTCGGTGCCCGTGATGCCCGATGGTGCGTTCTACGCATGGGCCGACTGCACGCAGGCTGCACAGAAACTGGGCGTGAGCGGCAGCTGGGACTTCGCGTTCGAGCTGATGAAGCGTGCGCACCTGGCCATCACGCCGGGGCGGGACTTCGGCACGGCCGACACCGGCCGCTTCGTCCGTTTCTCGACCGCCAATTCGATGACGCAACTGCAGGAGTCGATCCGGCGACTGCAGCAACTGATCGGCTGAGTCGGGCGAGGCCCGGTCCACCGAATTCATAAACAAGGTCAACACATGGCATTCGAATGGCCCGTCAGGATTTATTGGGAGGACACTGATGCAGGCGGCATCGTGTTCTACGCCAACTACTTGAAGTTCTTCGAACGCGCCCGCACCGAGTGGTTGCGCTCCAAGGGATTCCAGCAGCACACCATGCGGGAACAAACGGGCGGAATGTTTGTCGTAACCGGTGCCGACCTGCGGTACCACCGCCCGGCCCGGCTCGATGATGAACTGATTGTTACTGCCGCTGTCAGCGAAATGGGCAGAGCATCGTTAACAATAGGACAGAAGGCGCTTCTCAAGCCAGCGCAGATGAATCAGGCAACCCCTCCCTCCCTGCTGTGTGAAGCCACCATCCGCATCGGCTGGGTGGATGCAGCCACCATGCGTCCTTCGCGAATTCCTGGCAATCTTTTGGAACAACTCTCATCATGAATCAAGACATGTCCATCGCGAGCCTGGTGCTCAATGCCAGCTGGGTGGTTCAACTCGTCATGCTGCTGCTGCTCGGCGTATCCGTCGCCAGCTGGGCCGCCATCTTCCGCAAGATCACCGCGCTCAAGCGCGTGAAGTCGCTCAACGATGAATTCGAGCGCGATTTCTGGTCCGGCAACTCGCTCAATGATCTCTACGCCAGCGCCGCCCAGAACGCCAAGCAGGCCGGCCCGATGGAACGCATCTTCGCCAGCGGCATGCGCGAATACCAGAAGCTGCGCGAGCGCCGCATCAGCGATCCGGGCACGCTGCTCGACGGCGCCCGCCGCGCCATGCGCGCGAGCTTCCAGCGCGAGATGGACGTGGTCGAGTCGAGTCTTTCGTTCCTGGGCTCGGTGGCCTCGGTGAGCCCGTACGTCGGCCTGTTCGGCACCGTGTGGGGCATCATGCACGCATTCACGGGCTTCGCCGGCATGGAGCAGATCACGCTCGCCACCGTGGCGCCCGGCATTGCCGAGGCACTGGTGGCGACCGCCATCGGCCTGTTCGCGGCCATTCCGGCGGTGATCGCCTACAACCGATTCGCACGCGACATCGACCGCATCGCCACCCACCAGGAGACCTTCATCGAGGAGTTCTCCAACATTCTCCAGCGCAACCTGGGCGGCCAGACCGGCTCCGCCTCGAACCACTGAAACCCGAGGAGTCCGCACATGCCCGCAATGGCCTCCCGCAGCGGATCCCGGCGCCGCTCAATGAACGAGATCAACATGGTTCCGTTCATCGACGTGATGCTGGTGCTGCTCATCATCTTCATGGTGACCGCGCCGATGATGACGCCAAGCGCCGTCAATGTTCCATCCGTCGGGAAGGGCGACAAGACCCCCAAGACGTTTGGTCAGGTGATCATCGAAAAAGACGGATCCATCCAGCTCAAAACTGATGGCAACGAACGCACTGTCTCGCTCCAGACGCTCGGCACTGCCGCCCGCAACTGGCAGAAGGATCAGCCTGAAGACACGCCCGTGATGATCGCCGCCGACAAGACCGTCCCCTATGAGTCGGTCGTCAAGGCCATGGATGCGCTCAACCGTGCCGGTGTGCAGCGTGTCGGCCTCATCGTGAAATCCACAGGCGGCTGACCTCAAGAAGGCCGGAATCCTCCAAGAGCTGAATGCAAGCAACCAACGATCGCGACCAGTTTGCCCCGCCCCGTCCACCCGGACGTCGGCGTGCGATTTCGCTCGCCGTACTCGCGCACGCCGCTTTGGTCGGTGCGCTGTTCTGGGGACTGAACTGGAAGAAGAGTTCCGACGCCCCCGCTGTCGAGGCTGAACTCTGGTCTGCCCTGCCGCAGCAGGCGGCCCCTCGCGCGGCAGCACCGCCCCCTCCACCCCCCACGCCTGAACCCAGGCCGACGCCCGCCCCGCCGCCCGAGCCCGTGAAGGCCCCTCCGCCCCCACCGCCGCCGCCCGCCCCCGCACCGAAGCCGACGGTGCAGGACACGCGCGCCGCCGATATCGCTCTGGAAAAAGAAAAAAAGCGCAAGGAAGCCGAGAAGGCCCTGCAGAAACAGCAGGAAGAGAAAGAGCGCAAGGAGAAGGAACGCAAGGAAAAGGCCGAGGAAGAGCGCAAGGAAAAGCTGGAGCAGCAGAAGAAGGACAAGGCCGAAAAGGAAAAGGCGGAGAAAGCCGAGCGCGAGAAGGAGCGCAAGGAACAGCTCGAGAAGGAAAAGAAGGAAAAGGCGGAGCAGGAAAAGAAGGACAAGGCCGCCAAGGCCGAGGCCGACCGCAAGAAGGCCGCCGAGGACAAGCGCAAGGCCGATGCCGCCAAGGCCTCGGAAGCCGCTGCAGCCAAGGCGGCCGAGGCACAACGCCAGGAGAACCTGCGCCGCATGACCGGCATGGCGGGAGCGACCGGCGGCGCCACCGCAACAGGCACGGCAACGCACAGCTCCGGCCCGTCGGGTGGCTACGCGGGCAAGGTCGCTGCCAAGGTCAAGCCCAACATCACCTTCTCGGAGAACATCCCGGGCAACCCGCGCGCCGAGGTCGAGGTTCGCACGTCTCCCGATGGCACCATCGTGGGCACGCGCATCACCAAGTCGAGCGGCAATGCTGCCTGGGACCAGGCCGTGCTGCGCGCACTCGAGAAGACCGACACTCTGCCCAAGGACGTCGATGGTCGGGTGCCGCCGTCGTTGACGATCGGTTTCAGGCCTAACGACTGATGGGCTGGCTGATCGCGGTGTGAAGCCGAACCCTATCGGGACGGGATTGCGGGGGCTCTTATCTTGTTGAGTTCCTGTTTTCTTGTTTCAGGGCGGAGGCCGGGAGTGCCCCCGGCGGGGCAGTCCCGGCCTCCGCCCTAAAAACCAGAAAGCAGAAACCCGATAAGCCCCGAACTCCAAGAAGAAAGAAAAAGCCGGGACCAGCCCGGCTTCCGTAAATGAGAAGGAACCGCCCAAGGCAGCCCCCTTCACCCTTCAATTGTCACGCTGCTCCAGCACCCGATTGATACGCAACGCCAGCAACGTGCACACCACAGCGGACAGCAGGTAGAGCGAGACCGCCCCCAGCCCCCACTTGGCCGAGAGACCCAGGGCAACCAGCGGTGCGAAGGCAGCGCCGATCAACCATGCCAGATCGGTGGACAGCGCAGCACCCGTATAGCGGAAGTCACTGGTGAAGTTGTTGGTCACCGTACCCGAGGATTGGCCATAGGACAGGCCCAGCAGGATGAAGCCGATCAGGATGAACGCGTTGTTGCCCACTGCGCCGCCCTTGAGCATCCACGGTGCAATCAGCGCATACAGGCCGATCATCACCGCCATGGTGCCCAGCAGGTTGCGGCGGCCCATCTTGTCGGCAATCACGCCCGAGATCACGATCGCGCCAGCGGCAAGGATCGCGCCCATGATCTGCACCTCCAGCACGTCCACCACGGATTGCTGGGAGTACATCGAGATCCACGACAGCGGGAACACGGTCACCAGATGGAACAGCGCCAGGCTGGACAGGGCGGCGAAGGCGCCCAGCAGCACGTTGCGGCCCTGGCCGCTCATCACCTCGGTCACGCTGACGGGCTCCAGCTCGCTGGCCTGCAGTGCATCGGCATAGGACTGCCCCACCACCAGTCGCAGGCGGGCAAACAGGGCCACGACGTTGATCGCAAAGGCGACGAAGAAAGGATAGCGCCAGCCCCAATCCAGGAACTCGCTCACCGGCAGGCTGCTGTACAGATAGGCGAACAGCGCGGCGGCGATGATGAAGCCCAGCGGCGCGCCGAGCTGGCCGATCATCGCGTACCAGCCGCGCTTGTCCCGGGGCACACCCATCGCGAGCAGCGAAGGCAGTCCGTCCCATGATCCGCCCAGCGCCAGCCCCTGGCCGATGCGCAGTGCGATCAGCACGACGATTGCGGAGGAGCCCACCGAGTGGTAGGTCGGCAGGAAGGCCATGCCCACCGTGCACACGCCCAGCGTGAACATGGCAAGCGTGAGCTTGGTGCCGCGCCCCCAGCGCCGCTGCACCGCCATGCCGATGGCCGTGCCCACAGGCCGCGCCACGAAGGCCAGCGCGAAGATGGCGAAGGCCATCAGCGTGCCGTCCAGGCGCGACATGAAGGGGAACAGGGTGAACGGAAAGACCAGTACGCAGGCGATACCGAATACGAAAAAATCGAAATACTCGGACGACCGGCCAATGATCACGCCGACGGCGATTTCATTAGGGGTGACGTCCTCATCCGTGTGGGCACGCGAAAGAGAGTTGGCGTCTTCATTGCGAGGCACGGGAAATGCTACGGAACCGCTGCTCATCTAAATGCTCCTTCTCCAAAGGCCTGACTTTCGGTGAAGGTCCACGGGGGTCGGCGCTCGTGCCCGCCGACTTTTCGTGAACCTGTTCGACGTTCTACACCTGGGTTTTGGTCGCCACAAGTACGCAAACACCGACATTTTTGAAGGGAAAACCCTAGATGTTTGTCAGCCTTTGTCTATTTTGAGGTGACAAAACGCATGTAAGTCCTTGTCCCACTTGATGTTGGACAAAATGCCCCATCGATATATTTGGTAACCGGTTTACAGTCACGGATGTCCAGTAATCCGCGTTAACACTCAGGGGACTAACCCTGATGGCGCGCTTTTGTCCATTCCAAGCATGTCTAAAACCAAGGAAACCCGCATCCCGGCATGGCTGGGTGCGGCAGCTTTGACAGCCCTTCTCACGGGCTGCAGCAAGGCTGTCGTGCTCAATCCTGCTGGCGATATCGCAGCGCAACAGGGGCAACTGGTGATCACAGCAACCCTGCTGATGCTCATCATCATCGTCCCTGTGATCTTTCTGACTCTGTTGTTCGCCTGGAAATACCGCCAGTCCAACACGGAAGCCCGCTATGAACCCGAATGGCACCATTCGACCAGCCTCGAACTGGTGATCTGGACCGTTCCGCTGCTCATCATCATCGCGCTGGGTGCGCTGACCTGGATCAGCACCCATAAGCTCGATCCGTATCGTCCGCTGGATCGCATCTCCGAGACCAAGGCACTCGACCCGAACGTCAAGCCGCTCGAGATCCAGGTGGTTTCCCTGGACTGGAAGTGGCTGTTCTTCTATCCCGAGCAAGGCATTGCGACGGTGAACGAAGTGGCTGCGCCGGTGGATCGCCCGATCCTCTTCAAGCTGACCTCCTCCAACACCATGAACGCGTTCTACGTTCCCGATCTGGCCGGCATGATCTACACGATGCCCGGCATGCAGACCGAGCTGAACGCCGTGATCAACAAGGAAGGCGAATTCAAGGGCATGTCCTCGCACTACAGCGGCGCGGGCTTTGCCGGCATGACATTCAAGTTCAAGGGCCTCTCCGACGAGGACTTCGGCAAGTGGATCGCGAAGGCGAAGACCGAAGGCAAGCCGCTGGACTCCGCGACCTACCTGAACCTGGCCAAGCCCAGCGAACGCAACCCCGTCGAGCGCTTCTCGGCCGTGGATGAGGGCCTGTACAACAAGGTGCTCAATCGCTGCGTCGAAGAAGGCAAGATGTGCATGCACCACATGATGGCCATCGACGCCGCAGGTGGCGAAGCCTACCTCAAGGCTGCCGGCCTGAACCTGCCACAGGACGTGTGCACGGTTCAGAACGCCGACAGCGTCGTTGCACTGCTGGATTCGCAGCGCACCCAAGCTGCTGCTGCCGTGCAGTAACGAAGAGAAGTTAGAGAGAAGACTCAACATGGTGTCTGAACAATCAACCACCCCCGCGCACTGGCTGCTCGGTCGCATCACATGGGACCAGATTCCCATGACGCACGAGCCCATCGTGCTCTACACCTTCATCGCCGTGGTGCTCGGCGGCCTCGTCGTGCTGGCCGGCCTCACCAAATTCCGCCTCTGGGGTCCGCTCTGGAAGGACTGGATCTGCTCCATCGACCACAAGAAGATCGGCATCATGTACATGATCCTCGGTCTGGTCATGCTCCTGCGCGGTTTCGCCGATGCGGTGATGATGCGCCTGCAGCAGTCCATGGCCTTCGGCGAGAACATGGGCTACCTCCCTCCGCACCACTACGACCAGATCTTCACTGCCCACGGCGTGATCATGATCTTCTTCGTGGCGATGCCTTTCGTGACGGGCCTGATGAACTATCTGGTGCCGCTGCAGATCGGTGCGCGCGACGTGTCGTTCCCGTTCCTCAACAACTTCAGCTTCTGGATGACCACCGGCGGCGCGGTGCTGGTGATGATCTCGCTGTTCCTTGGCGAGTTCTCCACCTCCGGCTGGCTGGCGCTGTCCAACCTGGGGCACCAGAACCCCGGGACGGGTCTTGACTACTACATCTGGGGCCTGCAGGTCGCCGGTGTCGGTACGACGCTATCCGGTATCAACCTGATCGTCACCATCATCAAGATGCGCGCACCCGGCATGAACCTGATGAAGATGCCCGTCTTCACCTGGACCGCCCTGTGCACCAACGCGCTGATCGTCGCCTCGTTCCCGGTTCTGACCGCAGCCCTCGTCCTGATGTCCCTGGACCGCTATGTCGGTACGCACTTCTTCTCGAACGACTTCGGCGGCAACCCGATGCTGTACGTGAACCTGATCTGGATCTGGGGCCACCCCGAGGTCTACATCCTGATCCTGCCCTGCTTCGGCGTGTTCTCGGAAATCGTGGCCACGTTCTCGCGCAAGCGCCTGTTCGGCTACACCTCGATGGTGTACGCGACGGTCTGTATCACGATCCTGTCCTACCTCGTGTGGCTGCACCACTTCTTCACGATGGGCTCCGGCGCCTCGGTGAATACGTTCTTCGGCATCACGACGATGATCATCTCGATCCCGACGGGCGCGAAGATCTTCAACTGGCTGTTCACCATGTACCGCGGCCGCATCCGCTTCACGGTGCCCATGCTGTGGACCATCGGCTTCATGGTCACGTTCGCCATCGGCGGCATGACCGGCGTGCTGCTGGCCGTTCCGCCTGCCGACTTCGTGCTGCACAACTCGCTGTTCCTGATCGCCCACTTCCACAACGTGATCATCGGCGGCGTGGTGTTCGCCGTGTTCGCCGGCATCAACTACTGGTACCCCAAGGCGTTCGGCTACCGTCTCAACGAGTTCTGGGGCAAGGCATCGTTCTGGTTCTGGCTGGTCGGCTTCTGGGTTGCGTTCACGCCGCTGTACATCCTCGGCCTGATGGGCGTGACGCGTCGTGCCAACCACTTCGAGGATCCTTCCCTGCAGATCTGGTTCATCATCGCCGCCTGCGGCGCCGCACTGATTGCCGCCGGTATCGGCTGCTTCTTCATCCAGCTGTTCGTGAGCTTCCTGCAACGCGACAAGCTGCGTGACGTGACGGGCGACCCATGGGATGGCCGCACGCTGGAATGGGCCACTTCGTCGCCCCCTCCCCAGTACAACTTCGCGTTCACGCCCGTGGTGTATGAAATCGACGCCTGGACCGACATGAAGAAGCATGGCTACAAGCGTCCGCTCTCGGGCTTCCAGTCGATCCACATGCCGTCCAACACGGCTGCGGGTATCGTGATCGCCGCGCTGTCCACAATCTTCGGCTTCGCGATGATCTGGCACATGTGGCCGCTGGCGATAGCCTCGTTCGCCGCGACCGTGCTGGCCTCGATCATCCATACGTTCAACTACAAGCGTGACTACTACATCCCCGCATCCGAAGTGATCGCGACGGAAGAACTTCGCACGCAACAGCTTGCCCGTGCAAGCCATGCATAAGGCGGAGACCAACGCAATGTCATCCACATCGATCCATCACCACAGCAGCGCCGCTGCGAACGCCGCCCGCGAGTACCACCTCGCGGAGGAACCCCACCCAGAGAACGGCACCGCGCTGGGCTTCTGGCTCTACCTGATGAGCGACTGCCTGATCTTCGCAGCGCTGTTCGCCACCTGGGGCGTACTCGGCACCAGCTATGCCGCGGGCCCCACGGGCAAGGAACTGTTCGATCTGCCGCTGGTCGCCATCAACACGGCCTTCCTGCTGCTGTCGTCCATCACCTTCGGCTTCGCCATGCTGCAAAAGCAGCAGAACAAGCTGGGCGGCACGCTGTTCTGGCTGGCCATCACCGGCCTGTTCGGCCTGGCGTTCCTGGGCGTGGAACTGTATGAGTTCTCCCACTTCATCCACGAAGGCGCGGGCCCCACACGCAGCGCGTTCACCTCGGCGTTCTTCACGCTGGTGGGCACCCACGGCCTGCACGTGACCTTCGGCCTGATCTGGCTCGTGGTGCTGATGATCCAGCTCTCCAAGCACGGCATCAACCCCGCCAACAACCGCCGCCTGATGTGCCTGTCCATGTTCTGGCACTTTCTGGACGTGGTCTGGATTGGCGTCTTCACGTTCGTTTATCTGATGGGAGCACTTTGATGAGCGCAGCTGCACACAACCACGCTGGTCATCATCATGACGACCACAGCCACGACCACCACGATGACGGCCCGCACAGCACGTTCTCGGGCTACATGACGGGCTTCATCCTGTCGATCATCCTCACGGCGATCCCGTTCTGGCTGGTCATGGCCGACGTCATCACCAACAAGAAGACGGCCGTGCTCGTGCTGGGCGCCTTCGCGGTGGTGCAGATCGTCGTCCACATGATCTGCTTCCTGCACATGAACGGCAAGATCGAGGGCGGCTGGACGCTCCTGTCCACCATCTTCACGATCATCTTCGTGGCCATCGGCATTGCCGGTACGCTCTGGGTGATGTTCCACATGAACACCAACATGATGCCGCAGCACGTCTCGCCGGAAGCACCGCCGGCGCAGAGTGCCCCGGCCACTCATACACCTTGACGAACCACGTCACCCCGCAGGGCGCCGGCAGGCGCCCTGCCCTCTCCAAGGCGATTCTCACGGTGGTGGGCATCGCCTTGTTTTTTGGCTTCGTCACGCTCGGCACATGGCAGGTGCAACGCCGGGCATGGAAGCTCGATCTGATGGAGCGCGTGGAAACGCGTCTGCATCAACCACCGATTTCCGTCTCACAGTTTGCAGGTACGGGTCCGTCCGGCGACATCGCGGAGCAGCATGCCTACCAGCCCGTGTTCGCACAGGGCCGCTGGCTGGCGGACAAGACCGTGTTCACACAGGCCCTCACCGAACTCGGTGCGGGCTTCTGGACCATCACGCCGCTGGCCCTGAATGATGGCCGCATCGTGCTGGTCAACCGCGGCTTCGTGCCGGAAGGCCAGCGCGCGGCCGTCGTGCAGCCTGCGGGCGGCGCGGACAACCTGCCCGGCGAGGTACGCGTCGAAGGGCTGCTGCGTGCGAGCGAGCCCGATGGCGGCTTCCTGCGCAGAAACGATGCCGCAAGCGGCAAATGGTACTCGCGCGACGTGGTGGCCATCGGCCATGCCATGGGCCTTGCCGACGTGCAGCCCTGGTTCATCGACCTGGGTATTCCGGCCAACGCGCACGTGAATGCGGATACGCCCCTGCCCGCTTCGGCGATGCAGGGGCCATGGCCGCGCCCGGGCATGACCGTGGTGAAGTTCCACAACAGCCACGCCGTCTACATCTTCACGTGGTACAGCCTCGCGCTCATGGTGCTGCTGGCCGCCTGGCTGGTGGTGCGCCACGAGCGCAGGAAGGCTGCAGGCAGCCTCGGCGCGACACACGACGACTGATTTGGCGACAATCCAGTCCCATGAACAGCGCCATTGACACCACCGGCATTCCCGCGCGCGCGATGCGCTCGCCGCGCACGCATGCGGGCCTGAAGAACCTGCACCAGCTCATCCAGCTGCGCTGGATCGCCGTGGTCGGTCAGATCTTCACGATCGAGGTCGCGCACTACTCGCTGAACCTGCGCCTGCCCGTGCAGGAGATGCTGATGGTCGTGGGCTGCCTCGCCGTCTTCAACGTGGTGAGCATGCTGCGCTGGCGCACGGGCCGCGGCGTACGCAACGTGGAGCTGTTCCTGGCGCTGCTCGTGGACGTGGCGGTGCTCACCGTGCAGCTCTACCTGAGCGGGGGCACGACCAACCCGTTCGTGTTCCTGTACCTGCTGCAGATCGCACTCGGGGCCATGCTGCTGCGTGGCGGCTACATCTGGACCATTGTCCTGGTCACGACCGCGTGCTTCTTCATCCTCTCCACCCATCATGTGAACCTGCCGCTCGCGCATGACCTGATCCGCGGGCTGGCCAGTCCCTACGTCCTCGGCCTGCTGGTGTGCTTTGTGCTCAACGCGATACTCATCGTGGTATTCATCACGCGCATCGCTCGCAACCTGCGCCAGCGTGACGCGCGCCTGGCTGCGGCGCGCCAGCGGGCGAGCGAGGAAGAACATGTGGTGCGCATGGGCCTGCTGGCCTCGGGTGCCGCGCACGAGCTCGGGACTCCCCTGTCCACGATGGCCGTGATTCTGGGCGACTGGAAGCGCGACCCGTCGGTCGCGAAGAACACGGTGCTCCTCGAGGAGATCGCCGAAATGCAGGTGCAGGTACAGCGCTGCAAGACCATCGTGAGCGGCATCCTGCTGTCCGCCGGTGAGGCGCGCGGCGAGGCTTCCGCCGAAACGACGGTGTGCGAGTTCCTCGACACGCTCGCGGAGGAATGGCGCCGCACCCGCTACGTGCAGACCTTCATCTATGAAAATCATTTCGGCGCGGACAGCCCCATGGTCTCCGATGCCACATTGCAGCAGATGGTTTTCAATGTGCTGGACAATGCACGCGACGCCTCGCCGCACTGGGTGGCGCTGGCTGCGGAGCGCACACAGACGGCCCTGATGATCACCGTGTCCGACGATGGGCCTGGTTTTTCAGCAGACATCCTGGCCCAGTTCGGCAAGCCCTACCAATCGAGCAAGGGCCGCCCCGGCGGAGGCCTGGGCCTGTTCCTCGCGATGAACGTGGCTCGCACGCTCGGCGGCAGCGTGCAGGCGCACAATCGCAAGGATGGCGGTGCAGTGGTCAGCATCTCGCTGCCGCTGGCAGCCATCATCCTGCCCGAGACAGAAGACGACCCCGCCGAAGAAGACGATCCCCATGCAAAACCCTGACGTTCACACTCCCGACACCGCAGGCGACCTGGAAGGTGAAGAACGTCTGCTGCTCATCGTCGAGGACGACGAGGCCTTTGGCCGCACGCTGGCGCGCTCGTTCGAGCGCCGCGGCTACACCGTGCTGCATGCCGACAGCCTGGAGCAGATGGAGGTGCTGTTGCAGGCGCAGACCCGCGCACCGGGCTATGCCGTCGTCGACCTCAAGCTCAAGGGCGAGGCCACGGGCCTCACCTGCGTGCGCAGGCTGCATGCGCTCGATGAGGACATGCTGATCGTGGTGCTCACGGGCTATGCCAGCATCACCACAGCGGTCGAGGCGGTGAAGCTCGGTGCCTGCCACTACCTGGCAAAGCCCTCGAACACCGACGACATCGAGGCCGCCTTCGGCCTCACCGAAGGCAACGAGGACATCGAGCTCACCAACCGCTCCAGTTCCATCAAGACGCTGGAATGGGAGCGCATCCACGAAGTGCTCGCCGAGACCGGATTCAACATCTCGGAAGCGGCGCGCAGGCTGGGCATGCACAGGCGGACGCTGACACGCAAGCTGGAGAAGCGGCGGGTGTAGGAGCGCTCGCGCATCAAAGCGCGTCTTCGGGAATGGTGCGGCTGACCGCCAGTTCGGAATTGCGGTAGCGGGGATCGTGGCTCACCTCAGTGCCCAGCCATGGCAGCGCCGGCACGGGATGATCCTCCGAGGGCAACTCGACCTCCGCCACCACAAGCCCCTGCAGCTCCTTCTCGAACACGTCCACCTCGAACGTCAGCCCGCCGACGGGAACGAGGAATCGCATCTTCTCGATCCGCCCGAGGCTCGCAAAATCGGCCAGCAGCGACTGTGCGTGGTCCAGCGGAATCTCGTATTCGAATTCCGCACGCGAGAGGCCCCTGGTCTTACCCTTGAGCGTCAGGAATCCCTTGTCGCCCGCCACGCGCACCCGCACGATCATGCCGTTGTCCGCCAGGTATCCCTGCGCCATCCTCGTACCCCGCAGCCCCTGCAGGATGGACATGTCGCGGACGAGGAACTTGCGTTCGATTTCGGTAGGCATGGCGTGTCGATCTCCGGTTGAACCACGGCACCACAACACAGGTGGGCCGGCGCGCCACTCTACACAGAAATCAGTGCTCAGCGCGCGATCATCGATGCACCCAGCAGCATCAGCCCCACCATCAGGCATCGCCTGAACCATACGGGAGACAGGCGCGAGCGCAGCCAGGTGCCTGCCTGCATGCCGCACAGCGCCGGGATGAGCAGTGCGGCGGACCACCCCACGTCGCCCGCACTGAAGCTGCCGTTCCAGGCGAGCCCCGCCGCAAGCGCCAGCGTCGAGACGGTAAAGCACAGGCCCATGGTCTGGATCAGCGCATCCCGCTGCATGCCCAGTGCCTGCAAATAGGGCACGGCCGGCACGACGAACACCCCCGTACCCGCCGTGACGCCCCCGGTCACCGCGCCCATCAGGGGGCCCATCCAGCGCTCGGTGCCGGGGGAGACATGCCACTGCGCACCCGACAGCGCCCAGCCCGCATAGACCACCAGGGCGACGCCCAGGGCCACATGGGCCCAGGCGCCGGCCGGTGCGCCGATCAGGAACGCGCCCAGGGCCGTCCCCGCGCAGATTCCCGCCTGCATGGGCCACATGCGGTCAAATACCCCGCCCAGCATGCTCCAGGGCCGCATCTGCCAGAGATTCGTGACCAATGACGGAATGATCAGCAGCGCAGCGGCCTCGGCCGGCGGCATGCGCAGCGCCAGCAATCCCATGGCGACCGTCGGCAGGCCCAGGCCCACGACGCCCTTGACCATGCCGGCCAGCAGGAAGACGCCCACAGCCATCATCCACCACGGGGGCAACGTGGCGAGGTTGTCGAAGAAATGCATGCCGGCGATTGTGCTGTGACGCCTGCCGAGGGCCAATGCGGAAATTCCGAAGCCTGCCATGGGGCCATCCGAAGCCTTGCAGGCCTTCTGTCCATGGCCGAAAAAACATCACGCAACGAACCTGCGCCCAGTTCTGGGAAAATAGCGGCCTATGACTCTCAAAGCCCCCGAACTGCTGCTGCCTGCCGGCTCGCTCGACAAGATGCGCGCCGCCTACGATTTCGGCGCCGACGCGATCTACGCCGGCCAGCCGCGCTACAGCCTGCGCGCGCGCAACAACGAATTCCGCCTGGAGCAGATCGCCCAGGGCATCCAGGAAGCACACGCCCGGGGCAAGAAATTCTTCGTCACGAGCAACCTGATTGCGCACAACGACAAGGTGCGTACCTACATCCGCGACATCACGCCCGTGATGGAGCTGAAGCCCGACGCGTTCATCATGGCCGACCCGGGCCTGATGATGATGGTGAAGGAAAAATGGCCCGAGGCCGAGATCCATCTCTCGGTGCAGGCCAACACCACCAACTGGGCCACGGTGAAGTTCTGGCAGAAGGCCGGCGTCTCGCGCATCATCCTCTCGCGCGAGCTGAGCCTCGACGAGATCGAGAAGATCCGCCAGGAATGCCCCGACATGGAAATCGAGGTCTTCGTGCATGGCGCGCTGTGCATCGCCTACTCGGGCCGCTGCCTGCTCTCGGGCTACTTCAACCGCCGCGACCCGAACCAGGGCACCTGCACCAATGCCTGCCGCTGGGAGTACAAGACCCACGACGCGGCCGTTGACGCCAACACCGGCGAGGCCCTGGCCCAGACCATGGAGAACGGCTTCAACTTCGAGAAGGCACGCGAGGAAGCCGACTCGATGTTCACCTCCACCTGCGGCAATGGGGAGCGCCATCCCAAGGCCGAGCAGGTCTACCTGATCGAGGAAATGGGCCGCCCCGGTGAACTCATGCCGATCATGGAAGACGAGCATGGCACCTACATCATGAACTCCAAGGACCTGCGTGCCGTGGAGCACGTGGAGCGCCTCGTGAAGATCGGCGTCGACTCGCTCAAGATCGAAGGCCGCACCAAGAGCCTGTACTACGTGGCGCGCACGGCGCAGGTCTATCGCCGCGCGATCGACGACGCGGTGGCCGGCCGGCCGTTCAACCCGAACCTCATCACCGAGCTCGAAGGCCTGGCCAACCGTGGCTATACCGGCGGCCTGCTGGAGCGCCGTCCGTCCCAGGACTACCAGAACTACGAAACCGGCCACAGCGTGCTGCAGCGCAGCCATTTTGTCGGCGAGGTGCGTGGCTACGAGAACGGCCTGGCCGAAGTCGAGACCAAGAACCGCTTCCAGGTGGGCGACACGCTCGAGATCATCCACCCCCAGGGCAACCGCCAGGTCAAGCTGGAGAAGATGTTCAACCTCGAGGGCGAGCCCGTGCAGGTCGCGCAAGGCAACCCGGTGCGCGTGCGCATTCCACTCGAGGGCCCCGTCGAGGGTGCGCTGATCTCGCGCCTGCTGACCGCCTGATTCCGCTTTTTTCTTCCGAATCCGCAAAGGCCCTGCATCAGGGCCTTTGTCCTTTGCCCTTTGTTTTTCAATGCCCTACGAACTGCCCGCCAACGCCAACCCCGAGAACAAGCTGGAAAACCCGACGGCCGATGACATCGTCGTGCTGCCGGAACTCAAGGCCTACATCGATCCCCTGACGCCCGACGAACACGAATCGCTCGAGCGCAGCCTTCTCGACGAGGGCTGCCGCGATTCGCTGGTGCTGTGGGGCAACATCCTGATCGATGGACACAACCGCTTCGGCATCTGCCAGAAGCATGACCTGCCCTTCCACACCGTGCAGAACACGCGCTTCCAGAACATGGAGGATGTGCATCTCTGGATGATCAACCAGCACCTGGGTCGCCGCAGCGTGAGCGAGTTCCAGCGTGGTGTGCTGGCACTGCGCAAGCGCGAGATCATCGCGGAGCGCCGTGCCGCGGCGGCCGCTGCCGTCGTCGCCGCCAGGGCCGAGGCCAAGGAAGCCAATGGCGGTGAACAGGCCCCGTGGGAAGGCGACACCGACCCGGTGGTCTCCAAGGCGCTCGCCAGCGTGCCCAAGGTGCCCGATGACGCGCTCGACACGCGCGAAGCCCTTGCCCGCGCGGCCCGCCTGACCGCCACGCAGGTGAAGATGATCGAGGCCATTCAGGAAAATGCCGCACCGGAAGTGGTCGCCGCAGTGAAGGCCGGTGAACTCTCGCTGAATGCCGCGGCCGTGGTCGCGACGCTTTCCCAGGAAGAGCAGGCTTCCGCTGCTCAGGGCGGCGCCCAGGAGCTCAAGGCAGCGGCCAAGCGCGTGCGCGACTCGAAGAAGAAGCCCAAGGCCGAAGCGACCGCAGCAGAAGACGAGGCAGGCACCGACAGCGAAGCAGCGCCCGCAAAATCCGCCGAGGAACTCGCCCGGCGCGTGGCCGAGCTCGAAGCAGAAAACGAACGCCTGCGCCAGCAGGTCAAGGCATTGCAGGATTTGCTGGCCGAGCAGGTGTAAAAAGCGGCGGCCAACCCCGACCTCTCGTCGCGCGGCTTCAGCCGCCGTCGCTGTCCAGGAAATCCGTCCCCTGCGACAGCGGCGCGTACCGATAGGTCGCCGGTGTCCGGCTGAGCTTCACCGGCGCGCCCAATCCACGGTATTCACCCATCCTGACCACCATCTCGCTGTGTTGCGTGTGCGGCGCCTCCAGCGCCTGCTCCACGTCCAGCACCGGCGCGGCGGGCACGCCGATCGCCATGAGCTCATCGGCAAGCTTCACGCCATCGCGGCTTGCCAGCAACCCCTCGAGCAGTGCCTTGAGCGCAACACGGTTGACCGAGCGCTGGCCCGCGGTGGCGAAACGCTCATCGCCGCCGAGTTCCGGCGCGCCCAGGTGTTCGCACATCAGCCTGAACTGCCGGTCGTTACCCACCGCCAGGAAGATCGGTGACGTGCCCGTGCTGACCACATCGTAGGGATAGATGTTGGGATGCGCATTGCCGGTGCGTCTGGGAATCTGGCCGTTCATGAACCAGTTCGCCGCATGCGGGTGCAGCAGCGACAGGCCCGAATCGTAGAGCGAGGCGTTGATGAGTTGTCCCTGGCCGCTTCGCGCTCGCTCGTGCAGCGCCAGCAGCACGCCGATCACCGCGTTCATCCCCGTGACCATGTCGACCACCGGAAGCCCCACGCGCAGCGGATCCCCACCGGCCTCGCCGTTCACGCTCATGATGCCTGCCATCGCCTGGATCGCCGCATCGTAGCCCGGCAGCGCGCCGAGCGGTCCGTCCTCGCCGAAGCCGGAGACGCGGCACCAGATCAGATGCGGAAACTCATGCTGCATCTGCTGCCAGCCGATGCCCCACTTCTCCATCGTTCCGATCTTGAAGTTCTCGACCACCACGTCGGCCTCCGCCATGAGCTCGCGCACGCGCTGCTGACCTTCGCCCCCGGAGAGATCGAGGAACTGGATGCGCTTGTTGCGATTGAGCCCGTAGTAGTACGAGGCCACGCCATCACGGTACGGAGGCCCCCAGGTGCGGGTGTCGTCGCCTTGGGGGGGTTCCACCTTCAGCACGTCGGCACCATGGTCGCCCAGGATCTGCCCGCAGAGCGGGCCGCCGAGTATGCGTGAGAGATCCAGCACCCTGATGCCCTTGAGCGCTCCCCTGTTGACCTGTTGTTCGTCGCTTGTCTGCATGGGCCGGATCCTGCTGGGTTCGTTGGCTTATTGGGATGGTGCGGATGAATACGCGTGGATCAATCCAACTGTACGCCAGAGGTCTTCACGACGGAAGACCAGCGCGTGACCTCGCTTTGAATGAAGCTGCCCAGGTAGGCCGGCTTCCGGTCAGACGAGGCCTCGAGCCCCTGGTCGGCAAACATCCTCTTCACCTTGTCGGAATCCAGCACCCGCGTGAACGCCTGGTTGAGCGCCTGCACCCGATCCTCGGGCGTGCCTTTCGGCGCGACGACGCCGAAGAAGACGCTCACGTCATAGCCCTTGAGACCCTGCTCCGCGATCGTGGGAATCTCGGGCATCGCGCTCGATCGCCTGGCAGTCGCCATGCCGAGGGCCTTCACCTTGCCAGCCTTGATGTAGGGCATCGCGGTAAGGATGTCGGTGAAGGTCATGTCCACCTGTCCGGCCAGAAGATCGTTGAGCGCGGGCCCCGTGCCCTTGTAGGGCACGTGCATCAGGTGCGTGCCGGCCAGCTCGTTGAACATCACACCCGCCAGATGCGACGACGCGCCATTGCCCGACGATGCGAAGCTCAGCTTGTTCGGCTGGGCCTTGTCGAGCGCGATGAGTTCCTGCACGTTCTTCACGGCAAGGCTCTCGCGCACGATCAGCACGTTGGGCAGGTAGCCAACGTACACGACCGGTGCGAAGCTGGTCCGCGGGTCGTAGTTCATCTTCTTGTACAGGCTCTGGTTGATGGCCAGGGGACCCGACGTGCCGAAGAGGATCGTGTAGCCATCGGGCTTGGCGTGCGAGACGTATTCGGCGCCGATGTTGCCTCCTGCGCCGGCACGGTTCTCGATCACCACGCTCTGCCCGAGCACCTTGGTGAGTTCCGCGCCCAGTACGCGTGCCATGGCATCGGTCGGGCCACCCGGCGGGAATGGAACGACGAACATGACCGGGCGGTCCGGGAATTTTTCAGCGGCCGCTGCAGAGTTCGCCATCGGCAGGATGGCGGTAGCAGCACAGCAGAGCGCCAGAAGAAAGGTGTGGAATGGGCGTTTTTCGAGCATGTCTTGTCTCCTTTTTCCTGAATTTCTGGATATCGCCTGTTGATGCATGGAAGCGCGCAGGCAGGTTGCGCCGCGCCTACACCCACTCGGCCGGAATGGCGGCCTGCGGCTCCATCGGGTCGCGCGGCAGAATGCGATGGATGAGCACCAGTTGAGACAGGCGCAGGCGCTCTGTCGACGACGTCCGGCTGGACTCCCAGGCCATCGCGATGGCAGTGGTGCAGTGGTAGAGCACGGAGGCCGCCTGGCGTGCCAGCGCATCATCGCGACGCTCGGCCACCTGCCTTGCGAAGGCGCATGCGCGCTCCAGTGCATCACGCAGGGCCCGGTCGTATGCGGGCTTGAGCCCGGTGTCGGCCAGCAGCCCCTGCAGATGCTCCTGCAGCACCGGCAACGATCCCTCGCGCTGGATGGCGCGCATCACGTCGAGTGCAACGATGTTGCTCGTGCCTTCCCAGATCGAGCCGAGGTGCGCGTCGCGCACAAGACGCGGATCGCTCCACTCCTCGATGTAGCCGCAGCCGCCACGTACCTCCATCGCATCGCCCGTCACCTTGCGTGCATCGCGGCAGGCGCGGAACTTGATCATCGGGGTGAGGATGCGCAGCAAGGCATACGCCTGCCTGTCTCCGGCATCCGAGCGCATCAGCGCGCTGGCCGTCTGGAACACCATGGTGCGCGCCTGCTCGGCCGGAACACGCAGCTTGTCGAGCTGGCGCTGCATCAGCGGCATGTCCTCGAGCCGCTGGCGGAAAGCCACGCGCTCATGCGCCACGTACTCGGCTTCGGCCACGGCGCGGCGCATCATGCCCGCCGAGCGCACGCCATTGGACAGGCGGGAGTTGTTCACCATGTCGGCCATCTGCACGAAGCCGCGACCGCGCTCGCCCACCAGGTAGGCACGCGCGCCGCTCATGCGGATCTCGCCGCTCGCCATGGAGCGCGTGCCGAGTTTTTCCTTCAGGCGGATGATGTGGAATGCGTTGGCGCTGCCGTCGTCGAGCACGCGCGGCAGCAGGAACAGCGAGATGCCCTTCATGCCCGCGGGATCGCCCTCGACGCGCGCCAGCACCATCGCGAACTCCGCATCGGGATTCGAGCAGAACCACTTGTCGCCGACCAGGCTCCACGAGCCATCGGCATTCGCACGGGCCAGGGTCTGCGTGTTGGAAATGTCGGAGCCCGCGGCCTGCTCGGTCATGAACATCGCACCCTGCGCCTGCGTGTCCCAGTCCAGCGACAGCAACTGAGGCAGGTACTTCTCGACCAGCTCCGGCGTGCCGAATTTCCTGAGCGTGCGCGTCAGCGAATCGGTCATCGAGAGCGGGCAGCACAGCCCGAACTCGGCCTGCACGAAAAGATAGGTCAGCGCGTACTTCACGATCGGCGGCATCCGGCCCTGCCAGCCCAGCATGTCGTCGCGATGGGACATCGCCTGCAGGCCGAATTCGCCGTAGGCGATGCGCTCCATCTCCTCATAGGCGGGATGCTTGATGATGCGCTGGCGGTCCTCGCCCGAGCGGCTGCGATGCTCCAGCACGGGCGGGTTGCGGTCCGCTGTCATCGCCAGTTCATCGAGGCGTCCTCCGGCAAGCCCGCCCATGCGGCGGAAATGCGGCTCAAGATGCCGGAACAGCGCTTCAGGCAGATACAGCCGAAGCAGCGATTGCAGCTCGGGATCGGTATCGTAGAAGTTTGCACCGTGGCGGTCGGGAACGGGGTGCTGCGCGGCCGCGGCGGTTCGAGCCCCCGCCGTGGCGGCCAGCTCAACCATTTCTGCCACGGCGGGCCTGTCAAAAGCGGACATGTCGGTCTCCTCTGAATGCACCCGCGTGCAGCCGGTGTCTGGAACCTATTTCATCTCCGTCAATGATTCGCGTCAAATATTATTAAAATCTTGAACCATAGGTTTTACGAATTCTGTTAGCGAGGCTTGCCATGGTCGAACTGCGCCTTCTCCGTTACTTTGTCGCGCTTGCCGAAGAGCTTCATTTCGGACGTGCAGCCGCGCGGCTGTCCATTTCCCAGCCACCGCTGAGCGTAGCCATCAAGCAACTGGAAGACACGGTGCAGGCACAGCTGTTCGAGCGAAGCAGCAAGGAAGTGCGGCTCACCACCGCGGGTGAGCACCTGCTTCCCAAGGCCCGGCAGGTGATCGCCCTCACCCGGCAGGCCGTCCAGGAGACACGCGACGTGGGCCACGGCGTGCGCGGGCATCTGCGGGTCGGCTTCGTCGGCTCCAGCCTGTACAGGGGCGTGCCGCAAGCCCTTGCGTCGTTTCAGGCACGGCATCCGAACGTGCGGGTGGACATGCTGGAGCTCAACAGCGCCGAGCAATTGCAGGAGTTGCAGCAGGCCCGCCTGGACCTCGGCCTGGTGCACTCGGTCATGCTGCCCGATGGCCTCAGCAGCCAGTTGCTGATGAAGGAGCCCTTCATGGCCTGCCTGCCCGAGGACCATGCGCTCGCAAGGCACGATCAGATCGATCTCGCCGATCTGCAAGGCGAGCGGCTGATTCTTTTTCTCAGCCAGGTCTCACCGCTCTACCACCAGCGCATCTACCAGATGTGCCAGGCGCACGGTTTCTCGCCCGAGATCCGGCACGAGGTGCGGCATTGGTTGTCGGTGCTGTCGCTGGTGTCGCTGGGGCAAGGAGTGGCCATCGTACCCGCAGCCCTTGAGCGCGTGGGCATGCCCCGTATCGCCTTCCGGCCAATTGCCGGAGAGCAGACCGTATCGGAGCTATTGGCCGTATGGCGCAGAACGCCGGACAACCCGTTAGTGGCGTCGCTCGTGGCCTGCCTCGGCGAGGCCATCGATCAGTTGTCGACGGGCACGGATGCGGGTGATGTCGTCACGGAAAAAATCTGAAGCCGTGGGCTCCATGAAGGATCGGAAGCAGCCGAGGAGACTGCCTTCCGAAAGCCCTCAGTTCAAAGCCACTGCACGAAGTGGTCCCAGACGGAAACCAGCAGCGCCTTGCATTTGTTCAACCGGATCATGTGGATTCTCTGCGCTTGATCGCAGACTCAATGAATGAAACATCGATTGTATCAATAAGCAACTTAATTGATAACAAATGTTGAAAAATCCAAACCGCCATGGACACTGAATAGCTATCTGTTATTAGCAGCAGGCGTGCACCCTACGACTCCCTCATGCAAGCCCTTGCGTCAAGATTCACACAATTTACTGTACAAAACAACAGTAACAAAGGATACTGATAACTGTCTATTTATACAGTTATCAAACCATGGAAGTAGCCATCGTCATTGAAGTCACCCTGCAGGATTGCGACGGAATCGACGTCGTCTTGAAAGAACGCGCCGAGGCCCGGTTCATCCGCGAGATCGAGCGTTGCTTTCCCGAAGAGCAAGGCATGCTCGACGCATGGCGCGCGTTCATGGATGCCTCGGAAGGCGGGGAGATCACGCCGGAACAGGAACGGCTCGCGCGCTCCTGGCTGAAGGCTTTCGACAAGGCCAGGCAAGCCGGTTTTCAGGGCATTTCCGTGGAGGAGGCTTATTTCGATGTGAGCATGGGCTGATTGGTTGCGCGGTCTGCGATGGGGTGTTCTGCTCCCTAAAACCAGACCCCATGGCAACAAAAAACCCGCCGAGGCGGGTTTCTTGCTTCGCCAGAGATGGCCTGGCAGGGGCGCTAGAGCAGTTTGACGATCTCAGCGCGGAGTGGAGCGGAGAGATCGTCAACACACCCCACATTACACCTTGGCAGCCACTTCCGCGTACTCTTCGATCTGGTCGAAGTTCATGTAGCGGTAGACGCTGGCCTTGTCGGCATCGATCACGCCCATTTCCTTGAGGTACTCTTCCTTCGAAGGCAGCTTGCCCAGACGCGATGCGATCGCGGCCAGTTCGGCCGAGCCCAGGAACACGTTGGTGTTCTTGCCCAGGCGGTTCGGGAAGTTACGCGTGGACGTGGAGATCACGGTCGCGCCTTCACGCACCTGCGCCTGGTTGCCCATGCACAGCGAGCAGCCCGGCATTTCGGTACGCGCACCGGCGGTGCCGAACGCGGCGTAGTGGCCTTCCTTGATCAGCTCGTTCTGGTCCATCTTGGTGGGCGGGGCCACCCACAGCTTGACCGGAATGTCGCGCTGGCCGCCGAGCAGCTTGGCCGCTGCGCGGAAGTGGCCGATGTTGGTCATGCACGAGCCGATGAAGGCTTCATCGATCTTGGTGCCAGCCACTTCGGACAGGAACTTGGCGTCGTCCGGATCGTTCGGGCAGCAGACGATAGGCTCCTTGATGTCGGCCAGATCGATCTCGATCACGGCGGCGTACTCGGCATCCTTGTCGGCTTCGAGCAGATCGGGCTTGGCCAGCCAGGCTTCGACCTTCTCGATGCGGCGCTCCAGCGTCTTCGCGTCTTCGTAGCCGTCGGCGATCATGTTCTTCATCAGAACGATGTTCGACTTCAGGTACTCGGCGATCGGCTCCTTGTTGAGCTTGATCGTGCAGCCTGCAGCGGAGCGTTCTGCCGATGCATCGGAGAGTTCGAACGCCTGCTCCACCTTCAGGTCCGGCAGGCCTTCGATTTCGAGGACCTTGCCCGAGAAGATGTTCTTCTTGCCGGCCTTGGCAACCGTCAGCAGGCCTGCCTTGATCGCGTACAGCGGGATCGCGTGCACCAGGTCGCGCAGGGTCACGCCGGGCTGCATTTCGCCCTTGAAGCGCACCAGCACGGACTCAGGCATGTCGAGGGGCATCACGCCGGTCGCGGCACCGAATGCCACGAGGCCGGAGCCAGCAGGGAACGAGATACCGATCGGGAAGCGGGTGTGCGAATCGCCGCCGGTACCGACGGTGTCAGGCAGCAGCAGGCGGTTGAGCCAGCTGTGGATCACGCCGTCACCGGGACGCAGTGCCACGCCGCCGCGGTTGGAGATGAACGCAGGCAGTTCGCGGTGCGTCTTCACGTCCACGGGCTTCGGATAGGCCGCGGTGTGGCAGAACGACTGCATGACCATGTCGGCGGAGAAGCCCAGGCATGCCAGGTCCTTCAGCTCGTCGCGGGTCATCGGGCCTGTGGTGTCCTGCGAACCCACGGTGGTCATGCGCGGCTCGCAGTACGTGCCGGGACGCACGCCCTGGCCTTCGGGCAGGCCGACGGCACGGCCGACCATCTTCTGCGCGAGCGTGAAGCCGGCCTTGGATTCGGCAGGCGCCTGCGGCAGGCGGAAGGCGGTCGATGCGGGCAGGCCCAGCGCCTCGCGGGCCTTGGCGGTCAGCGAACGGCCGATGATCAGGTTGATGCGGCCGCCAGCGCGCACTTCGTCGAGCAGGACGTCGGACTTGAGTGCGAAGTCGGCGATCTTCGTGCCGCTCTTCTCGATCTTGCCGTCGTACGGGAAGATGTCGAGCACGTCGCCCATTTCCATCTTCGAGACGTCCACTTCGATCGGCAGCGAGCCGGAGTCTTCCTGGGTATTGAAGAAGATCGGAGCGATCTTGCCGCCCAGGGTCACGCCGCCGAAGCGCTTGTTCGGCACGAAGGGAATGTCTGCGCCCGTGGCCCAGATCACGCTGTTGGTCGCGGACTTGCGCGAGGAGCCGGTGCCCACCACGTCGCCCACGTAGGCCACCAGGTGGCCCTTCTTCTTCAGGTCGTCGATGAACTGCATCGGGCCGCGCTTGCCGTCTTCCTCAGGCTTGAACGCCGCGTCGGGACGGGTGTTCTTGAGCATGGCAAGGTAGTGCAGCGGGATGTCGGGACGGCTCCATGCATCAGGCGCCGGCGACAGGTCGTCGGTGTTGGTCTCGCCCGGCACCTTGAACACGGTGACGGTGATCTTCTTCTCGACTTCGGGGCGCGAAGTGAACCACTCGGCATCGGCCCAGCTCTGCATCACTTCCTTGGCCTTGGCGTTGCCGCCCTTGGCCTTGGCAGCCACGTCGTTGAAGTAGTCGAACATCAGCAGCGTCTTCTTCAGCGCCTCGGCTGCCACGCTGGCGACTTCCGCATCGTCCAGCAGTTCGATCAGCGGATGCACGTTGTAGCCGCCCACCATCGTGCCCAGCAGCTCTGTGGCCTTGGCCTTGGAGATCAGGCCGACCTTGATGTCGCCGTGGGCCACGGCAGCCAGGAACGAGGCCTTGACCTTGGCAGCATCGTCCACGCCCGGCGGAACGCGGTGCGTGATCAGGTCCAGCAGGAACGCATCTTCACCAGCAGGCGGGTTCTTGATCAGCTCGATCAGTTCGGCGGTCTGCTTGGCGTCCAGCGGCAGGGGTGGAATGCCCAGTGCGGCGCGTTCGGCCACATGGTCACGGTAGGCTTTCAACATGTCTACTTCTCCGGAAGGTTTTGGTTTTTGATGAATGGGGCGGCTCGACAGGCAAGGCTCACGCCCGCCACCCGGTCGGTGGCAACGCAAACCCGCCATCCAATGGCTAGGAAGGAGCGCCGGACTTGGCCAGGGCGCTCCCGTACTTACTTCAGGCCTTCCAGCAGGTTGGGCTGAGGATTGATCTTCATGTTCTCGGCAAAGGCGACCTGGGAAGGTGTCCTGCACTCGTCGGCCATGCGCTGGCCCTGCTTCTGGTTCAGCAGCATGGACTTGTTGGCAATCTGCACCCAGACCGCACCCGCCTTCTGGTCTTCGAGGCGGATCGCGCCGGTCGAGGTCAGCACGGGCTGCATGTGGTACTTGAAGCCCTTGCCCTCGACGTTGAAGCGGCCCGGATTGCGCTCATCCTTCTCGATGGACACAAAGGCGCCCAGCTCGCACGGAATGCGGCCGGTCTCTACGCGTTCGGAAACAGCCAGCTCGTCGGGAGTCAGCGCCGCCTCGGCAGCCATGAAGCCGGATGCCACCTGGCTTGCAGCGCTCTTGAGCTGCGTGCGGCTGCTGGCGGGCTTGGCGGGTGCCTTGGCCGTGGTTGTCTTCTTGGCAGGGGCGGCCTTGGCGGTCGTGGTGGCCTTTTTCGTGGCGGCGGGCTTGGCAGCGGCCTTGGCGGCTGGCTTGGCCGCAGCCTTCGCTGTGTCGCCCTGAGCGAATGCAACGGCGGGCGCCAACAGAATCAATGCGGTGGTAATGAGGGTCTTCATTGCGACTCCTGCTATGGAAAAACGAGTGAATGGGGAGGTAAACGCATAAAAATAACCGATTTATGCGACAGCACTGCCACCATCCGTTACAAACCATCCCCGTGCCTGCTCCGGAAGCACGCGGCCGGTCTGGTGGGCACGATCGAGCACCTGCCAGAAATAGCGGTAACTCGCACGGTCGTGCAGAACGCCGTCTTCGCTGATCGGAGCCCAATCGGCGGCGACGGCGGCGGTAATGATGCGCGCGGCGCGTGCGATCTCCGCATCGTCGGGCGCAAGCGCAGCCAGGATCGGCCTGATCTGCGCGGGGTGGATGCTCCACATCCGCGTGTAGCCGAATTCACGGCTCGCCCTGCGCGCGGCGGCCTGCATGGCATCCGCGTTGCTGAACTCGGTGACCACGCAGTGCGACGGCACCTTGCCATGGGCATGGCAGGCCGAGGCGATCTCGAGCTTGGCACGCACCACCAGCGGATGCTCGAACTGTCCGGCAGAGGTCATGCCCGACGCAGGGATCGCACCCCCATGGGCCGACACGAAGTCCATCAGGCCGAAGCTCAGGCTCTGGATGCGCGGGTGCGATGCAATGTCGAACGCGCGGTGCACGGCGGCCGGGGACTCGATCAACGCGTGCAGCGGCAGCTCGCGCGCACCGGCGGCATCGAGGGCACGCACAGCGGTCTCCACATCATCCAGCGACTCCACCTTGGGAATCATGATGTGGCAGAGGCGGTCCCAGGCCTCTCCCGCGATCGTCGCCACATCGTTGGCGAACGCGGGATGGTCTACGGTGTGCACGCGGGCGGCGACACGGGCGCCTGGCGCCGCCTCGCGAGCCAGCCGCGCCACGAGCGCCGCATGTTCGCGCTCGAGACCGACGGGAGCGCCGTCCTCGCAGTCGAGCGTGACGTCGAACACGCAGTGGCCGAACTCCTCGCGCATCTCCTGCTGCAGCTGCAGGCTCTTGCGCATGCGCACTTCCACGCCGCTGTAATGGTCGCAGACGGGAATGGCCTGCCGGCCCGCCTGGGCTCCCAGCAGGACGGTGGCAGGATGAACGTGCGCAGCAGTGCTCATGACGCTTTCAAGGCGAGGCCAAAAATAAGATCGGGTGTCGCGGAGGACACCCAATCGGAGGAATGCAGGGTTTGGAGCCCCATGCCGGACAGGTGCCGCACGGCACCGGCCGACAGGGGCTCCCTCGAGTCCAGAACCAGATCCTCTCCCGGACCGGAACCCGCGCCAAGCCCCACGCCGTAGGGCACGGCACATGCCGGTGCGCGCATAGTGCGGCGGTCGCTGGAGTGGGTGGGCTGGTTCATGAACTCGATGGACAGCCGGATTACAGCAGGTGCTTCACGCCGTCCTGCTCGCCTTGCAGCTCGGCCAGCGTCTTGTCGATGCACTCTTGCGAGAATGCGTCGATTTCCAGGCCTTCGATGATCTTGTACTCGCCGTTCTCGGTGGTGACCGGGAAGCCGAACACGATGCCGGCGGGAATGCCGTACTCGCCGTTGGAAGGCACGCCCATGGTGACCCACTCGCCCTTGGTGCCCAGGGCCCAGTCACGCATGTGGTCGATGGCGGCATTGGCAGCCGAGGCAGCCGAGGACAGGCCGCGCGCAGCAATGATGGCGGCGCCGCGCTTGCCCACGGTCGGCAGGAACACGTCCTTGTTCCAGACCTGGTCGTTGATCATGTCCTTGACGGACTTGCCGTCGACCGTCGCGAAGCGGTAGTCGGCGTACATCGTGGGCGAGTGGTTGCCCCAGACGGTCAGGTGCTTGAGATCGCCCACCTTGAAGCCGGCCTTGGCAGCCAGTTGCGATGCAGCGCGGTTGTGGTCGAGGCGCAGCATGGCGGTGAAGTTCTTGGACGGCAGGTCCGGGGCCGACTTCATGGCGATGTAGGCATTGGTGTTGGCGGGGTTGCCGACCACCAGCACCTTCACATTGCGCGAAGCCACTGCGTTCAGGGCCTTGCCCTGGGCAGTGAAGATCTGTGCGTTGGCGGCCAGCAGGTCGGCGCGCTCCATGCCCGGGCCACGTGGACGTGCACCCACGAGCAGGGCGTAGTCGGTGTCCTTGAATGCGGTCATCGGGTCGCTGTGTGCCTCGATGCCGGCCAGCAGCGGGAATGCGCAGTCTTCGAGCTCCATGATCACGCCCTTCAGCGCATTCTGAGCCTTTTCGTCAGGAATTTCGAGCAACTGCAGAATGACCGGCTGGTCCTTGCCCAGCATTTCGCCGGAAGCGATGCGGAACAGCAGTGCGTAACCGATTTGACCAGCGGCGCCAGTGACGGCAACGCGAACGGGCTTCTTGCTCATGAATAGAACTCCAAAAAAGTGAGGACAGTCTGTGTTGGTGCCAGGGTGCACCAGCTCTGAGGAAATCCAGCCCGTGCCCCGCAATAACAATCACCGAGTTTACCGCTGATTGATTGAGAGGGTCAATTTGTCTTATGTCTTATATAAGATATGATGACGACCAACGATTTCAACCCCGGCTCACGCCGGCACGTCACCCCGGCGTCTTTCTCCGGACCAACGACTTCAGCCCAACGGAATGGCATCCAGCTCCACACCCTCTGCCCTGTCATCCACCGCCAATGCGGCGGGCAGCGGTGTGTCCACCCCCGCATTCAGCCCGCTGTACCAGCAGATCAAGGGACTGATCCTGCACAGCCTGCAGCACGGAGAATGGAAACCCGGAGAAGTCATCCCCAGCGAGATGGACCTCGCGGCACGGTTTCGCGTGAGCCAGGGCACCGTCCGCAAGGCGATCGACGAACTGGCCGCCGAAAACCTCCTGATGCGCCGCCAGGGCAAGGGCACGTTCGTCGCCACCCATGCCGAGCGCCAGGTGCAATACCGCTTCCTCAAGCTGACGCCGGACACCGGCGACGCGGGCGAGGAAGGCCCGGCCCAGCGCACCATCCTCGAATGCAAGCGCAGCCGCGCATCGGCGGACGTGGCGCGGGCACTGCAGGTGCGTACCGGCGATCCGGTCATCCAGGCGCGGCGCATCCTGTCGTTTGCGGGCGTACCCACCATCCTGGAGGACATCTGGCTGCCGGGCCAGGCTTTCAAAGGGCTGACGGCAGAACAGATGGCCGAGTACCAGGGCCCCACCTACGCCATGTTCGAGCTCGACTACGGCGTGCGCATGGTGCGCGCCGATGAGAAGATTCGCGCGGTTCTCCCCGACGAGGACCAGGCGGCCCTGCTGCTCGTCTCGCAGCAGACCCCCCTGCTGTCCGTCGAGAGACTCGCTTTTACCTACAACGATGTTCCAATGGAGTTACGCAAGGCGCTCTATCGAACTGACACACACCACTATCACAATGCACTGAGCTGACACCGGGGTTCTCCTCAACGCAGGAGTGTGGAATAAGCAATCACCACACCCCAGTGACATTGCGTTGCAATAGAATTTTGGGTTGTCCGCATCAGCGATTACAAAGCAGTTACATCCACGAAAGCACTCTGACATGACTGAGCAAGCCAAAAAGCGGCCTGAGTTCCGCAATATCAACGTATTCAAGGACCTGCCGACCTACCGCCTGCCTCCGGCCGGCGTGCTGTCGATCATGCACCGTGTCAGCGGCATGATCATGTTCTTCCTGCTGCCGTTCATCATCTGGATGTTCGACAAGTCGCTTTCCTCGGAAATCTCCTACGGCGATTTCACGTCCGTCTTCCACGGCTCCTGGGGCTGGCTCGCCAAGCTGGTGTGCCTGGCCCTGATCTGGTCCTACCTGCACCACTTCTGCGCCGGCGTGCGCCACCTGCTGATGGATGTGAACCACCACATGGTCACCAAGGAATTCGGCAAGTCTTCCGCCCTCGCCTGCTTCGCGATCAGCCTGGTGCTGACCGTGATCCTCGGCGCCAAGTTGTTCGGCCTGTTCTGATCGGCCACTTCTTTCTTCTTTTAATTCCCTCACGATAAGGAAAAAGAACCATGTCCGTGAATTACGGCTCCAAGCGCACCGTGGTTGGTGCGCACTACGGCATCCGCGACTGGCTGGTCCAGCGCGGCACCGCCGTGCTGATGGCACTGTTCACCATCGCCCTGCTGGCACGCGTGCTGATGATCTCCGGCCCCATCGGCTACGACGGCTGGGCTGGCGTGTTCGCGCCCCAATGGATGAAGTTCCTGACTTTCGCCCTGATCGTCTCGCTGGCGTGGCACGCCTGGGTGGGTGTGCGTGACGTCTGGATGGACTACGTTCCCGCCACCGGCCTGCGTCTGGTGCTGAACGTTTTCACCATTGTCTGGCTGGTTGGCTGCGCAGGCTGGGCGTTCCAGGTCCTGTGGCGTCTGTAATCGAGACACGGTCTCCACGATTGAAGGTTAAGAATGAGCTATACAAAAGCAAATATCACCAAGCGCAAGTTTGACGTCGTGATCGTCGGCGCTGGCGGTTCCGGCCTGCGCGCTGCGCTGGAACTGTCTCGTGCAGGTCTGTCCGTGGCCTCGCTGTCCAAGGTGTTCCCCACCCGGTCGCACACGGTGGCGGCGCAGGGCGGCGTGTCCGCGTCGCTGGGCAACATGTCCGAAGACAACTGGCACTATCACTTCTACGACACCATCAAGGGCTCCGACTGGCTCGGCGACCAGGATGCCATCGAGTTCATGTGCCGCGAAGCCCCGAACGTCGTGATCGAGCTCGAACACTTCGGCATGCCGTTCGACCGCAACCCCGACGGCACGATCTACCAGCGTCCCTTCGGCGGCCATACCGCCAACTACGGCGAGAAGCCCGTGCAGCGTGCCTGCGCGGCTGCCGACCGTACCGGCCACGCCATGCTGCACACGCTGTACCAGCAGAACGTCAAGTCCAAGACCAACTTCTTCGTGGAGTGGATGGCACTGGACCTGCTGCGCAACACCCAGGGCGACGTGGTCGGCGTGACCGCCATCGAACTCGAGACCGGCGACCTGTATGAGCTGCACGCCAAGGCCGTGCTGCTGGCCACCGGCGGTGCGGGCCGCATCTTCCAGGCGTCCACCAACGCCTTCATCAACACCGGCGACGGCCTGGGCATGGCCGCTCGCGCGGGCATCCCGCTGCAGGATATGGAGTTCTGGCAGTTCCACCCCACCGGCGTGGCCGGCGCTGGCGTGCTGCTGACCGAAGGCTGCCGCGGCGAAGGCGCGATCCTGCTGAACAGCGAAGGCGAGCGCTTCATGGAGCGTTACGCTCCAACCCTGAAGGACCTGGCACCGCGTGACTTCGTCTCGCGCTCGATGGACCAGGAAATCAAGGAAGGTCGCGGCTGCGGTCCGAACAAGGACTACATCCTGATGAAGCTCGACCACCTGGGCGCGGAAACCATCCGCAAGCGCCTGCCTTCCGTGGAAGAGATCGGCCACAACTTCGCCAACGTCGACATCACCAAGGAACCCATTCCCGTCGTGCCGACCATCCACTACCAGATGGGCGGCGTGCCGACCAACATCCACGGCCAGGTCGTGGTGTGGGACGGCCAGCAGAACCAGGTGGTCAACGGCCTCTACGCCGTGGGCGAATGCTCCTGCGTCTCGGTGCACGGCGCCAACCGCCTGGGCACCAACTCGCTGCTCGACCTGCTGGTGTTCGGCAAGTCCGCGGGCAAGCACATCGTGCAGTTCGTCAACGGTTTCGGCGACCACCACGAAGTGCCTGCCGACGCGTCGGAGCGCACCCTGGCCCGCCTCAACCAGCTCGATGACTCCAAGGAAGGCACCTACGCCCAGGACATCGCGGGCGACATCCGCGCCACCATGCAGCAGCACGCCGGCGTGTTCCGTACGCAGGCCAGCATGGACGAAGGCGTCACGAAGATCAACGCCATCCGCGAGCGCGTCGGCAACGTCACGCTCAAGGACAAGTCCAAGGTGTGGAACACCGCGCGCATGGAAGCCCTGGAAGTGGACAACCTGATCGAAGTCGCCCAGGCCACCATGACCTCCGCTGCCGCCCGCCACGAATGCCGCGGCGCGCATACGGTGTATGACTACGAGCACCCCGCCGACGACCCGAACTTCCCGCTGGGCCGCAACGACAAGGAATGGCTCAAGCACACCCTGTGGAACAGCTCCGACAACAGCCTGTACTACAAGCCTGTGAACCTGAAGCCCCTGACAGTGGAGAGCGTGCCTCCCAAGGTCCGCACGTTCTAATCCAGCAGCCCACGACAAGAGATTCAAAACATGAAGCGTACTTTCAAAATCTACCGCTACGATCCGGACAAGGATTCCAAGCCCTACATGCAGACCGTGGAGCTGGAGCTCGACGGCCATGAGCGCATGCTGCTGGACGCACTGGTCAAGCTCAAGGCCATGGATCCGTCCATCTCGTTCCGCCGTTCCTGCCGCGAAGGCGTGTGCGGCTCGGACGCGATGAACATCAACGGCAAGAACGGCCTGGCCTGCCTCACGAACATGAAGACGCTCAAGGGCGACATCGTCCTGAAGCCGCTGCCCGGCCTGCCGGTGATCCGCGACCTGATCGTGGACATGACGCAGTTCTTCAAGCAGTACCACTCGATCAAGCCGTACCTGCAAAGCGACGTCTACGCATCGCCAAGCAAGGAACGCCTGCAGTCGCCCGAAGAGCGCGAAGAGCTCAACGGACTGTACGAGTGCATTCTGTGCGCAAGCTGCTCCACGAGCTGCCCGTCGTTCTGGTGGAATCCTGACAAGTTCGTGGGTCCTGCCGGCCTGCTGCAAGCCTATCGCTTCATCGCCGACAGCCGTGACACCGCCACCGAATCGCGCCTCGATAACCTGGAAGATCCGTACCGCCTCTTCCGCTGCCACACCATCATGAACTGCGTGGACGTGTGCCCCAAGCACCTGAACCCGACGGTCGCGATCGGCAAAATCAAGGAACTGATGGTCCGCCGGGCCATCTGATAGCAATGGCACAAGAAGAATCCCTGCTCGACGAACGCGATGTTTCGCTGCTGCGCTGGCGCTCGCGCCGTGGTCTGGTGGAAAACGACCTGTTCATCGAGCGCTTCTTTGCCACCTATGGGTCGCGCCTGACACACGCTCAGGCGCGAGGACTTTCAGTACTGATGGACTTGTCCGACAACGACCTGCTGGACCTGCTGCTCCGCCGCAAGGAACCCGAGGCAGAACTCGACACCGAAGAAGTCCGCAACGTACTGGAACAGCTACGCCCTCGCGCCTGAAGCAGGGTGCAAATCCTGCACTCTGAGGCAGGCTAAACATTGAAGGAAATGAAATGAAACTGGCAGACAACAAAGCTACGCTATCGTTCAGCAACGGTAGCCCAAGCATCGAACTCCCCGTTTACCAAGGCACGATCGGCCCGGACGTCATCGACATCCGCAAGCTGTACGCGCAGACGGACAAGTTCACCTATGACCCGGGCTTCCTGTCCACCGCGTCCTGCCAGTCGGCCATTACCTATATCGATGGCGACAAGGGCGAACTGCTGTACCGCGGCTACCCCATCGAGCAGCTGGCCACCAACTGCAACTACCTCGACACCTGCTACCTGCTGCTGAATGGCGAGCTGCCCAACGCACAGCAGAAGGCCGACTTCGAGAACCTGGTGACCAAGCACACCATGGTCAACGAGCAGATGCAGTTCTTCCTGCGCGGCTTCCGTCGTGACGCCCACCCGATGGCCGTGCTGACCGGCCTGGTTGGCGGCCTGTCGGCGTTCTACCACGACAGCACCGACATCAACAATCCCGAGCACCGCCAGATCTCGGCCATCCGCCTGATCGCCAAGATGCCGACGCTGGTTGCCATGGCATACAAGTACGGTGTGGGCCAGCCTTACCAGTACCCGCAGAACAACCTCTCGTACGCAGGCAACTTCCTGCGCATGATGTTCGGCAACCCCTGCGAAGAGTATCAGGTGAACCCGGTCATCGAACGTGCGATGGATCGCATCTTCATCCTGCACGCAGACCACGAGCAGAACGCATCCACCTCCACCGTGCGCCTGTGCGGCTCTTCCGGCACCAACCCGTTTGCGGCGATTGCTGCCGGCGTGGCCTGCCTCTGGGGTCCTGCCCACGGCGGTGCGAACGAAGCCTGCCTGAACATGCTGGAAGACATCCAGCGCATGGGCGGCGTGGCCAAGGTCGGCGAGTTCATGGAAAAGGTGAAGGACAAGTCCTCCGGCGTGAAGCTGATGGGCTTTGGTCATCGCGTGTACAAGAACTACGACCCGCGCGCCAAGCTGATGCAGGAAACCTGTAATGAAGTGCTGGCAGCCCTGGGCCTGGAAAAGGATCCGCTGTTCGCGCTGGCCAAGCAGCTCGAGAAGATCGCCCTGGAAGACGACTACTTCGTGTCGCGCAAGCTGTACCCGAACGTCGACTTCTACTCCGGCATCGTGCAGCGCGCCATCGGCATTCCAGTGAACCTGTTCACCGGCATCTTCGCACTGGCCCGTACCGTGGGCTGGATCGCCCAGCTGAACGAAATGATCAGCGACCCAGAGTACAAGATCGGCCGTCCGCGCCAGCTGTACACCGGCTCGCCACGCCGCGACATCGTCAAGGGCTGATCGATCCCCGCGGGCATTGCAGGGCCCCTGCAAATACCCTGGTACCCCGAAAGCCCCGTGGATTCGTCCACGGGGCTTTTTTCATGCCCCACGGCGGCGATCATGCACTCGCCAGCCTACGTAGTTGCCACAGAATTGCCGCGAAAAAGCCCCTATGGCACCACGATGGGCGCTCCAAGCGTCTACCATCGTTCGATGCACATCGCCTCCTCCCGCCTTCATGCAGGCCCCGGCACCGCTCATGCATGAGCGTGCCCACCCATCGACAGCCGGTCTTCCCACCCCCATCTGGCGCTGCCTCCTCATAGAGGACGACAGGGACAACGCGCGCTTCATTGCCGAGGGCCTGCAGGCGCAGGGCCACATCGCCGCGCTATCGCACGATGGGGCAAACGCGCTGCAGCGCGCCACGTCCGAAGCGTGGGACGTGGTGATCCTCGACCGCATGCTGCCCGCGAACGTCGATGGGCTGAACATCCTTCACACCATGCGCGGGCTCGGGCTGCGCACGCCGGTGCTGGTGTTGTCCGCCCTGAGCGGCCTGGATGAACGCGTCAAGGGCCTGAAGGCCGGCGGCGACGACTACCTGACCAAGCCGTTCGCGTTCTCCGAGCTGTTCGCGCGCCTCGAGGCACTGGTGCGACGCTCGCGCACCGATGCCGAAGTAACCACGCTGCAGCTCGCCGACCTGACCCTCGACCTCGCCCGCCGGCAGGCGCGGCGCAACGGCCGCAGCATCGCGCTCAAGCCCCGCGAGTTCCGCCTGCTTGCCTATCTCATGATGCACCCGGGCCAGGTGCTCACCCGCACCATGCTGCTCGAGGCCGTCTGGGACTTCCGCTTCGACCCGCAGACCAACCTGATTGACGTGCAGATCAGCCGCCTGCGCCGGCAACTGCATGCCGAGGGAGAGGCCCCGCTTCTGCACACGGTGCGCGGGGCAGGCTATCGGCTCGGATTGGCAACGCCATCCGCATGACCCGGCCGGTGCACCGGGGACACGGCATGCTCTGGAGATCCACCGGGCTGCGGCTTGCCGCGCTGTTCGGGTTCCTGGTGCTGCTGGGCATGCTGGCCGCGCTCGCACTGGTCTACCTGCAGGTCTCGGTGGTCCTGCATGCGAATGTCGAGCGCCAGTTGCAGCAGAACCAGAAACGCCTGGTCGCCAGCTACGAGCAGCTGGGCCCACAGCGCACGGCACAGGCCATCTCGCAGGGCCTGTCCGATGGCAGGGACACCGATGCCGAGCTCATGCTGCTGGTCGATGCACAAGGGCATCGCCTGGCAGGCAACCTGCAGAGCGATGCGCTCGCCCATCCTGCAAGCGGTTTCCAGGGCCTGCAACGCCTGCAGCATGGAGGCGCGTGGATCAACGCGCAGATCATGGTGCATCGCTTCGAAGACGGCGCACTGCTGATACTCGGCCACGACCTGCGCGAGCTGCGCGACATCGAATCCACCGTGGGAACGGCCAGCGTGGTGGCGGGCCTGTTCGCCCTGCTGCTGGCGGGCGCCGGCACCTGGTTCTTCCGCAGGGAGCTCGCACGCAGCGTGGGCGCCCTGCACGCCACCATCATGCACATCACGGGCGGACGGCTGCAGTCGCGCATCCCGACCCTGGCCGCCGTCGATGACGAATTCACGCAGCTCGAGCACGATTTCAACCAGATGCTCGATCGCATCGAGCATCTGATGAGCGGCGTACAGCACGTCAGCGACACGATCGCACACAATGTACGCACGCCGCTCACCCGCATCCAGCTGCGCATGCAGTCGGTACTCTCGGATCCCGCGGCCGATATTGAACGACTGCGCGACAGCATGGCGACCGCCACGCAAGAGATCGACAGCCTGAGCCTGATGCTGGAGAAACTGCTGTCCATCGCCCAGGCCGAGGCCGGCATGCGCCGCAGTCCCTTCACCGAACTGAACTGGGCCGACATCGCGCGGGACGTGATCGAACTCTACGAAGACCTCGCGGACGAGGAGCGGGTGACGATCGAATGGCGATGCGAGGATCCGGCACCCCTGCTGGGCGACCGCGCGGTGCTGGCCGGCGTGGTGGTGAACGTGCTGGACAACGCCATCAAGTATGCGGGAGCGGGGAGCCGCGTCATCATCACCTCGCGCACAACGCGCGCTGCGCACGCGGTGGTCACGAGCGACACGATGGGCGACAGCTCCGGCAGCATTGCATCCTTCAGCGAACTCGTCATCCGCGACAACGGTGCCGCGCTCGACGAGGCCGCCATCGCGTCGCTCGGCCAGCGCTTCGTGCGGCTGCGCCCTGATCGCGAAGGACACGGCCTCGGCCTGGCAAGCGTGCGCGCGATGATGCATCTGCATGGCGGAGAGGTGCATATCGCGAGCGCCTTCCCGGGGCTCGCAGTGACGCTGCGCCTGCCATCGATCATCGCCACGCACCATACGCGAAAACCACATAAACAGGCCAGCGACATTACCGTTCCGCAATGATGCCGTCACGCCCCGCCGGCGTCTGCGCACATACGATTTTGGTTCCGTTTAACCGGCCCGCAAAGGGCCTTGAAGGAGACCAGAGTTGTGAAAGTAAAAAGCCAGAGAGACTTCGCTGCGGGGCTGCTGTTCAGCACCTTCGGCGTGGCCTATGCCTGGGGGGCAACCACCTATAACGTAGGTTCGGGAGCGCGCATGGGGCCGGGGTACTTCCCCTTGATCGTCGGCCTGCTGATTGCCCTGCTGGGCGCGATCATCACCGTCAAGGCCATGGTCAGCGACGAAGGGAACGATGAGCCCATCGGCACCATCGCCTGGCGCCCGCTGGTCTTCATCATCGGCGCCAATCTGGTGTTCGGCATCCTGCTCGGCGGCCTGCCGAGCATCGGACTGCCACCGATGGGTCTGATCGTCGCTGTCTACGCGCTCACCGTCATCGCCAGCCTTGCAGGAGACCAATTCCAGTGGAAGCCCGTGGTCATTCTCGCCACGGTGCTTGCGATCGGCAGCTATCTCGCATTCGTCGTTGCGCTGAACCTGCAATTCCAGGTCTGGCCCACCTTCATCGCGGGCTGATGTCCTCCACAAGCACATAACAACGACTCATCATGGACCTGATAACCAACCTCTCGACAGGTTTCGAGGTCGCCTTCACGGCGCAAAACCTGCTCTATGCATTCATGGGCTGCCTGCTCGGAACGCTGATCGGCGTGCTGCCGGGCCTGGGCCCCGTGGCGACGATCGCGATGCTGCTGCCCACCACCTACGCGCTGCCGCCGACGGCCGCGCTCATCATGCTCGCGGGCATCTACTACGGCGCCCAGTACGGCGGCTCGACCACCGCCATCCTGGTGAACCTGCCGGGCGAATCCTCATCGGTCGTCACCGTGATCGACGGTTACCAGATGGCACGCAAGGGCCGAGCTGGGCCGGCACTTGCCGCCGCGGGACTGGGATCGTTCTTCGCGGGCTGCGTCGGCACGCTGATCATCGCCGCATTCGCGCCTCCGCTCACCGAGATCGCATTCAAGTTCGGTCCGGCCGAATACTTCTCGCTGATGGTGCTCGGCCTCATCGGTGCCGTGGTGATGGCCTCGGGATCCCTGCTCAAGGCCATCACGATGATCCTCGTGGGCCTCGCATTCGGCCTGGTGGGAACCGACGTGAACTCCGGCGTTGCGCGCTACAGCTTCGACATTCCCGAGCTCACCGACGGCATCAGCTTCATCGCCATCGCAATGGGCGTGTTCGGTTATGGCGAGATCATCGCCAACCTGGCCGTTCCGGAAGAAAAGCGCGAAGTGTTCACCGACAAGGTAAGCGGCCTCATGCCCACCAAGGAAGACTTCAAGCACATGACCCCTGCCGTGCTGCGCGGCACGGCGCTTGGATCCGCGCTTGGAATCCTGCCCGGCGGCGGCGCGCTGCTCTCCGCCTTCGCGGCGTACACGCTGGAGAAGAAGTCCCGGCTGCGCCCGGGCGAGGTGCCGTTCGGCCAAGGCAACATCCGCGGCGTTGCGGGCCCGGAGGCCGCGAACAATGCCGGTGCCCAGACCTCGTTCATTCCGCTGCTGACGCTCGGCATCCCGCCCAACGCCGTGATGGCGCTGATGGTGGGTGCGATGACCATCCACAACATCCAGCCGGGCCCGCAGGTGATGACCAGCAATCCCGAGCTGTTCTGGGGACTGATCGCATCGATGTGGATCGGCAACCTCATGCTGGTCATCCTGAACCTGCCGATGATCGGCCTGTGGATCAAGCTGCTGTCGATTCCGTACAAGTGGCTGTTTCCCGCCATCGTGCTGTTCTGCGCGATCGGGGTCTACTCGGAGAACAACAACACCTTCGAGATCTGGATGGTGGCGATCTTCGGCGTCATCGGCTATCTGTTCCACAAGCTCAGCTGCGAGCCCGCACCGCTGCTGCTCGGCCTGATCCTGGGGCCCATGATGGAGGAGAACCTGCGACGCGCCCTGCTGCTCTCGCGCGGTGACTGGGGTGTTCTCGTCACGCGACCTCTGTCGGCATCGCTGCTCGCCGTGGCAGCCCTGCTGCTGGTGATCGTGCTGCTGCCTGCGGTGAGCAAGACGCGCGAGAAGGCATTCGTCGAGGACTGATGCACCGGCGGCCTCCAGGGACCAGGTCGCCGGTACCTTCCAAGCCCCGCGGCAAGGATTTGCAGCGGGGCTTTGTACGTTCCCGCCAAGGGCCTATGAGCTGCCTGCCCGGCTTCCAAAGCGCTCGCGGTAGGTCTGCGGCGTGATGCCCAGGTGGCGCGAGAACAGATGGCGCAGCGCCTGCTCCGAGCCCAACCCCACGCGCGCGGCGATCGTCTTGAGCGGAAGCGCGGACTGCTCCTCCAGCCATTGCCTCGCGCGCTCAAGCCGTGCCGACTCGATGAACGCCGTCGGAGTCTGCGCGCACTCCTGAAGGAACAGTCGGCTCAGATGCCGCTCGCTCATCGAAGCCTGCTCCGCCAGCTCGGCCATCGACAGGGGGCGGTCGAGATGCTGCAGGATCCACTGCTGGATGTTCCTGACGCTGCGGTGCGTGGTGGCCTGGCTCGCCAGGCGCACGCTGAACTGTGATTGCCCGCCCGGCCGCTTGAGGTACATGACAAGGTCGCGCGCCACATCAAGTGCCAGTGCATGGCCGAAGTCCTCCTCCACCACGGCGAGCGCAAGGTCGATGCCCGCCGTCACGCCGGCCGAAGTCCACAGCGCGCCATCCCGCACGTAGATCGCGTCCGCATCCACATCAACGCGTGGGTATTTCTGCTGCAGTGCGCCCGCCACGCTCCAGTGGGTTGCCGCCCGGCGGCCATCGAGCAGGCCTGCCTGCGCCAGGAAGAAGCTGCCCGAGCACAGGGAGATCAGCCGCTGCACCTGCGGCCCCACCTGCTGCAGCCAATCGACCAGCGCAGCGGATTCCTCCAGCACGCGCTCGATATGGCGCGACCCCACGACGACGACCGTACAGCCCAGGCCATCCGTCGCGATGTCGGCAATGGCCTGCGTCGCGTCCAGCGACATGAGGGTGTCCGAACGTACCGGCCCCCGGCGCTCGGACACGATGCGTACCGCGTAGCCGTCAGGCTGCCCGCGCTCGCGCAGATGCACGTTGGCATAGTCGAACACCGACATCGGCCCGATCGCCTCGAGCGCCTTGAAACCGGGATAGACGACCAGATCGACGCGATGCGCGCCTGCGTGACGATGTTCCATGCCTTCACTCATGACGAAACAGGCAATATAGCGAGCACCAGGCCCGCGTGCCTGCGCGGGGTTGTCCTGGAGTCGGCCACACGATCAAATCCGGACATCATGCTGCGGCATATGGACATGCAGCGCCAGCCCGCGCGCATGATGCCCTACAGTAGCCGCTTCAAATAGGTATCGCACCTGTCGGTATCGCCCCCACCCGTTCAAGACCTCCCGGAGAGACACCCCATGAAATCACGCGCCGCAGTTGCCTTCAAAGCCGGAGAGCCCCTGAAGATCGTCGAGATCGACGTTGCACCGCCCAGGAAGGGCGAGGTGCTGGTGAGGATCACCCACACCGGCGTCTGCCACACCGATGCCTTCACGCTGAGCGGGGACGATCCCGAAGGCGTGTTCCCTGCCGTGCTGGGCCACGAAGGCGCGGGCATCGTCGTGGAAGTCGGCGAAGGCGTGACCAGCGTGAAGCCTGGCGACCATGTGATCCCGCTCTACACCGCGGAATGCGGCGAGTGCCTGTTCTGCAAGAGCGGCAAGACCAATCTCTGCGTTGCCGTGCGCGCCACGCAGGGCAAGGGCCTGATGCCCGACGGCACGACGCGTTTCTCGTACAACGGCGAGCCCATCTACCACTACATGGGATGCTCCACGTTCAGCGAATACACCGTGGTCGCCGAAGTCTCGCTGGCCAAGATCAGCCCCGACGCCAACCCCGAGCAGGTCTGCCTGCTGGGCTGCGGCGTCACGACGGGCCTCGGCGCCGTGAAGAATACCGCCAAGGTGCAGGAAGGCGATACGGTGGCCGTGTTCGGCCTCGGCGGCATCGGCCTGGCCGTCATCCAGGGCGCCAAGCTCGCGAAGGCCGGCCGCATCATTGCCGTCGACACCAACCCCTCCAAGTTCGATCTGGCCAGGACCTTCGGCGCGACGGACTGCATCAACCCCAAGGACTTCGACAAGCCGATCCAGCAGGTCATCGTGGAGATGACCACCTGGGGCGTGGATCACAGCTTCGAGTGCATCGGCAACGTGAACGTGATGCGCGCGGCACTGGAATGCGCGCACCGCGGCTGGGGCCAGTCGGTGATCATCGGCGTGGCCGGTGCAGGACAGGAGATCTCCACGCGCCCATTCCAGCTGGTGACGGGCCGCAAATGGCTGGGTACGGCCTTTGGCGGCGTGAAGGGCCGCAGCCAGCTGCCGGGCATGGTGGAAGACGCCATGCAAGGCAAGATCCAGCTCGCACCGTTCGTCACGCACACCATGCCGCTCACCGGAATCAACGACGCGTTCGACCTGATGCACGAGGGCAAGTCGATCCGCTCCGTGGTGAACTTTGCAGGCTGATCGCAGCATGTCCGCATTGACCCTGGAACTCAAGAACGCGCACGCCTGCTTCGGCGGCGCCCAGCGCTTCTACGAGCACAGCTCGCGCGAGATCGGCCTGCCGATGAAATTCTCCGTCTATCTGCCGCCCCAGGCGCTGATGGGCGAGAAGGTGCCTGCCGTGCTGTACCTGGCCGGGCTGACCTGCACTGAAGAGACCTTCATGACCAAGGCCAACGCGCAGCGCGTGGCTGCCGCGCTGGGCATCGCGCTGATCGCGCCCGACACCAGCCCGCGTGGCGCGCATGTGCCCGGTGAAGCCGACGCATGGGACTTTGGCGTCGGCGCGGGCTTCTACCTGGATGCCACGCGCGAGCCATGGGCCCGGCACTGGCGCATGGAGAGCTATCTGCTCGGCGAACTGCTGCCCCTGGTGTGCGACAAGCTGCCCATCGCGGCCGACCGCATCGGTATCTTCGGCCACTCCATGGGCGGCCACGGCGCGCTCACGCTGGCTCTGCGCCACCCGGGCGTGTTCAGGAGCCTGTCGGCCTTTGCGCCGATTGCCAATCCGGTGAACTGCCCATGGGGCCGCAAGGCATTCACAGGCTACCTGGGTGAGGACACGTCCGCCTGGGCCGCACACGACGCCACATTGCTGATGGGTGAACAGAAAAACGCGCCCTACCCCGGCGGCATCCTCGTCGACCAGGGCATGGCCGACAAGTTCCTGATGGAAAAGCAGTTGCTGCCCGAAGCCCTGGAAGCCGCCTGCGCGAAGGTGGGGCAGCCGCTCAACCTGCGCATGCAGCCGGGCTACGACCATGGCTACTACTTCATTCAGACCTTCATCGAAGACCATCTGAAACACCACGCAGCGCAGTTGAGCGCCTAACCCCGGAGTGCATTGCGACGCGCCAGCTCAGAACAGCACGCCCTGGCCTTTTGCCAGGGCGGGCCTGTACTGCGTGAGATCCAGTTCGCTCCGCTCGCGATGGAACCCCAGTCTTTCACACGCCTTGTGAAAGCGCTGCCGCAGCATGTCCGCCCATACGCCCGATCCCTTCATGCGGGCGACATAGCTGCTGTCATAGCTGACTCCGGCCAGCCGCTTGGCGGCATCCACCCCATGCAGGTCCTGGATGCGCGCCAGCACCCGGGCCGCACGATCCGGGTAATGCTGCTCGAGCCATTCGCGCATGATGCCGTTGAGCTCCCACGGCAGCCTGATCACCGTATAGAACGCCGACGTTGCCCCCGCATCGCGCGCGGCGGCAAGCACCTGCTCCATGTCTTCCGTGATGAACGGAATCTGCGGCGCCACGCTCACCCCGACCCTCACGCCAGCGTCCGCCAGTGCGCGGATGGTGCGCAGCCTGCGATGGGGCGCAGCGGCCCGCGGCTCCAGTATGCGGGCCAGTTGCGCATCGAGCGTGGTGACCGTGACATAGGCGGCCACGAGGCGGTGGCCCGCAAGCTCGGACAGCAGGTCCAGGTCGCGCTCCACTCCGCTCGACTTGGTGATGAGCGAGAACGGGTGCCGCGCATCGCGCATCACCTCGATCACGGATCGCGTGAGGCCCAGCTCGCGCTCCACGGGCTGGTAACAGTCCGTCGCGGAGCCGATGTTGACGATGGACGGCCGATGGGAGGGAGAGGACAGTTCCTCGCGCAACACCTCCGCAATGTTGCGCTTGGCGATGATGCGGGTCTCGAAGTCCAGGCCGGGCGAGAGATTGAGATAGCTGTGCGTGGGCCGTGCATAGCAGTAGACACAGCCATGCTCGCAGCCACGGTAGGGGTTGACCGACTGCTCGAAGAAGATGTCGGGCGAATCATTGCCGCAGAGCGCCGACCGGGCCTGCTCGAACGTGACCTGCGTGCGCACGGGAGCGGGAAGCCCCTCCTCGTCCACGGCGCTCCACCAGATGTCCTCATCCTGGGAAAACCCGTCGCGCCGCTGCGGGCTGAAGCGGTGCACCACCTGCGTGGCAATGCCGCGGCCTTTCACGGGCGGCCGGGGGGTGTTGGTGCCGGGGCCGATACTGGAGCCGGGATTGCGACCTGAGTTCATGGCATGAATTACTGTTTATTTATACAGTAATTTATTCAACCAGTGACGTCAAGCAGGGGCCCTCGCGCCAGCATGGCTTCTTCGGGCGGCGGCTGGAAAAAGCTGCAGAAAATCGGCAACGCGCGGGAAAAGGCAAGCTTTGCCAGTGGTGTCCATGCGCCTGCGTGCGACATTGGCCGCGATATTGGCTCATGGGAACCGAAGCCTATACAGTGATCAGCTTTTCGCGATCCCAGCGTTAGTTAGAAAGAAAGGAATTCCCTCCATGGCCCAAGCCAAGCCGCCCATCACGCTCTCATCGCTCGACGTCGATCGCATCGAAGCGCTGCTGGCCGCGATCCCGGCCAGCGCGTTTCCGGGCAAGGCGGAACTTCAGGCAGAACTCGACCGCGCCGACATCGTCGCGCCGGAGGAGATGCCTCCCACCGTCGTCACCATGAATTCCACGGTCAAGTTCGCCATCGTGGAAACCGGGAAGGAGTTTGTCCTCAATCTCGTCTACCCGCGCGACATGGACGGCAGCGCCGACAAGATCTCGATCTTCGCCCCCGTGGGCAGCGCACTGCTGGGCCTGTCGGTAGGCGACGAGCTGGCATGGCCCGGCCTCGGCGGCAAGCCGATGACCGTGCGCGTGGAGCAGATCGTGTACCAGCCGGAAAGCGCAGGAGAACTGCACCGCTGACCCGGAGCTCCACGCCCGCAAAAAAACCGCAGGAGCTTCACGCTCGCTGCGGTTTTTTTGTCAAAAGCCAGATGTCGTCATTCCGGTATTCAGCAAGCCATAGGCCCTGCCCCCACGCGGAAGAAATCAATGGATGAACTGGCCTGCAAGCAGCACGCCGCCGCCCGCTCCGATGAGGCTGAGCTGCCAGCGCAATGCCGTCAGCCAGGTCGGCACGTGCTGCTCCACCCTGAGGTAGAGAACGCGGCCGGCCAGCACGGACAGCACGAAGGCCACGCACATGCCCAGCAGATGCAGCACCGGAACCTCGGGCACCCAGGCCGACACGACGGCATTGACCAGCAGGCAGATCGAGAAGTGGATCAGGAATACCGAGTAGGACATCTGGCCGAGCTTCTGCAGGCGCGAGGTGAGCGGTTCAAGGATCGGCTCGATGGGTCTGGCCAACCGCCCCAGCAGCAGTTGTGCATGCGTGGTGCCGTCCTCGCGCGCGGGACGCATCACCAGCATGAGCACCAGGGCGGAGGTCATGGCCAGCGCGATGCGGCCGCGGAACTCCACCCAGAGCGCGGCGCAACCGATCACACCGATCAGCACGAACCACGTCGCCCAATGCCTTGAGCGCGACCCCCAGTAGGCCAGCATGCCGAGGCCGTAGGCGCCGAAGAAATAGATGCCCCACATATCCCAGTCCGCATGGAGGTTGGCATACAGCAGCGAGCCGCACACCCCCGCGGCCACCAGCACCTGCGTGACGCGGGCGCGGACCCGGTCGGAGAAGCGGAAGCTGCGCATCGCTCCAAACAGGAGCACCGCCATCACGAAGAGCTGGAAATCGATGGCCACGTACCAGACGCCGGCGGAAAGCGCCTCCTCGCCTACGATGTCCTGGATCAGGAAGGCATTGGCGATCAGTTGAGGGATGCTGGGCTCCCCCGGAACGGAGGGATGGTCCATGAGCGACCGCACCAGGTCGGACAGCAGCACCGCAACGATCAGCGCCACCGCATAGGGGACCACCAGCCGCACGAAGCGTTTGCCCACTTGCTGGGACGCACTGTCAAACCGCGCAAGCGCCTTGGGAGCCAGGCTTGCCGCGGCAAGATAACCGCCCAGCACCAGGAAGATCTGCACGGCCATGCGCGCGTACTCGCTCAGCCATTCGATGGTGTCGGGAAGAAGGGGTTGGGCGACATCAGACATCGGGCCGTAGAAGGCCAGGTGGTGCCAGACGATGGCCGCGCAGGCCAGACCCTTGATGCAGTCAATGCTTGCATTGCGCTTTGCGGAAGACATTCTTATGTGTTGTATGTGCTCGATTCCGGCCGGACGAATGCTCTGCTCGTTCGGGAAAGGCGAAATTGTGCGCTCTTTGCTCGAAGCTTGCAGGCGGCGAAAGAAAGTTCGTTTGTCTCTCTTGCCCCATGCATGCGGTGCCACCCGAAACGGGAGCTGGCCAACACATGGGTACCGGCGCTTCCAACGCCGGCACCCTGTTCAACGCGCGTGTGCGCAATTTGGTTTACTTTGATTCGGTGCGCCTCAGGATTTCACGGCGCATCACCTCATCCTCGGTCAGTTCGTACCACATCGCATTGAGTACGGCAAAGGCGGCCGCAAGAGGCAGGCCCAGAAGCCAGGAGAAATACCACATGATGAATTTTCCTTCTCAGTATGAATGGGTCTCGCCCTTGATGATCGCAACAGGATCGACCTTGCCGCGGAGCACGCGGTACACCCAGGTGGTGTAGGCAAGGATGATCGGCAGGAAGATGATCGTGCACACCAGCATGATGAACAGCGTGACATGGCTCGACGACGAATCCCACACCGTGAGGCTGAAGCGCGGATCGACGGACGAAGGCAGGATCATCGGGAACATGGCGGCGCCGACGGTCAGGATGATGCAGGCAATGGCCAGTCCGCTGGCAAGCAGCGTCAGCCACTCGCGGCGTGCACGCATGCCCATCGCGGCGATCCATGGCAGTACCGCGCCCAGCACCGGCAGCAGCCACAGCGCGGGAGCGGCCTTGAAGTTGGCCATCCATGCGCCCTGCACCACCGCAGCCGTCTTGGCCAGCGGGTTGGAGGGACCGACCGGGTTGACGGGGCTCGTGATCTGGTAGCCACTGATGCCCATGGCGATCCACACACCCGCGAGAGCGAACAGCACCGATGCCAGCAACGCTGCAATGGAGCCGAAGCGCGCAGCGCGGGCGGCCACGTCGCCTTCCGCCTTGAATACCAGCCATGCTGCCCCGTGCATCACCAGCATGGTGAGCGAGACCAGCCCGCACAGCAGCGCAAACGGTGTAAGCAGGCCGAAGAAAGTGCCGTCATAGTAGATGCGCAGGTCATCGGCAAACCGGAACGGCACGCCGAGCAGGACATTGCCCACAGCCACGCCGAAGATCAGCGCAGGAACAATACCGCTGATGCACAGCACCCAGTCCCACTTGTTGCGCCACGATGCCTCCTCGCGCTTGCTGCGGAACTTGAACGCCACGGGGCGCAGGATGAGCGCCACGAGGATGGCGAACATCGCCAGGTAGAACCCGGAGAAGGACACGGCATAGAGCTGCGGCCATGCGGCGAAGATGGCGCCGCCGCCCAGGATCAGCCACACCTGGTTGCCTTCCCAGACCGGGCCGACCGTGTTGATGACGACGCGGCGTTCGACGTCGGTCCTTGCCGTGGCACGCAGCAGCGCCATCGCCCCGAGGTCGAAGCCGTCGGTGACGGCAAAGCCGACCAGCAGGATGCCAAGCAACAGCCACCAGATGACGCGCAACACGTCGTATGAGATCAGTTCATGCAAGATCATTTTTCAAACTCCTGATGTGGCTCGCTCAGCGCGCACGCGCCAGCTTTTCGATCATCGGTTCATAGAAGCGCAGGTGCGGCTCGCTCTCATGTTCCGGTCCCTTGCGGATGGCCTTCAGCATGAGCTTCATCTCGATGACGAACAGCACCGTGTAGATCAGGATGAAGCCGCAGATCGTCAGCAGCAGCGTGGTCGCGCCGAGGTTGGACACCGCCATCGCCGTGGGCAGCACGCCTTCGATGATCCAGGGCTGCCGACCCAGCTCGGCCACGATCCAGCCGCACTCCGCAGCGATCCACGGCAGCGGAATTGCGAGCACCGCCACCTTCAGCAGCCACGGGTAGGCATCGAGGCGGTGGCGCGCAGAAAGGTAGAAGAAGGTTCCCGTGAGCACGATGAAGAACATGCCCAGGGCCACCATCACGCGGAAGGTCCAGAACAGCGGACCCACCGGCGGCACGGTGTCCATCGCGGCCTGCCTGATCTGCTCGTCGGTGGCCTTGCGTGGGTCATCCACATAGCGCATGAGCAGCAGCGCATAGCCGAGCGATGCGCCCTTGTCCTCGAAGGTCGTCTTGGCCGCCGGCGGGATTTCCGCATCGCTCCTGGCTGCGCGGATGGACTGCAGTGCGTCATAGGCCTCGATGCCGTTGCGGATGTAGCCCTCGGTGTTCTTCACCAGGTCGTTGATGCCGGGGATCTCGGTGGTCAGCGAGCGCGTGCCGATCAGGCCCATCACCCATGGAATATGCACGGCATAGTGGGTCTCACGCGCTGCGCGATCAGGGATGCCGATCGCCGTGAACGCCGCCGGCGCGGGCTCTGTGTCCCACATGGCCTCGATCGATGCGAGCTTCATCTTCTGGTGTTCGGACGAGAGGTAGCCGCTTTCGTCGCCAAGCACCACCACCGACAGCGATGCCGCAAGGCCGAACGAGGCCGCCACCGTCATCGAGCGCTTGGCGAGATGCACGTGGCGTCCCTTGAGCAGGTACCACGCCGACACACCCAACACGAAGATCGCGGCCGTCACATAGCCCGCGGAGACCGTGTGCACGAACTTGGCCTGTGCCACCGGATTGGTGAGCACGGCGAAGAAATCATTCACCTCCATGCGCATGGTCTGCGGATTGAAGACCGCACCCACGGGGTTCTGCATCCAGCCGTTGGCGATCAGGATCCACAGCGCGGAGAAGTTCGACCCCAGCGCCACGAGCCAGGTGGCGATCAGGTGGCCGCGCTTGCTCATGCGGTCCCAGCCGAAGAAGAACAGGCCGACGAAGGTGGCCTCCAGAAAGAACGCCATCAGCCCCTCGATGGCGAGCGGCGCACCGAAGATGTCGCCCACGTAGTGGCTGTAGTAGCTCCAGTTCATGCCGAACTGGAACTCCATGACCACGCCCGTGGCCACGCCCATCGCGAAGTTGATGCCGAAGAGCACGCCCCAGAACTTGGTCATGTCGCGCCAGATCGTGCGGCCGGTCATCACATACACCGTCTCCATGATGGCGACGATGATGGACAGTCCGATCGTGAGCGGCACGAAGAGAAAGTGGTAGAGGGCCGTTATCGCAAACTGCAGCCGCGATAAGTCGACGATGTCGAGGTCCATGACGAGATCCTTTCTTCCTGTCGATGAATCAAATGTTGTTGCTCGTCTCGCGCCAAGCGTCTTCGGTGGCGTCGCCAGAGGCATCGTCGGCCCGGAGGTGCGCCAGCGCTTGTTCAAATGCGTGTGAGCCGCGATGCGCCTGTCCCGCGATGCGGCCTGCGTCCATCCATATCACGCGATCAGCCATGGCCGCCTCGCGCCGCCAGTGCGTTGCAAGCACCAGCGTCCGGCCTTTCGATGCGCTCCAGAGCCGTTCGAGCACATCGCCCGCCACGCCCGCATCAAGGCCTTCGGTCGCTTCGTCGAGCAGCCAGCATTCGGCCGGGCTGAGCAGCAGCCGCGCCAGCGCCATGCGCCGTGCCTGCCCTCCTGACAATCCCATCCCTCCTTCGCCGAGTTGCGTGTCGAGCCCTTGCGGCAACGCACGCATGTCGGCACCCAGGCCTGCTGCATCGAGTACATGCCATAAATTCTGATCGTCAGCGCGAGGCGATGCAAGGCGCAAATTGTCTCGCACGCTGTCACGAAAAAGCTCGGTGCGCTGCGTCATCCAGCTGCTGCGCAGCGCCGCGACGTGCCCGCTACCTTGCTCCATCTCGCCCGCGATGAGCGACAGCAGCGTGGTCTTGCCCGACCCGCTCGGGCCGATCAATGCAACGCGTTCGCCACGCCGGATCTGCAGGCTGAGCGGACCGACCGAGTGCCCGGCGTCATGCACCGCACAGGCCTCCACAAGCTCTACCGCAAGGCCATCCGCTGGCACATGCGCTGCGTGCGCCTTGCCGCCGTCCGCAGCATCCTGCGCCAGCACCGCGCCCAGCCGCCTCACGGCGAGCAACGTACGGCCGGCTTCCGTCGCGCCGCGCCGCAACGCGGCAAAGGGCTCCATCGCCGATAGCGCCAACAGCACGCCGAAGGCGGCCACGGCCGCGCCAATGCTCTGCCGGTCAACCAGCCATGCCATCGCGAGCAGCACGCCACAGAGCAACAGTGCGCTTGCGACGCCATAGGCCGTGGTGGCATGGGCCTCCAGGCGAAAGAGCGCGGCGTCGGCCCGCGCGGCACGCGTGTCGCCGGCCGCGATGGCTTCGCACTGGGCAGCCATGCGTCCGGCCATCAGCAGCTCCGCCTTGCCGGCCACAAGATCCACGGTACGGGCACGCACGCTCTCGGTGCTCAGCGACCGCTGCATCGCCGCCCTGCGGCTTGCCGCCGCCTGCCACAGCGCGATGCCGATCCCTGCGCAAAGCAGCCATGCGGCGGCCAGCAGGCCGATCCACCAACGCATGAGCCCGAGTGCCACGCCAAGCATCGCCGATGCGCCCAGGGCGGCCAGGGCGGGAACGACAAGACGCAGGTAGATGTTGTCCAGCGCATCGACATCCGCCGTGAGGCGCTGCAGCAGGCGTGCCGGACGCTGCAGCAGCCAGCGCGCGGCGGTTGGCCGAGCCCAGGCCCTGAACAGGCGCTCACGCAATGCCGCCAAGGCTGCCAGCGTCGCGTCGTGCGTGAGCAGCCGCTCCGCATAGCGCGCACCGGTGCGACCGATGGCCAGCAGGCGAATGCCCGCGGACGGCATGAACACATCGAACACCAGCGCAACAGCGGGAACGAGGCCGGCAATCGCCGTTGCCGTGATGAACCAGCCCGACAGCCCCAGCAGCGCCATGCCCATCAGCACGGTCAGCATGGCGACCGCCGCGCCTCCCAGCCACAGCTTGCGCGTGCCGGTGTCCTGCATTGCGCGCAGCACGGTTCGCCATTCGCTGCAGATCGACTTGCCGTGCTTCATGCGAACTCCTCGTTGCGCTCGGCATTCGCAGCCACGGCACCGAGCCGGACCACGCGATCCATGCACTGCGCAAGCCGTGCGTCATGCGTGGCAACGATCAGCGTGCGGCCCTTGGCGATCTCGAGCAGCGATGCGATCACCTGCTCCGCCGTCTGCGGATCAAGGTGCGCCGTGGGTTCATCCACCAGCAGCAACCCCGCATGCCGGTTCACCGCCAGGCGCGCAAGCGCCAGACGTACGGCCTCGCCACCCGACAGGCCGCTGCCGCCCTCCCCCAGGCTGATCGCCGGGCGATGGGCCAATGCCTGCGACAGCTCCGCCGCTTCAACCGCGCGGCGCACGTCCCGGGCGCTGACGTCACTGCGCCCCAATCCCACGTTGCGCAGCACCGATCCCGCAAACACATGCGAATGCTGTCCCATCCAGCCGATGCGCGCGCGCAGGCGCTCGGCATGCTCGTCATCCATCGGCACACCGCCGATGCGAATGCTGCCATGCTCTAGCGGGATCAGGCCCGCCAATTGCGCCAGCAGCAACGACTTGCCCGCGCCGCTCTTCGCCCACAGCGCAATGTGCTCGCCCGCGGCGATGCACTCGCTCATTTCGGAAATCACGGCGGCATGCCCCGGCACGCCCACCTGCAGTGCATCGATGCGCACATCGACCGCGCGCGCAGCGGCTGGCTCATCGGGTTCCATGACGGCACCGTCCGCAACGCCGCGCGTGCCATGAGAAGTCTCCCCTGCTCCCGGCAGCGGCATGGCCTGGCGCTGGAGCTCGCCAAGCGTCTTCATCGCAGCCTCGCCGGCTGCCTTGTCATGCCATACGGCGGACAGTTCACGCAGCGGGTCGAAGAAGGCCGGCGCCAGCATCAGGACGAACAGGGCCTGCGCGAGTTCCAGCTTGCCGCCCCATGCGCCAAACGCAAGCGTGCCCAGCAGATGGAAGCCGACATAGACGGCGACCATCGCCACGCCGAGTGCCGAGAACAGCTCCAGCACGGCGGACGACAGGAACGCGATGCGCAGCACGCGCGTCGTGCGTGTTCGCAGCGATTCTGCGTGCGAGCGCAGGCGCTCCGCCGTGGCATCGACGGCCCCGAGCGCGCGCAGTGTGCTGAGTCCCCGCAGCCGGTCGAGCAGAAAGCCGTTCATGCCACCGATCTCCACCATCTGTTCCTCGCTGGCCGCGCGCGCCCGCCAGCCCACGATCGCCATGAACAGCGGAATCAGCGGAGCGGCCAGCAAGAGGATCAAGGCAGCCACCCATGAGAAGTACGCCACCGCGCATGCAATCGCAAGCGGCACGCAGCGCACCTTGAACATCGCCGGCTGATACCGAGAGAGCCACGGCACGATGGCCTCGGCCTGCTCCGCCATCGCACTCGCGGCCTGCCCTGAGGGTGCCTGGGTACTGTCCATCGGCGACGTCCTGGCGAGCGCGTGGACCACCTCTTCGCGCAGTCTGCTCAACTGCCGCCGTGCCGCTTTCTGCGCGCGCTGCATGCCTGCGCCATCGAACAGGGCTCGCAGCACGCCGATCACCAGTACGCCGAGCGCCAGGGGCGCGACCTGAGCCATGGCACTGCCCGCATCGGAAGACGCAACGGATGTGGATCCGGATGCGGACACCGCCATCACCTGCACCGCCTGCGCGATCAGCCAGGCCTGCGGCAACCACAGCAAGGCCGCCAGCACTTGCAGCACGGCACCCGCACGAGCGGCCCCTGGGGATGCCGCTGTCTGGCTGAATGGCGATGAAACCCTGGTGTGACTGGACATGAACCCTTCGTCTTGCGAGCCAAAGCTCATAAGCATTAATTGATACTAGGGTTAACACTATCTCTCAAATACTCACAGCACGGGGGAAGAAATACGGCATGACTTGATTCAAGTTAAGACGGAAATGATGGCAAATTCTCGATTGATTGACTTTTACGAAATTCAGTGCCGTCTCAACTGACAACTGTTTAATTCGGCGCAAGACGCTGGATAGAAATATGAGCTTGGCTTTTTGGAGCCCTGCCCTGTGATGACCACCTGCCGCAACGGTGCCATGAGCGATCACTCATTCGACAATGAACATCAATCACGAGATAGTGATGTGGCACCGGAATGCGCCTGACGGCACAGGCCCGTCGCATACCAGGAACCGAGTCATCAAGGGATTTTTCACATGGCAAGCGCAGAACCGGATGGGCTCATCATCCGCCGAGCAACCGACACCGATGCCGTAGCGGTACTGGGCCTTTTTGATGAAGTCATCGCCTGGTTTGTCGAGATCGGCAATGCCGGGCAATGGGGAACCCAGCCATGGTCCAGCCAGCCGCAGCGGGTGGAGCGAGTCAACGAGGCCTGCGCACTGCCCGGAGCATGGATCGCACAAGCGCAGGATGGCTCCATCCTGGCCGCCTTGGTGCTGGGCGATGCCATGCCCTATGTCCCGCCTGCAACAGAGCCCGAAATCTACGTGCGCCTGCTGGTCGCCTCGCGCCGCCCGGCTGCGCGGGGCATCGGCCGTCGCCTGATGGCTTTCGCGGAGGATCAGGCCAGGACCGCAGGAGTGGGTGGCTTGCGCGTCGACTGCTACGGAGGAGGCTCCGGCGCCTTGGTGCGCTTCTACGAGTCCTGCGGCTACGAGCGCCTCTCGACATTCCTGGTGGAAGGCTGGCCCGGTCAGCTCCTCGGGCGCAGCCTGTGATCAATGTCTCGCGTCGAACATGTCGCGCCCCACCTTCCGCCATGCATTGCAAACCGCCTCAAGGAAACCATGAGCGTCGATACCCTGAAGAACAGACTGCGCAGCCTTCCGTCGTTGAAAGGCCCGTTTGCCGAAGTCGGCATGACCTGCCTGCCCGGCACGCCCCAGCAGGCCTTCGGGCTCTGGTTGCATGAGGCGATCCAGGAAGGAGTGAAAGAGCACCATGCCATGACCTTGTCCACGGTGGATACGGATGGCTTTCCCGATGCCCGGGTCCTGATCCTGAAGAATGTTGATGACCGTGGCTGGCACTTTGCCATCAAGGCCTCCAGCTCCAAGGGCCGGCAGCTCGAAGGCAATCCGCGGGCGGCGCTCACGTTCTACTGGCCGGCATTGGGACGCCAGATTCGACTGCGAGGCCATGCAATCGCCCTGCCCGAAGCCGAGTGTGCAGATGATTTTTCGACGCGGCCGCAAGGCTCGAAGATCAGCGCCATCGCCTCGCTGCAAAGCGAGGTGCTGGCCACGCCGGATGATCTGTCCAGGCGCCTGAAGGAGGCTCGGCTCTGATTCCCGGTGAGGGGAAATCCCTCAATCTGCCAGTTGCCGCTCGATCTCCCGGCGCGCATCCCGCACGAATGCGCTGACGGCCTCGGGACTGGACGGCAGTTCGTCCCGCGCCACTCCCAGGTAGGCCTCCCGGGCGTTGGCGACAACCGGCCTGTGCCGTTCATCCACCTGCCCGAGCACCCATGTGGCGGCCTCCTGCTTTGAGCAGATGCGGCCCGTGCATGCGGTGAACCAGCACCGCGCCAGCGCAAGGACGATATTGCGCTCGTCACCAGCCCAATCGTCCGGCTGATTCCACTGCCGGACCGTGTCCAGCAGCGCCCTGGCCAGGTCGGCCGGCGGCACGTCCTGAAAAAGGACGGACGCTTCAGGCCCGCGCAACGTGACGCTGCTCAACCGGACCTTGGTGATCAGGATGGCCAGATCATGGTCCGCCATCGGAGGCTCGAAGACACCCGAGAGCAGACCCTCGCGCAGCCACTCGCCGAACTGCAGTTCACGGCGCGCCGGATAGCGCCAGGGAGTGACCTGTGCATGGTCCAGGACCGTTACCTCCAGGGGACGAAAGATCGTCGATGCACCGGGCGGAGCCGAAACATCCAGAAGCCGCATCAATACCGCCTGGCGCTGCTCCTCTGCCGGCGGCTCGCTCACGGTGACCAGCAGGTCCAGATCGCTGAACGGCTGAAGCCCGCCATCCACCACGGAGCCGAAAACATGCATGCCGATGATCGACGTTCCGAGTTCGGCATCGAGGACGGAGCAGGCCAGCGAAAGCTGCTCGGAGACGACCTGCGGAAAGAGGGGCGGGGATGCAACAGGCATGGGCATTGAGGCATTCTAGAGTGCCCGCTTCTGCGGCAATGGTCTGCATAATCCATCCCACCACAGATCAATACCGCCGCAGCCATGACACATACTCCTGTTGCAGGGCAGAAATTTTCCTTCCGGGCCACCCTGGAAAACTGGGCCGAGGGAATGGACTACTGTGCCGTTCCGGTACCCGCCGAAATCACCGAGGCGCTGGGAACGAAGGGACCGGTTCTGGTGATGGCCCGGGTCAACGACTCCGAGCCGTTCCAGGTCAGTCTCTTTCCCATTGGAGGCGGCCAGCACTACATCCGCATCAAGGCGAAGGTTCGCCAGGAGACCCGCACCGGAACCGGCGACAGCATTCAGGTGCGGTTCACGGTGCTGGATCGGTCGGAAGTCATGATTCCCGACGACCTGATGAGCGCACTTCAAAGCGAAGGGGTTGCCGAAGCCTTTGCATCGCTGCCGCCAGGCAAGCAGAACTTCATCATCCGACGAATCGACGAAGCGGCCAAGCCGGAGACCCGGCAGCGGAGAATTCAGGAAAGCGTTGCCGCCGCGCACGAGAGAAGAGAAGCGCTGATCGCCAAACGGCCTCTGGCCCGATGACTGAACACGGGCGAAGCGGCGCCCGCAAGCGGCAAGTGCATCAAAGCGCTGGAAGGCTCCCTACACCGGCCTGCCCGGGTGGTCTGCACCTTCGGCCATTCTCTGTCGCGTGCCTTCATCGAGGATGCTGCGCATCAGCGCGAACAGCGGATCGGCGCTGGTGTGTTCCTGGCCGTAGGTCAGGTTGAAACCGTAGTCGAAGTCAGGCGGATTGATGCCCTGGTTGTGCTGAAGAATCGTCTCCAGCTTGTCGAGCGCCTTGACCGCCCTGGCCTCGGGGGACGATGCATCCTCGTACTCTTGCCAAAGCGCCATGATGCCGGCCCGGTAGGGCTCATCCAGCGAGCGCGTGAGGTGCAGGAGATCGGTCTTCTCCTGCTCGCTCTTGTCGGGATGCTGGCTTTTCTCGACGGCCGGAATGTCCCCGTGAATGGCCTCGCCCAGGTCATGGACCAGGCACATCTTCAGGATCTTGAGCATGTCCATGCCCGCCAGTTCATCCTCGAACGCCATGGCCATCAGGCATAGCCGCCAGGTATGTTCTGCCGTGCTTTCCGTCCTGCCTGTCGACGTGTGTGCGCTTCGCAGCACGCTCTTGAGCTTTTCCGCTTCCTGGAGAAAGACCAGACGGCCCTTGATGTTGTCGAGATCCATGGCCCATTCTATAAGGGGAGCGTTGAGCCGTTCCTTCGCTGTATCATTTCGCGATCGCGGCCCAGCCTGCGCTGCAAGACAGCAAGCCAGCACAACCGGGCAACCGGGAAGGGCTCCCATTTCCGATTTCCGCCTTGCTTCATCCGCCGTGCCATCCTTCCCACGCCAAGGATTCATCCTTACCCGCAATTGGCGAGACACACCGGCGGGCGCCGAGATCGAATACTGGCTGGCGACGGACACCGGACCCTTCAAGATACTCCTGACCGCCCGGACTTCGGTGGCTTTCGTCGAGGCCCGGCACAGGGGTGCGGTGGAGGCGCTGCTCTCCCTCACGCCGGATGTGGAGCTGCGTGAACTGGATCTGAAGAGCTTCCGGCAAGAACCCGTACTGGGTGTCTACGCCAGGCGTTTTCGCCAGTTGGGGCAACTTGCACGCACCCTCCAGCCGCTGGGCATTCCCCTTCTCGAGGCCGATGTTCGTCCGCACGAGCGTTACCTGATGGAGCGGTTCATCACCGCCGGCGTCGTGCTTGCGGGCGGCCGCACCGAGAACTCGGCGCTCGTGGATTGCAGGCTCCTGCCCTCGCCCGACTTCAGACCGACCCTGAAGGTGGTGTCGCTGGACATCGAGACGAGCCAGCACCAGCACCTGTATTCGATTGCCCTTGACGGCATGGCGGAGCGCGTGGTGTACATGCTGGGCGAGCCTCCGCCCGAGCCCGTGCAGCCCGAGGATTTTGCGCTGGTCTACTGCGCGACCCGCAAGGCCATGATCGACAGCCTCAACGAGTGGTTCGCGCGCAATGACCCGGATGTCATCGTCGGCTGGAACGTCATTCAATTCGACCTGCACGTGCTGCAGAAGACGGCGGACGACTGCGGCACCCCTCTTCTTCTGGGCCGCGAACGCAGGCCCATCGCATGGCGCACCCATCCCGGCAAGCAGGGCTATCTTTTCGCGCCCATGCCCGGCCGCGCGGTCATCGACGGCATCGAGGCCCTTCGGGCCGCCGTCTGGAGCTTTCCCTCCTTCAGCCTCGAGAACGTCTCGCAGGAACTGCTGGGCGAGGGGAAGGACATCGGCGACGAGTACGACAAGATGGCGGAGATCGAGCGGCGCTACCAGGAAGACAAGCCCGCGCTCGCCACCTACAACATCCGGGACTGCGAGCTGGTCCTGCGCATCTTCGAGAAGGCCAAGCTGCTGCAGTTTGCGATGGAACGCGCCCATACGACGGGCCTGCAGCTCGATCACTTCGGCGGCTCCATCGCTGCATTCAGCCACCACTACCTGCCACGCATGCATCGCCTGGGCTACGTGGCGCCCAACGTGGGCGAGATCCAGGGCAAGTCCTCTCCCGGCGGCTACGTGATGGACTCCCAACCCGGCTTCTATGACTCCGTGGTGGTCCTCGACTACAAGAGCCTCTACCCCTCGATCATCCGCACCTTCCTTGTCGACCCCGTGGGACTGGCGGAAGGCCAGCACGCCGCCAGCCCCGAACGACTGATCAAGGGGCCGAAGGGCACCCTCTTCTCGCGTGAGAAACACTGCCTGCCGGAAATCGTGACCACCCTCTGGCGAGCCCGTGACGAGGCCAAGCGCGCAAGGAACGAACCGTTGTCGCAAGCCCTCAAGCTGGTGATGAATTCGTTTGCCGGGGTGCTGGGTGCGTCGGAGTGCCGGTTCTTCAATCCGGATCTGATTTCCTCCATCACCCTGCGCGGCCATGAAATGGTGAAGGCCACCCGGGATTTCGTGGAGAGGCGCGGATACCAGGTCATCTACGGGGACACCGACTCGATTTTCATCTGGCTCAAACGCAGGCATACCAACGAAGAGGCGCACGCCGTGGCTGCAGAGCTCGCCAGGGACATCAACCGCTGGTGGACGCACACCTTGCGGGAGGAGCAGGACCTGGAGAGCTTTCTCGAAATCGAGTTCGACACGCACTACAGGAAGTTCTTCATGCCCACGATCCGGGGATCGGATGTCGGCAGCAAGAAGCGATACGCAGGCCTGAGTGTCGATGCGGCAGGCAAGGAGGCCATGGTCTACCGCGGCCTCGAGATGGCGCGCAGCGACTGGACACCTCTTGCACGCCAGTTCCAGGAAGGCCTGCTCTCGCGCGTCTTCCAGGGCGCGCCTTATCGGGACTTCGTGACCGAGTACGCCCAGTCCACGCTCGCAGGCCGCAAGGACGACCTGCTCGTCTACCGCAAGCGCCTGCGGCACCGCCTGGATGCCTATATCGCGAACGTGCCGCCGCAGGTACGCGCGGCGCGCATCGCCGATGAATACAACGTGCACATGGAGCGGCCGAGGCAATACCAGAACGGTGGATGGATCCGCTACGTCATGACCCGCAACGGCCCCGAACCATTGGAAGCACGTCGCTCGCCGATCGACTATGAGCACTACCTGACAAGGCAGATTCAACCCATTGCCGACGCGATCCTGCTGCCCCTGGGGGAAGACTTCGCCAGTCTGACTTCAGCCCAGCAGGAGTTGTTCTAGCGAACCGTGTAGAGGCCACCAGCATCGATCAGATAGATAGACATTCGAATGGAACCCTCACCCCATCACTTCGGTGTGAGCCGATACACCCCGCCCTCGTGGCTGTCCTCGATCAACCACAGCGCACCATCCGGCGCCTGCGCCACATCGCGGACACGAAAGCCGACTGTCCAGTGCTCGGCAGGTGTGGCGGTGGCGCCTTGCACCTCGATCCGATGCAGCGCGCGGCTGACCAGGCCGGCGGCGAATGCCGAGCCCTTCCATTGCGGAAACATTGCGCCCGAGTAGAACATCAGCCCGCCGGGTGCGAAGACCGGTGTCCAGTAGATCACGGGCTTGGCAAGGTCCGGGCGCGTGTCGGGGCTTGCGATGGGCACGCCGTTGTAGTTCACCGCATAGGAGACCAGCGACCAGCCATAGTTCTTGCCCGGCTCGATCAGATTGAGTTCGTCCCCGCCGCGCGGCCCATGCTCGAGTTCCCACAAGCGGCCATCAGGGGCGAACGCAAGGCCGTAGGGTGTGCGATGTCCGGTGGTCCATGTCTCGGCTGGCGTCAGATTCGGGCCGTCGAAGACAAAAGTGCGCACGACCGGCGCGGTCTCAGCAGCCTCCGTGTCCCTGGGCGGATCGATCACCGGAACCGAGCGCGCTCCGGTCTTGCCCTCCATGGGGTTGCCGGGTGCGGGCTTGCCGTCCAGGGTCAAACGCAGGATCTTGCCTGCCGGTTGGTTGGGATCCTGGGCGGGTGTGAAGCGCTGTCGATCGCCCGCCGTGAGAAACAGGAACTTCTTGTCTGGAGAAAAGGCCACGGCGGCGCCGACCTGCCCGCCCTTGCCCTTGATCGGGTCGCGCCAGACGACCTGCAGGGCCTCCAGCGCGGCAGTGCCGGTGCCGATCTTGAGCGTCGCACGGGCAAGGGCCAGACTCGAGGTGCCCGCGATGGGGCCGGGCTCCGAATAGGTCAGGTAGATTCCCCCATCGCTCGCATAGGACGGCGCCAGGTAGACGCCGAGCAGACCGTTCTGCTGCTCGTAAAACACCGGCGGGACACCGGTGACTTCCAGCTTCTGACCGGAGGGTGCGAGGAGCAAGAGCTTGCCGGCCTTCTCGGTGATCAGCATGCGACCATCCGGCAGGAAGGCAATGCGCCAGGGCAGATCGAGCTGCGCGACTTTCGTCATCTTGAATGGAGGCGAAGGGGTTGGACGCTGCCCTCCCGCGTTGATCTGCGCGGCAACGGGCATTGCACCTGCGAGCAACCAGGGGATGAGTCCGAGCTTCGGGAATGGCATGCTTTGCTCCTCAGTGAGTGGTTCGAATAGTGTTCAGCAACGGCAGGAGAGGGATCAGCCCTCGGCTGTCGTTGCAACAAACCATGGGCCCCGTCCGGGCACCCTGGGTGGCATGATGGGCCTATGGTGCCCCAATCAACGGCTCACGCAAAAAATCAATGAACGCGCGCAACTTGGGTGGCATGTGCTGGCGCGCCGCGAAGTAGAGGTGGAAGGTGACAGGCGGCGGCGCATAGCGCTGCAGCACCGGCACGAGTTCCCCGCGTTCAAGCTCGCCGGGGATGCTGCGCAGAAAGCGCTGAACAAGACCATAGCCCTTGCATGCGGCGCGGGTGATGTAGCGGTCGTCGGAGAAGATGAGCCGGCCGCTGACATCCACTTCGGTGGTTTGTCCGTCGATCTGGAAGTGCCAGCTTTCCAGGCGCTTGCTGCCCGCGAAGCGATAACGGATGCAGTCGTGATCTACGAGATCCCGGGGTGTTTGCGGCGTTCCCATGCGCTTGAGGTAGGCCGGGCTCGCGACGACGCCCACGGGCTGGCCATCGTCCAGCGGCACCGACACCATGTCGTTCGCAAGATAGGGTCCCAGGCGGATGCCTGCGTCAAAGCCTTCGCGCACGATGTCGGCAAAGGTGTCGTCGGTGAACAGCTCCAGCTTCAGGTCGGGATAGCGCGCGAGGAACTCATCGATGCGCGGCTCGATCAGCAATCCGGCCGCGAGGCGCGAGGTGTTGATGCGCAGCAGCCCGCTGGGCCCTTGCTGCTGCGCGCGCACACGCTGCAACGCAAGGTCGAGCATGTCGAGCGCGGGCGTCACCTCGGCCAGAAGCTGTTGCCCGGCTTCGGTCAGCGCAATCTGGCGACTTGTGCGATTGAACAGGCGCGTGCCCACCTGGGCTTCCAGGCGGCGGATCTGCTGCGACACGGCCGATGCGCTGATGCCCAGTTGGTCGCCCGTGCGTGTGAAGCTACCCAACCCGGCCAGCAGGACAAACGTGCTGTACGCAGGAATGGGTTCGCGCTCCATTGTGAAGTTTTTCTTCATGATTCATGAAGTCTCGCACGCTTGTGACTTCATGTGAAGCGTCTCAGACTGGCATGGTCATTCACAGGAATTCTTTTGCGCATGTCTGCATTCACTTCTATCCGCATGTTCTCATTTGTCGCCGGCGTGGCACTGCTGGCAGCAGGCGCCATGCTCGTTGCGGGAGGCCGCCCGGGCTGGGCGGCGGTGCGGACCCACACGAAGCTCGCCACACATCTCCTGCCTGTGCTGCAAAAGGCCGTGAACGAGCAACGCATCGTGGGTGCCGTGGCCGTGGTGGCAGTGGACGGGAAGATTGTGTTCCGGCAGGCGGTGGGGCTGGCAGACCGGGAGTCCGGCAAGGTGATGCGGCCCGAAACCGAATTCCGGCTGGCGTCGATGACCAAGCCGCTTGTCACTGTCGTGGCAATGCGCTTGATCGAGTCCGGACAGCTTCATCTGGACGACGCCGTGACCCGCTACCTGCCTGATTTCAGGCCGCGCCTGCCCGATGGCACAGAGCCCGTGATTCGCATTCGTGACCTGATGGCGCACACCTCGGGGCTGGGCTACCGGCTCCTGGAGCAGGAAGATGGCGCCTACGCGAGGCTGGGGATATCCGATGGTCTCGACGATGCCGGCATTTCACTCCAAGAAAACCTGCGCAGGCTGGCCGAGGCGCCGCTCTACTTTGAACCAGGCAAGGGCTGGCGCTACTCGCTGAGCACCGACGTGCTCGGTGCAGTGATTGAAGAGATCACGAGGATGAGCTTGCCCGAGGCCGTTGCCCGGTACGTAACGCAGCCGCTTTCCATGACACATACGCGCTTCGTCGCGCGCCCGGGCGAAGAACTGGCAACGCCCTATGCCGATGGCCATCCGACACCCGTGCGCATGACCCACAACATGACCGTGCCGCTGCCGGAGGGCCAGGGGCATGCTGTGCGCTTCGAGCCGGCGCGCGCATTCAACGCCCGGGCCTTTGCCTCCGGAGGCGCGGGAGCACTGGGAAATGCGGACGACTTCGTTCAATTCGTGGAGTCCATCCGCACTGGCGGTGCACCCCTGCTCCAACCACAGAGCCGCGAACTGATGATGACGGATCAGGTAGGCGAGCAAGCCGCGACACAGGGGCCGGGCTGGGGGTTCGGCTTTGGCTGGGCCGTTCTCGTCAACCCTTCGCTGGCGCAGACACCTCAAGGCAAGGGAACACTGCAGTGGGGCGGCGCCTATGGCCACAACTGGTTTGTCGACCCGCAGCGCAAGCTGACCGTCGTGCTGCTGACCAACACCGCATTTGAAGGCATGGCCGGTGCGCTGGTGACTCAGGTGCGTGATGCCGTGTATGCGGGGATCGCCCCCTGACTCGCACGTGCTGGAATCACATCGCTGGATACCCGCCTACCATCTTTGCCATCACGGGAGGCGCAAGTCCATGCCGAGCTTCGTGGCCAGGGTGAAGGTGAAGAACAATACCCCCAGGAGCAACAGCACAAAGATGGCTGCCACCTTGCCGCCCGCGCGCAGCAGCGCGCGCCTGTCTGCACCCCGCTTCCCTTGGTCGTAGTGCCACTTGATGGCAAAGAACATGCACGCGCCGAAGATGAGGACCTTGAACGTAACAAAGACTACAGGGATCCAATCGATCATTTTTTGAAAATTTCCAGCCTATGGCTTGACACTATCTATCCTGAGAAACACTACCTCCGTGATGACGGAAGCAAACGCCAGCGATTGCCCATACAAGGATGTGTTGCTATGCGTTCTGAGGCATATTACTTAAAAGCAATTTCCATACATCGAGACAAAATGTCCTCGTTGATAGCCCTACAAGATGACAGCTCGCCCGTTTGGCTGCCGCGATTGGCCGCGCACGGTGGACCACGTTTCTTGCAGATTGCCGATGCGTTGCAGGCGGCTGTATCAGCGGGCTCGCTGAAACCCGGTGACCGCCTCCCCCCGCAGCGCCGCTTGGCGGCGCTGCTGGATGTGGACCTGACGACGATCACGCGCGCATACGACGAGGCCAGGCGCCGTCATCTGCTGGAGGGACGCGGGGCGCGGGGTACCTATGTCGCGGCGCCGAAAGTCGAACTGACCTCGATTCTCGATCTGAGCATGAATACCCCGCCACCTCCGGAGGGTGTGGACTTCGACGACCTGTTGAAACAAGGCCTGTCTCAAGTATTGATGAGGGCCGATTCCGAACTGCTGATGACCTACCACCTGGGCGGGGGCAGCGACTCCGACCGCAAGGCCGGAGCCCGATGGCTCGAGCCGATGTTTGGGCGTCTGGATTCAGGGCACGTTGTCGTCTGTCCGGGCGCGCAAGCGGCGATCGCGGCATTGATCCTTGCCCTGTCGGAGCCTGGCGACGTGATCCTGGCGGAGCCGACCAGCTATCCCGGCCTGCGTGCCGCAGCGACCCAGTTCGGCAGGCGCATCATCGCGGTGGAAGCAGACAGGCACGGGATGATGCCTGAGATGCTGGAGCAAGCATGCCGCCAGCACCAGCCTGCGCTGGTCTACCTCAACCCGACCTTGCAGAACCCGACCGCCATCACCATGGGCGAGCAGCGGCGCAAGGAACTCGCCGCCATTGCGAAGCGCTGCAATGCACGCATCATCGAGGACGATCCCTACTGGCTCCTGGCCGATGCCCCGCCGCCACCGATTGCCACGTTGGCCCCGGATCGGGCGTACTACATCTCCACCCTGTCGAAGTGCCTGACGCCCGGGCTGCGTGTCGCCTTCGTGCTCATACGTGACCCGCATGAGCGCGAACGTTTCCTGGTCGCGCTGAGATCCTTTGCCCTGATGGTCGCTCCACTGACGGCCGCACTGGCCACGCAATGGATTCTTGACGGCTCGGCTGATGGATTGATGGAAGGCGTACGCAAGGAAGCGTGCCTGCGCCACCGGATGGCCGGAGACATTCTGGCGGGGCGGTACAACGGCGCCGGCGATGGCCTGCATGTATGGCTCGATCTGCCCGGTTATTGGAGCCCCTCGCAGTTTGCGCGCGCAGCCGACAGCGAGGGCATAGCAGTCACGCCCGCGGAGGCGTTCGCAACCGGTGCAACCAACTCCAACAGCAGCGGATCCGTGAATGCCATCCGAATATCCTTGGGCAGCATCAAGGACCGTGGGCGCTTGCAGGCGGGCCTGCAACGGTTGTCCCATCTGCTTGCGCGGCGGCCCGAATCCCTCAGCGCTGTGGTGTAGTTGTTCAGACAACAGGGCGCATCGTCTGGCAAGCCTCCCGATGCCGTCGCGCTAATTTGACGGCCTCCGCCTCAGTGATTGACTCTACTCCTCGGCCATCATTCATCACCCCAGCCCTCTTTCCCTCTCCGCCACACCCAGCAACCACTCCCTCAGTGCCCGCGCAGCGGGACGCAGGTTGGCCTGTCTGTGATGCACCAGGTAGTAGGCCTTCTCCACAGGCAGCCGCATCTGTGCGAAGGGCTCGATCAGGGTGCCGCCGCGCAGCTCGGCCTCAGTGAGGATGGCGCTGCTGAGCACCACGCCCTGGCCATGGCGGGCACTTTCGATGGCGAGCGCCGACTGATCGAAGTGCTGCCGGGTGATGCGCGCGACCTGCGGCCTGGACAGTCCGCTGAAGCGTTCAAGCCACTCGTCCCAATAGGGCAGGATGGTGGTATTGAGCAGGGTGGCGCGCACCAGGTCATCGGGTGTTTTGAGCTGGATGGAGCCGGCGTATGCGGGCGTGCAGTACAGGCGGGCTTCGTCGGGATAGAGCAGATCGACCTGGAGCTGCGGGTCGTTGCCGTCGAAATGGCGGATGGCCAGGTCTGCGCGGTCGCGATCGAAGTTGGTGAGGTCGGTGGTGGCCCCCAGGTGCAGGGAGACCTCCGGGTGCAGCGTAAGAAATGCTGCCATGCGCGGAGCAAACCATTTGGCAGCCAGCGTGGGCGGCATGGAGAGCCAGACCTCGTTCGACTGGCTGAGCCGCAACTGGTCACTCGCCTGCCGGATGCGGGCCAACGCGGGCTGGATCGTCGCCCAGTAGGTCTGCGCGTCTGCCGTGGGCACCACCTGGCGGATGCTGCGCACGAACAGCGGGGCGCCCAACCATTCCTCCAGCTTCTGGATCTGCTGGCCTACCGCGCCTGGCGTGACATGCAGCTCCTGCGCGGCCTGCGTGAAGCTCTTGTGGCGCATAGCGGCGTCGAAGACGATGAGCGACTTGAGAGGAAGCGGGGCGGTCATGAAATAGAAATTCTATTTCATGGCGCAAATTTAATCGTTTGTCAGCCGGGGGCCTGTTTCTGAACAATCAGGCTTTCCATCACATGTTCTCGCCAGGAACCTCTGCCTGCCATGTCTTTCATGCCGATCCGGAGGACCACTCCATGAAGAAGTCCTCCTCTACCTCCCCCGCTACCTCCTGGGCCCTGGTGATGGTGGCCGCGCTGGTGCTCATGATCACCATGGGCTCGCGGCAATCACTGGGGCTGTTTCTCTCGCCCATCAATTCGCATACGGGCCTGGGCATTGCCAAGATCAGCTTCGCGATGGCCATTGCGCAACTGGTCTGGGGAGCGATCCAGCCGGTCTTCGGCGCGGTGGCCGACCGCTGGGGCCCGGGTCGCGTCATCGTGCTGGGCGCCTTTCTGCTGGCGGCCGGCAGCGTTCTCACGACGCAGGTCACGAGCAAATGGGGGCTGATCTTCGCGGTCGGCCTGCTGAGCGCGGCAGGCGCCGGTGCGGGCAGCTTCTCCATCCTGATCGGCGCGACCGCGCAGCGCATCGCGCCCGAGCAGCGCTCATTTGCCGGTGGGGTGATCAATGCGGGCGGGAGCGTGGGCCAATTCATCTTCGCACCGCTGAACCAGGCAGTGATGTCGGCATTCGGCTGGATGCAGGCGATGTGGATGATGGCGGTGTTCGCGCTCACCACGGCACCAATGGCATGGTGGCTGCGCGGCAGGCCGCATGCAGCGGGCTCCACCAATGCCTCGGGCGCGGGGTCAGGCTCCAGCGCGCTCACGCTGCGCCAGCAACTCGCCATCGCCCTGCGGGATCGCAGCTACTGGTGCCTGCATGCGGGGTTCTTCACCTGCGGGTTCCACATTGCGTTTCTTGTCACGCACATGCCCGGCGAGGTGGATCTGTGCGGGCTCAGCGCCAACGTGGCATCGACCTCCCTCGCGCTGATCGGGCTGGCCAATGTGGCCGGAAGCCTCGTCGCTGGCGCGCTGGGCTCGCGTGTGCGCATGAAGATGATCCTGTTCTGGATGTACGCATCGCGTGCGGTGGCCATTCTCATCTTCATGGCAGCCCCGAAGGAGCCGGTGACGTTCTATGTGTTTGCGGTGGTGCTCGGTGCCACCTGGCTTGCCACCGTACCGCCCACCGCCGGTCTCACGGCGAAGCTGTTCGGTCCGCGCTATCTGGCGACACTGTTCGGCCTGACCCTGCTCACACACCAGATCGGCGGATTCCTTGGCGCCTGGCTCGGCGGCCTGGCCGTGGTGGCGACGGGCAACTACGACTGGATCTGGTGGGCCGACGCGGTACTCGCGTTGCTGGCCGCGCTGGTGAATCTGCCGATCAAGGAAGACCGCCCCAAGCCGCTTGCCATGCAGGCGGCCTGAGGCGGGTCAGAAGATGCCCCCCAATGAAAGGCTCATCACAGGTTGTCGGGATTAGTGAGAAGCCTCCCGACGACAGCCTGCGCAGCGCGCGCCCGCCATAAACTGGTCACCCCAATGCTGAGATGGCCCCTCAGACGCGACGCAAAGGCGAAGACAGTACTTTGGTACGGCAAGCCTTTGCAACAAAGTATGAGGGGCCATATCAGCACCCCAAAACGAAGACTCTCAACCCAAGAGCCGCAAGTCAATTCGTCACGAAACCCCACCCACCCCGGTATTCCGCAAAAAATCAGAGCGCAAGGCGCGCACGCGCTGCGGCGTATTCGCGCTTCAGGCGGGCGACCAGCTCACCGGCCTTGACCACCTCATTGATGGTGCCAATCCCCTGGCCACTGCCCCAGATGTCCTTCCAGGCCTTGGCCGCCGCATTGCCGCCAAAGTTCATCTTGCTGGGATCGGACTCGGGCAGGTTCTCGGGATCGAGCCCCGCCGCACGGATGCTGGCCGCAAGATAGTTGCCATGCACGCCGGTGAACAGGTTGCTGTAGATGATGTCATCCGACGTGCCTTCCACGATGGCCTGCTTGTAGGCATCCGTGGCGCGCGCCTCCTCGGTCGCGATGAAGGCCGAGCCTACGTAGGCGAAGTCCGCGCCCATGGCCAGGGCCGCGAGCACGGCGTCGCCCGAGGCGATCGAGCCCGACAGCGCGAGCGGGCCGTCGAACCACTGGCGGATTTCCTGGATCAGTGCGAACGGGCTCTTCACGCCCGCATGGCCGCCCGCGCCGGCGGCAACGGCGATCAGGCCGTCGGCACCCTTCTCGATCGCCTTGTGTGCGAACTTGTTGTTGATGATGTCGTGCAGCACCACGCCGCCCCAGCTGTGCACGGCCTGGTTCAGGTCTTCGCGCGCGCCGAGGCTGGTGATCACCAGCGGCACCTTGTACTTGGCGCAGACCTGCAGGTCGTGCTCCAGGCGGTCATTGCTCTTGTGCACGATCTGGTTGATCGCGAACGGTGCGGACGGAGCATCCGGATTCGCCCTGTCCCAGGCGGCCAGGGTCTCCGTGATCTCGGCCAGCCAGTCATCGAGCTGCTCGGCCGGGCGGGCGTTGAGCGAGGGCATCGAGCCGACGATCCCTGCCTTGCACTGCTCGATCACCAGCTTGGGCGTGCTGACGATGAACATGGGCGAAGCGATCACGGGCAACGCGAGCTTTTGCAGCGCGGGTGGCAGCTTGGACATGGCGAGAGTCTCCTGGGAATGAATGGGGGTTGAATGTAGGTAGGCCATGCCACCGGCAGCGCCGGCGGCAACGGTGAATGACAAAGAGTCAGCGGCGCGCGGCGATCAGAAGGCGTCCTGCGGCAGCGCCATCACGGTGGATGCACCGTCGACGATGCTGTCGCGCAGCGAGGCGGCCTTCACCAGAATGTGGTCCGCATAGAAGCGCGCGGTGGCCACCTTGGCGTCCATGAATACCTTGTCCTCGCCCTTGGCCGACAGTTCCTGCGCCACGAGCAGCGCACGGCCCAGTTGCCAGCCAGCGACCAGGTTGCCCGCAAGCATCAGGTACGGGACGCTTCCCGCGTACACGTCGTTGGGCGATGTCTTCGCGGCACCGGCCATGAAGTCCACCACGTCGAGGAAGGCCTTGCGCGCTGCGGCCAGGCGCGCGGCAACCGCCTTCGCGTCGGCACTGCCGCTGGCGTTGAGCTCGCCCTCGGTCTTCTCGATCTGGGCTGCGATCGCCTTGGCCGAGGCACCGCCGTCGCGCGTGGTCTTGCGGCCAACCAGGTCATTGGCCTGGATGGCGGTCGTGCCTTCGTAGATGGTCAGGATCTTCGCGTCGCGGTAGTACTGCGCCGCGCCGGTTTCCTCGATGAAGCCCATGCCGCCGTGCACCTGCACGCCCAGGCTGGTGACCTCCAGGCTCATCTCGGTGCTGTAGCCCTTGATCAGCGGCACGAGGAATTCGTAGAACGTGGCGTTGTCGGCGCGCACCTGCGCATCGGGATGGCTGTGCGCGGCGTCGTAGGCGGCCGCACCGGTCAGAGCCATCGCGCGGCAGCCCTCGGTGTAGGCACGCATGGTCATCAGCATGCGACGCACATCGGGATGATGGATGATGGTGGCGCTGGCCTTCACGCTGCCATCCACGGGACGGCTCTGCACGCGCTCCTTGGCATAGGCCACCGCCTTCTGGTAGGCGCGCTCCGCAACGGCAATGCCCTGCACGCCCACGGCATAGCGCGCGGCGTTCATCATAATGAACATGTACTCGAGGCCGCGGTTCTCCTCGCCCACCAGGTAACCGACGGCGCCGCCATGGTCGCCGAACTGCAGCACCGCCGTGGGCGATGCCTTGATGCCCATCTTGTGTTCGATGGAAACGCAATGCACATCGTTGCGTGCGCCGAGCGAGCCATCCTTGTTCACGAGGAACTTGGGCACGACGAACAGGCTGATGCCCTTCACGCCCTCGGGTGCTCCCGCCACGCGCGCCAGCACGAGGTGGACGATGTTGTCCACCATGTCATGTTCGCCGTAGGTGATGAAGATCTTGGTGCCGAACACCTTGTAGCTGCCGTCGGGCTGCGGCTCGGCCTTGGTGCGCACGAGCGCCAGGTCGGAGCCGGCCTGCGGCTCGGTCAGGTTCATCGTGCCGGTCCATTCGCCGGTCACGAGCTTTTCGAGATAGGTGGCCTTGAGTTCGTCGCTGCCCGCCGTGAGCAGCGCCTCGATCGCGCCATCGGTGAGCAGCGGGCACAGCGCAAAGCTCAGGTTGGCGCTGTTGAGCATTTCGATGCAGGCCGCGCCGATGGTCTTGGGCAAGCCCTGGCCGCCGAAATCCACCGGATGCTGCAGGCCCTGCCAGCCGCCTTCCGCGTATTGCTTGAAGGCGTCCTTGAAACCGGGCGTGGTCGTGACCACGCCGTCTTTCCACGACGAAGGGTTCAGGTCGCCCGCCACGTTCAGCGGCGCCACCACACCTTCGCTGAGCTTCGCGCATTCTTCGAGAACCGCTTGCGCGGTTTCGAGACCTGCGTCTTCGAAACCGGGAATGCTGGCCACCTGTTCGATGTTGGCGAGGTGCTCGATGTCAAACAGCATGTCCTTGATGGGGGCGACGTAGCTCATGATCGTGATCTTCGTGTGAAAAGTTGAAAAACTGGCGAAAAAAAGGGCATCACGCAGGATGCCCCGTTTTGTGGCTTGGACCGGCTTACAGTGCCTTGGTCAGTTCCGGCACAGCCGTGAACAGGTCGGCCACCAGGCCGTAGTCGGCGACCGAGAAGATCGGCGCTTCCTCGTCCTTGTTGATCGCAACGATCACCTTGGAGTCCTTCATGCCGGCCAGATGCTGGATCGCGCCGGAAATGCCTGCGGCGATGTACAGCTGAGGCGCGACGATCTTGCCGGTCTGGCCGACCTGCAGGTCGTTCGGCGCGTAGCCCGCATCCACTGCGGCGCGCGATGCGCCAATGGCGGCACCCAGCTTGTCGGCCAGGGGCGTCATCACTTCGGTGAACTTCTCGGAGGAACCCAGGGCGCGGCCACCGGAGACGATGATCTTGGCTGCGGTCAGTTCTGGACGATCGTTCTTGGTGACTTCGCGGCCGATGAAGGCGCTCTTGCCGGAATCGGCCACGGCAGCCACGGTGTCGACGGCGGCCGAGCCACCAGCAGCCGGGGCTGCGTCGAAGCCGGTGCCGCGCACGGTGATCACCTTGACCTTGTCGCCCGACTGCACGGTGGCAATCGCATTGCCTGCGTAGATCGGACGCTCGAACGTGTCGGCCGAGACCACCTTGGTGATGTCGCTGATCTGCGCCACATCCAGCTTGGCGGCCACGCGCGGAGCGACGTTCTTACCCGAAGCGGTTGCGGGGAACAGGATGTGGCTGTAGTTGCCAGCAATGGCCAGCACCTGCGCTGCCACGTTCTCTGCCAGGCCGTCCTTCAGGCTGGGGGCTTCCGCCAGGAGAACCTTGGAGACACCGGAAATCTGCGCTGCAGCCTGGGCCGCAGCGGCTGCACCTTCACCGGCCACCAGCACATGCACGTCGGCATCGCAGGCCTTGGCTGCGGTGACGGCGTTCAGCGTGGCGCTCTTGATCGAAGCGTTGTCGTGTTCTGCAATAACGAGTACGGTCATTTCTTGTCTTCTCCTCAGATCACTTTGGCTTCGTTCTTCAGCTTGTCGACCAGCGTGGCGACGTCCGGCACCTTCACGCCGGCACCGCGCTTGGCAGGCTCGGACACCTTCAGGGTCTTCAGGCGCGGAGCGACATCGACGCCGAGGTCTGCGGGCGTGACGGTGTCGAGCTGCTTCTTCTTGGCCTTCATGATGTTGGGCAGCGTGACGTAGCGCGGCTCGTTCAGGCGCAGGTCGGTCGTGATGACTGCAGGCGTGTTCAGAGCCAGGGTCTCGAGGCCGCCATCCACTTCACGGGTGACGGTGACCTTGTCGCCGGCCACTTCCACCTTGGAGGCGTAGGTGGCCTGGGGCAGGTCGGCCAGCGCAGCCAGCATCTGGCCGGTCTGGTTGGAGTCGTCGTCGATGGCCTGCTTGCCGAGGATGATGAGGCCGGGCTGCTCCTTGGCGACCAGGGCGTTCAGCAGCTTGGCAACGGCCAGCGGCTGGAGTTCTTCGTCAGTCTGCACCAGGATGCCGCGATCCGCGCCGATGGCCATGGCCGTGCGCAGGGTCTCCTGGCATTGCGCCACGCCGCAGGACACTGCGATCACTTCCGTGACCACGCCCTTTTCCTTGAGGCGGACAGCCTCTTCGACGGCGATCTCGTCAAACGGGTTCATCGACATCTTCACGTTGGCGATGTCCACACCCGTGCCATCCGACTTCACTCGGACCTTCACGTTGTAGTCCACCACGCGCTTGACAGGGACCAAAACCTTCATTGCTGCGGCTCCTTAAGTTATTGACTGGTTTAGTTGACGTGTACGTAAACCAAATCATTCTATCCCGCACCGCAGCATATGCGGCAATTGGCGTTGGAATGATCGGTCTTTTCATAAAAAAGAACGGTCGTGCTTTTCTTGGCTTCAATCGTAGCAGAATTCAATCAAATTGCGCTCCCGCAAATATGCGAGCCAGTCACGAAAGCGACGCAGGTCCGTAGTTCCACGGTGTCCTGTGCCCCTTCATGCGCCTTCATGTGCGCTTACGCGCCTTCCCGGGGCGCCGCCGCTTCGCCGCCTTGCGGCATGGCGGACAGTATCGTGCCGGCCGCCGCAGCAGCAGCATCGGCCAGATGGAGTACGCGTTGCGGATAGGGAATCGAGATGCCCGCGGCACGCAGGCCTTCGAGCAGCGCGATGTTCACGTCCGACTTCAGGTTGGCCACGCCCGCCGCCGGATCACTGATCCAGAAGTTCAGGCTGAATTCGATCGCGTCCGCACCGAAATTCACCAGATAGGCCACGGGTTCGGGCGAGGACAGCACACGCGGCTGCGCCTTCGCCGCATCGGCAAGGATCCTGCGTACCTGCGCCACGTCGCTGTCGTAGCCCACGCCGATGTTGGTGGTGACGTTGAAGCGCATGTCGGCAGCGGAGAGGTTCTCGACGCGCTGCGTGATGATGCTTTCATTGGGCACGATGGACTCGCGGCCATTGCCCGCACGGATCAGCGTGTAGCGGGTCTTGATGTCGGTGATGCGGCCCTCGAATCCATCCACGCGCACGTTGTCGCCGATGCGCAGCGAACGCTCGAGCAGGATCACGAAGCCGCTGACATAGTTGGCCGCGAGCTTCTGCATGCCGAAGCCGAGGCCCACGCCCATCGCGCCGCCCAGGACGGAAAGCGCCGTCAGGTCGACACCGACGGCCGACAGCGCGAACAGCAGGCCCACGAGCACCAGCAGGGCACGCGTCACGTTGATCAGTACCTTGCGCATGGACAGATCGTTGACCGTCTGGTCCAGCACGCGGCGCTCAAAGGTGGCGGAGATCCACAGCGTGGCCACGAGCATCAGGCCTGCCGTGAGGCTGCCGCGAATCAGTGTGAGCAGGCTGACATTGGTCTTGCCGAACGCGAGGTTGATGCCGTCAAGCTCCTTGAGCACCACCGGCAGCAGGCCGGCGATCCACAGGACGGCAACCAGCACCACGCACCACGAGAACACGCGCTCCACCAGCCGTGCCAGTCCCGAGCTTGGAAACGCCGCGGCCAGCACCTTGGCCGTCCAGCGGATGAGCACGATCGACGTCAGCACGGACACCGCAGCGGGCAGGAAGAACACCGGCTCGATATGCCCGACGATCACATTCGCGATGTAGACCAGGACCAGCGAGAGCAGCGGAAACATCACGCCGCGCAAGGCGGTAGGGCCGAACCAGAGCGACTCTGGCCGATTCACCCGCCGTGCCAGCATGCTGCTCAGCATGTAGGCCAGCACCACCCCGGCAACGATGACGCCCAGCTCCACCCAGGTGCTGGCCTCGCGGAATTCCCTGCTCAGCGTATCAAACCATTCCATCCGTCATTCCTGCCGTTACTCTCATCCCGCTCATTCAGCCCTTGCTCCAGACCGGCTTGCGCTTCTCGGCGAATGCGCGTGCGCCCTCCTGCGCGTCGGCATCCATCATGTTCGCGGCCATGGTCTGGCCGGCCAGCTGGTAGGCCGCCTCGACCCCCATCTCGCGCTGGCGGCGCACCAGTTCCTTGCCCATGGCAACGGCGGTGCGCGGCTTCGAGAGAATAGCCTGGACGAGCCGGTCCACTTCGGCATCGAGCTGATCGGGCGATGCCACGCGATTGACCAGCCCCTGCTGCCTTGCAGTCTCGGCGTCGATGAACTCGCCGGTGAGCAGCATCTCCATCGCCACCTTGGCGGGCACGTTGCGCACCAGAGGCACGCTCGGTGTCGAGCAGAACAGGCCGTACTGGATGCCGCTGGTCGCAAAACTGGCCTCGCTGCTGGCCACCGCCAGGTCGCATTGCGCAACCAGCTGGCAGCCCGCCGCGGTCGCCATGCCCTGCACGCGCGCGATCACCGGAACAGGCAATTGGTGGATGCCCAGCATCACGCGGCTGCACCGCGCGAACAGATCCTGGTAGAACGCCAGCTCGGGGTGCGCGGCCATGTCCTTGAGGTTATGCCCGGCGCAGAACGCCCGGCCGTTCGCGGCCAGCACGACCACGCGCACGGACTCGTCCGCGGCAATGCCCTTGAGGGCCTTCTGCAACGCGGCCAGCATCTCGTCGCCCAGCGCATTGAAGCGCTTCGCATCATCCAGCGTGAGCGTGACCACGCCCTGCCCGTCGCGCGCGGCGCGCAGCGGGCCCTCGGCAAATTCGGTGATATCAAACGTCATAGGAAGAAACTCGCATCTTTCATACAGCCACCGCGGGCCAGGCTACGCGGTTCAGAGGTCGGCAAGCACCCGGATATGGGCTTCGACGCTGCGCGCGAGGGGATCCATCATGTACCCCCCCTCCAGGCACGACACGATGCGGTTCTTGCTGAACCGCCGCGCCACGTCCTTGATGCGCTGCGTGATCCACGCATAGTCCTGCTCGTTCAGGCCCAGTTGCCCCATGTCGTCCTCGCGGTGGGCATCGAAGCCCGCGCTCACGAAGATCATCTCGGGCTTGAATGCCTCCAGGCGCGGCATCCACACCATTTCCACTATTTCACGGACGTCCATACCCTTGGTATAGGCAGGCACCGGAACGTTCACCATGTTCGAGGCAGGATTCTGGTCGCCGCTGTAGGGGTAAAACGGGTGCTGGAAGATGCTGACCATGAGGGTGCGGTCATCGCCAGCCAGAATATCTTCGGTGCCATTTCCGTGATGTACATCAAAATCCACGATCGCCACGCGCTTCAGCCGATAGCGGTCGAGCACATATTTGGCGGCAATCGCCACGTTATTGAAGAAACAGAAGCCCATGGCCTTGCTGCGCGTGGCATGGTGGCCGGGCGGGCGCACGCTGCAGAAGGCGTTTTCTATCTCGCCCGACATCACCGCGTCCGTGGCTGCAATGGCCGCCCCGGCGGAGCGCAGCGCGGCGTTCCATGTATGGGCGTTCATCGAGGTGTCGGTGTCGATCTGCTGGTAGGCCGAACCGCCGGCCAGTTGCTCCTCGACGATGCGGTCCGACATTCCACGCACCGAGGCCACATACATGCGATCATGCGCAAGCTCTATGTCTGAGAGGGATGCCAGAGGGGCCTCATATCGCTCCAGGGCGTCGGCCACCCCGGAAACAAGCAGCCGGTCTTCGATCGCGTCGAGCCGTGCAGGGCATTCGGGGTGACCCGGGCCCATTTCATGCTTCCAACAATCCCGGTGGGTGAATAGTCCCGTCTTGCTCAAAGTCATTTGCCAAGTCTCTTGTATTTATCGAATAACGTCAGGCCATGCACGCACAGCAAAAGATCAAATCTCTTCTGGATCAGCTTAACACGGTGATCGTCGGCAAGGAATCCCAGGTACAGGACTGCGTCGCATGCCTGCTCGCCGGCGGCCACCTGCTCATCGAGGATGTTCCTGGGGTGGGCAAGACCACGCTGGCGCATGCGCTGGCAACCACCTTCGGCCTGCGCTTTTCGCGGGTGCAGTTCACCGCCGACCTGATGCCCAGCGACCTGACCGGAGTCTCCGTGTACGAGCGCGGCAAGGAATCCTTCATCTTCCACCAGGGGCCCGTGTTCACGCAGGTGCTGCTGGCGGACGAAATCAACCGGGCCAGCCCCAAGACCCAGAGCGCGCTGCTCGAAGCCATGGAGGAGCGCCAGGTTTCCGTCGAAGGAGAGACGCGCTCCCTGCCGCACCCGTTCTTCGTGATCGCCACGCAGAATCCGCACGACCAGCTCGGCACCTTTGCGCTGCCCGAATCGCAGCTCGACCGTTTTCTGATGCGCATCTCGCTCGGCTATCCGGATCGCCATGCCGAGCGCATGCTGCTCGCCGGCAGCGACCGGCGCGACATGCTCGACCACCTGCTGCCCCAGCTGTCGCTGGCCGAGCTGGAGCAGTTGCAGAAACTGGTGCTCGCGGTGCATGCGTCCGATGCGCTGTTGAACTATGTGCAGGACCTGATCACGGCCACGCGTTCCGGCCGCTGGTTCCTGCAGGGCCTGTCGCCGCGCGCCGGCATTGCGCTGATGCGCGCAGCCAAGGCGCAGGCGCTCATCAGCGGCCGCGACTACGTGGCGCCCGACGACGTGCAGGCGATTCTTCCGCAGACCGTGGCCCATCGCCTGATTCCCGTCGGCGACGCCGGCCGGGGGGCGGTCGAGCAGGTCCGCGCGATGGTGGAAGCCATCCCGCTTCCCTGATCCCCGAGACCTGACGAAAGCCCGTCCTCCATGCAGTCCATCGGCTCCACTGCAGCGCAGCAGCCTCCAGGGCATGCAGCTTCCCCACTGTCCCTGCGCGCCCGCTGGCGGCAATGGTGGTGGTCGCGCATCGCCCCCACCAACACGCTGACGCTCACCCAGCGCAACGTCTACATCCTGCCGACAGGCGCGGGCTGGATGCTGGCGCTCACGCTGCTGCTCCTGCTGGTGGCGTCGATCAACTTCCAGCTCAACCTGGGCTACCTGCTCACCTTTCTTCTGGTGGGGTGCGTGGCGGTGAGCATCTACGTCTGCCATTCGACCCTGCGCGGCCTGAGCCTGCACCTGTCCGACCCCGCACCGCAGTTCATGGGTAGCGCGAGCCCGCTCGAAATCACCCTGACCAGCGCGCGCAGGCAGCCGCGCCATGCCATCGGCCTGGCGCTGCACGGCAGCAGGAACTGGGTGTTCACCGACGTGCCCGGCGCGGGCTCGTCGATCGTCCAGGTCTCGTTCGAGCCGACGCACCGCGGACTACACGGCGTACCCACTCTCAAGGCCGAGACACGCTATCCGCTGGGCACATTCCGTGTCTGGACCATCTGGCGTCCCGCCGCACAGGTGCTGATCTATCCCCAGCCCGAGAACAACCCGCCGCCGCTGCCGCCGGGCGAGGCACGCGCCCAGGGCGCGGGCCATGCCACGTCGCGCGGCGTAGGTGAGTTCGACGGCGTGCGCGCCTACCGCCGCGGCGACCCGCTCAAGCTCGTGGTCTGGAAGAAGGCCGCCAAGTCCTTTGCGTCGGGCTCCGACGAACTCGTGAGCCGCGATGCGCAGCAATTGCAGCAGCAGGAGCTCTGGCTCGATCTCGCCGCCACGGGCCTGCTCGATCGCGAGGCACGCATCTCGCGCCTGACCGCCTGGGTCATCCAGGCCGACCGGCTGGGAGTCGACTTCGGGCTGCGCCTGCCGGGCCAGGAAATCGAACAGGGCAACGGGGCCGCCCACCGGCACCGCTGTCTGGAGGCATTGGCGCTATGCTGAAATCCAGTGCGGCCACGCCGCCCTCCTCCACACAGCGACCACGCTTCGTGGAACACCTGTCCAACCTGCCCCGCGAAACGCGCGACACGCTGTGGCTGCTGCTCGTGGTGGGCTGGGTGATCTCCCCGCTCACGCCCCATGTGCCTGTCTGGACCATGCCATTCGCCTATGGGCTGCTGCTCTGGCGCGCCTGGCTGGCCTTAACACACCGCACACTGCCCGGCCGCTGGGTCAAGGCGGGCCTGCTGCTCGCGGCCATCGGGCTCACGGTGCTCTCGCACCGCACCATCGTCGGGCGCGACGCAGGCGTCACGCTGATCATCATGCTGCTGGTGCTCAAGACGCTCGAGCTGCGCGCGCGCCGCGATGCCATGGTGATTTTCTTTCTCGGCTTCTTCACGCTGCTGGCCAATTTCTTCTTCTCGCAGTCGCTGCTCGTGGCCGCGGTGATGCTGCTGGGCCTGCTCGGGCTGCTGACCGGGCTGATCAACTCCAACATGCCCGTGGGACGGCCGCCGCTCATGCAGAGCATGCGCACGGCAGCGGGCATGGCCGCGCTGGGCGCCCCCGTCATGCTGGTGCTGTTCATGCTGTTTCCGCGCATGGCGCCGCTGTGGGGCATGCCGGGCAACGACATGTCCGGGCGCAGCGGACTGTCGGACGAGATGAAGATCGGCGCGATGGCCTCGCTGGTGCTCGACGAGACCGTGGCCATGCGCATCCGCTTCGACACGCCGGACGGGCGCCCTCCCGAGCAGCGCCACCTGTATTTCCGCGGCCCCGTCATGTCGTACTTCAATGGCATGGAGTGGTTTGCCCTGAACGGCCAGGAGGCACGCTACGGCAGCGCCGGGGCCGGCGGACCGGCATCGGCCATGCTCGAGGTGCGTGGAGAGCCCATCCGCTACGAGGTGACCATCGAGCCCAGCCGCCGCCACTGGCTGCTGCTGCTCGACGCCGCGAAACAGGCACCCGAACTGCCCGAAGGCATGCGTGCACGCATGACGCCTTCCTTGCAGTGGGTGGTGAACCGGCCCATCCAGAATGTGCTGCGCTACAACGCCGAGAGCTACATCGACTTCCAGAGCGGCCCGCTCGAGCGCACGCGCGAGCTGCAGCCCTACGTGCAACTGCCGCACGGCTTCAACCCCCGCACGCTGGAGCTGGCCGAGCAGATGCTCGCCGACCCGCAACTGCGGGGCAAGGGCTCGATGGCCTATGTCGATGCGGCGCTCAGGCGGCTACGCACCGGGGGCTACAACTACACGCTCGACCCCGGCGTCTACGGCACGCATTCCGCCGACGAATTCTGGTTCGATCGCAAGGAAGGCTTCTGCGAACACATCGCATCGGCCTTTGTGATCCTCATGCGCGCACTCGACATTCCGGCGCGCATCGTCACCGGCTACCAGGGCGGCGAGATCAACGGCTTCGACAACTACTGGACCGTGCGCCAGGCCGATGCGCACGCATGGTCCGAGGTGTGGATCGAAGGCCGTGGCTGGATCCGAATCGATCCCACCGGTGCCGTCATGCCCTCGCGCGTGGGCCAGTACATGCGGCTGCAGACCCCGCGCGGCGCGTTCGGTTCGGCGATGGATACCGTCATCAGCCCCACGCTGGTCTCGCAGATGCGCGCGGCATGGGAGGCCGTCAACAACCGCTGGAACCAGTGGGTACTCAACTACACGCAGGAGCGCCAGATGGACCTGCTGCGTGCGATGGGCATGCGCTCGCCCTCCTGGCAGGACCTGGCGCGCATGCTGGGGGCGATTGCCGGACTCGCAGCCCTGGCCGGCATCGCTTGGTCGCTGTGGGAGAAGAACCATCAGGATCCCTGGCAACGCATGCTGTCCGGTACGCGCCAGCGGCTTGCCCGCGCCGGACTGGATCTGGCGCCCCACCTGCCGCCGCGCACCATGGCCCTGCAGATCCGTGCTCATTTCGGTGCCGAATGCGATCCTGTCGCGACCTGGCTGCTCCATGTGGAGCAGGCGCGCTATGCCAGGGAGCCCGAAACGGCGCTGCCCGCGCTGCAGCGGGAGTTCCGCCAGCTCCAGTGGCCCACCCCATCCGCCAACAAGCCCCTGCGTACCGCGTGAAGATCCGGGATGAAGCGTCCATGAAACGACGGCCCGCCCCCACGACGATCACCATGATCGCCACGGTGGCCGCCGCCGTCCTGGCCGCGCTGTCGCTTTCGCTCGGGATGGTGCTGCAGCGGCACCTGGCACCCTCGGTGCCTGACTCCGCCCCTGCCGTCTCCCACGGCGGTGCGCCGGCAACGCGGGCACTGGCCGATCGGCCCGAAGTGCGGCGCTTTGCCGAGGACATGGCACGCCGCAACGGCATGGACGAGACGGCCGTGCGCCAGATGCTCGCCTCCGCACGCATCATCCGGTCCGTGCGCACCCTGGTGCTTCCGCAGGCACTCACGCCGGGCGCCCGAAAGAACTGGACGGCCTACCGCACCCGCTTCGTGGAGCCGGTGCGCGTGCGCGCGGGCGTGCAGTTCTGGCAGGAGCACGCCGATGCCCTGCAGCGCGCCCAGGAGCGGTTCGGCGTGCCCGCCAGCATCATCGCCGGGGTCATCGGCATGGAGACGCTCTACGGCCAGCAGCTCGGGCAGTTCCGTGTGCTCGACGCGCTGGCCACCCTGGCCTTCGACTTCCCAAGGGAACATCCGCGCGCCGAACAGCGCCAGCAGTATTTCGCCCGTGAACTCGAGGAGTACCTGCTGACGGCGCGCGAGCAGCGGATCGCACCCGGCAGCCTGCGCGGCAGCCACTCGGGCGACATGGGACTGCCGCAGTTCATGCCGTCCAGCTGGGCACGCTACGGGGTGGACTTCGATGGCGACGGACATATCGATCTCTGGTCGCCGAGCGACGCGATCGGCTCCGTTGCCAACTACCTGCAGGGGCATGGCTGGATCGCAGGATTGCCCGCGCACTACGAGATCACGCATCGCGGCAGCGCCCATGAACTGCAACGCCTGCTGGATGCCGGAATCCGCCCCTCATTCACGCAGGCAGAGTTGCGCGATGCGGGAGTCGATCTGGACCAGCAGGACGACATTCCCGATGGCATCCTGCTCTCGCTCATCGCACTTGAAAACGGTGCTTCCGAGCCAATCCATATCGCGGGAACCCAGAATTTCCTGGCCCTGACGAAGTACAACCCCTCGCGGTACTACGCGCTCGCGGTCATCCAGCTGGGGCAGGCCATCGAGCGCGTGCGCCTTGCAAGGTAGACCTGGGCCACACGCACTGGAGCTGCACGCCTGCGATGGTGCTCAGGGACGGACCATCCTGCAGGTCGTGGGCTGCTGCGCCCGGTCTGCCGGGATGATGCGGATGACACGGAAGCCGTAGCCCGAGCCCTCGACATCGAACTTCACGCCCGGCGAACCCACGCGCTCCATCACGCCGACGGCCAGGTTCTGCTGGAACTGATGATCCGCCGCGCGCATCACGCCGCGCTGGCCGTAGAGCGTGACATCGGCCTGCTCCAGCGCCCGCGCGATGGCAACCACGTCGGTGGTGCTGCCCGCCTTCTGCGCGGCCTGCGCAAGCGCTTCAATCATCAGTTGCATGCGCATGTGAACGTAGTCGTCCTGCGGCTTGGGAAAGCGCGCGCGGAAAGACTGGTAGAAGGCCTCGCTCTGCGCGGTCTGCACGTTGGGCAGCCAGTCCGCCACGGCGATCACCTTGCCCACGCCAGCATCGCCCAGCGCCGCGGGAGCACCCAGCGCATTGCCGTAGAAGGTATAGAAGGTACCGTCGTATCCCACATCGCGCGCAGCCTTCACCAGCAGCGTGAGATCGTTGCCCCAGTTGCCGGTGATGACCGCCTGTGCACCGCTGGCCTTGATCTTCACCGCATAGGGGGCAAAGTCCTTCACGCGGCCGATGGGGTGCAGCTCGCGCCCGACGATCTTCACGTCGGGGCGCTGCGCCGCCAGTTGTTGCTCCGCCTCGCGCAGCACCGCCTGGCCGAAGCTGTAGTCCTGGCCGATCAGGTACACGCCCTTGAGCGCCTGGTCACCACGGATCACATCCATCAACGCGGCCATGCGCATGTTGGCGTGTGCATCGAAGCGGAAGTGCCAGAAACTGCACTTCTCGTTCGTCAGCGATGGCTCGACAGCGGAATAGTTGAGGAACAGCACGCGCTTGTCGGGCTCGCGCTCGTTGTGCTTGTTGATGGCGTCGATCAGCGCACTCGCGGTCGCCGAGGAATTGCCCTGCAGGATCACCCGCGCGCCGTCGTCGATGGCCGCACGCAGGGCCGAAAGCGCCTCCTCGTTCTGGCCCTTGCTGTCATAGCGCTGCAACTGCAGTTTCACGCCCGCATCACGCTGGTTCACACGTTCAGCCGCCCAGGCGATGTTGCGCAGCACGGCCTCGCCCGTGTTGGCAAACGGGCCTGACATGCTCTCCACCAGTGCCATCTTGAGCACGCCTGGGGATCCAGTGCCCGCCGCGATGGCGGGAAGCGCAGCCATGGAAGCCAGGCCGGCGCCCAGCAAGGAGGAAGCCCCGGCCCTCAGGGCCAGGCGTCGAGAGGATTGCATAGGGATCTCTTCAGTTGAATCGCTGGGTCGGCCTGACCGCATCGTCGCTTGGGGTTACCAAGCTCGCACCGGAGGGATGCTCCGCCATGAGTTGCTCAATGACCGAGTCCATGGACGATGGAGCCATGCCCGATGGTTCGCCCTTGGAGTCTGCCTCGCTCGCAGGGGCCACCGCGTCGTCCGGAGTGGATTTCGGAGGCCTGATTTCCACCGGAGCGGGAATCGGAGGCTTCACCTCGTAGGCCTGCACACGCGGCGGTGCGATGGGATAGGCCTGAGCCGCCTTCACCTCGGGCACGTACTCGGCCGGGGGAGCCGCGCTTGAAGGAGTACCCACAGGAAGAGCCGACGGAGCCGTCTGCTCGGCCGACGTCGGAACGTAGCGATCGAACAGCTGGAAGAACAGCTCATAGAACTTCGGGTCGGACACGGTCTCGCTACCCACCTTGACCAGCGTGTCGTCGGTGGCGCTCACGGGCAACGACACCGAACCGATTGCACCCACGCCCAGCGACGCGGAGTTGTTGATCTTCTTGATCACATAGCGATCCTGCAGGGCGCTCGCATAGGCCGCGGTCTTGTCGTCGTTGCGGCCCTCGGTTGCGCAGACCACGCGCATCTCCACCTGGTAGTGGATGTCGTTCGTCGGCTGGAAGTACTTGCGCCCCGTCACCAGTTCGGCGGTGGCGGTGTTCACCAGATAGCCCTGGCTGAGCAAAGCGCGACGGGCCGCCTCGCAGGTCCTGGACTGCGAGGCCAACACATGCCGCGTGTACATGCTGGTGTTATCGAAGTCGGCCGGGCTGAACGGGACGGACTTGTCCAGTCCCGGCATGGAATTGGGAATCGAGCCGCATCCCGCCAGCAACGCAGCGCAGGCGACGGTGCAGGCGGTGAGCAGCAATGAGGAACGGGATTGTTGAAGCATACGAAGGTGAACCATGAACCGCTCTGGAAGGCTGTACAGCCCATCGAAAAAAACTTGCAGACAAGGCTCTTGAAATGCCTGGAACGTCTCCCATTTTCTCAACAAGCGCGCGATATGTTTAAAAAAATTCCTTTATCCACAGGAGCTTTGAGATGATTTTCGCACCCGTCATTGGCCGTCATGCAGCATTTGGTATCCCCCGTGCATCCGATGCGGCCCTGCAGCGTTTCATGCAGACCACCCTGCAATCCACCGCGGCAGACGACTTCAAGGTGAGCAAGAGCGACAACGGCATCACGCTGGAACTCGACGTGCCCGGACTCTCCCGCGAGCAATTGCAGATCCGCATCGAAGGCAGGCAGGTCCACCTGTCGAGCATCGAAGGCGCGCCACGCAGTGTTCGCCGCAGCTGGGAACTGGCCGATGAAATCGATGCGTCCGGCAGCTCCGCGCAACTGCAGAACGGTGTACTGACGCTGCACCTGGCCAGACTGGCCCCGGTGGACAAGAGCGTACAGCTCACCATCAACTGACGAAACTGATGGCCTGATCTCCGAACCCCGGAGCCAGGCCCCAGGCCTGTTACCAGCCCTTTCAACAAGGGTGTCATGTTCAGCATCAAGGCGGCTTTCGAGCCGCCTTTGTCATTGCCCCGCTCACTGCTCCAGCGATTGCCCCACGCGGCGCAGGAAGCGTTCGCATGCATCGAGCTGCGACACCTCGATGTATTCGTCGGGCTTGTGGGCCTGCTCGATCGATCCCGGGCCGCACACCACCGTAGGAATGCCCACCTTGTGGAACAGCCCCGCCTCGGTGCCGTAGGCCACCTTGCGCTTGCCCTGGTCATCCGTCAGCGCCCGTACCAATTGCGTGATGGCCGCGGTCTCCGAGGCCTCGAGCGCAGGTGCGCCAGCACCCGTCTCGATGTCGATGCGCGCATCGGCAAACTCGCGCCGCATGCGCGGTAGCAGCTCGCCCTGCACATAGGCATCCACCTGGGCCTGGATGCCCTGCACCGACATGCCGGGCAGGTTGCGGAATTCGTAGGCGAACTCGCAGAACTCGGGAATCGTGTTGACCGCGATGCCGCCCTGGATCTGGTTGGTCGTCATGGTGGTGAACGGCACGTCGAAGAACTCGTCGTAGGGCCCCTTCTCGCGGTAGTGGTCGGCGATGTCACGGATATGGCAGATCAGCCGGGCCGCATACTCGATCGCGTTGGAGCCCCTGGGCGTCAGCGAGGAATGCGCCGCCTTGCCATGCACACGGCAGCGAAACAGGTTGATGCCCTTGTGAGCCACCACCACCTGCATGCTGGTCGGCTCGCCCACCACGCACCCGTCGAACTTCGCACCGCGCAGTTTGAGTTCGTCCAGCATCACCGGCGCGCCCACGCAGCCAACCTCCTCGTCGTAGGACAGCGCAAGATGCAGCGGCCTCGCACGCGGCATCGCCAGGAATTCCGGCACCAGTGCGAGGGATGCGGCAATGAAGCCCTTCATGTCGCAGCTGCCGCGTCCATAGAGCCGCCCTTCGCGCTCGATCAGGGCAAATGGGTCGCTGCTCCATGGCTGTCCATCGACGGGCACCACGTCCGTGTGGCCCGAAAGCACGATGCCGCCCTGTGCACTGCCATCACGCGCGGGCAAGGTCGCGAACAGGTTCGCCTTCCCGCCTGCGGGAGAGTGGATCAGTTCGGCCTTCACGCCTTGCGTGGCCAGCGCATCGCGCACGTACTCAATGAGCTGCAGGTTGGAGTTGCGGCTGGTGGTGTCGAAGGACACCAGCTTCTGCAGCCATTCACGGGTATTCATCCAGGTCATCGGGAGAGTGTAGCCCGGGTGTCGCCGGCCCAACGCCACAACCGGCCAACCGCGCAACCCTGCGCCTCAGCGCAGAGAATCCAGCGGCCAGCGCGGCTTCACGTCGAACGCATATTCCTCGCCGGCCTTTTCACGGCCTGCCTGCAGCCGCATCGCCGCCGCCATCGCGATCATCGCGCCGTTGTCGGTGCACAGGTGCAGCTCCGGATAGTGCACGCGGATTCCGCGCTTGCCGCAGGCCGCGTTGAGCTGCTCCCGCAGGAGCTTGTTGGCCCCCACGCCGCCGGCCACCACGACGCGCTTCATGCCCGCCTGGTCCAGCGCAGCCAGTGTCTTCTTCACCAGCACCTCGACGATGGCCGCCTGGGTGCTGGCGGCCAGATCGGCCTTGCGCGCCTCCAGATCATCCCCGAGCTTCTTCGCCTGGGTGAGCACGGCGGTCTTCAGGCCCGCGAAGGAAAAATCCAGGTCGCCCGAGTGCAGCAGCGGGCGCGGCAGCTTGAAGGCCTTGGCATCGCCGCCCTCCGCGAGCTTCGAGAGCACCGGCCCCCCGGATACGGCAGACCCATCAGCTTGGCCGACTTGTCGAATGCCTCACCGGCAGCGTCGTCGATGGTTTCGCCCAGCATGCTGTACTCGCCCACGCCATCGACACGCATCAGCTGCGTGTGCCCGCCCGACACCAGCAAGGCGATGAACGGGAACTCCGGCGGATCGGCGCTCAGGAACGGCGAGAGCAGGTGTCCTTCGAGATGGTGCACACCCAGCACCGGCTTGTTCAGCGCCGCGGCCATCGCGCAGGCCACTCCCGCTCCCACGAGCAGCGCTCCGGCAAGCCCCGGCCCGCGCGTGAAGGCCACCACGTCCACCTCGGACAGGCTGGCGCCCGCGTCCTGCAGCACCTTCTCCGTCAGGGGCAGGACACGGCGAATATGGTCGCGGCTTGCCAGCTCGGGCACGACGCCGCCGTAGGCGCGATGCATCTCGATCTGGCTGTGCAACGCATGGGAAAGAAGTGTGGGCACGCCCCCATCGTCCGGCGTGCGCACCAGGGCGACACCGGTTTCATCACAGGAGGATTCGAACCCTAGAATCAACGAACTCATGGGACGCAAGTGTAGTTCGCGGCGGGATTTCGAGCGGGGAAAGGGGAATGGAGTGGGGGAGAAAGAAGAAGCGGGACTGATGCCGGCTCCACGGGATGAAATGACCGTTGCAAACCGTTGCCATCGCAAACCCTAATCAGGACAGCGCCCAGTTGCACAACGGCGCAGCTTGGTCAACACTGTGTATGCAGAAAGAATCTCGATTCCTTGCCCGCGGAGGGCGCGCAAGGTGCAGGGCACGGAATTGACGACCACTTGTTTGACCCGACAGAGGAGCTCCATATGACGACGGTTGCCGAAGTTCTCAAATCCAAGCCGCAAGCCCAGGTATTCGCCGTAGCCCCCGGCGACACGATTCTGACCGCGCTGAAGCTCATGGCCGACAAGGGCATCGGCGCGTTGATGGTGCTGGATACCCAGGGCAACATCGAAGGGATCTTCTCCGAGCGCGATTACGCACGCAAGGTGGTTCTGCTCGGAAGGTCCTCCGGCGACACCCCCGTGAGCGAGGTGATGACGCGGGCCGTGCGGTTCGTGCGGCCGGACAACACCACCGAGGAGTGCATGGGCGTGATGACGAACAACCGGATCCGCCACCTGCCGGTGGTGCAGGACGGAAAGGTGATCGGACTGATCTCCATCGGCGACCTGGTGAAGAACATCATGTCCCACCAGAAATTCCTGATCGAGCAGATGGAGCAGTACATCACGGGCAACGCAATGTCCTGACGTGCCCGGAAACTCCAAGCCCCGCCCTGGCCGTCATGCGAACAGCTGGGTCAGGGCAAGGGGAAGGGGTGCACGTGCCTGATCAGCGGCGTCCGCCCAGCAGGCTCGTGCCCATCTTGAGCAGGTCGCCCAGCCCCACCTGTCCGTCACCGTCCTGGTCGAGCACGCTGCCCAGCAGCCCCCCGCCCATGCCGCCCGGTTGCTGTGCACGGGCCTTTTCCTGGCCCAGCATGTTACCCAGGCTCCCGGTATCCATGCCGCCCGCGTTCACGCGATTGGCCAGGAACGCCATCACGATGGGCGCCAGGATCTGCAGCAACTGACCGCCACTCGCGCCCAGGCCCGAAGCCTGTCCGAGGCTGTTGCCGGCCTTCTGCTCATTGCCGCCGAAGATATGGCCCAGGATATCCGCGCCCATGGAGGAGCCGCCACCGGACGCCCCGCCGCCGAGCACCGAGCCGAGCAGACCGCCCAGATCGAGTCCGCCCATGCCGCCCAGAGCCGCCTGAGGCTGTTGGCCGGGCATATGGCCCTGCAGCGCATTCATCAGCGAATCCGCGCCGCCGGGTTGCTGCGCGTTGTGCCCCAGGGCGCCCAGCAGCATCGGCAACGCCATGCTCACCGCATCGCCCGCGGCCTGCTGGTTGGTCCCAAGCTGTTGCGCGATCTGCTGCATGGGCGCGCCCTGCAGTTGGGACATCAGTTCTTCTGCCAGAGAAGCGTTGTCATTGGTGTTCATGGACCGATCCTTCAAGTTGGGAATGGATGCATTCTGCCGTTTGGCGAGTGCGGATGGGCGATGTTATTCGTCGAACATGAATCTATACAGCCGCAAACCCCTACTGCAAAGAGTAGGACACGAAAGAAGGACGTTAGTTAACAAAGGCCCGGGGGCGTGCCTCATTTCAGATAGCCGCGCAGGATCTCCAGCACCGGCTCCAGCTCCGCCGCCGCCTCCCTGCTGTGAACCGCCACATGGTCGCGCACATGCCCTTCCACCAGCCTGGCCATCAGCCCCTGCGTTGCCCCGCGAATCGACGCCACCTGCTGCAGGATGGCCTCGCAGTCGTCCTCGGATTCCAGCGCGCGCTCCAGCGCGGACACCTGACCGGCAATGCGCCGCACACGGGCGAGCAGCGCTTTCTTGTCTGCGATGGTATGGGACACGACAGCTCCTTTCGATCACTTTCCGGATCGGTAGTAGTATAGGGGGGTACCCTATATTTCAATACAACATGAACACGCAGACCCCGCTCCCGGTGCACTCCCATCAGTTTGGCTCGGCCAACCCGATGGCCGAACGCAATACGCTTCGCGCCACCGTCATCACGCTGATCATGATGGTGGTGGAAGTCACTGGCGGCTACTGGCTCAACTCGATGGCCTTGCTGGCCGATGGCTGGCACATGAGCTCCCATGCGCTCGCGCTCGGAATGGCGGTGATGGCCTATGCGATGGCACGGCGCCTGGCAGGCGACAAACGCTTCACCTTCGGCACCTGGAAGATAGAGATCCTTGGTTCGTTCAGCAGCGCATTATTGCTGTGCGTGGTGGCGATCCTGATGTTCGTGCAATCGGTCGAGCGGCTTTTCTCCCCCGCACCCATCCACTACAACGAGGCAATCGCCATCGCCGCCCTGGGGCTGGCCGTGAACCTGCTCTGCGCCTGGCTGCTGAGGGACGCGCACGACCACCACGGGCACGAGCATGGACATCACCATGGACATGGGCACGAACACGGGCATGCCGACATGAACCTGCGCGCCGCCTATATCCATGTGATCGCCGATGCCGCCACGTCCGTGCTCGCGATCTTCGCGTTGCTGGGCGGCAAGCTCTATGGCGCGCAATGGCTCGACCCCTTGATGGGCATCGCAGGCGCCGTGCTGGTGGGCGTCTGGGCCGTAGGGCTGATCCGCCAGTCGGCACGCATCCTCCTGGACGCTGAAATGGATGCCCCGGTGGTGGAGGAAGTCCGCGATGTCATCCGCGAGGACTTCCCCGAAGCCCGCATCACCGATCTGCATGTATGGCGTGTGGGCAAGGATGCCTACGCCTGCATCGTGGCGCTTGCCAGCAAGGTGCCCCTGTCGCCCGCGGCCGTGCGCAGTGCCCTGGGCATCCACGAGGAACTCGTGCACATCACCGTGGAGGTGCAAGAACCCGACGGCAGCATGGCGCTGGCGTCCTAGGGTCCCAGGGTCCCTTGCAGGGATGCTGCCCTACAGCTCCAACCTGAATCCCACGCCATACACGGAACGGATCAGGTCCGCCCGGGAATCCACCGCCTCCAGCTTGCGCCTCAGATTCTTGATGTGGCTGTCCACGGCACGGTCATTCACCGAGCGGGGATCGTCATGCAGCCGGGCCAGCAACTGGTCACGGGTGAACGCATGGCCCGGGGCGGACAGCATGATCCGCAGCAGCCTGAACTCCACCGGCGTGAGCGGCAGCAGCACGCCCTTGTAGTAGGCGCGATAGGCCTCCACATCCATGCGCAGTGGCGATTGCCCGCCTTCCCGTGCACCCTGCTGCTGCACGCGCCGCAGGATGGCCTTCACCCGCGCCACCACTTCGCGCGGACTGAACGGGGTCTTGCAGATGTAGTCGTCCGCCCCCGCCTCGAGGCCGTCCAGCCGGTCGGCCTCCTCCACTCGCGCCGTCAGCATCACGATCGGCACATCGCTGAAGCCGCGCAGTTCCCTGCACAGGCCGATGCCATCACGGCCCGGAAGCATCACGTCGAGCAGCACGAGATCCGGGCGGCTGGCACGCACATGGTCAATGACCTGCGCACCATCGGCAATCCAGCTTGCGCCGTAGCCTGCGGCACGCAGGTAGTCCATCATCAGCGCAGCCAGCTTGGGCTCGTCCTCGACAACCAGCACATGGGCCGCGGGCATCACCGCCGCCGCCTGCTGATTTGGAATGCGGGACTCCGTCATGTCTTCCATCCTTGCGTACCATCCTGTTCCACATCCTCGCCCAGCAGCGGCAGCCGCACGGTCATGAGCAGCCCGCCAAGCGGCGAATGCGCGGCCTGCATGTCGCCTCCGTGCGCCTCGATGATGCGGCGGCAGATCGCAAGGCCCAGCCCCGCCCCGCCGCTGGCCCGGCTGCGCGAGCCTTCGACGCGGTAGAACCTGTCGAAAATGCGCGCCAGGTGCTCCGGCTCGATACCGGGTGCCGAGTCGCTGAAACTCAACTCCGCAACCTCGCCGTGCCTGCGAGCGATGATGACCACCCTGCCGCCGCGATCGGTGTAGCGCAATGAATTTTCGAGCAGGTTGCCGAACAGCTGGCGCAGCCTCCGCGCGTCCCCCGACACTACCAGCTCCCAACCGCCGCCATGCGTTTCACCCTGCATTTGGCCCTGCGTCTTTCCATCCGTTTCGTCGCCTGCCTCGCAGCGCAGTGTGAGATCGATGCCGGCGGCCGCCAGACGCGGCGCATGCACCGAGGCCGCCGCGCGCAGCAGCTCGACCAGATCGACAGGCGTATGCTGGAACGTCATGGCGCCAGCCTCGGCAAGCGACAGGTCGTACAGGTCACTCACCAGCTTGTTCAGTGTGGCCACCTCCGCCTGCAGCGATTTCACGGCATCCCGTGTGAGTGGCCGCACACCATCCTCCATCGCCTCCAGTTCGCCATTGAGCACCCCGAGCGGCGTGCGCAGCTCGTGGGAAAGATCGGCCATGAAGTCCCGCCGCATGCCCTCGTTGCGCTCCAGGACCCGCGCCATGTGGTTGAAGTCGGCCGCCAGCTGCCCGACTTCGTCGCGCGACTCGTGCGCATCGACGCGGATCGAATAGTCGCCATCGGCCAGCCGGCGCGTGGCCTTGGCCATTTCCCGCAACGGCTTGAGCAGCGCCCGCGCCGCCCAGAGCGCCACCAGCGCCGCCATGAGCACCGACACCGCCCCCATGGTCCAGCTCGCACGAAACTGGTTCTGCTCGAACCGGACATCCCCCGCCGCCGTCACGCTCTGGAAGCGCGCCGTGACGACGTAGCCGACGGTCCGGCCATCCACCTCGAGCGGCCGGCGCGTTCCCTTGCCGCGCGTGTCGGTGAAGCCCACCACGAACTGGCCATCGGCATCGAGCAGCGTGGTGCGCAGCAGCGCTCCCGTGAGTTCGGAGAGCGGCGGAGACGGTTGAACTTCCTGCCCGTCGAAGGTATCAGAGACGGGGTCCACGCCGGGCAGCGGGCGCAGTAGGTGGAACCAGCGGCGCCGTTCGCCGCGCAGGAACTCCCAGTTGCTCCCGTTCTCGAGATAGGCCTCGATGATGCGCGGGCGCGCCAGCTCAAGCCGGCGCTCCTCCTGCTCGTTGAGATAGCCGAGAAAGCCCCTGTTGAAGCTCCATTGCGCAGCCAGCGCCATGGCCACGACGACACAGGCCGCCGTGAACAGCACCGCCAGGAACAGCTTGGCGGTGATGCCAGGCGCCAGCCGTCCCCAGGAAAACTTCGATTTCGACTCCGACACGCTGAGAATGAATCCTATGAATGCCAATGACCAACAAAGGCCCATGACGGCCAACGACTGCCGGCAAGCACCCGCAGCCAGCGGCATGAACAGGGCCGATTAAACATCAGCACCCAGATTTTGCATGCCAGTAACGGGTTTTCCGGTACACAAAGCGACCTTTTGTGATACCAGAATCGCGGGCTGCTCCCATGTTTCTCCCAAATTGGCGTTCACAATGATCGCCTACATCGCGATCCGCGCCTTTCCATGAATCCAGCCGCTCCCGACATCTCCATGCCGCACGTCCGCCGCACGTCCAACACCCGCCCAATTTCGTGGATTGGATACCCAACATCCAGCATGTCACGTCTTCTTGTCATTTCCGGCTGCGTTCTGGCATTGGCTGCATGTTCCGACAAGCAGACCGGGGCACCCAAGCCCTCGGGACCACCCGAGGTAGGAGTGGTCAGGATCGAGCCCGAGCGCCAGGTCGTCACCAACGAATTGCCCGGCCGCACGAGCGCATTCCTCACTGCGGAAATCCGCCCCCAGGTGGGCGGCATCCTGCAAAAGCGCCTGTTCACGGAAGGTGCCGCGGTCAAGGCAGGCCAGGTGCTCTATCAGATCGATCCGGCGACGTACTCCGTGGCGCTGCAAAGCGCCGAGGCCGCGCTGTCCAAGGCGCGCGCCACGCTCGGCACGGCGCAGACCAACGCCAAACGCAATGCGGAACTGGTCAAGATCGACGCCGTGAGCCGCCAGGTCTACGATGACAGCCAGGCCGCCGTGGTGCAGGCGCAGTCGGACGTGGCCGTGGCAACCGCCGCCGTCGACACCGCACGCATCAACCTCGGCTACACCCAGATCAAGTCGCCCATCGCGGGTCGCACGACCACCTCCTCCGTCACGCCGGGGGCTCTCGTCACGGCCAACCAGACCAACGTCCTCACCACCGTCTCGCAGATCGATCCGCTGTACGTGGACTTCGCGCAGTCGAGCTCCGACGTCCTGCAGATGAAGAACGCCATGGCTTCGGGCCGCATCCAGAGCGCGGGCAAGGGCGAGGCGCGCATCACCATCAAGCTCGACGACGGCAGCGACTACGCACACGAGGGACGCCTGCAGTTCAGCGGCGTGAACGTCAACCCCAACACCGGCTCGATCACGCTGCGCGCCGTGGTGCCCAACCCCGACGGGCTGCTGATGCCCGGCATGTATGTGCGTGCACTGCTCGAGGGCGGCGTGCAGGAAAAGACACTGCTGGCACCGCAGCAGGCCGTGACGCGCGATCCGGCGGGCAATGCCAGCGTGATGCTGCTCGGCCCCGAGAACAAGCTGGAGCGCCGCCGCATCGTTACCGGCGCCGCCATCGGCAACCGCTGGGAAGTGGTGTCCGGCCTCAAGAGCGGCGACCAGATCCTGGTGGACGGGTCGCTGCGGGTGAAGGACGGAGACAAGGTCAAGCCGGTGCCCTGGAAGCCGCGTGACGCCAACAAGGCCGTGACCGGCGACGACGACAGCACCACGGTGCCGGAAGCCGCCGCGCAGCCGGCCAGCGCCGCCGCGTCCCGCTGATCGGGGGACTGACTCGCCATGGCTCAGTTCTTCATCAACCGCCCCGTTTTCGCGTGGGTGCTGTCCATCGTCATCATGCTTGCGGGCGCGATGTCCATCTGGACGCTGCCGCTCGAGCAATACCCTGACATCGCGCCGCCGCGCGTGACCATCAACACCACCTATACCGGTGCGAGCGCCGAAACCGTCGAGAACTCGGTCACCCAGGTGATCGAGCAGCAGCTCAAGGGACTGGACAACCTGCTCTACATGAGCTCCACCAGCGACTCGGCCGGCCGCTCGCGCTCGACGCTCACCTTCGCGCCCGGTGCCAACATCGACGTGGCGCAGGTGCAGGTGCAGAACAAGCTGCAGGGCGCGCTCAACCGCCTGCCCGAATCGGTGAAGAGCCGCGGCGTGTTCGTGAACAAGGGCGGCCAGGACTTTCTGGTCACCTACGTCTTCACCTCGCCCGATCCCAGCGTCACGCAGGTGCGCATCGGCGACTACCTGACCAGCAACGTGGTCGACGTGGTCGCCCGCGTGGACGGCGTGGGCGACGTGACCGTGTTCGGCACCAACTACGCGATGCGCATCTGGATGGACCCGGCGCTGATGGAGAAGTACGCGCTGATGCCCTCCGACCTGGTGACCGCGCTCAACAACCAGAACGTGCAGGTTTCCGCCGGCCAGCTCGGCCAGCTCCCCGCCGTGAAGGGACAGATGCTGAACGCCACGATCACCGCGCGCACCAAGCTGCAGACGGTCCAGGAGTTCAAGGACATCGTGCTGAAATCCGCGCCGGACGGCTCGGTCGTGACGATTGCCGACGTGGCCCGCGTCTCGCTCGAAGGCGACAACCTGACGGTGAAGTCCATCCTGAACGGCCAGCCCGGCGCAGGCATGGGCATCGTGCTGGCCGATGGCGCCAATGCCATGAAGGTCGCTGAAGACGTGCAGAAGAAGCTCGACGAGCTCTCGCACTACTTCCCGGACGGTATCCGCGGCGTGGTCAGCTCGGACAGCACGCCATTCGTGCGCGCCTCCATCGAGGAAGTGGTCAAGACCCTGGCCGAGGCCATGGTGCTGGTGACGCTGGTGATGTTCGTGTTCCTGCAGAACTTCCGCGCCACGTTGATCCCGGCCATCGCCGTTCCCGTCGTGCTGCTCGGCACCTTCGGCGTGCTCTCCGTGATGGGCTACTCGATCAACATGCTGACCATGTTCGCCATGGTGCTGGCGATCGGCCTGCTGGTGGATGATGCCATCGTGGTCGTGGAGAACGTCGAGCGGGTGATGAGCGAGGAAGGCCTGGGCCCGAAGGAGGCCACGCAGAAGTCCATGGCGGAAATCACGCCCGCGCTGATCGGCATCGGCCTCACCCTGTCGGCCGTGTTCATTCCGATGGCGTTCTTCGCGGGCTCGGTGGGCGTGATCTACCGGCAGTTCTCCGTCACCATCGTGGCCGCGATGGCCCTGTCGGTGTTCGTGGCGCTGACGCTGACGCCGGCCCTCTGCGCGACACTGCTCAAGCCCATGGCGCATGGCCACCACGACCGGCCGATCCGCCGCGGGCCGCTCGGCTGGGTCGACCGCTTCTTCCGCGGCTTCAACCACCAGTTCGACAGCAAGGCCAACCTGTACCAGGGCTCGGTGGGCAAGCTGCTGGGCCGCACCAAGCGGGTGATGGTGATCTTCCTCGCGCTGCTGCTGGTCGTGGCCTGGCTGTTCCACCGCCTGCCCACCTCCTTCCTGCCCGACGAGGACCAGGGCTTCGTCTCCGCCAGCATCACACTGCCCTCTGGCGCCACTGATGCACGGCTGCAGGACGTGATGGACGAGATGACGACCTATTTCCGCGCGATCCCCGAGGTCGACCGCGTGAACGCCATCTCGGGCCTGAACGGCAACCAGAACTCCGGCAACATGTTCATCCGGCTCAAGCCCTGGGACCAGCGGCCGCTGGCAAGCCAATCGGCGGCGGCCATCGCCGACAAGGCCACACGCGAGCTGCGCCGCATCCGCGATGCGCGCATCTACGTGATGCTGCCCCCCGCCGTGCGCGGGCTGGGTTCGAGCGCCGGCATCAACTTCATGCTCAAGGACCTGAATGGCCTCGGCCACGACGCGCTGATGCATGCCAAGGACACCATGATCGACGAGGCGCGCAACATGCCGTCGCTCTTGAACATGCGGACCTCGAACTTCGACGACACCTCCGAGCTGAAGGTGGACATCGACGACCGCAAGGCGGCCGCGCTGGGCCTCTCGATGACCGACATCAACAGCGTGCTCGCGAGCGCGCTGGGTGGCAACTACGTCAACGACTTCATCCACTTCGGCCGCGTCAAGCGGGTCTACATCCAGGGTGATGCGCCCTACCGCATGCTGCCGCAGGACATCGGCCAATGGTCGGTGCGCAACAAGAACGGCGAGATGGTGCGTTTCTCCGCATTCTCGAGCACCTCGTGGTCGTCGGGCTCTCCGCAGCTCATGCGCTACAACGGCAGCCCCGCGCTCGAAATGCTGGCGAGCACGCCCGCCGGCGTGAGCTCGGGCGACGCGATGAAGGCCGTCGAGACCATCATGCAGAAGATGCCGCCCGGCATCGGCATCGAATGGACCGGCGCCTCTCTGCAGGAGCGCCAGTCGGGCTCGCAGGCACCGCTGCTGTACGCCGTCTCGATCCTCTTCGTGTTCCTGTGCCTTGCGGCGCTGTACGAAAGCTGGAGCGTACCGTTCTCGGTGATGCTGGCCGTGCCGCTCGGGGTGATCGGCGCGCTGGTGGCCACCTATACGCGCGGCATGTCCAACGACGTGTACTTCCAGGTGGGCCTGCTCACCACCGTCGGCCTGGCATCGAAGAACGCCATCCTGATCGTGGAGTTCGCGGTGCAGCTGCAGGAGCGCGGCATGAAGATCCTGGACGCCACGCTGCAGGCCGTCCGCATGCGCCTGCGCCCGATCCTGATGACCTCGCTGGCCTTCGGCTTCGGCGTGCTGCCCCTGGCCATCGGCACCGGTGCCGGCGCCGGCGGGCGCCGCGCCATCGGCACGGCCGTGCTGGGCGGCATGGTCTTCTCCACGCTGCTGGGCGTCTTCTTCGTTCCGGTGTTCTTCCTCGTCATCCGCAAGCTGTTCACGCGTGAGAAGGCCAGCCCTTCCACGTCTGCCTCTGCTTCAGCTTCCGCGTCCGCTCCCACCGCCCCCGGCGCGCACGACACACCGCATACCGCACCATGATGGAAACGCATTCCCGACCGGCCCCTCGCCAGTCTCCTCTCTTCGCCCGCACGCGCCTTGCGGCGCTGCTCGCTGCGCCGATGATGCTGTCGGCCTGCATGTCCCTCGCCCCGGACTACCAACAACCACCTCTTCCCGTGCAGGACACGATGGAGCACGCCAAGTCCAGCGCCGCGCTCTCGCCCGACCAGCAGGCCGCGGTGCGCGTGGACGAGAACAATGGCCCGATGAACTGGCAGGAGTTCGTGGCCGAGCCGCGCCTGCGCGAGCTGATTCGCCAGGCTCTCGACAACAACCGCGACCTGCGCGTTGCGACGCTCGCCATCGAGAAGGCGCGCGCGCAATACGGCGTGGAACGCTCGGCGCTGTTCCCGTCGGTGGCCGCCACGGGGGTGGGCAACCGCAGCCGCACCGCCGACGACCTGACCAGCGCCGGCCGCAGCAACACCTCCGGCCAATACACCGCCCAGCTCGGCTTCAGCAGCTACGAGATCGACTTCTTCGGCCGCGTCCGCAACCTGAACGAAGCCGCTCTGCAGGAGTTCCTGCGCACCGGCGAGAGCCGGCGCAGCGTGCAGCTCAGCCTGATCGCGGAAGTGGCCAACGCCTGGCTCACCACCGACGCCGATGCCCGCCGACTCATGCTGGCGCGCGAGACGCTGCGCACCCGCAAGGAGGCGCTCATGCTGACCGAGCGCAGCCACGAGCTCGGGGCATCGAACGGCCTCACGCTTGCGCAGACCCGCACCACGGTCGATTCCGCGCGCGTGGATGTCGCCACCTTCGTCTCGCAGTTGGCACGCGACCGCAATGCGCTGGCCCTGCTGGTGGGCGACTCGGTGCACGAGTCGCTGCTTCCGCCAAGCATCGCCCAGGCCGCAGCGACACGGACGGAGCCCGCGCCGCTCGGCGAGGGCCAGCGCAGCGCCGAACGCCTCGCCTCGGTGCAGACCACCCTGCCGGAGCCCGCGACCTCTCTGCTCTCGGTGCCGCAGGACCTGCCGTCCTCGGTGCTGCTGCATCGCCCCGACGTGCAGGCCGCGGAGCACACGCTGCGCGGCACCTACGCGAGCATCGGTGCGGCGCGTGCCGCGTTCTTTCCGTCGATCACGCTGACCTCGTCCATCGGCGTGGGCAGCAGTTCGCTGTCGAACCTGTTCGACTCGGGCAACGGCACCTGGTCCTTCATCCCGCAGATCCGCCTGCCGATCTTCGATGCGGGCCGCAATCGCGCCAACCTGCGCATCTCCGAGGTCGCGCGCGACACGGCGGTCGCGCAGTACGAGAAAACGGTGCAGGTTGCGTTCCGCGAAGTCTCCGATGCCCTGGCAGACCGCGCCACGCTGGACGAGCGGCTGGATGCGCAGCGCTCGCTGGTGGATGCAACGCGCAAGGCCCTTGAGCTCTCGGATGCCCGCTACCGCCTGGGCGCCGACAACTACCTCACGGTGCTCGACGCACAACGCTCGCTCTACACCGCGCAGCAGACGCAGATCACCCTGCAACTGGCCGAACAGGCCAATCGCATCACGCTCTACAAGGTGCTCGGCGGACAATGGACCGACGGCGAACTCGAGCGCGAGGATGTGGCGGCCTCCGCACGCCCACCAGCGGACACGGCCACCGATTGACGCAGCCGCCCGCGGCGCGTGGCGGGTGTCTGGCAAACGCGCCACTGTTCCCCCAATGGAACGGTGTGGTGCACTTTTGTCCCCTACCGATCGGGTTGTTCGACACCAGATGAGTACAAGCGCCTGGCCATCTCCGCATGGCCCCGGCGTCCAGGCATCCAGTACCATCGATCAACCCCTCGGGAGACCCGCATGTCCACCAACGACCAGCCCAGCATCATCATCGGAGCACAGGCACTGGGAAGCCAGTTGCCAGGCATCGATCCGTTCATCTTCGGCGCCTACCACCAGGATCACTACCCTCGGGGCAACGGCCGCCTGGGCCCCGACTCCGAGCTGCTCAAGGGTCGCGAGATCGGCATGGACTTCAGCGGCAAGGACGGCTTCAGCATGTACCACGGCGACACCGTGCCGGGCTTTCCCGCCCATCCGCACCGGGGGTTCGAGACCGTGACCATCGTGCGCAAGGGCCTGGTGGACCATGCCGACTCACTGGGTGCCACGGCGCGCTATGGCGAAGGCGATGTGCAATGGCTGACCACGGGCAGCGGCGTGCAGCATGGCGAGATGTTCCCCATGGTGCACGAGAACAAGGACAACACGCTCGATCTGTTCCAGATCTGGCTGAACCTTCCCGCCAAAAGGAAGATGGCCAAGCCCGACTTCACGATGTTCTGGGCCCATGACATCCCGCACGTCGTGCTGACCGACGCGCAGGGCCGCAGGAGCGAGGTGGAAGTCGTCGCCGGCGACTACGCGCCCGCCGATGCGGCTGCCGCAGGCGGGCAGCGGCTGGTGAAGGCGCTGCCGCCGCCGCCCGACTCCTGGGCCAGCGAGCCCGGTGCCGACGTGGCGATCTGGATCATCCGCATCGAGCCGGGTGCGAGCCTCGTGCTTCCCGGCGCGGGCAGCCACGCTCGCCGCGCGTTGTACCTGACGACCGGCAGCACGCTGACCGTGGACGGCCACCGCTTCGATCAGCGCGTGATGGTGGAAGTGCGGCCCGACCTTCCCGCCCCGCTGCGCAATGAAGGCGACGAGGTGGTCGAGGTGCTGCTGCTGCAGGGCAAGCCCATTGCCGAGCCCGTGGCCGCGCATGGACCGATCGTGATGAACACGCAGCAGGAGGTGGCGCAGGCCTTCCGCGACTACCAGCGCACCGAATTCGGCGGCTGGCCATGGCCCAGCCATGCGCACACGCATGGCAAGGAAAAGCGTTTTGCCCGGCATCCGGACGGCAGGGTCGAAAAGCCGAGGGATTGAAACAGGTATGACGCCAGGAGAAGGCGGGGCTGCACGCAAGCGGCCCCGCCTTTTCCATCGCCGGGCCGCCCCAAGATGAAAGCGCCCCTCTCGGAGGGGCAGCGGCCACACGCAGCGGGCAAGCGTGGGGAGTCATTTTTCATTTCGTCCCGCGTCTTGGGCGCGAGGTTCCCTGCGCCATCCCAAGAGGCTTGCGGCGCTTGCCGGCCAGATCGACAAATGCCCTGGCTGCGAGCGAGAGCCTGTCGAAATTCAGCGCGGCCAGGCCGATCTCGCGCGGCATGCGCGGCTGCAGGCGCCGGTAGACCACATCGGGCGGAGGCTCCTCGGGCAATGCCAGGCGCGCCGCAATCGTCAGGGCTTCCCCTTGCGCGACGAAGCCCATCATCGACGAAAGCTGCTCGAAGCGGAATTGCGTTTGCGGCACCGCGCCCTCGGCTGCCAGGAAACGGTCGATGTAGGGGCCGGATCCTGCCGAAGTCCTGATGAACGGCAGGCCATGAAAATCCCGTGCGCCGAGCGCCTGCTTCGCGGCCAGGGCATGTGCCGCAGGCAGCACGGCAACCAGCTCGTCGGTGGCAAGCGGCACGGTGTCGAAACGTTCGTCGGGCAGCACCACGAAGCCCAGCTCCACCCGCCGCTCCAGCAGCCACTTCACGACCACGGCATCGACGACCTCGTCGATCTGCACTTCGACGAGAGGGTGCGCACGCCGATAGGCCGACAACAGCGCTGGCAGCAGGTGCAGTGACGAACTGGCCCCGAAGGAAGCGATGCGCAATGTTCCGCGCGCGATGCCGCGCTCGTGCAGGGCCTCCTGCTGGAGCGCCTCCTTCTGCTGCAGGATGTCATTTGCCCGAGCCAGCAGTTTCGAGCCCGCATCGGTCAGTGCGCAGGCACCTCCCTCCCGCGTCATCAGGCTGACGCCCAGCTCGTTTTCCAGTTGTTTGATGGCGTGGCTGACACCGCTCTGCGTGATTCCGAGCGCTCCCGCCGCACGCGAAAAGCTGCCTACGCTGGCGAGCACCGAGAAGATTTCAAGTTGCGTGAAGGTCATGAGTGTTTACTCATTCGACAATGAATTTGAATTAGTAGATAGTACATCTCATGATCCCCTCCCGATACTCCACCCATCTAGGCCTGGTGGGCATGGCCGCCCTGTGGGGCGCCTCCTGGCCCTGGGGCCGCGTCGTCGCGCAGGCCATGCCACCGCTCGCGGCCGCCTGCCTGCGTTTTCTTCTGGCAAGCGCAGCCCTGCTCCTGTGGCTGCATCAAAGCGGACGCATGGGCACACTGCGTACCCTGCGACCCCGCCAGTGGGGGGGGCTGGCCTGCGCGTCCGCCGTCGGCGTGCTGGGCTACTCGATCTTCTTCCTGCTTGCGCTCCAGCATGTTCCGGCCGGCCGGGCGGCGATGGTCGTGGCACTCAATCCCGTGCTCACGCTGGCCTTCGCCGCCTTGCTGTTCAAGGAAAAAGCCAACTGGGCGATGGCTGCCGGCGTGGTGCTCGCCGTGACCGGGGCACTGTATGCCTTGAGCGGCGGCTCGCTCGCCGCCCTGCGCCCCGGTGCCTCCGGTGCCGGCGAGCTCCTGCTGCTGGGATGCGCAGCCTGCTGGGTGGGCTACACCCTGGTGGGCCGCATGGTGCTCACCACCGTCGATTCGCTCACCACCACCACCGTCACCGCCGTGATGGGAGCCGCCATGCTGCTGCTGGCCAGCCTGGTGATCGAAGGGCCGGCGGCATGGGCTCCGCTGCCCGCCGTGCCTCGAACAGTCTGGTACAGCCTGGCCGCGCTGGCCCTGGGCTCCACCACCCTGGCCTACGCCTGGTATCTGCATGGTGTGAAGGTGCTGGGCGCAGGCCCCGCGGCGGCCTACATGTCGCTGGTCCCGCTGTTTGGCATGGTGTTCTCGGGCCTCTGGCTGGGTGAGCCCTTTACGCCTTCGCTGCTGCTTGGCGGAGCCATGGCGATCATCGGCATGTCGCTGATGAACGCGGGGCGCTGGAAGCTCGAGCGCACCCCTACGCCGAAACGGTGACGCCGCTCCCAGCCCGGTCGTCACCCAAAGAACGCTGACGGCGGCACCCCGAAACGCCGCCGGAACATCGCCGTGAAGGCGCTCTGGCTCGCGTACCCGCAGTCGAATGCGATGTCGATGATGCGCTCGCCGCTCGCCAGTTTGCGCAGCGCCAGCAGCAGGCGGGCCTGTTCGCGCCACTGCGCGAAGCCCATGCCGGTTTCCTTCTGGAACAACCGGTGCACGGTCTTGGGGGCCACGCCCACGCGGTGCGCCCATTGCAGCGCCGTGTCGGCATTGGCGGTGTCCTCGATCAAGGCCTTGCAGATGCGCTGGATGCGCTCGTCCTCCGGCACCGGCAGGTGCAGCGGCAGCACGTGGGACTGGCGCAGCTCCTGCACCAACAGGCGCAGGATGAGGTCGCCCCGGCTCCCCTCCGCATAGTCGAGTTGCGCCGACGTTGCGGCGACGATCAGTTCGCGCATCAGCGCAGACACCCGAAGCACACACGCCGTGGCGGGCACACCCTCCACGCGCGCCTCGTCGATGTAGGCCGTGCGCATGTGCACCTCGCCCGACATGCGCACCTCATGCTCCAGCCCCGCTGGAAACCACAGCGCACGATTGGGCGGAACCACCCAGGAGCCCGCGCGGGAATTCACGATCATCACGCCTTTCGAGGCGTACAGGAGCTGTCCCCGCGGATGCGAGTGCCATCCGGTGACCCAGCCGTCGCTGTACCGGATTTCACCGGCCACCACCGCGCTTTCCGCGGTGTTCAGATCGGGCATGGGACGCATGGCGGTACGCTGGGACATGTCCCAAATTCTACAGAATGGGTCTGATTGGAGTGATACGGACTGATCCCAATTACGTAACCTGAGAGGCATCTCCCCAAAGCACGACAACATTCCATTCGTTTCGCACCGGTATTCCATGAACAGCGCTCACCAACACCCGCCCATGCGTGCGGAAGCCACGGCGGCCAGCTCCGGCGGCATCCCGGCGCAGGCTCCCACGGCCCAGGCACCAGAGGGCTTCGTCACCCGCATCGTCGGCGCGGTGGCCTTTGCCCATCTGCTCAATGACCTGATCCAGTCGATTCTTCCGTCGATCTTCCCACTGCTCAAGAGCCAGTACGCGTTGAGCTTCGGCCAGATCGGCTGGATCGCGCTGGTCTACCAGGTCACGGCCTCGCTGCTGCAGCCCTGGATCGGGCTGTACACCGACAAGCACCCCAAGCCGCTGCTGCTGCCCATGGGGATGGTCGTCACCCTGGTCGGGGTCGGCATGCTGTCGATGGCCAACACCTATCCGATGCTGCTGGTGGCGGCCGCACTGGTGGGCGTGGGGTCGTCCACCTTCCATCCCGAGGCTTCGCGCGTGGCACGCATGGCCTCGGGCGGCAGGTTCGGCACGGCACAGTCCACGTTCCAGGTCGGGGGCAACACGGGATCGGCCATCGGCCCGCTGCTGGCTGCAGCCATCATCGCGCCACTCGGGCAGTCGGCCGTGGCATGGTTCATGGCGTTCGCGCTGCTGGCCATCTTTGTGCTGGCACGCGTCACGGGCTGGCGGCTGCGCCATGCACCGGCCCGTGCCATGGCAGGCGCACAGCAGCGCGGCAACGGCCTGCAGGGCAGCGACATCGTGCGCGCCGTGGTGGTGGTGTCGATCCTGATGTTCGCGAAATTCGTGTACATCGCCGCCATCACCAACTACTTCACCTTCTACCTGATGCAGCGCTTCGGATTGCAACTGGCGGACGCACAGCTCTACCTGTTCATCTTCCTGGCCGCCGTCGCGGCGGGTACGTTCGCGGGAGGCCCCGTGGGCGACCGCATCGGCCGCAAGGCGGTGATCTGGGTGTCGTTCCTGGGCGTTGCGCCGTTCGCGCTGATGCTGCCGTACGCCAACCTGTTCTGGACCGCGGTGCTGGCCATCGCGATCGGCCTCGTGATGTCGTCGGCGTTCGCCGCGCTGGTGGTCTATGCGCAGGAGGCGGTGCCGGGCCGCGTGGGCATGGTCTCCGGCGTCATGTTCGGGTTGATGTTCGGCATTGGCGGCGTGGCCGCCGCGGGCATCGGCCATCTGGCGGACACCCACGGCATCGTCTGGGTCTACAGGCTGTGCTCGTTCCTGCCACTGCTCGGCTTGGCAACCGCCTTTTTGCCGGCCACGCGCAGGGGTGGGTGAGCTCGGAGCGTCTTCTCTTCAGACGCACGTTGACGCGCTCAAACGCTGCGCATCAGCCCCCCGTCCACACGCAGGCTCTGGCCCGTGATGTAGCCTGCGTCGTCGGACGCGAGGAAGGCCACGGTCGCGGCGATCTCCTCTGCCGTGCCGTAGCGCTGCATGGGCACCGCCGTACGGCGCTCGTCCTTCTGCGGCAGGCTGTCGATCCAGCCGGGCAGGACGTTGTTCATGCGCACGTTGTCCCTGGCGTACTCGTCGCAGAACAGCTTCGTGAACGCCGCCAGCCCTGACCGCGCAACGGCCGAGGTCGGGAACATGTCCGAGGGTTCCGCCACCCACGCCGTCGAAATGTTGACGATGGAGCCCTTGCCCTGCTTCTGCATGATCGGGGCAACGATGCGGGTGGCGCGCACCACGTTCAGGAAATAGATGCCGAAACCCTTCACCCAGTCGTCGTCGCTGATGCCCAGCAACGGCCCCTTGGGACCGTGGCCCGCGCCATTGACCAGCACGTCGATGCGGCCCCAGCGCTGCATGACCAGATCGACCAGCTTTTGGATATCCGCGGACTCCTGATTGGATCCCGTCACACCCACTCCACCCAGTTCGGCGGCGAGTGCCTCGCCCTTGCCCGATGACGACAGGATGCCGACCCGGTAGCCGTCGGCACTCAGGCGGCGCGCAGCTGCCGCCCCCATGCCGCTGCCGCCCGCGATCACCACTGCCACACGCTCGTTCGCCATGTCCTTAGCTCCTTGATGTTGGTTTCCACAATGGATGGAAGCAATGCTAATGCCTGAGGGAGACCCCAATCCGCATCTTCGGACGGCCCTTCAGGTCGCCAGCGATCTTCATTCGCAGATGCATATAACCCAAAGTCATCAAATATGAGCAACAATATACCCAAAAGAACCACCAGCCCCACCATCGAGCTCTCCCATGGCCATCAGCCACTATCTCAAGGAAATCGGACGCGGCGCGCGCGGCGCCAAGGCTCTCGATCGCGAGCAGGCCACCGATCTGTTCGGGCAGATACTGGACGGCGGTGTCAGCGACCTGGAAACGGGCGCGTTCTGCATCGCGATGCGTATCAAGGGCGAAACCCTCGATGAGATGAGCGGTTTCATCGATGCCACGCACGCGCGCATCCCGCGCTTTCAGTCAGCCGGCCGCCCCATCGTCGTTCTGCCCAGCTACAACGGTGCGCGCAAGCTGCCGGTGCTCACGCCGCTGCTGGCCCTGCTGCTGGCCCGCGAAGGCCTGCCCGTGCTGCTGCACGGCATGCGCACCGAAGCGCGGCGCGTGCTGGCGTCGGACGTGCTGGCGGCGCTGGGCATTGCGCCCGGCACGGCGGCCCGCACCCTGGACGACGGCGAAGTGACCCACATGGACACCCGCCACCTGCATCCGGGACTGGCACGGCTGCTTGCGGCACGCGAATTGATCGGCCTGCGCAATCCCGCGCACAGCGTGGTCAAGCTCATCAACCCTGCAGATGCCAACGCACTGGTGATCAGCAGCTACACGCACCCCGAGTACTTCGACACACTGGGCGCCACATACCACGCGCTCGGCATGAACGGCCTGCTCTCGCGCGGACTCGAAGGCGAAGTGGCCGCCGACCCGCGCCGCACGCCGCGCTATGACGGCTTCGTGCGCGGCAGGCACCAGCTGCTGCAGAGCCAAGGCCAGGGAACGGCCAGCGAGGTGCCGGGCCTGCCCACCGAGATCGATGTCGCCACCACCGCACGCTACACGGAGCAGGTGCTGGGCGGCCGCCTGCCCGTGCCCGAAGCGCTGGCAGCCCAAGTCCAATTCATCGTGCGGATCGCACAACAGGTCACCCAGGAACCCCTCCCATCATGTCCAGTCACACACTGAAGAACACGCCGAATGGCCATGCGGGTAGCTGCACCCTGGTGGGTGCGGGCCCCGGCGATCCGGAATTGCTCACACTCAAGGCGGTCAAGGCCATTGGCCGGGCCACGGTGCTGCTGGTCGACGACCTTGTCAACCCGGCCATCCTCGATCATGCGTCTCCCGATGCGCGCGTCGTCCATGTGGGCAAGCGCGGCGGGTGCAAGAGCACGCCACAGGCTTTCATTGAAAAACTCATGGTCACGGAAACGTTGGCAGGGGAACACGTGGTGCGCCTCAAGGGGGGAGACCCATTCATCTTCGGCCGCGGTGGCGAGGAAATCGAAGCGCTGCGCCGTGCCGGCGTGGAAGCCACGGTGGTCAACGGCATCACCTCCGGGCTGGCCGGCCTGACGGCGCTGAACACCTCCCTCACCCACCGCGATCATGCGCACGGCGTGGTCTTCATCACCGGCCATGCCAAGCCCGGCGACGCGGGCACCGACTGGCGGCAGCTCGCGCGCACGGCGCACGACGCCAAGCTCACGCTGGTGATCTACATGGGCATCAGCGGCTCGGAACATATCCAGCAGGAATTGCTGCACGGCCTGCCCGCGCACACGCCCTCGGTGGTGATCCAGAACGCGAGCCTGCCCCACCAGCGCCATGCGGTGACCACGCTCGGCGAGCTGCGCCGCACGATCGATGAACACCATCTGGCCAGCCCCTCCATCATCGTGATCGGCGATGTGGTGCGCGGGGTCCAGGCGCTGAGCTCGGACACCCATCTCAGCGCCCAGGGCGGCGCGGTGCTGCAAGCATAGTGGATAGTCAGCATGGGGCCCGCAGGGTGCGCCGCCATGCAGGCAGCGCACCTGGGTCCTGTGGAGTCGACGATTTCTTAGCGGCGGGGCTCCCGGCGTCGCAAGGCACCCATGCCGAACACCGCGGCCAGCGCGCCCAGCAGGGCCAGCGCGGCGGGATGCAGCACCGGCACCGGTGTGGCAGCCCCGGGGTTTGGCGCTCCTTTCACCTCGAAGGATTGCAGCACCTGGCTTGCCGGCAGGTAGGTGTTGTCGCCCGGCTGGTTGGCCGCCAGGGTGCATGTGCCGATGCCGACAAAGGTCACGGTGCCGCCTGCGATGGTGCAGACCGCGGGCGTCGTGCTGGTCAGCGTTACAGGCAGGCCTGACGTGGCTGTGGCCGAGGCCGCATAGGTGCCCGCGCCCACACCCGGCGCCGCAGGAGGCGTGCTGGTGAACGAGATGGTCTGCGGCAGCAGATCAACCTTGGTCGACTTGAGATACCAGTTGGGGCCCACCTGCTCCAGTGCATAGACATAGCCATTCACGGTCGCGGGACCGCCCAGCACGAACGCCCCAGCGGGAGAAGCCCCATTGACGGTGACCAGCAGAATGCCGCCCGGCGCCTCTGCGCCCGCCCCGTTCGCATTGGTCACTTCGATGACCGTGGGGCCGCCGCTGCCGATGCGGACATCGCCGTTGACCACGAGCCGGTCCGATGCCGAGCCATCGCCGGCGAGTACCGTATCGATCGCCAGGTGTCCGCCACCCGTCAGATACGTACCGACGGTGACCACGTCACCCGCCGCACCGTTGCCGAGTGCGATGTTGCCCTGATGGTCGAGCTGTGCGCTCACGAGATACTGGCCCGCGCCTGCACCATTGCCGATGAACAAGCCGCCAGGGTGCACGCTGGCATTGCCGGTCAACGCCAGGGCGGCACCGGCCGTCAGCGTGCTGCGCGGGTCGATGAACAGCCCCAGCGCGGACTCGGAGCCGGTAGTGAGGGCACTGTCGCTCAGCGCGACACGGGCATTTTCGAGACGGATGATTTCCCAGTTCACCAGGTTCGCGCCGGCCAGCGTCACGGGCGCCCCCAGGTCCTTGAGCGTCAGCGTGTCGACCATGCCATCCGCGGCCGACACATCGTCTCCGCCATCGAACGTGACGCTCGCACCGCCGATATTGCCGGTGCTCACGGTGAGCTGGTCGCTGCCATTGCCCAGAGCAATGGTGCCCGCGTACGTGCCACCGGTCCATTTCACGACATCGTCGCCGTTGTAGAGTTGGATGTTGCCGGCAAGCGAACCCGCACGCAGCGTTACTTCGTCCGCGATGGTGTTGTCCTGATTGGCCGGTACGGCAGAACGGACCGGACCCGTGATGCTGCCGTCATTGGTCAGCGTGAGGCCCGCATTGGCGGTAGATACCGCGAATGCGGCACCGCCCTTGCGCTCGATGGTGCCCGTGTTGTTCACCACCAATCGCTCGGAAGCGGCTCCCGCGTACGTGGTATTGCCCTGCAGGTTGACGACGGCCGTGGAGCCGGTGGAGCCCGAAGTGAGCCTGCCGCGGTTGTTCACCACCACATTGGACGCGCTGTAGACATTGGCGAAAACAGCGTTGGTGACGGCATCCACGGTCACGCCGGTGCCCACGTTCACCACCACCTCACCCGCGTTGGAGGTGAACCCCGAATCGGTGGTGTTGCCAATGAACACGCCGTTGAGGCCGCTGCTGATGAGCGTGGAACCCCCAGACGCCGCATTCAGGTTGATTTCCGACGTACCCGTGCCGACGTGATACGAGCCGATGGCCCGCTGCGCAGCCGTGACGCCCGCATTGACGCGGATGACGATGTTTCCGGAGCCGGCATGCGTCACCGCAAGTGCACCGCCGCCGGGGGTGGATACCGCTGCATTCGTCGTCAGGCTGGCATTGAATTCGTTCTTCCAGTGGCGCATGTGGATGCCGCCACCGGACCCCGTCACCGTGCCATTGGAGACGACGCTGCTGGCACCGCCCGCGGACTGATCGGTGAAGATCCCCAGCCCGATCGGGCTGACCGAGCCGGGCAGCGAGCCGATGGCCCCGTCATTGACGACAGTGATGTCGCTACCGCTCGCGGGGGTGAATGGCCCGTTGACAAAGGCAGAAGCGTTGTAGACGCCTACCGAGTCGGATGACGAGTGGTTGATGACCACCGGTGCCGAACCATCGCAGTGGTAATCGGAAGTGGGTCCAGTGCATGCGGCCTGGGCCTGCAACGGCAGGAACAGCGTGACGGCCGCTGCGCAGGCCGAAGCCATGAAAGAAAGCGTATGACCCTTCGACAATCGAGTCTCCCTTGAATCAGCGCACATGCGCAATTTGAAACAGGTTGCTTTATTTCATATATTGATTAAATCAATCTAATAGATTTTATTAAACATTTGGTTTTTTGACGTTTGTTTTGATTTATGGATGAGCATGCTGCTTCAGCGCATCAATGCGGCTGTCGGTCCACCAGGCGGATGGGCCGGTCAATGCCGCCCAGGCATCAACGTAATGGGCGAACGCATAGGTGTGGCCGTAGCCCTTGGGCGGCGATACGGCCACCATCAGGTCGACCGCCAGTTGCAGAAAGCTCACCACCGGAATCCACACGATGTCAGGTGAAACATCGGGACCCAGCGGCGGCTGCATCCAGTCGGGCCTGTGCCAGAGCGATCCGGGCTCGAAAAATGTCACCGCGTCGCTCGCATACTGCAGGAACACGATGCGGTAGCGGCCCCATCGGGCGTCCCGCTCATGCCCGTCGTTCAGATGGTTCCGTTGCGAGGTGAAGCGCATCACCTCGCCATTGCGCACGCGGGGCAGCCAGGCGGGAGTGCCGGCATCGCGCATGCGCGTGGCGGCGCGCCACGTGGGCGTATTGAAGGGCGGTCCCGCCCACAGAGCGCCGTCGTAGGGATCGCCGATCACCTGGGCGAGGTCGTGGCTGCGATCGGAGTGAAAGGCACCGAGGCTCAGCCCATGCAGGTAGAGCCGTGGCCTGCGCTCGCGCGGCAGGCGCCGCCAATGCTCATAGATGGTCGCAAACACGGCGCGCGCGGTCTCGACGCCATACTCGGGTTGCGACAGCAGGGCCAGCCAGCTGGCGAAGTACGAGTACTGCACAGCCACGGTGGCCACGTCGCCGTGCAGCAGATACTCCAGTGCGCGCTGGCTTTCCCCGTCCACCCAGCCCGTGCCCGTGGGCGTGGCGATCACCAGCACCGAGCGCTCGAAGGCCCCCACGCGCACCAGTTCCTCGAGCGCGAGCGACGCCCGGGCCTGCGGCGTCTCGGCGCTGCCCAGGCCCACGTAGACGCGCAACGGCTCGAGGGCGGGATGGCCCGTGACGACCTCGATCCCGGCACGGTCCGGGCCGTCGGCGATCATGCGCCGCCCCTGGCGGCCCTGCGTCTTCCACTGCAGGAGTGATCCCGGGCCGCCGCTCTTGAGGGCATCGAGCGGCTGCGGCAGGTCTTCCTCGATACGGGCATCGCGTTCGCTGTACAGGCGGTCCAGCATGCGCATGCCCACATTCACCAGTACCCCGTTGGCCAGCGTCCAGAAGATCAGCACGGTGGCAATCGATGCCAGCACGGCGGCGGTCGGTGCGGGAATACGGCGCTTCAGCCGCCGGGACAGTACCCGGCGCACCCACCCGAACCCGCGCACCGCGATCAGCAGCATGGCAAACACCACCATGGCCAGCGTCGCGGTGGTGAGCATGCCCACGCCATCCATCTCGGGCATGTGCATCCGTGCGCGCAGGCGGTTCTGCCAGGTGGTGGCCCACCACAACGCGGCCAGCATCGCCACGACGCAGGCGGTGAGCATCAGGCCCAGCCATCGCGCGCGCCACGGCCCCTTCGTCTCGGGCCAGCCGAGCCTGCGCCAGAGCCAGCGCAGCCATGCACCCAGCGCGTAGCCCGCGGCAAAGCACAGGCCGCTGAGCACGCCTTGTGTCAGCGATGAGCGTGGAACGAGTGATGGCGTCAGCGACGCCGCGACGAACAGGGCGCCCAGTATCAACCCGGCCCCACAGAGCGTGGCATAGAAGGACGCCAGCGCCTTCCTGCCAGCAGCAATCAAAGATTCCATCATCGCGCCATGCTAGGCGCGGCCCGGCATGCGCGGATGTCGGCCATTGCCTGAACCGCGCACACGCCCTTGCATGGGCAGGCACGCCCCCTCAAATGGCCTCACGCGGTGGCGCGAAGAGGATCCATCAGCCCTTGCTGGCCTGCTCGAAGCGCGCAGCAAACTCGCCGCGCAACTGCTTTCGGATCTGCGCAGCGGACCAGCGGCGCTTTTCATCGGAGGTGGAAGGCGTCAGCAGCGGCACCTTGGTGGGCTTGCGCGCCTCGTCAACCGCCACCATCGTGAAGAAGCAGCTGTTGACGTGGCGAACCACCTTCGAGCGGATCTCCTCCGCGACCACCTTCACGCCGATTTCCATCGACGAGTTGCCGGTGTAGTTCACGCTCGCGAGGAAGGTGACCAGCTCGCCCACATGGATGGGCTGCAGGAACATCACCTGGTCCACGCTCAGGGTGACCACATAGGACGACGAATAGCGCGCCGCGCAGGCGTAGGCCACCTGGTCGAGCAGCTTGAGAATCGCGCCGCCGTGCACATTGCCGGAGAAATTGGCCATGTCGGGCGACATGAGCACGGTCATCGAGAGTTGGTGTGATGGGAGGTCCATGGCGGCACTGTAGTGAAGCGTCAGCCTGCAAGTATGCAGCGGGTTTCGTTAAACTCCCGCAAAATCGACTCCCAACGCGGAACTCCGTTCCCATTGTCAGCATGCTCGAAAAACTCAACGATTTCACCGAGAGCCACGGCCAGCTCAAGACCGGACGCGGCCTGATCACCGGCGTGATTGCGCTCACCCTCGGCTGCCTGTGCTTCCTGGGCGTGCTGGCCTTCCACTTTCCGCAATACCTGACGACACCCGAGCTGCGCAAGAGCTACGACGTGGCCGTGCTGCGCAACGTGATGTTCGCGGCGATGGTGATCGCGGGCGGCCTCTCCCTGGTCAACATCGTCTTCAACCGCTCGCGCTGGCTCTCCAGCTTCGCATTCGGGCTGGTGGCGCTCACCGCCATCCTGGGAGGCCACAAGGTGGAGGTGGACCCGAACTTCCCGAACAACACGCCTTACATCGGCCTCGACTGGTTCATTCTCGACCTGCTCGGCTCCTCGCTGATCTTCATCTTCATCGAGAAGCTATTCGCCCTGCGCAAGGACCAGCCGATCTTCCGCGAGGAATGGCAGACCGACTTCCACCACTTCATCGTCAACCACATGGTGGTGGGCTTCGTGCTGCTGGCCACCAACCTCATGGTGCACAGGTTCTTCGGCTGGGCTGCCAACGACGGCATCCGCGGCTGGGTGGCGGGCCTGAACTTCTGGGTGGCGCTGTTCCTGATCATCCTGGTGGCCGACATGGTGCAGTACTGGACGCACCGCGCCTACCACGAGATCCCGCTGCTCTGGCGCCTGCACGCGGTGCACCACAGCGTGAAGAGCATGGACTGGATGGCCGGCTCGCGCCAGCACATCCTCGAGCTGCTGATCACCCGCACGCTGGTGCTGGCCCCCATCTACGTGCTGGGGTTCAGCAAGGATGTGATCGACGCCTACATCATCATCGTGGGCTTCCAGGCGGTGTTCAACCACGCGAATGTCAGCGTGCGGCTGGGGCCCTTGCGCTACGTGATCGTGACGCCCAACTTCCACCACTGGCACCACAGCCAGGACCAGGAGGCGCTCGACAAGAATTACGCCGCGCACTTTGCCTTCATCGACTACCTGTTCGGCACGGCGGTGAAGAGCGACAAGGTCTGGCCCGAGAAGTACGGCGTGCTGGGAGACTACGTTCCCAACGGCTTCTTCAAGCAGCTCAAGTTTCCGTTCGTCTGGAAGGGATGAACGGTGCCGGGAGCCGGCCAGTGCTCCTTGCTGAGACAATCACGGGTTCGCCGTCATGCGGCGAGCCCGTTTTTTCATCGCCGGGCCGCCCCGCTTCCGCCATCCCTACCCACAGATTCCAGATCCCGTGCCCACGCCCTTCTACGACGCCATCATCATCGGAGCCGGTGCCGCCGGCCTGCTTTGCGCCGCCCAGGCGGGCCAGCGCGGGCTCAAGGTGCTGCTCATCGACCATGCGGACAAGGTCGCCGAGAAGATCCGCATCTCGGGCGGCGGGCGCTGCAACTTCACCAACCGCGACCTCGATGTGCGCGCGCCGCACAAGCACTTCGTCGGTCAGAACCCGCAGTTCTGCCGCTCGGCGCTCTCCCGGTTCACGCCGGACGATTTCATCGCGCTGATCGAACGGCACGGCATCGCCTACCACGAGAAGCACAAGGGCCAGTTGTTCGCCGACCGCTCCGCGGAAGACATCATCCAGATGCTGCTGGCCGAATGCGCCGACGGCGGCGTGACGCACTGGCAGCCCTGCGCGGTGCAGTCCGTTACCGCCATCCCGGATGAAGCCGGGGCCCGCTACCGGCTCGAGACCGGCCGCGGAACGGTACATGCTCACAGCCTGGTGATCGCCACCGGCGGCCTGTCCATTCCCAAGATTGGTGCCACGGATTTCGGCTACCGCGTCGCCACCCAATTCGGACTGCCGCTCGTCGAGCGTCGCCCGGGGCTGGTTCCCCTCACCTTCGACGGTGCCGGCTGGGAGCCCTACGCGCAGCTGGCCGGCCTGGCGCTGCCGGTGGAGATCAGCACCGGCAGCAAGAAGGAACGCATGGCGTTTCTCGAAGACCTGCTGTTCACGCACCGCGGGCTTTCGGGGCCGGCCGTGCTTCAGATATCGAGCTACTGGCAGCCCGGAACGCCGCTGGCCATCAACCTGGCGCCCTCGCAGAACATGGCCGCGCTGCTGCAGGACGCCAAGGCCCGCTCGCGCAAACTGATCGCCAACGAGCTCTCAGGCCACGTCCCCTCGCGCCTGGCCGATGCCTGGTCGCAGCAGAGCGCGGACTGGCAGCGGCCGATCAACGAGGCTTCCGACAAGGCCCTGCTCAGGCTGGCCGAACAGCTCTCGCGCTGGGAACTGATTCCCACGGGCACCGAAGGCTACAAGAAGGCAGAAGTGACGCTCGGCGGCATCGACACCAAGGCGCTTGCGCAACAGACCATGGAATCCAGGACGCAGCCGGGCCTGTACTTCATCGGCGAAGTGGTCGACATCACCGGCTGGCTGGGCGGCTACAACTTCCAATGGGCCTGGGCAAGCGCCCATGCCTGCGCCGAGGCGCTGGCACCCTGCTGACGGCACATATCGCCTGACGGAACCCCCTTCGCGGCGCGCAGTGGCAAGATAGCCGCTCCATGCCAGAACAGCACCACGACACAGACAGGGCCGGGCCCAGGCGGCCGGCTGCGCCGTTCCACGGTGATGCGGTGGTGCGCGCGGCCTTCCTCTCGGGTGTGCTGGGCTGGGGGCTGGGCTTCTACGGCCCGCCGATCTTCCTCTATGCGGTCACGTCGTCGATGCACTGGTCGAACGCGCTGGTCTCCGCCGCCATCACGCTGCACTTCCTGTTCGGAGCGATCGTCGTCTCCTGGCTGCCGCGCATCCACGCACGCCACGGCGTACCACGCACCACACTGGCGGGCGCCTGCGCCCTGGCGATCGGGGTGGTCGGCTGGGCCGCCGCGCGTGCGCACTGGCAGTTGTTCGCTGCGGCGCTGTTCACGGGCGCGGGCTGGGTGACCATGAGCGCCGCCGGCATCAATGCGATGGTATCGCCGTGGTTCGACCGGCGCCGCCCCATGGCGCTGTCCAAGGCCTACAACGGCGCCAGCGTGGGCGGCATAGTGTTCTCGCCGCTCTGGAGCGTGCTGATTGCCCAGTTCGGGTTTCTCGCGGCAGCCGTCATCATCAGCACCGGCATGCTGGGGATCATGTTCTGGCTGACACGGCGCGTGCTGCGGTTCACGCCCGCGATGCTCGGCCAGTTGCCGGATGGCGACGCCGGACCCGGCATGTCCTCCGCCCCGGCCCCGGGCCGACCGGTTGCCGCCAACGTCACCTGGCAACCCCTGCCGGGCCGCAGCCTGTGGAGCAATCGCCGCTTCGTCACGCTGGCGGCCGCGATGACCCTGTCGCTTGCCGCGCAGAGCGGACTGCTCTCGCACCTGTATGCCTCGCTGCTTGCGCCGCAACTGGGGGCTCGGGGAGCCGGCTGGAGCATGACGCTGGTGGCCGCCTGCGCCATGCTGGGCCGCATGCTCTATGCCAAGGCACTCTCCACGGTGCGCGAGCGCCGGCTTCTGGCCTGCGCGAGCTATGGCATGCAGGTCGTCGGATCGCTGCTGCTCATGACCTCGGAGGCTCCGGGACTGCAGCTCTGGTGCGGGCTGATCCTGTTCGGCGCGGGCATCGGGAACACGATTTCGCTGCCGCCGCTGATCGCCCAGGCCGATTTTGCGGCCAGCGACGTGGCGCGCGTGGTGGCGCTCATCGTGGCGATCTCCCAGGGGCTGTATGCATTCGCCCCGCTCGGTTTCTCGCTGCTGCTGGCCATCGGACCGGGCCATGCCTGGCTGTTCGCGGGAGCGATGGCCCTGCAGATCCTGGCTGTGCTGATGCTCTGGGCGGGCCGGGCCCGCCAGCGCTGAAGAGGCAGCCCCTGCTTCTCAAAAAGATAGCAACTTGCCAAGCTTCGATGGGTGGCTATAATATCGGGCTTTGCTGGCAATAGCCCTGCCGGCCAATACTAGTTTCGAGGCGGGGCAAAACCGCTGCACATGGCTTTGGGGCCCGATCTTCCCGAAAACCCGCTGTCAGCACCATTGGAAAACATTAGCTAATGACCACCATCCGTGTAAAAGAAAACGAACCCTTTGACGTTGCCCTGCGCCGCTTCAAGCGCACCATCGAAAAGCTGGGCCTGCTGACCGACCTGCGCGCTCGCGAGTTCTACGAGAAGCCGACTGCCGAGCGCAAGCGCAAGAAGGCAGCCGCCGTGAAGCGTCACTACAAGCGCGTTCGCAGCATGCAACTGCCCAAGAAGCTGTACTGATCCGTCAGTCAGTTTCGGCGAGTAATCACTACACGCCAAAGCCGCGCTAGGGACGCCAAGCGCGGCTTTTTTATTGGCCCTGGGCATCATCGCCCCGCGTCGTCCGGCGGCTTCCAGGCATGGGAGTCATGCATGAGGAGCCGCAGTACATACGCAAGGAAAACAAGGAGTGGAAACATGAGTCTCAAGGAAAGAATCACTGAGGATATGAAGACGGCGATGCGCGCCAAGGACTCGGAGCGCCTGGGCACCATCCGCCTGCTGCAGGCCGCCATGAAGCAGAAGGAAGTCGACGAACGCATCGAGCTCGATGACACCGCCGTCATCGCCATCGTCGACAAGCTCATCAAGCAGCGCAAGGACAGCATCACCCAGTTCGAGGCCGGTGGCCGCCAGGACCTGGCCGACAAGGAAAAGTCGGAGCTGGCCGTGCTCGAGGTCTACCTGCCCGCACGCATGTCCGCCGAAGAAGTGACTGCCGCCGTCAAGGCCATCGTGGCCGAGCTGGGCGCATCCGGCCCCGGCGACATGGGCAAGGTCATGGGCGCCGTCAAGTCCCGCCTCGCGGGCAAGGCAGATATGGGACAGGTCTCCGCCGCCGTGAAGGCTGCGCTCGCGGGCTGATCGCCCTCGCGCCGGCATCCGCCGCCGGGCGGCCTGGGTGCAAGCTCAGGCCCCACCGGTGGATGCCGCCCCCGGCAGCGGCAGGCTCAGGCTGCGCTTGAGGGTGCCGAGCGCAATCGAGGTATTGAAGCGCCGGATGTTCTGGTCACCGTCGAACAGACGCCGCGTGATCGCCTGGTATTCCTGCATGTCGGCGGCTGCCACGATCAGCAGATAATCCGTGTCACCCGTCACGTTGTAGCACTGCTGCACCGCCACCTCCGCCGCGACGCGCGCACGGAATTGCGCGGTGAGGGCATCGAGCTCGTTCACCAGTTGCACGCTGATGAAGATGGTCAGCGGCAGGCCGACCGCCTCCGGGTCCAAGACGGCCGCATTGGCCGCAATCACGCCACTGTCCTGCAGCCTGCGGATGCGCCGCTGCACGGCGGCAGGAGACAGGTGCACCCGCTCCGCAATCTCGCGCTGCGGCGTGAGATTGTCGGCCTGCAGGATGGCCAGAATGGCCAGGTCAAACGAATCCAGGGCTGTATTCACGTGCGGTGCATCCGTCGTTCGATAGAGTGAAAATTGCGTCAGGCCGGTCAAAAACAGGCAAATTACCACCGGCTGTCGAAATAATATCCCGTCCATGTCAAACACACTGTGGCAGCGGCTGCTGCCTTCGCTGGCCGTGCTCGGCTCGGTCACCTCGCTGTGCGTGGGGACGAGCTTTGCCAAACACCTCTTTCCCGTGATCGGCGCCCAGGGGACGACCGCGCTGCGCGTGGGTTTCTCGGCCCTGCTGCTGCTTGCCATCTGGCGGCCCTGGCGCTTCGGCCCCACACGCGCCAATCTTGCGCAGATCGCGGTCTTCGGTGCCGTGCTGGGCCTGATGAACCTGTTGTTCTACATGGCGATCAAGCGCCTGCCGTTCGGCATCACGGTGGCCATCGAGTTCATCGGCCCGTTGTCGGTGGCGGTCTGGACATCGCGCCGCATGCTCGACCTGGTGTGGCTTGCCCTTGCCGTGCTCGGCCTGTTCCTGCTGCTGATCCTGCCGCTGTTCGGCGTGCAGGTGGGGGCGCTGGATCCGGTCGGCTTGCTGCTGGCGATTGCGGCCTCTGCCTGCTGGGCAGGCTACATCGTGCTCGGCAAGCGCGCCGGCAGGATGCATGGCGGCATGGTGGTGTCGCTGGGCCTGCTCTCGGCAGCCGTCGTCGTGGTGCCGTTCGGCATCGCCGAGGCGGGCGCAAAGCTGCTCACACCCTCCTTGCTGATCTACGGGCTCGCGGTAGCGGCCGTCTCGAGCGCCATTCCATACTCCCTCGAGATGTTCGCCCTCAAGCGGATGTCGCACAGCGGCTTCTCGACCATGCTGGCCACCGAACCCGCCGTGGCCGCATTGGCCGGCATGCTGCTGCTGAACGAGCAGCTCACCGTGATCCAGTGGACCGCCATCGGCGTCATCATGATCGCCGCCATGGGTAGTGCACTCACCGCGCGCCCGCAGGAGACCCAGCCCCAGGTTGCCGAAGGAAAGCTGGCCGCCCCCGCCTGAGCCGCTGAAAGACGGAAGGGAAGGCCGCCCAACCGTCACTCGGAGGCCGGCAGATGGCTTGCAAAGTACTCCTGCAGGAACTCCACGCAGACCCGCACCTTCGCCGACACCTGCAGCCGGGTGGGGTAGACGGCCCACACGTTCGCCTCCTGGCGCCACGCGGGCAGCACCTGCATGAGCCGTCCGGTGCGCAGATGCTCGCCCACGTCCCACATCGAGCGCAACGCAATACCGCGCCCGTCGAGCGCCCATTGCACCACCACCTCGCCGTGATTGGATGACAGCGGCCCGGTCACCTTCACACTTTGCTCGGCCGCACCGGACTTGAGCCGCCACACGCCGAACGGATGGTCACGCTCCTTGATGACAAGGCAGTCATGCGCCGCCAGGTCGCTCAACTGCCTGGGAGCGGGTCGCCTGGCCAGATAGGCCGGTGCGGCGCACAGCACACGGTGGTTGCTTCCCAGCCGCCGCGCGATCAGATGCGGGGCGATCTCGTCACCCACGCGCACGTCCAGATCGAAGCCCTCCGCCGCCACGTCGATGAGCCGGTCGACCAGTTCCAGCCGGACCTGCAGCAGGGGGTATTTCTCCACCAGGCTGGACAGCGCGGGCGCCACGATCAGCCGACCAAAGCCGAAGCTGCAGCTCACACGCAACGTGCCGCGCGGTTCACGTCGCGTGACCGCGACCTCCTGCATCAGCTGGTCCATGTCGTCGAGCACGCGCTGCGCCCAGTGAAACACGCGCTCCCCCTCCTCCGTGACCGCAACACGCCGCGTCGTGCGGTGCAGGAGCCGGGTCGCCAGCGTCTCCTCCAGCACGCGGATGCGCTTGCTCACGTAGGCAGGCGATGCGCCCAGTTCCTCGGCAGCGGCGGAGAACCCCGCCTTGCGCACCACGGTGGCAAAGACGCGCAGGTCATGAGGGTCTGGAAAATTATTCACGAACTGGAAAATATAAGACGCCGATCCGTCTATTTTATTCATTGCGTTTTTAGTGGAAACTCAAGGGCATTCGCCATTCATCCCTTTCAAGTCACACGAGGCATACCGTCCATGAACACCCCCGTCGCACAGAAAACCCATCGCATCGCCGTCCTGCCGGGTGACGGCATCGGCCGCGAAGTCATGCCCGAGGGGCTGCGCGCCGTCGAGGCGGCGGCGAAGAAGTTCGGCCTGCACCTCGAATTCGCGCATTTCGACTGGGCACACTGCGACTACTATGCCCGGCACGGCCAGATGATGCCCGACGACTGGAAGGCGCAGCTGCAGGGCTTCGACGCACTGTTCTTCGGCGCGGTGGGCTGGCCTGCCACCGTGCCCGACCACGTCTCGCTGTGGGGCTCGCTGCTCAAGTTCCGCCGCGAGTTCGACCAGTACATCAACCTGCGCCCGGTACGCCTGTTCGAAGGCGTGCCCTGCCCGCTCGCCGGTCGCAAGCCCGGCGACATCGACTATTACGTGGTGCGCGAGAACACCGAGGGCGAGTACACCTCGCTCGGCGGCGTGATGTTCGAAGGCACCGACCGCGAGATCGTCATCCAGGAGTCGGTCTACTCGCGCAAGGGAGCGGACCGGCTGCTCCGGTACGCCTTCGATCTGGCGCAAAGCCGCACGAAGAAGCACGTCACGCTCGCCACCAAGAGCAACGGCATCGCCATCAGCATGCCGTGGTGGGACAAGCGTGCGGAAGACGTGGCAAAGGACTATCCGGAGATCACGCTCGACAAGCAGCACATCGACATCCTGACCGCCCGCTTCGTGCTGCAGCCGGGCCGCTTCGACGTGGTGGCCGCCACCAACCTGTTCGGCGACATCCTCTCCGACCTCGGCCCCGCCACCACCGGCACCATCGGCCTCGCACCGTCGGCCAACCTGAACCCGGACCGCACCTTCCCGTCGCTGTTCGAGCCCGTGCATGGGTCCGCGCCCGACATCTACGGCAGGAACATCGCCAACCCCATCGCGATGATCTGGTCGGGCGCCCTGATGCTGGATTTCCTCACCCACGGCGAAGGCGCCGGCCGCGCCGCACATGACGCGATCCTGAAGGCCATCGAGGACGTGATCAAGACCGGACCGCACACGCCGGACCTGGGCGGCACGGCGAACACCACGCAGATCGGCGAGGCGGTTGCGGCGCGGATCGCCGCGCTCTGAAGCGGGCCGCGCCACTCCGCGCGGCGGCTCCTCAACTCCTGGCCGGAGCGGCCCCGGCCTCCGCCAGGGGCATCTCCCGCTCCCTGTTGCGCAGGCACCAGGCCAGCACGGTCGCGACGCAGAACAGCACCAGCACCGTGCAGAGCGTGAACCGCAGGCCGCGCGCATCGGAGAGCATGCCGAAGAGCGGCGCGACCATGCCGCCGATCGACATCGCCAGTCCCAGGGTCAGCCCGCTGGCCGTTGCCTGGTTGCGCGGCAGGTAGTCCTGGGCGAGTGTGACCTGTGCCGCAAAGGGCAGGAACAGCATCACCCCCAGGGCCAGCGTGCACAGCCATGCAAGTGCGGGCGTTCCGGCCAGCGCGAGGCCGGCCAGTGCGGGAATCGCCAGCAGATAGCCCGCACGGATGGAGCGCATGCGTCCCCACCGGTCGCCCACCCAGCCGCCCAGCAGCGTGCCCGCGGCGCCGGCGGCGGTGAACGTGGTGAGCGTTGCGGCGCCCTGAAACGATGTGCCGCCCAGCTCGCGCGTGACATACAGCGCAATCATCGAGATCACCGTGACATAGGGAATCGACCAGCCGACGATGACCGCGCACAGCAGCCAGAACGCGCGCCAGTCGTTGCGCGCCTGCGGCGCAACCCTGCGTGCGGCGGTGTTGCCGGCGGCGGACGCCGCCCGCGCGTCATGGCGCGTGCAGCCCCACCAGACCAGCAGCATGACAAGTGCCGGCGCAGCCAGCAACCAGCTGCGGCCGAGCATGCCGCCTCCGACGATCAGGGCCGCCAGCACCGGAGCGAAGGAGGCCCCCATCGTGCCCCCCACCGAAAACACGCTCATCGCCTTCTGCGACGTCCCGCCGGCCATCCGCGCGGCAACGGTCGCGGGCGGATGGAATGCGGCGATGCCGAGCCCGCAGAGCGCAGCGGCAAGCCAGCTCATCCAGTAGCTGCCGCTCATGCCCATCAGCATGAGTCCGAGCGCGGCCACACAGAAGCCAAGCGGCACCATCCAGGGCCTCGGCTCGCGGTCGGCGTACAGGCCGAACAGCGGCTGGATCACGCTGGACAGACCCGACGCCGCGAGCATCAGACCGCTCACCGCCGTATAGCTGTAGCCGCGTTCGAGCACCATGAACGGCAGCAGCGCGGGAACCAGCCCCTGGTAGAGATCGTTGACCGCGTGGGTCGAGGTGAGCAGTGCAAGGCGTGAGCGATTCATGGGCGCGCTCCTTTGGCGCAAGCGGATGCCGAGGGACTCGAAGGCATGGAAATTCCTTGTGACGGACGGATGGATGAATGAAAAGGTTGAACGGATGAACTTGAACGAACGCGTTCGATCGTAGAAATCACCCGGCCTGCATTCACACGAGGAAATCACATCAATCGTCGAGAAACTGACAAAATGCCCGTAACCCCTCCATCCACCCCGCCATGCCCGCCCGACAACGCCCATCCAGGCACACCGCCCTGCCCGGTGCCGCCATGCCACGCTCCGAGCCCGACCCGCTCGCGCACCCGCTGCACGGCGAACACACCTCCCATCCGGTGGTCGCCTACGCGTCGGACAACGAAGCGGACTCCTACATCGAGCCGCACAACCACAGGCGAGGCCAATTGCTCCATGCCACCACTGGCGTGATGCTGGTGCGCGCCGCGGAGGGCAGCTGGGTCGTTCCACCGGGCTGCGCCGTCTGGGTTCCTCCCGGTGTGGTGCACGACATCCGCATGGCATCGGGGCCCGTGGCCATGCGCACCGTGTTCGTCGAGCCCGACCTGCGCGCGGGCCAGCTGTGGGCGCACTGCCAGGTCATCCAGGTAACGCCACTGCTGCGCGAACTGGTGATTGCCGCGGTGGACCTGGATCTGGACTTTGCCCCGGGCGGCCGCGAGGAACGCCTGCTCACGCTGATCCTGGACGAAATCGAACGCGCCAGGCCGCTTGCGCTGCACGTGCCCATGCCGCAGCATCCGGCCCTGCTGCGCACATGCCGCAAATTCATCGAGGAACCGTCACAACCCGTCAGCGTCGAGGCCTGGGCCGAGGGACTGCACATGCATCCGCGCACGCTGGCGCGCCTGTTCGCGCGCGAGACCGGGCTGAACCTCGGCGCCTGGTGCAGGCAGGCGCGGCTGTTGCTCTCGGTGCCCATGCTTGCCGCCGGCGCCAGCGTGCTGCAGGCAGCGCTGGCACATGGCTACGACAGTCCGAGCGCATTCACCGCCGCGTTTCGCCACAGCTTCGGCCAAACCCCGAGCGCCCTGCAGCGCAGCGCGCGAGGAAGTGCGGTGGCACAGGATGCCATGCAGGGCCGTGATGGCGATCCGGCCTAGAACGCCGTCCACAGCCCCGCGCTGTCCTTCTCCCGCACCTTGAAGTTCGCCAGTTCGTTCTTCAGCCACAGGGCACCGGCCGACAGCCGCTGGCCCTTGTTCCACAACAGGTCCACGGCCACCAGCCAGTCGGTGTTGGGATAGGCCTCGAGGCGCAGTTCCACAAGCTGCCCCTCCTCCAGTTCGCGCAGGATCATGGTGCGCGGCAGCGTGGCCCAGCCGATGCCCGCCTTCACCATCTCCAGCATGGCCGTGTAGCTCACGGCACGCCAGCAGCGCGGGGCGGCCAGGTACTCGGAGCTCGGCAGGCGTTCGCCCAACGCGCTGAACGCCAGTCTCCGGTGCTTGCGCAGCTGCGCGAAGCTCACGCGCTGCGGAGCGGCCAGAGGGTGTTCGCGCGCCACCACATGCGACATCACCAACTTGCCCATCTGCACGAAACCGATGGAGCGCTCGTACTGCGGCTGCGAGAACGCCACGCCCAGTTGGACGCCGCCGTCATGCACCTGCGCACTCACGTCACCGTCGAGCGAGTTGCGGATGTCCAGGTCCACGAAGGGAAACTGCTGCGCAAATGCGAGCAGCAGCGGCATCAGCACGTTGTAGGGCACCTCGATGGCAAGCGTGATGCGCGCTTCGTTGGCCTCGCCCAGGCTCTGCGCATGGCCGTCCAGCAGCAGGCAGCTCTCCATCACATCGTGCGCCTCGCGCAGCAGGCGCCTGCCGCTCTCCGTCATCACGGGAACCTTGGTGCTGCGATCGAACAGCAGCACGTTCCAGTCCGCCTCCAGATTGGCGATCGCGGTGCTTACCGACGACTGCGTCCGCCCCATCTGCCGCGCGGCCTCCGAGAACGATCCGGCCTTGGCGATGGCCGCGAATATCTGCAACTGCTCCAGCGAATACGCCATTCACTTCCCCTTTGGTCGCCTGATCAATCCATCCAATTTATAGATGGATACCAATTTTGACAATAGATCCATCAGATCGATCATCCGCTCCGGGAAACAAGAACGAAGCCCAAGCACAGGAGACATCGCATGAACTCACCCACATCACCCACGCATCCGGTGGATGCCATACTCCCCTTGCAGCAGATGGCGAGCTTCGGCCTGCAGCACGTTCTGGTGCTCTATGCCGGCGCCGTGGCGGTGCCGCTGATCCTCGGCGCCGCATTGGGACTGAACCCCGAACAGGTGGTCCTGCTCATCAACGCCAACCTGCTCACCTCGGGCGTCGCCACGCTGATCCAGACGATCGGATTCTGGAAGTTCGGTGCGCGGCTGCCGCTGGTGCAGGCGTGTTCATTCATCGCGCTTGCCCCGATGATCATGATCGGCAAGGAATACGGCCTGCCCTATGTCTTCGGCGCCGTGATCGCGGGTGGAGCCATCACCATCGCCGTGGCGCCGCTCATCAGCCGCATGCTGCGCTACTTCCCGCCCGTGGTGATCGGCAGCCTGATTGCGGTGATCGGCATATCGCTGATGCCCGCCGCCGCGATCTGGCTTGGTGGCGGCAACCCGGATGCCCCGGACTTCGGGAGCGTCCCGAACCTGCTGCTCGGGCTCGTCACCATCGCCGTCACGCTGTTCATCTATGCCCGTTTCAAGGGCTTCGTCGGCAACGTCGCCGTGCTGCTCGGACTCATCGCCGGCACCGTGATCGCGGCGATCTTCGGCTACACCAACTTCAGCCAGATCTCGCAGGTGCCCTGGTTCGACCTGAGCCCGCCACTCGCCTTCGGCATGCCGCAATTCGGTGCCATGCCGGTGCTGATCATGACGCTCGCCATGATGGTCATCATGGCCGAGACCACCGGCAACTGCCTGGCCATCGGCCAGATCGTCGGCCGGCCCACCACCCAGCTCACGCTGGCCAATGCGTTCCGCGCCGACGGGCTGTCGACGATCCTTGGGGGCATCTTCAACAGCTTCCCCTACAACGCGTTCACGCAGAACACCGGGCTGATCGCGCTCTCCGGGATCAAGAGCCGGTACGTGGTCGCGGCCGCAGGCGCCATCATGATCCTGATGGGACTGTTCCCCAAGCTCGGAGCACTGATCGCCTCCGTGCCTCGGCCCGTGCTGGGCGGCTGCGCGATCGTGATGTTCGGAATGACCACCGTGGCCGGAATCCAGGAACTCTCGCGCGTGAAGTTCGACGGCACGAAGAACGCGATCGTCGTCGCCGTGTCGATCAGCGTGGGCGTCCTGCCGATGTCGTTTCCGTCGCTGTTTGCGCATTTCGCCGGACCGCTCAAGCTGATACTCGAAAGCGGGATCTTCCTGGCCGCCTTCACGGCCGTGGTGCTCAACCTCCTGCTCAACGGTGCGCACTCCGCCGATTCCATGCAGGCGGATGAAGCCCACGCGCATGACACCGCTCCCACCACCCATCCGAGCCTTCCAGGCTCGGCCCCATGATCCCGGAAAGGACACACCGATGAACGACAACAACACTGCGCTGAACACGCAGGAGCTGGATCTGCTGCGCAACGCCATTGCACTCTCCGCCGCATCGCGCGCGCATGGCCGCCACCCGTTCGCGGCCCTGGTGGCCAGAGCGAATGGAGAGATCGTCAGCACCGCCGAGAACAACTCGATGCCGCCCGAGGGCGACCCGACGCAACATGCCGAACTGGTGGCCGCCGCCCGCGCGGCCCGGCTGTTGCCGCCCGAGGAGCTGGCCGACTGCACGCTCTACACCAGCGCGGAGCCCTGCGCAATGTGCGCGGGAGCGGTCTACTGGACGGGCATCGGGCGCGTGGTCTACGCGCTGTCCGAACACAAGTTGCTGGGCCTGACGGGCGACCACCCCGAGAACCCGACGTTCTCGCTGCCCTGCCGCGAGGTGTTCGCCCGCGGGCAGCGCGATGTGCAGGTGATCGGCCCCCTGCTGGAAGATGAGGCGGCCGAGCCCCACCGGGGCTTCTGGTCGAAGTGACCCGGCCCGGCCGCGCCTGTCACATCAGGCTGTCGGCCCAGATGTTCTGCGCCCAGTTCCAGGCGTAGACGCCTTCGATATCGGACGGAGCGGCGGACACGCCGCCCGACCCGGGGACCGTCTTGTAGGTCTTGTCCTTGGCGTCGTAGAGATGGACCGATGCGACGTGGATCACCTGCTTGTCGCTGACGTAGCTGTAGCAGGTGTTGGTGAGCAGCGGCGTCTCGGCCACGGACAGGCCCGTGAGCTGCGCCACGACAGCGGCGGCAGCCACCTTCGCATGCGCATTGGCCATGTGCCCCGACTTTGGCATGCCGGGCGCGATCTGGATCGAATCGCCGATCACATGCACGTCCTTGGCCACGGTCGATTCAAAGGTCTGGTAGTCCACCAGGCACCAGCGCGCGTTCGCCGTGGCAAGGCCCGACTGCACCGCGATCGCACCCGCGCGCATCGGCGGCAGCACGTTGAGCACGTCGGCGCGCACGTCGTTCTGCACGTCGAACTTGACCGTATTGGCCTTGGCATCCACCGCCACGGCCTTGTGCTCCGGGCGGTACTCGATGATGCCCTTGTACTGCTCGGCCCAGTACTTCTTGAACAGCGGTCCCTTGGACGTGACATCCTGGTTCGCGTCGAGAATCAGCACCTTGGACTTGGGCTTGTGCTGCTTGAAGTAATGCGCCACCTGGCTTGCACGCTCGTAGGGGCCGGGTGGGCAGCGGTAGGGAGCCTCCGGGATGGCGATGGCATAGACGCCGCCATCGCGCATGGATTCGAGCTGCCGGCGCAGTGCCACCGTCTCGGGGCCGGCCTTCCATGCCTGCAGGATCGCGCCGCTGCGATTGGCGGCCTCGAGGCCCTCCACGCCGCTCCACATCAGGTCGATGCCCGGCGAGAGGATGAGCTTGTCATAGGGCAGCGACTGGCCGCCAGCGAGCTGGACCGTCTTCTTCTGCGGATCGATGGACTTCACCCAGTCCTTCACGCGGCGCACGCCGTGGCGCGACTCCAGCGCCGCGTAGCTCGTGGTCACGTCGGCGATCGACTTGCTGCCTCCCAGCACCAGGTTGGAGAGCGGGCAGGACACGAAACTGTCCTGTGGCTCCACCAGCGTCACATCGACGCGCTGGCTGGAAAGCAGCCGCACATACTTGGCCGCCGTGGCTCCGCCGAAACCACCGCCTACCACGACCACACGGGCCTTGGCACCGCCGACCGCCGCGGACTGGCCCGCGCATCCGCTCAGGGCACCCAGGGTTCCCAGGGCGCCCACCGAAGCCGACGCCTTCAAGAGATCACGTCTTTGCATGATGATGTCCTCCAGTTGTTCCTTCAGGGTTTCTGGGCGGCGAAGTAATCCGCCAGCGTCTTGATCTGTTCATCGCTCAGCCCCTTGGCCAGCTGATGCATCACCGTGGAATCGGGGCGCTTGCCCGCCTTGGCCTCGGTGAGTGCGGCGATCATCCGGTCGGCGGGCATGCCTGCCAGCACGGCCAGCGCCGAGCCGGAGACCGCCTTCCCGTCGGTGCCGTGGCAGGCAGCGCAATTGGCCGCCAGTTGCCGCACATGCAGTGCGCGCGACGCATCGGCATTGCCGGCCTGCGCCATCGACGCTCCAGCGCCAAACAGCACGGTCAGGCCGACCGCACCGAGCGAGAGGGTTCGGATCAGTTTCATGGTGGGGCTCCCTTGTCGTCATCGGAGGACTGGCGCACATGCGCTCGATGCCACCGAAGAGCTTTCAATGTAGGAAGCGCCGCACGCGCATGATTAGGGGTTAACCCCTGTTTTCAGCTTCGAGCGATCAGGAACGCGCCCCATCCCGCACCCAGCGCCGGACATCCACCCCCACCCGCCGTGCCATGCACTGGATCCATCGCCTGGCTGTCTCCTTTTTGCTACTTAATCCCCTGATTTCGATCGTACTTCGCTCATTTTTTCAGGCCCTCGCTTGCACCTTTGCGCCAGCACGATCCACAATCGCGCCTTGCCCTGTAGTGCCAGTCCATCGTTCGGCCGGCACGCAGTCGCAGCACAGCCTCCGGCCCGCCATTGCGGAAGATCCCGCTGCTGCACCAGCACCCGACGTTCCTGTTCCGGGAGATGCCCATGACCTTGTTCCTGATCCACACCACTCAACCCTGACGCGCCTCCATCCGCACCGGCTGGCCCCGCGCGTCGCATGAACTTTCATTCATCGGTCGCGTAACTGCCTGCTCGGGAGCACAAGGCCCGCAGCCGTGCGTTCGCACCTGCCGGTTTTCACGGAGCGCACATGAGTGCAAAAACCTTCTCGCGCGATTTCGCGCTGGGACAAACCAAGAAACTTCGCCGCATGCGCCAGCCCCTGGTCATGCAGCTTCCACCACCCACGCCGCGCAACCACGTGGCGCATGCACTGACCCTGCGTGCGTCCTCGGGCGCCGCGGGCAAGCACATCCGCAGCCAGGGCGCGCAGCGCCGTGCGGACAAGGTGGCACTGCGAAAGCAGACGGCGGACATTCGCAGCCTGAAGAACCAGGACTGAGGCAACAACAGGAATACATGGAAACCATGACAACAACTTTCGGCCATCCCGTGCAGGAAGCTGCGGACGACGCAGCCTCTCCACACCCGTTGAGCATGCGGCCTGGGAGCAGTTCGCCCGTGCGCAGTTGCCAGACAGTTGCCAGGCCCGGGCGGCGAAGCTGCGATAGAGTCGGACGCATGAACGCCCTTCACACGGATACCGCGCACGCCGCGCCATCGGTTGGCCACCTCGTGCGCGACTGGCGCCAGCGGCGACGCCTGAGCCAGATGGAGCTCGCGCTCGATGCCGGGCTGTCCACCCGGCACCTGAGCTTCATCGAGACCGGCCGGTCGCGGCCCAGCGCCGAGTTGCTGATGGCGGTGGCGCACCGGCTTGACGTGCCGCTTCGCGAGCGCAACACCATGCTGCTGGCCGCGGGCTACGCACCGCGCTATGCGCAGCGCAATCTCCAGTCGCCCGACATGCGCCCCGTGCACGAGGCGCTCACGCGCCTGCTCGATGCGCACCAGCCCTATCCCGCGCTGGTGCTCGACAGGCACTGGAACGTGGTGCTAGCCAATCGTGCGGCGATGGCGCTGGCGGCGATGCTGCCCGCTGCGCTGCGCGAGCCCACGCTCAACATCTATCGCGCCTCGCTGCATCCGGATGGCCTCGCCCGCTACACCCGCAACCTGCAGGACTGGGCGCAGCACCTGCTGGCGAACCTGCGCCGCTCCATCGACAGCAGCGGCGACCCCGCGCTGCTGGCGCTGGAGGCCGAGGTGCTGGCCTACCCGTGCCTGAAGGACGCGCCGCGCCAGATTTCCGCCCCTGCGGAGCCGCAGCCGCTGCTCGTGCCCTGCCTGCTGGATCTGCCGGAAGTCAGCCTCTCGCTGTTCACCACGGTCACGAGCTTCGGCACGCCCCGGGACGTGACCCTGCAGGAGCTCTGCGTGGAAATGTTCTATCCGGCCGATGCGGCCAGCGAGCGCGCGCTGCGGGCGATGGCGGACCAGTAGCCGTCTCATCGAGCGCCGTCGCATGACCTCCGAGGTAATCGACGGAAAGCGCCGCCATTCCTAAAGTGACTCCTGACCCGGGCATGTTGCCCGCTTTCAAGGAGATCCCATGTCGAACATTGCCAATCATCCGGGCCTCAAGACCATCCTGCGGCTCGACGCCGTCACCTGCGCGGCCGTCGCTGCTCTGCAACTCGCGCTGCCGGGGCAGCTCCATGCCTGGCTCGGCATCGCCCCCGCCCTGCTGATCGGCAGCGCGGTATTCCTCCTGGCCTATGTAGCGCTGCTGCTCGTGATGGCCCGCGCCGGGAGCCTCTGGAACTGGCTGCTGCAATGCGTCGTGATCGGCAACGTGGGCTGGGGCATCGGCTGCCTGGTCCTCGCGCTGGCACTGCCCGGCACCACGGCGCTGGGCAAGGGCTATCTGGCCGTTCAGGCCCTCTGCGTGTTCGTGATCGCTGCCTGGCAGTGGCGCGCCGGTCTTCAGGGCCGCCCGTCCTTTCCAGCGGCCCGGCACGCCTGAGAAGCCCGGGAATCCAGCAGGGCCGGCGCGCAGCCGGCCCGGGCATGCCGTCAGCTTCCGGCGACCTTCATCCTGTCGATGAGTACCGATCCCACGGTCTTCGCCCCGTAGTTGTAGGCATCCGCGCCGACCGCAACGATGCCGGCAAACATGTCCTTGAGGTTGCCCGCGATGGTGATTTCCTGCACCGGGAAGGCAATCTTGCCGTTCTCCACCCAGAAGCCGCTGGCGCCGCGCGAGTAGTCGCCGGTCACGTAGTTCACGCCCTGACCCATCAGTTCGATCACGAACAAGCCGGTTCCCAGCTTCTTCAGCATGGCGTCGAGATCGTCTCCCGCATGCGTGAGGCGCGACGTGAGTGCCAGATTGTGCGACCCGCCGGCATTGCCGGTGGTCTTCATGCCCAGCTTGCGGGCCGAGTAGCTGGAGAGGAAATAGCCCTCCACGCGGCCTGCATCGACGACCTTGCGGGCCTGTACGCGCACGCCCTCGTCGTCATACGGCGAGCTGCCCTTGCCACCCCGGATGAACGGGTCCTCGGCAATGTCGATGTGGGCAGGGAAGATGTCCTTGCCCAGCGAATCGACCAGGAAGCTGCTCTTGCGGTACAGCGCACCGCCGCTCACGGCCTGCACGAAGCCTCCCAGCAAGCCGGCGGCCGCGGGCGACTCGAACAGCACCGGGCACTCGGTGGTGCGGACCTTGCGGCTGCCCAGGCGGCTCAGGGCGCGCTCGGCGGCGTAGCGGCCAATGACGGCGGGCGCCGCCAGGTCGCCCGCGCTGCGCATGGAGCTGTACCACGCATCCCGCTGCATTTCGGCATTCCGCCCCGGCAGCGCTGCGATCGGCGCAACCGACACGCTGTGGCGCGAACTGGCGTAGCCGCCCCGGAAACCGCGCGTGTGGGCACTGAAGAACTGGCTCTGCTGGGCCGAGACCCCCGCGCCCTCGCTGTTGGTGATGCGCCGGCTGGTGGCGAACGCAGCCGCCTCGCACTCCAGCGCCAGGCGCGCAGCCTCCTCGCTGCTCACGTCCCAGGGGTGGAACAAGTCCAGGTCGCGGTGGCTGCCCTCGGGGGCAATATCCTCTGCATCCGGAAGGCCGGCCACCGGGTCTTCTGCAGTGAAGCGGGCAATGTCGTAAGCTGCCTGCACCGTGCGCTCCACCGCCTGTGCGGAGAAATCCGACGTGCTGGCGTTGCCGCGCCGATGGCCGATGTAGACGGTCACGCCCAGCGACTTGTCGCGATTGCGCTCCACCGTCTCCAGTTCACCTTTTCGCACGCTCACGCTCAATCCGCAGGCTTCCGAGGCATCGGCACCGGCGTCCGTTGCGCCCAGCTTCTTGGCATGGGCCAGCGCCTGGTCAACCAGGTCCGCAAAGAAATCTCGGGTGTAGCTGAAGCCGCTTTCGGGTTGAGACCCTGCGGCGCTCTTGGCGTTGGAAGGTGATTTTTTCATATCGGCGGCTATGATACTTGCCACTTTGAGCCCCTGCCGGGCGCATGTCCGAATCCATGCGCGACGCTTCGGGGCCCGCTACAGACCACTTTCATGTCACGCAAACCCAAAAAAGGCTATTTTGTTCGCGGTCAGTTCGTTGCCGAAGGCAGCGAGCTCGACCTGCAGCTGAAAGCCGAACTCAAGGGAACCGAAGGTTCCACCAAGACCGATCTCAAGCGCGAGAGCGATGAGCTCCAGGACCTGGGCGCCGAGCTGCTCACCCTGCGCACCGACCTTTTCAACCGACTGAGCCTGCCGGAGAAGCTGCAGGAGGCGCTGGCCGAGGCCAAGCGCATCACCAACTTCGAAGGCAAGCGCCGCCAGATGCAGTACGTCGGCAAGCTCATGCGCAAGCTCGAGGATGCCGAGGTGCAGGCCGTGCGCGCCGCACTCGACGAACAGCGCAACGGCTCCGCCGCCGAGAAGCTCCAGCTGCACCTGGCCGAGCAGTGGCGCGACCGCCTGATAGCGCACGAGGAATCCCTTGCCATCTGGCTCGACCAGTTCCCGCGCACCGACATCCAGCAGATCCGCGCGCTGATCCGCCAGGCCCGCAAGGACGCCCCCGCCCAGGACAAGGCCGCCGAATCGCAAGGCCTTGCGCCACGCAAGGGCCGCGCCTACCGCGAGCTGTTCCAGCTGGTGCGCGAGCAACTGGACAACGCGGCAGAAGAAGCCAACACCGAATCACGCGAAGACGACGCCTGACCTCATGACGACCACATCCTCCACCGACACGTCCGCTCTGCCCGCCCTGCCAGCCACGCCCGAGCGCGTGAAGATCGGCGTGGTGTCGATCAGCGACCGCGCGAGCTCCGGGGTCTATGTCGACAAGGGACTGCCTGCGCTGAAGGAATGGCTTGGGGCCGCGCTGCACAACCCGATCGACTTCGTGGAGCGCCTGATTCCCGACGAACAGGACGGCATCAGCGCCGCGTTGATCGACCTGGTGGATGCCGGCTGTTCGCTGGTGCTCACCACCGGCGGCACCGGCCCGGCCCCGCGCGACGTGACGCCCGAGGCGACGCTCGCCGTGGCCGACAAGGAGATGCCGGGCTTCGGCGAGCAGATGCGCCAGATCAGCCTCGCCTTCGTGCCCACCGCGATCCTGTCGCGCCAGGTCGCCGTCATCCGCGGCAAGAGCCTGATCATCAACCTGCCCGGCCAGCCCAAGGCCATCGCCGAGACGCTGCAGGGCCTGAAGGCCGCCGACGGCACGCAGAAGGTCAACGGCATCTTTGCCGCCGTGCCGTATTGCATCGACCTGATCGGCGGCCCCTACCTCGAGACCCGGGACGAGGTCTGCAAGGGGTTCCGCCCGAAAACAGCGATTCGCACACGCGCCTGAACTGCTTTCTGGAAGTGCCCCTCCCCCAAAAGCCGCTGCAGCCCCCTGCAGCGGCTTTTCTGTTCACGGCTCATGGCACGGAGGAAAGTGCCCTAAGGCCAGGCGGATCAGCCTCGCAACACTCCCTTGCGGCGGCGCGAGCGCATCCAGGCCAGCGCACCCACGGCCCATGACAGGCCCACGACGGCGCCCGCCCCCAGCGACGGGACCGGCGTCGCGGTGCCCACGGGCGGAGCCGCCTTCGTCACGCCCACGCCGCCCGGATCGACGATGGAGCCATTGGCCTGCAGGTCGTTGTCGCCATCCTCGCCATCGGTCAGCGTGAGCACCACCTTGTTGCCGCTGATCGTGGCATTCGGATACTCGTACCAGTGCGGCTGGGCATGGCTCCGGGTCTTGCCGAACTTGTAGTACCTGGCATTCGCCGGCAGTGCCTCGGGATAGGTCAGCTCGACCACGGCCTGCCGGCCCGCCTCGCCACCGCGCACCGTGAAGCTGGTCACGCCGAACGGGAAGCTCACGTTATCGGGCGCGCCCGTCGCAGCGGCCACCGACAGGGCAGCACCCGCATCGAATGCCCACAGCCCCGAGCCGCCGCCGCTCACCGTCGCCTGCAGGACGCCGCTCTTGCCGACGGCGGCCAGCGAGGCCTCGGCGGGCAGCGGCACGAAGGTGAAGTTCACCGTGCAGCGGCCGCTGATGATGCCCGTGGTGTAGACCGTGCGGTCGTCATTCCACGTGCCCGCCGGGCAATCGCCCGCAGGCAGTGCGCCGGTCACGGCATAGCCCGGCTGCGCCGTGACGGTGCAGGCGCTGGCCTGTCCGGGCACCGCGCTGCCGCATGCCACCTTGCCGCCGCTGGCCGAGTTGGCGTTGCCCAGCACGTTGCCCTCGCCGTCGCCCACCACCAGTGTGACGGGCCTGGAGACGATCACATAGCTGTGGGTGCCGTCGCCCATCTTGTAGCGGTAGCCGGGCAGCACGATGGCCGTTCCCGCGCTGGTGAAGCGGATCGCGCCATCGCTCGGAGCCTCGGCCTGGGCCGTGCCGCCCAGCAGCACAAGCTCGTTGGCGCGGGCCTGGATCGTCTCACCGACCTGCGTGGTCAGGTTCACGCTCAGCGACGTCGGTTCGTTCAGCGCAATCTTCCCGGGCAGCGCCGCAGGGGATATCTCCACCGGAAAGTCCGATGCCCACTTGGCATAGTCCGTGGTGAGGCCGTTCGTACCCCAGCTGTAGAACTTGTAGAAGTCGTTCGAATTGTTGAGCGTCCATGGCCAGAACGTGGTGCCGCGGTGCTTGGCCGCCTCCATCGTGGCGCGCGCAAGGCCGCCGTACGAAGGGTTGAACGTGGAGTTGTTGGCCTGCGTGTCGTTGAGGATCGTGCGCACGTCGTTGAGCACGTTGCCCGACCCGGCGGCACCGCCGAGAAAGCCGAGCGCGAGCTCCGGGATCTCCGAGGTGCTGAGCTTCATCTGCGCGGGCAGGAACGAGATCGCGATCGACTGGTCGGCCACGTCCTCCTCGGCCATCTCCTTCTTCAGCTGCGTCACCACGGCGGGCGTCGCGCTCTTGATCTCGATGAAATGGGTGATCGGCTTGTCCTTGAATGCCCGGAAGTACTCGCGCATCGTCGGCACCTGCCAGCCCTTGGTCTTGGACCTCAGTTCCTTCACCTGTGCAAGCGTCATGGCCTCGATACGGCCCGTGCCGCCCGTCATCGTGCGGTCGACCGTTTCGTCATGCATGATGACGAGATGGCCGTCGGTGGTGATGTAGATGTCGTTTTCCACGGCATCGGCGCCTGCGGCCACGGCGGCCTTGGCTCCCTCGAGCGTGTTCTCGTCGTTTTCGCCGCCTGCCGGCATGCCGCGATGGCCGACGACCAGCGGCTTGCGCAGCAGGGTATTGGCCGGCAACCGGCGCATGACGTCCGCAAACACCGTGCTGTCGCTGGCCACCACGCCGTTCACGCCCGTGGTCAGCACCTGTGCCGCCTGCTCTGCGGTCGTCGCATCGGACTGCGCCCACACGGTGACCAGCAGGCGCTGCAGATGCGCGACGAATTCGCGCTGAACCAGATGCGCCGGCAGCAGTGCGATCTTCGCGCCCGCGCGGTTCGTGTCTCCACTGATCTTGAGCAGCGACTCGTTGCCGCCCGAGAGCCCCGCCGCGGAGAAATCGACGGCGGTGCGAATGCCGGGCAGTTGCCTGCGCGCATAGCTCAGCACCTGCACGTCGCTGGACAGGAAGGTGATGTCGGAGAGCGCATGCACGTCATTGGAGAACGCGAGCAAGGCGTCGACGGTCGCCTTGTCCTGGATGCGCACGACGGGAACGGTCACGCGCCTGGCCTGCGCGAACAGGTCCCTGAGCGTGCCGAGGCTGCGGCCATCGGCGCTGGCGAGGTTGAGCGCGCTGTCCAGGGTGAACAGCGAGTTGCTCGAGCCGTCGCCCTCGCTGGACGCAAGCGTCGACATCGACCGCACCAGGGTCGGAGCCATCGAGGCGGCGGTTCCCGTTTCCTGCACCGCCACCGGCATGTCGAGCTCGGGCAGCGGTGTGAGCTGCTCGGTCACCTTGTAGCTCTTCACGCGCATCCTGGTACCTGCGGTCTGCATGCCGACGCCGCCCTTCTCCAGGCCGGCATGGATGGTGGTGTCCTGCTGAAGGACACCATTGAGATACTGGCGGACGCGGTCGCCATGCACGATCACCGTGGCGGTATAGGTTCTGGTGCTGTCGATCTTCTCGGTGAATGCCTTCTTGTCCGGTACCTGCCACCCGCCGCTGCGGCGCACGGCGAATTCGGTCCCGTTGGCCAGCATCGCGTTCTGGCGGATCGCGAACTGGTGATAGGGCTCATAGTTGGGCGTGTTCGCCTGTGGCGAGGTACGGTACATGATGCTCGCCCAGCGGCCGTCGTTGTTGACGGCATCCATCGTGAAATCCATGTCCACGCGGTAGTTCGACAGGCTTTCGAGCTCCGCCGGCAGGATCACCGCCGTCATGTTGGTGGAATCCTTGGTACCGTCGATGATCAGGTTGCCGGTGGCGGGGTCGATGCCGACCGTACCCTTGTTCCAGGCGGGAGTGCGCCAGCCCGCCGGAAGCGCTGTCGCCAACTTGTCGCTGAATACTTCGTTGGCATATACCTTGCCATTCGCATCGGCCTTCAGCAGCCTGGCGTCCAGCGCCATCCGTGCCTTGGCGGGGCTGCCCGCCTTCAGTGGCACCATCTCGGTTGCCGCCTGGGTGCTTGCCATCGAACAGGCGAGCAGCGTTGCCATCGCTGCCGCCAGAGTAGTCTGTCGCATTTCTATGCCCTCGTTGAAAACGGGCGAGTCTTTCAACCGGGTGTGACAACGTTGTTATCAATTCATGAATACGGCTGTCACAGGTCCGCTTTCCACGGATCGGAATACCGGCCGCACCTCCAACATGGCTTCCAACAGGGCTTCACGCAGCCTCAGCCGAAGCCGCGCAGGTCGGCCCATTCCTCGAAGGGCGCACGGTCGGCGCGCAGCGTGTTGATCGGAGCCTCCGTGTCCTCGTAACCCAGCGCAACGCCGTAGGCCACGCGATAGGGTTGCGGCACCTGCAGCACCTGCTCCACCGTGTCGCGGAAGCGGCGCCAGTAGCCTTGCGGGCAGGTCGCCATGCCGCGCTCCGTCGCCAGCAGCATGAACGACTGCAGGTAGATACCCAGGTCGAGCCACTGCGCATAGCCCATGCGTTCGTCCACCTGCACGATCACGCCCACCGGGGCGCCGAAGAACAGGCCGTTCCTTGCCAGTTGCTCCAGGCGAGCGGCTTTGTTGTCGCGTGGAATGTCGATGGTCCTGTACAGGTCCTCACCGTTCTTGAAACGGCGCGAGCGGTAGGGATCCCACAGGCTCGGCGGATACGACATGTGCGGCACTTCGCTGTCGTCGGCGGGCTGCGCCGTGGCGACGGCGTCGGTCAGTTCCCGAAGCGGCTCCCCCGCCAGCGCCGTCACGCGCCAGGGCTGCAGGTTGCCGCCGGACGCGGACAGCGCCGCGTCGGCGATGAGCTTCTGGACATCCTCCGCGGAGGGTATACGGGACTGGAAGGCGCGCACCGAGCGGCGCTCCTTCATGGCCTGACTGACGTTCATGGACTGCTTCCTTATGCAATGGATACGGACACGCGCCGGAAAATAGCGGTGTCGCCTGATTTCTGTCGGCACCGAATTTCGTTGCATCCGCGCATTTGGGATGTCTCTATGGCGACAACTCCCACGCCTACCCATCGCCTGCCCTTGCTCCAGTGCAGAAGAGCCCAGGCCGACACATCAGGGTTCTATACGCCGCCAATGGCGTGCAGCATGGGGTGCGGACGAGTCAACGGCTTGCCGGCGCGGAGAAGGCCGGATTCGTCACGAAGGCGGTATCTGTCAGCGTCTTGAGAAAGGCGACGAGATCGGCCTTGTCGGTGGCATCGAGGCGGATCTGCGAGATACGTTCGTCCTTGTAGGGATTGAGCCTGCCGTCACCGGCATACAGGCCGTTGCCCACCTCCCGCCCGCCCGCGGCATAGAAATCGAGCACGGCCTCGAGCGTGCCTATGCTCCCGTCGTGCATGTAGGGTGCCGTGAGTTCGATGTTGCGCAGGCTCGCGGCGCGGAATCGGCCCATGTCCTGCGCCTGCCCCGTGATCTCGAACACGCCCCGATTCGGTTCGGGATACGCACCAGTGCCCCCGATGTTGAACAGGCCCGTGTTGTGGAACGACGGATCGGCCTGCAGGCTGGCGGCCGTGCTGAACTGGTCGTTGAAGTTCGGGCTGCCGTGGCATTGCGAGCACCTGGCCTGGTCACCGAAGAACAGTTTCATGCCGCGCGTCTCCTGCGCGGTCAGCGAGGCCTTGCCCGCCACAGATCGGTCGTAACGGCTGTCTGCGGAAACCAGGCTGCGCTCGAAAGCGGCAATGGCCTTGACGATGTTGTCCCAGTTCACCGGGTCGGCCTCGCCCGCAAACGCCGCCTTGAAGCGCTGCGCATAGCCGGCGTCCGACTGGAAGCGGGCGAGCACGCTGGCACGGTTGCCTTCGTTCACGCCCAGCTCGACAGGGTTGGTGCCGAAGATCGGCGTGAGCATCTGGTGTTCCAGCGTGCGCTCGTTCGGATTGGCCCAGGTGAGCGTCGTGTTCCACGCCACGTTCGCGAGGGGCTGCGCGTTGCGTGGGTGCACCTCCCCGGTCGAGCCGCGCGAGAGCGAGCGATTGTCGGTGAAGGCACTTTCCTGCGTGTGGCAGCTTGCGCACGATTGCGTGGCGTTGCCCGACAGGCGCACGTCATGGAACAGCGCGCGGCCCAACTCGACCTTGGCCACGCTCATCGGGTTGTCCTTGGGCACCGGCGGCGGAGTGAAGCCGGCTGGCAGGTTCCACTGCCATGCGACGCCCCCGGGCGGCGTCTCCCCGGAAGGGGCCTTGGACGCGGAAGATCCGCTGCCCCCGCCACAGGCCTGCAGCGCCAGGGCCGCGCACAGGAAGGCCAGCGGTCGGTGGAAGAGGCGGCCTTTTGTCTTGGGTTGTTCGTTTTCCGTCATGTGGGTCGATCAATCGTTATTCCAAAATATAATAGCGCTTTCATCCATCATTCACATTCGGGATTCGAGGAGACCATGAAATTCATTTCTGCCGCCCTGAGCGGCTCGCGCTGGACATCGGGATTACGCCGTGCGCTGTTGATCGGCATGGTGTCGACGGCGGTGACCCTGTCGGCCTGCGGAGGCGGCAGTGGCGACGACGTGGACCGCGGCCCGACCACGCTGTCCGTCGCAGCCGGCCTCAACGGCCTGTACTGGGACCGCACCGAGAATCGCCTGTTCCTGACCGACGACACCGCCAACAGCATCCGCATGTGGGACGGCGGAACACAGTTCTCGACCTATGCTGCCCTGCCCAAGGCCCCTGCCAGCGGCGCAACGCTCGGCCAGCTCACACGCACCTCCGACGGTACCCTCTACGTCACACGCTTCGGTTTCGGCACGGACGGCGCAGTGGTGGCGGTGCCCAGGACCGGCAACGCCTACAACCTGGGCGGCACCGACGCCCTGCGTCGTCGCATCGGCATCACCACCACGCCGGACGGCTCCCTGCTGGATGGCTGGTTCATCAAGGGCGGCTCGGGCGCAGTGAGCGAGCTCAGGACGAGCGGCACGTCGGCCAGCGAGCGCGAGTTGATCACGGGCCTGGGCAAGCCCGTCGGCCTCGCCGTGGTGGGCGATGCCATCTACGTGAGCGATCAGAACACGGGCAACGTGCTGTCGTTCTCTCTGGCCAAGGCCCGCGCCCAGGCACTGACGCTGGCCGATGGCAAGCAGATCGCGACATTCACCACGCTGGACGGCATCGACCTGATGACGGCCGCATCCGATGGCACGCTGTTCTTCGGCGGCTCGGGCGGCAAGCTGTTCCGCATCAGCCCCAAGGGAGAGACCAGCGTGGTCGCCAGCGGCTGGCCCAAGATCAAGGGCGTGGCCTATGACGAGAACCACCGCCGCCTGTTCGTCGCCGTGGCCGCGGCGGATGCCAACAGCCAGGCCAGCGTGCGCATCGTGCCGATCGACTGATCGCCACATGCGCTCCTGCGCTGCGGCACAGGTAAAAAAAGAGCGGGCCCGGAGCCCGCTCTTTTCATTTGCCTTCCTGACAGGGCCCGCCCCTTTACTTGCCCACGAGGTCGTTGAGCTTCTCGGCCGCGAAATTCTCGCGCTTGGCCGCGTCGCATGGCACGCAGTCGCCCACTTCCTTGGGCGCCGCCGTGCTCAATTTCTCGATGCTCTGCCACAGCAGCGCGATCTGGCGCTCCTGGGCGGCCGTGTGCTCGATGAGGCTGCGCATGGCCTGGGACAGCGGATCGTCCTGCTGCTGCTCGATGCCGTAGGCCGAGAACGGTGCCGGACTGGCCGGAGTCGCAGGCGCGGCGCCCGCACCAGGCCTTGGCGCCAGTGGCTCGGGCATGGGGGCATCGGTCACGTCCGCGCTCTGCCCGGCCTTGGACGGGATGATCCGCGCCGGAATGCCCACCGCGGTCGCACCGGCGGGCACGGGCTTGATGACCACCGCATTGCTGCCGATCTTCGCGCCGTCGCCCACCTCGAAGCCGCCGAGCACCTTGGCACCCGCACTCACCACTACGTCACGGCCCAGCGTCGGGTGGCGCTTCTCGCCCTTGTACAGCGACGTTCCGCCCAGCGTCACGCCCTGGTAGATCGTGCAGCCATCGCCGATCTCCGCCGTCTCGCCCACGACGACGCCCATCGCATGATCGAAGAAAACCCGGTTGCCGATCTTGGCGCCGGGATGGATCTCGATGCCCGTGAGCCAGCGCGAGAAGTTGGAAATGAAGCGACCAAGCCACTTGAAGCCATGGTTCCAACACCAGTGCCCTGGACGATGCAGCCAGATGGCATGCAGGCCGGGGTAGCACGTGATCACTTCCCAGGTGCTGCGGGCAGCCGGGTCGCGCTCAAGAATGCACTGGATATCGGATCGCAGGCGGTCGAACATGAAAAAGAATATCTTTGGAAGAAAAAGGAATTTGCAGTCTAGCGGTTTGTCTTCGCCGACTGGATCATCGCCTTGGCAACACCGCGGAGGATGTGGATTTCCTCCTGCGTCAGTTGCGCGCGGTTGAACATCTGGTTAAGGCGGGGCATGAGCTTCTTGGGCGCCGCCGGATCGAGAAAGCCGATGTCAGCAAGCGCCTGCTCCCAGTGCTGCAACATGCCGGCGACCTGCGCGGCATCCGCACGGTCGATGGGCGGCGTCGCCTCCTGCACGTCGAAGCCGCCAAGCGCCTGCCGCCAGTCATAGGCCACCACCTGGATGGCCGACGCCAGGTTGAGCGAACCGAATTTCGGATTGGTGGGAATCGACAACGCCACGTTGCAGCGGTAGACGTCCTCGTTGGACATGCCGAAGCGCTCGCAGCCAAACAGGAAGCCCACCCCGCTCTCGTTGGGGCCACCGGCGCTCGCGTCCGCCGCAGCACCTGCCGCCTCCACCGCGTCAAGCCGTCCGGTCATCAGCAGCTCGAAATGCTCACGTGGCGTGCGCGTTGGCGGACCGAAGTCCCGCGGCGTCATGGCGGTGGCACAGAGATGGCTCATGCCCTCAAGCGCTTCGTCGAGCGTTTCGACGATGCGGCATTTCTCCAGCACGTCGAGCGCTCCACTCGCGCGCTGGATGGTCTCCTCCTTGCGCAGCACATTGGGCCAGCGTGGAGCCACCAGTACCATGTCGTCGAAACCCATCGTCTTGAGCGCGCGCGCTGCCGCGCCTACATTGCCTGCGTGGCTGGTGTTGATCAGGATGAAACGGGTCTTCATGGCATTCGCTCGGGCGTTTTGGGGCATTCCTTCGGGCGCTCTTTCCAACATTCATTCAAAAAGCCGGAGCAAGCGGTCCGCAATGCGGAACCCTCCATTGTCGCCGCTTTACCGCATCGCAGCAAAACCGGCCCACGCCAGGTTCCCTCATGCTCCCCCTACCTCCGCAGGCCGCCTCGAAGCGACAGCCAATAACCAAGCTCGCGGCGTGCCCACTTGCCCCTCCCCTTGCACATCCTCGGCCGACCCGCTGTAGAATGGCTCCTTTCGCGCGTCCGCATCGCCGGGCGCTACACGGCCGCAACAGGCCGGACCGCTCCTCATCACAATCCATGTCGTCCTCCAACCTGCACCCCATGCTTAACGTGGCCATCAAGGCTGCGCGCGCCGCTGGCGCCATCATCAACCGAGCCGCCCTCGACGTCGAGGCAGTGCGTGTATCGCAGAAGCAGCTCAATGATTTTGTGACCGAGGTCGACGTGGCGAGCGAGCGCGCCATCATCGAAACCCTTCTCACCGCCTACCCTCAGCACGGCATCCTGGCCGAGGAATCGGGCAATGAGTATGGCTCCAAGACTTCCGAGTTCGTCTGGATCATCGATCCGCTCGACGGCACCACCAACTTCATCCATGGTTTCCCGGTCTACTGCGTGAGCATCGCCCTTGCCGTGCGCGGCAAGATCGAGCAGGCCGTGGTCTACGATCCCACGCGCAACGACCTGTTCACCGCCACCAAGGGCCGCGGAGCGTTCCTCAACGAGCGCCGCATCCGCGTGAGCAAGCGCACCCGCATGCCGGAATGCCTGATCTCCACCGGCTTCCCCTTCCGTCCGGGCGACAACTTCCAGAACTACCTGAGCCTGATGGGCGACGTGATGCAGCGCTGTGCAGGCCTGCGCCGCCCCGGCGCCGCCGCACTGGATCTGGCCTACGTGGCTGCGGGCTACACCGACGCGTTCTTCGAGACCGGCCTGTCGATCTGGGACGTGGCTGCAGGCTCGCTGCTGGTGACCGAGGCCGGCGGCCTGGTCGGCAACTTCACGGGCGAAGCCGACTTCCTCGAGCAGCGCGAGTGCCTCGCCGGCAACCCGCGCATCTATGGCCAGATGGTCTCCATCATCAGCAAGTACAGCAAGTTCGCACCCGCCGGCGAGAAGGCTGCGCTGCGCCAGGCCGGCATCGATGCCGACAATGCCGACGCACCGGTGGAAGATGCCGACGCGCAGGCACCGGAAGGCTCTGCAGAAGGCCAGGACAGCAAGGACTGAGCAATCGACCATCGACCATGCTGGCTCCTGCTCCTGTGCCAGAGCCAGCGAAATAAACAAAAGCAGTTCGGCAACGGGCTGCTTTTTTTTGTTGCCGAGGTCTTTTTTAGGACAGAGGCCGGGAGTGCCCCCGGCCTCCGACCTAAAACATAGTAAGCAGAAGTCGAACCAGCCACCCCCATCGCAGACCACATAACCAGAATACGCCAACTGCCAAACGCCCTTTTGCGGTTTCCGTGGAATACGGGAATCCAGACACCTTGCAAACGCTTTTCGAGCCAACCATTCCCTAGAATGCTGCTCGCACATTCCATTCAACACCAGGAGACAACAGCATGCACAATGGCCCATGGCGCGCAATCCAAACCATCGCCCCGCTCGCCGCATTCACCCTGATCGGCCTGGGAGCGGCCCTGCCGGCCCACGCCAGCGAGGTGCGCGCAGTCGAGTTCAACAGCCCGTCGCTTGGTCGCAACCTCAGCTACAACGTCTACCTTCCCACGGGCTACGAGGCCAACCAGAACACCCGCTATCCGGTGATGTACCTGCTGCACGGCAATGCAGGCAACCGCAATGACTGGGTCGTCAAGGGCAAGATGCAGGGCACCGTCGACAGGCTGGTGGCGCAGGGTGACATTCCGCCCGCCATCTACGTCATGCCGGATGCCAACACCAACTGGTATGTGGACCTGAAGGAGAAGATGGAAAGTGCCTTCTTCAACGACCTGATGCCGCATGTCGAGAAGACCTACCGCACCATCAACACGCGCGACGGCCGCGTCATCGGCGGGCTGTCGATGGGGGGCTATGGCGCGCTGCGCTACGTGCTCAAGTACCCGGAGAAGTTCCAGGCCGCGGCCCTGCTCTCGCCCGCCATCTACAGTCCCGAGCCCCCGACGGATTCATCCGCCCGCTCCGTCAAGGTGTTTGCCGAGCCGAACACGGACGGTGCCTACAGCAAGGCGGTCTGGACCCAGTACAACTACCCGCCGCTGATGGATGCCTTCCTCAAGAAGGGCGTGCAGGTTCCCATGTACATCAACTCGGGTGACGACGACGAATTCATGATCGAAGCGGAGGCGACCAACCTCTACTCCCAGCTGCGCCGCGCCAAGCAGCCCGCCGAGCTTCGCATCGTGAACGGCAAGCACGAGTGGATGGTGTGGGAGAGCACGCTGGGCGACAGCCTCAAGTACGTTTTCAGCACGGTGAGCCGCCCGCAGCTGCAGGGCAAGTGACGCGCCTCAGCGCTCAGGCTGCCTGCGCCCCAGCTTGCGATAGACCGTCGCGCGGCTGATGCCCAGGGCCCGTGCAGCCTGGGCCACGTTGCCGCGCGCATTGGCCACGGCCTGGTGCACGAGCGTCAGCTCCAGGTCCTTGAGCGGCAGCGCGACCTGGGGCGCATCCAATGCCGGGTCGGCATGCGCCACCGCGTCAGGCGAGGGATCCTCCCCCGCCCACTGCGCGCGCTTTTGTTCACGTATCTGTGCACGTATTTGTACGCGCAACCCGGACCACAGAGGTATCTCCACGCTCGCATCGGCATGCGTGCTGCGGCGCGCCGCATCGAACAGCACATGCACCGGTGCGGCGAACAGTTCCTCGACATGCAATGCCCCGGCCGCGTGCGCCAGCCCGGAGACAATCTGGCGCGCCACCTGGTTGGCGCCCGTCACCCAGCCCTCTGCGTCGAGCGCCAGCAAACCATCACCATCGCCTCCGTCCCACTGCCCGGGCCAGTTCAGGCGCAGCAGCAAACGGTGCGGCACTCCAGCGACCAGCGCGTTTTCAATATGTCGCGCGGCGCGCGCAACCAGATGTCGCAGCTCCGGGCGCTCCACCGCATCGACGCCCGTGAGGTCCAGCATGCCCGTGCATCGACCGTTCGCGTCGAACACCGGCGCACCCGCGCAGCTGTACACCGAGGTGTCGTGAAAGAAGTGCTCCCCACGATGCAGCCAGACAGGATGGCGTTCGGAGAGCGCGGCGCTGATGGCCGAGGTGCCGATACTGCGCTCGGACAGGTCCACCCCCACGCGCGCAATGCTGTGCACCCTTGCATCCGAATGGTCGATGGCTCCAGCCGTGTCCACCACCACACCGTCGGCGTCCGTGAGAATCGCAAAATACCGGGTGCTGGCCGTTGCACGGCCCAGGCCCTGCAGCACGGGCCGCGCGGCCTCGACGAGCGGGCGATGCACCTCGCGTACCCGGCGCATCTGCTGCGCAGAAACCAGGTCGAAGCCGACATGCTGCTCCGGCCGCAGGCCCTGTGCCATGCAGCGCCTCCATGAGCGCTCGATCCAGTCGAAATCCGACCCCATGCCCAGCGGATAGGACTCGCCCGTCCCCACGGCATCGCCGTCGGCAAGAACCGACTGGCGTGCACGGCTGATCTGGGCAAGACGCTGTGCGGCAAGGGAATCGTGCTGGCTGTGCATGGAATGTGGCTTGCAACGACAAATTGAAACAACGCATTCAACACCGGCACATCGGAAGTGCACGGTCGCGAAGTGTTCCATTTTGAGAATATTCGATGTCCGTCCGCCCGCCTTCAGGGTTTTGCCTGATCCGGGCGCATTCCGGGCTCATCACGATAGGCGCTGTGATCCACCCGTCGAATTCCAGGGCCCACCCACTGACAGCAGAGGCCACGCACACAGGAGACAAACCCGATGAAAGTGCAATTCACGGTCAACGGCCAAGCCGCGAGCGTTGACGTTCCATCCAACACCCTGCTCGTCCAGGCGATCCGCGAGCATCTCAACCTCACCGGCACGCACGTGGGCTGCGACACCGCGCAATGCGGCGCCTGCACGGTGCACGTGAACGGCCGGGCAATCAAGTCGTGCAACACGCTCGCGGTGATGCACGACGGGGCGAACATCACCACCATCGAAGGCATGGCCGCCGCCGACGGCACCATGCACCCGATGCAGGATGCCTTCCGGCAGTGTCACGGGCTGCAATGCGGCTTCTGCACGCCGGGCATGGTGATGAGCGCGGTCGACATCTGCAGGAACCATCCCGATGCGGGCGAGGCCGAGATCCGCGAGTTGCTCGAGGGCAACCTGTGCCGGTGCACGGGCTACCAGAACATCGTCAAGGCCGTTGTCCAAGGCAAGGCGGCCATGGCCGCCGGCTCCTGAGACTGTCCATACCTGAAGGAGAAGACTCATGGGGGCTACCGACATTTCCAAGCTGCCGCACATCGGCGAGGCCGTGCTCCGCAAGGAGGACTACCGGTTCCTGACGGGCGCAGGCCAATATACCGATGACATCACCATGGCGCGCCAGGCGCATGCCGTGTTCGTGCGCTCGCCGCATGCGCACGCCGCCATCAGGAACGTGGACGTGAGCGCAGCCAAGGCCATGCCCGGCGTGATCGGCGTGTTTTCCGGCAAGGACATCGAAGGCAAGATGGGCGGCCTGCCGTGCGGCTGGCTCATCACCAGCAGCAACGGCGAACCGATGAAGGAGCCGCCGCATCCCATTCTGGCGATCGGCAAGGCACGCTACGTGGGCGACCACGTGGCGATGGTCGTTGCAGAGACACTCCAGCAGGCGCGCGATGCGGCCGAGGCGGTGCAGGTCGACTATGACGTGCTCGATGCCGTCGTCAACGTCACCGATGCGAAGAAAGGCCCTGCCCTGCACGACGTGGCGCCCGACAACCGCTGCTACCACTGGGAGCTGGGCGATGCAGGCGCGGTCGATGCCGCCTTCAAGAACGCAGCGCACGTCACGAAGCTCGACCTGGTGAACAACCGGCTGGTTCCGAATGCGATGGAACCACGCTCGGCCATCGGTTCGTACAACCGCGCCAACGACGAATACACGCTCTACGTGGCCAACCAGAACCCGCATGTGGAGCGTCTGCTGCTGACCGCATTCGTGCTCAGCCTTCCCGAGAGCAAGGTGCGCGTGATCGCCCCCGACGTGGGCGGTGGATTCGGCTCCAAGATCTACCTGTATGCCGAGGACGTGGCGCTGACCTGGGCCGCCAGGCAGCTCAACCGCAACATCAAGTGGACAGCCGACCGCAGCGAGGCCTTCCTGTCGGATGCGCACGGCCGCGACCATGTGAGCCATGCCGAGATGGCGATGGACAAGGACGGCAAGTTCCTGGCGATGCGCGTGCACACCGATGCGAACCTGGGGGCCTACCTCTCGACGTTCTCCACCGCCATCCCGACGATTCTCTATGCCACGCTGCTGGCGGGCCAGTACACCTGCCCGCAGATCCACATCGCCGTCGATGCATGGTTCACCAACACCGCGCCGGTCGATGCCTATCGTGGTGCGGGCCGCCCCGAGGCCACCTATCTTCTGGAGCGCCTCGTGAGCCGCTGCGGCTGGGAACTAGGCCTGCCGCAGGCCGAGATCCGGCGCCGCAACTTCATCACGCAGTTCCCCTACCAGACGCCGGTTGCCCTGCAGTACGACGTGGGCGACTACAACGCCTGCATGGACAAGGCAGAGAAGCTCGCCGACGTGGCAGGCTTCGATGCACGCCGCAAGGCCAGCGAGGCCAGGGGGCTGAAGCGCGGCATCGGCTATTCGAGCTATATCGAGGCCTGCGGCCTGGCCCCCTCGAACATCGCCGGAGCGCTCGGCGCACGGGCCGGCCTGTTCGAATGCGGCGAGGTGCGCGTGCACCCCACCGGCAGCGTGACGGTGTTCACCGGATCGCACAGCCACGGCCAGGGCCATGAGACCACGTTCGCTCAGGTGGTGGCGGGACGCCTCGGCATTCCCGTCGAGAACGTGGAGGTGGTGCACGGCGACACCGGACGCGTACCCTTCGGCATGGGAACCTACGGATCGCGCTCCATCAGCGTGGGCGGTGCGGCCATCATGAAGGCGCTCGACAAGATCGAGGCCAAGGCAAAGAAGATCGCAGCGCACCTCATGGAGGCGAGCGATGCCGACATCGACTTCACGGGGGGAGAGTTCGTGGTGAAGGGGACCGACAAGAAGATCCCCTTCGCCCAGATCGCACTCACGGCCTACGTGCCGCACAACTACCCGCTCGCCACGCTGGAGCCGGGGCTGAACGAGACTGCGTTCTACGACCCGACCAACTTCACCTACCCCGCAGGCACGTACATCTGCGAGGTGGAGGTCGATCCGCAGACGGGCGTGGTGCGCGTGGATCGCTTCAGCGCCGTCGATGATTTCGGCACCATCATCAACCCGATGATCGTCGAGGGTCAGGTGCACGGGGGCATCGTGCAGGGCATCGGCCAGGCACTGATGGAGAACTGCGTATATGACCGCGAGACGGGCCAGCTCATCACGGGCAGCTTCATGGACTACACCATGCCGCGCGCCGACGACTTCCCCGAGTTCAAGCTCGACACCGTCTGCACGCCCTGCACGCACAACCCGCTGGGCACCAAGGGCTGCGGCGAGGCTGGCGCCATCGGTTCGCCACCGGCCGTCATCAATGCCGTGCTCGATGCCCTTCACCCGCTGGGCGTGAACGACTTCGACATGCCCGCATCGCCATCGCGCGTGTGGGAAGCCATCCAAGCTGCCAAGGCCTGAGGAGTCCCGTCATGTACACATTCGACTACCAACGCCCCGCCACGCTCGCCGCCGCGGCCCAGATGGCGGGCTCGGGAGCCAGGCTGCTGGCCGGCGGGCAGACGCTGCTCGCATCGATGAAGCTGCGCCTTTCCAGCCCCGAGACCCTGGCCGACCTGGGCGCCATCAGGGAACTTGCAGGCATCCGGCGCGACGGCAACCACATCGTGATCGGCGCAATGACACGCCATGCCGACGTGGCCTCGAGCAAGGACGTGCAGGACGCCATCCCCGCCCTGGCCGACCTGGCTGCGCACATCGGCGACCGCCAGGTACGCGCCATGGGCACGATGGGCGGCTCGGTGGCCAACAACGATCCTTCCGCATGCTATCCCAGCGCCGTGCTCGGCCTCGGCGCAACGGTCGTCACCACGCGGCGCGAGATCGCGGCGGATGACTTCTTTCTGGGCATGTTCTCGACGGCGCTCGAGGATGGCGAGGTGATCACCGCCATCCGCTTTCCCATCGCACGGCGCGCGGCCTACATGAAGTTCAAGCAACCCGCATCGCGCTTTGCATTGATCGGCGTGTTCGTCGCGCAGACCGATGACGGTGTGCGCGTCGCGGTCACGGGCGGCGGCAATGGGGTGTTCCGCCACCAGGGGCTCGAGGCGGCGCTGCAGCAGAGCTTCACCCCCGAAGCGGCGGCTGGCGTACCGATCGATGCGGCAGAGCTCTCCAGCGACCTGCATGGCTCCGCCGCCTACCGCGCCAACCTGATCAGCGTGCAGACGCAGCGCGCGGTCGCCAGGGCGCTGGGACACTGAGCTTCGATAACGACACAGCGTTCGCCATGAGTTCCGGCATCACGACATCTTCCTCCCTTGAATCCATCGATGGCGTGATGCAGGCTCTGGCGGGGGCCGGCTACTTCGCCGACCGGCCGCTGGCCACGGCGGTATTCCTGTCCCTGCGCCTGCAGCGCCCGCTGCTGCTGGAAGGCGAGCCCGGCGTGGGCAAGACCGAGCTGGCCAAGGCGCTATCGAGGGTGCTGCAGCGCGATCTCATCCGGCTGCAGTGCTACGACGGCATGGAACTGCGCGATGCGCTCTACGAATGGAACTACTCCGCGCAGATGCTGCACATGCGCGCCGCCGAGCATGTCCATGCGGGCAGCGAGGGCGTGCAGGAGCTCGAGCGCGAGATCTACCAGCAGCGTTACCTGATCAAGCGCCCGCTGCTGCAGGCGCTGCAGGCTCCCCTGCCCGGCGCCGTGCTGCTGATCGATGAAGTCGATCGCGCGGACGAGCCGTTCGAGGCCTTTTTACTCGAGTATCTGGGCGAGTACCAGGTCAGCATTCCCGAACTGGGGACGATCCGCGCCGCAAGCACGCCCGTCACCATCCTGACGAGCAATCGCACGCGCGATCTCAACGACGCGGTCAAGCGCCGCTGCCTCTACCACTGGCTCGACCATCCCGGCCGCGAGCGCGAGCTGGAGATCCTGCGCACGCTGGTTCCGCAAGCAGGTGCAGCACTGACGGAACAGGTGGCCCAGTTCGTGAACCGGCTGCGCAGCCAGCCCTTCGCCGGCGCGTTCCAGCGCACACCGGCCATCGCGGAAAGCGTGGAATGGGCCAGGGCACTGGTGGCGCTCGACACGCTGGACCTCGACCCCGAGGTGGTCACCAGCACCGCGGGCATCCTGTTCAAGCAGCGCGACGACGTGGCCGCGCTCACGCAGGATCTGGCCAGGGAGCTGCTCGCCCCCGCGCAGGCACCATCATGAACACCCCGAGGTCCTCGCTTGGCGACGCACGCAGCGGCAAGCTGCCCGAGCAGATCCTGGCGCTCGCGCGTGCGCTGCGCCGGGCAGGCGTGCCGCTGGACAGCTCGCGCATCGCCCTCGCGTGCGAGGCGGCGCGGCTGGTCGGCCTGGCACGCCGGGATGACCTGCGCTGCGCGCTGCAGGCATCGCTGGTGAGCCGCGAGCAGGATCGCGCCGTGTTTGCCGAGCTGTTCGACGCCATGTTCCGCAACCCCGACATCGCGAACAAGCTGCTCGCACAGATGCTGCCCCGCACCGAGACACGGCCCACCCCGCCCCAACGCAAGCCGCGCACCAGCGAGGCGCTGTCGCCACCGCGCGAAAGCGACAAGGGCCGCACGCCGCAGTCCGCAAAGGAAGACCTGCTCGACCTCGACGCGGCGATGACCGCGAGCGAGCGCCAGCGACTGCACCATGCCGACTTCAACGCCCTGAGCGCGAGCGAGTTCCGGCTGGTCGAGCGCCTGGCGCGCGAGATCGCCCTGCCCATTCCGGAATACGCCACGCGCCGCATGCAGCCCGGCTCGCGTGGGGAGCGGCCGCATTGGCCCGGCATGCTGCGCGAGGCCGCCCGGCACTCGGGTGAGCCACTGCGCATCCCCAGGCTGCGGCGAACGCGTCAAGCGCTGCCGCTGCTCGTCCTGGTCGATGTCTCCGGCTCGATGGAGCGCTATGCGCGCCTGCTGCTCGCCTTCCTGCATTCGGCGACCCGTGGCGGCGCAGGCACCCAGGGCCGCCGTCCCAGGCGCCACCTCCGGCGCGACGTGTTCGCCTTCGGCACCCGGCTCACCGACCTGACCCCGGCCTTCGCCCTGCGCGATCCCGACGACATGCTGGAAGCCTGCAATGCCGCCATCGACGATTTTGCGGGAGGCACACGGCTGGGAGAGTCGCTTGCCACCCTGCGTCGCGAGCACGCGCGCAGGCTGACCGGGCAGCGCACCCTGGTGCTGATGATCAGCGACGGACTCGATACCGGCGAGCCCGGGCTGCTGGCCAACGAGCTTGACTGGCTCTGCCGCAACAGCCGCGCGCTTCTCTGGCTCAACCCGCTGCTTCGCTTTGACGGCTATGCACCACTTGCGCGTGGCGCCGCCCAGTTGCACTCGCATGCGGACGGCATGCTGGCAGTGCACAACCTGCAGAGCCTGGACGAGCTGGCCGCTCGCATCGCGCAGTTGCTGGCCGGGGCGCCTTCACGCTCCAATTCCGGCTCCAGCCCTCGCCCACGGCCACATCCCCAGCAGGTCGGGCGTTTCCAGGACACCTGAACCAGCCGACACCACAGACACAACAGACCGAAGGAGTTCCCCATGGACATGCAATCCAGCCGCCAGCTCGGCGTCTCGCAGCAACAGGCGTGGGACGCGCTCAACGATCCCGAGGTGCTCAAGGTCTGCATCCCCGGATGCGATCGCGTCGAGGCCAACGGCGACAACCGGTATGCCATCGGCATGGCGCTCAAGATCGGTCCGGTGTCGGCCAAGTTCTCGGGGCAGATCACGCTCTCCGACATCGTTCCGCCGCAAAGCTACACCATCGCCTTCGATGGCCAGGGCGGCGCCGCCGGTTTCGGCAAGGGCAGCGCCAAGGTCACGCTGCTGCCCAACGACGCAGGCTGCGAACTGGCGTACACCGTCAACGCGCAGGTCGGAGGAAAGGTCGCGCAACTGGGGCAGCGCCTGATCGACGGCGCGGCCAAGTCGCTTGCGGAAGACTTCTTCAAGCGCTTCGACAAGGAGATGCAGCGCCGCTACGGCCCGCCCGAGGATGAGGAGGCTGCCGGCAAGACCGGAATGATGAGCGGGTTGATGAAGAAGATGGGCCTCGGGAAGAAGGAGGCCGGCGAAGGCCCAGAAACCACCTGAGAGCAGGAATCCTCCAGCCATTGCAGAATCACCGACATGGAAAATCTCGATGTCATGGTATTGCGCCAGTTGCACGACTGGCGGGCGGCAGGCAAGCGCGCGCTGCTTGCCACCGTGGTGCGCACCTGGGGATCGTCACCGCGCCCCATAGGCTCGATCATGGCGTTGTGCGAGGACGGTGCGGTGGTCGGTTCGGTCTCTGGCGGCTGCATCGAGGACGATCTGATCTACCGCTACACACAGGCCTATGCGAACGCCGCACCGGCCGGCACCCGGAACGCCGACGCCCAGGTCATTCCCCTTGGAGCGCCCGGCTTTGTGAAATACGGCGTCACGGCAGACGAGGCTCACCGCTTCGGACTGCCCTGCGGCGGCACGCTGGAGCTGCTGCTCGAGTACGACCCCGATGCGCTGAAGCTGGCCGAACTGGTCACGGCGTTGGAGTCAGGCCAGCTGGTGGACCGGATCGTGCAATTGTCCGATGGGACCGTCACCCTCGCCGAAGCCGCTGCCCCGACCGAGCTCCAGCTGTCGCCGACGCAGCTCAAAAGCACTTTCGGACCCGAGTACCGCATGCTGCTGATCGGGGCAGGCCAGCTCACCGAATACCTTGCGACGATGGCGCTTTTCAGCGGATTTGCGGTCACCGTGTGTGACCCGCGCGACGAGTATCGCGGGGCGTGGAGCGTGCCTGCGGCCAAGGTGGTGAGCGACATGCCTGACGACGTGGTGCTGGCCTTCAGGCCCGATCGCCGCAGCTGCGTGGTGGCCCTCACGCACGACCCCAAGCTGGACGACCTGGCGTTGCTGGAGGCCTTGAAGACCGATGCGTTCTATGTGGGCGCCATTGGTTCGCGCCGCAACAACCAGGCCCGGCACGAGCGCATGATCGAGTACTTCGACGAAACCGAGGAAAGCCTTGCGCGCCTGCGCGGCCCGATCGGCATCTACATCGGCAGCAAGACGCCGGCGGAGATCGCGGTGAGCGTGATGGCCGAGATCCTGGCCGTGAAGAACGGGGTGGCGCTGCCGCGCGACGTGGAAGTGGCCAACGCCAAGAACGAATTGCGCGTGGCGGGCAACGAGGCACCTGGCGTATCGGACTCGCTGGTCTGCGGCCTCAAGCGCCTCTGAGATCCTGTTGGCGATCTGTGCAGGGGGGGTGGGTGCGCCCCTGCGGGGATGCAGCGGCGTCCTTGCGTGTTTTCCGCAGGCCCACGTGTAGGCCAACGCCGCATTGCGTGGCCGTGCCCCTGATGGGATGCAATGCCAATCCCTTAGGATGTACCCCATCGTTTTGCCGAACAGAAGGAGACATCGTCATGGCCCCCACCACCCTGCCCCCTCGCAATCGATTGCCACTGCTGTCCACTGCCGCCCTCGCGGCCCTCTTGCTGGGCGGCTGTTCCAGCACGCCGTCGCTCAAGGTGGATGCGGCGGCTCAACCCGAAGGCGCATCCGGCTACACGGAGAAGCCGGGCTGGGCCACCTCGCAGTTCGCCGTCGCAGCCGCCAATCCTCTGGCGACCGAGGCCGGATACAAGGTGCTCAAGGCCGGCGGCAGCGCCGTCGATGCCGCGATCGCGGTGCAGATGGTGCTGGCGCTAGTCGAGCCGCAATCCAGCGGCGTTGCGGGCGGGGCCTTCCTGCTGCACGCGACCGGCAGCAAGGTCGAGGCCTATGACGGCCGTGAGGTCGCACCGGCTGCCGCCGACGAGAACCTGTTCATTGGCAAGGACGGCAAGCCCATGCCCTTCATCGAAGGCGTGGTCGGCGGGCGCTCTGTCGGTGTCCCGGGTGCCGTGCGCATGCTGGAGCTCGCGCACAAGGAACACGGAAAGCTTCCCTGGGCCAGGTTGTTCGAGCCGGCCATCGGGCTGGCCGAGGACGGCTTCAAGGTCAGTGCCCGCCTGAACACGCTGCTGTCGAACGAGAAATACCTTGCGAACGATCCCACCGCACGGGCCTACTTCTTCGATGCCGACGGCAAGCCCTGGCCCGTGGGCCACGTGCTGAAGAACCCCGAGCTCGCCAAGGTGCTGCGCGGCATCGCAAAGAACGGCTCGAAGGCGCTGCTGGAGGGCGAGGTGGCGCAGGCCATCGTCGACAAGGTGAACAAGCACCCCACCAATCCCGGCAGGATGACGCTGGCCGACCTGGCCAGCTACCAGCCGAAGAAGCGCGAGGCGCTGTGCACGGACTACCAGCTGTCGGCGCGCACCTATCGCATGTGCGGCTTTCCGCCGCCGAGCTCCGGCGCCATTGCCGTGGCGCAGATCCTGGGCATCCTGAAGAACACCGATGCCACCGCGATGGCGCTGCAGGACGGCTTGACAGGCCCCAACGATCCCAAGGGCCAGTTGCCCGGTGCCGATTGGCTGTACCTGTACAACGAGGCCTCGCGGCTCGCGTTTGCGGACCGCAACCTGTATGTTGCCGATCCGGACTTCGTGAAGCCGCCCGCCGGCAGCTGGAGCAGCCTGGTCGACCCGGCCTATCTCGCGGGCCGCGCCCAGCTGATCGGGCCGAAAAGCATGAACATCGCCAAGCCCGGAACACCCGGCATGGTGAAGACCAGCTACGCCCCCATGCCTGACCAGATCGAGCACGGAACCAGCCACATCAGCGTGGTCGACAGCATGGGCAACGCGGTGGCCATGACGACCACCATCGAGGACCAGTTCGGCTCGCGCCAGATGGTCAAGGGCTTCCTGCTCAACAACGAGCTGACCGATTTCAGCTTTGCGCCCCGGGACGCCGATGGCAAGCCCATCGCCAACCGCGTCGAGCCCGGCAAGCGTCCGCGCTCGTCGATGGCGCCCACACTGGTCTTCGATAAGAACAACGGCCAACTGCTGATGAGCGGCGGAAGCCCCGGCGGCGCACTCATCATCCACTACACCAGCAAGCTGCTCTACGGCATCTTCAACTGGGGACTCACACCGCAGCAGGCCATCAACCTGCCCAACTTCGGTTCGCTCAACGGGCCGACGATGCTCGAGGAGAAACGCTTCCCCGAATCCACCGTGTCCGCTCTGCGCGAACGCGGCGCCGAGGTACGCGAGATGAACATGACCAGCGGCCTGCAGGCCATCACGCGCGCGGAAATCCACGGCAAGCCGATGTGGCTGGGCGGCGCCGACCCGCGGCGCGAAGGGGTCGTGATGGGGGACTGAGCCCATCGCCGCACAACATACCGACCCTGGCCGGAGCCAGCATGAACGCAGCGAACAAAAGTCGCTGCGTTTTTTGTTCATCACGCTGCCGAGATAAAACGCAAGGCTCTTTTGAACGACAGCCTGAGCAGCGCGCGCCCGCTATGAACTGGTCACAACAATGCTGAGATGGCCCCTCAGACGCGACGCAAAGGCGCAGACAGTACTTTGGTACGGCAAGCCTTTGCAACAAAGTATGAGGGGCCATATCAGCACCCCCAAACGAAGACTCTCACCGCGAACACAGCGCACCCATTCTTCACGCGGCTCCATCCACCCCGATATCCCGCGAAGCACCATTTTCTTCCGGTATTCTCATCCACTACCAGAACAACCCATCCAGGAGATCCAGCGCACCATGCAGAACCCGTCCCCGGTAGAGTCAGTCCACATTCCATTCCCGCGCATGCGCAGCGTGCTGGAGCGCATCTTCGAGCGCAACGGCACCAGTCCCGGGGTTGCGGCCATCCTGGCGGACAACTGCGCCTCGGCCCAGCGCGATGGCGCCATGAGCCACGGGCTGTTCCGTATTCCCGGCTACGTGTCCACCTTGAAGAGCGGCTGGGTCGACGGCAAGGCCGTGCCGGTGGTGGAAGACAAGGCACCCGGCTTCATCGCAGTGGATGCCGCCAACGGCTTTGCGCAGCCCGCCTTCTTCGCGGCACGCGATGCGTTCCTCGCCAAGGTGCGGGCCAACGGCATCGCGCTGATGGCGATTCGCCGTTCGCACCACTTCGCCGCGCTCTGGCCCGATGTGGAGCCGCTGGCCCGCGAAGGGCTGGTGGCGCTCACCGTGGTCAACAGCATGGCCTGCGTCGTACCCAGCGGAGGGCACACCGCCCTGTTCGGCACCAACCCCATCGCCTTTGCCGCGCCGCGCGAGAACGGCGAACCTGTGGTGTTCGACCTCGCGACCAGCGCCATTGCCCACGGGGACATCCAGATCGCGGCGCGCGCGGGCCATGACGTGCCCCAGGGCTACGGCGTGGATCGCCATGGCGAGCACACAACCAAGCCCCGCGAGATCCTGGAGGGCGGCGCACTGCTGCCATTCGGTGGCGAACATGGCATGCACAAAGGCTCGGCGCTGTCGATGATGGTGGAGCTGCTGGCCGCGGCCCTCACCGGCGGCAACTTCTCGTTCGAGTTCGACTGGAGCGGGCACCCCGGAGCGCAGACACCGTATACAGGCCAGCTCATCATCGCGATCGATCCGCGTCTCACGAGCGGACAGGGCTTCGCGCAGCGATGCGAGACCCTGGTGGCCGCCATGGCCGGCGCCGGCCAGAAAAGGCAGCCCGGATCGCGTCGCCACGAGGCACGCGCCCGCTCGCTGGAGCATGGCGTTCCGGTGGAGGCCGAGCGCTGGCGCGAGCTGCTCGCCATGGCCGGCCTCGATCATGAGGAGAGCGGCACCACGGCATAGGCCATGGCACCCGGGCTGGTATGCTGGGGCGATCCCGGCTTTCTCCCCCTCCCGGCCCGGCACACGCCCAGGCGCACTTCTTTTCCATGGACCGCAGCATGAACAGCACTCCGACCACGGCAGACATTCCGGGCAGCCGCCCCAGGCGCGGTGCGCGCAGGGCCGCCCTGACGTCGCTGGGCGTTGCCTGCCTGCTCTCGCTGTTCGGCTGCAGCCTGCCGCCGCTCGCGGGACGCAGCGTGTCGCATGCACTCCCTGCCGAGGAGGCAGAGCAGACAGCGCTAGGACGCGGCATCGCGCCCGACCTCGCGCAGCATCCCGGGCTCTCCGGCATCCACCCCCTGCATGATCCGCATGATGCCTTTGCGGCACGCGCACTGCTGGCGCGCGCCGCCGAACGCACGCTCGACGTGCAGTACTACATCTGGCGCAACGACATCACCGGCACGCTGCTGTTCGGCGAGCTGCTGGGCGCCGCGGATCGCGGCGTGCGCGTTCGCCTGCTCATCGACGACGTGGGCACGGCGGGCCTCGATATGGAACTGGCGGCACTCACGCGCCACCCGAACATCGAGGTGCGGCTCTTCAATCCGTTCATGCTGCGCAAGCCCAAGGTGCTGGGCTACGTCGCCGACCTGAAGCGGGCCAACCGGCGCATGCACAACAAGTCGTTCACCGCCGACAACCGCGCCACCATCGTCGGCGGCCGCAACGTGGGGGATGAGTATTTCGGCGCCACCGAAGGCGTGCTCTTTGCCGATCTCGATGTGATGGCCATCGGCCCCGTGGCCAAGGATGTGTCTGCCGAATTCGACCTCTACTGGGCGAGCGCCAGTTCCTATCCGGCACACGCCATCCTGCCCCGGGCGGAGCAGGCCGATCTCGACGCACTTGCCACGCGCGCCAGGACGCTGCTCGCCTCCCCGCGTGCAACGGAGTACACGCAGAGCATCCAGCAGAGCCCCTTCGTGCGCCAGCTCATGGACCACACGCTGCCCCTGCACTGGGTGACGGTCACCATGATCAGCGACGATCCGGCCAAGGGCCTGGGCCTCGCCGAGCCCAGCGACCTGCTGCTGCCGCAGCTCGAGAGGGCATTGGGCACGATCCATTCCAGCGTCGACCTGGTCTCCGCCTACTTCGTGCCCCGCGCGAGCGGTGTCGACGCCTTCGGCAAGCTGGTGGACTCGGGCGTGAAGGTCCGCGTGCTCACCAACTCCATCGAGGCCACCGACGTGCCGGCCGTGCATGCCGGCTACGGCAAGCGCCGCAAGGCCATGCTGGAGCGCGGCATCCAGCTGTTCGAGATGCGCAGCCTGGTGCCGGCCTACGCGGAAACCAGCGACAAGAAGTTCTTCCAGCGTTTCGGCAGTTCGGGCGCCAGCCTGCATGCCAAGACCTTCGCGGTCGACGGCCAGCGCCTGTTCGTGGGCTCGTTCAACTTCGACCCGCGCTCAGCGCACCTCAATACGGAGATGGGCTTTCTGATCGACAGCCCCGAGATGGCGCAGCAGATCGTGGGCGTCTTCGACAACCAGCTGCCGCGCATCGCCTACCGTGTCGAGCTCGGCGAGAACGGCAAGCTGCGCTGGATTGGCGGCACGGGGCCGAACGCGCCGGTGTACGACGTCGAGCCGCACACCACCTGGTACAGCCGCGCCTTGGTGACTTTCCTCGGCTGGCTGCCGATCGAATGGCTGTTGTAGCGCAGCCCGCGCGATTCGCACAGGCTATCTTGAGCCACCCTCGCTGTGTGCCTCCTGACGCTCCTGGCGTATGGCGAACTGCACACCGACCTGCCCTGCCACTGCCGCGCCGATGAGCACGATGGCCGCCGAAAGCGCGGGATTGGAGCCCCAGCCCACCATCAGCGTGAACAACGCACCCAATGCCATTTGCGAGAAACCGTACATTCCCGCAGCCGAGCCTACATGGTGCGCGTCCACCATCAAGGTCTTGGACAGCGCCGCCGGGCTGGCCGTGCCCGAACCCATGGCGAAGAACAGCATCAGCACGACAACGGCCGGCAGATTGAGCCAGCCCGCCAGCTCCAATCCCAGGAAGATGACCGCACTCGCAATGCTCAGGCCGTTGCCGAACACGAGCAGCCGCTCCACGGGGACGTTGAGCACCAGCCGACGTGTGATCGCATTGCCCACCCCCATGCCGATCATGATGATTCCGAGCGCAATGCCCACGTCACGCACCGGGTGCTGCAACTGCTCGGTGATGACAAACGGCGCGGCCGCGATGAAGGCATAGATCGACGTGGTCGCGCAGGCCCCTCCGAACGCATAGCCCAGATACTTGGGTGAGCGCAGCAGCGAGGTGTAGTCCTGCGCCAGCACCGAGACGCTGACCACCCCGGTCGGGCTGCCGGTCTCGGGCACGAGCCGCCATGTCAGGAACAGGGTCAGCGCACCCAGCACGGAGAGGAACACGAACACCATGCGCCAGCCGCCCAACTCCACCATGGAGGAGCCGATCAGCGGCGCCAGTCCCGGCCCGACCATCATGATCAGATTGAGCAGCGCGAGCGCGCGCACGGCCTCATCGGCAGACGTCGTGTCGCGCACCATCGCCCGGCCCAGCGCCAGCCCGGCGCATCCCCCCAGAGCCTGGAACAGTCTGGCCAGCACCAGTGTCTCCACATTGGGCGCAAGCGCCGCGACCAGGCCCGCGCCGAAGTACAGCGACAGCCCCACCATCAGCAGCGGACGCCGTCCCAGCGCATCCGACAGCGGCCCATAGAACAACTGCCCGAACGCCAGCCCGAGGATGTAGATCCCGATCGTGGCCTGCACGGCCGCGCTGCTCACCTGCAGCGAGCGCGCGGCATCCGGCAACGCCGGCACGAACATGTGCATGGCGAGCGTGCCGCTCAGCGTGATCATCACCAGCAGCCACAGCGGTGCATGCCGGCGCACGCTGGTGTGATCGGGGGAAGCGGTGTCGTCGCTCATGCAACCTCCCCTGCCCCTGCCGCATCTTCGTTTCCGGCCCCCAACTCGAGGCGTTGCAGTTGCCCGCCCATGCGATGCATCACCGCGAAGGCCGCCAGCACCTCATCATCGCCAACGCCGGAGAACAGCACGCTGCGATCCTGCTCCAGCAGCTGTTTCACATGCTGGATGGTCTCCTGCCCCCTGGGCGTAACGTCGATGGTCTTGGCACGGCGATCGGCATGTCCACCCCGGGTGATCAGCCCACCCTCCTCCAGGCCGTCGAGCAGACGGACCACCGAGGAACTGTCGAGGCCGAGGGAGGCGGCCAGATCCTTCTGGCGCATGGGGGCGGCGGCCCTCTCGAGGTGCATCAGGGGCAGCCAGGTGGCCTCGGTCAGGCCCAGCGGCCTGAGGCGCCGGTCGACTACGCGGCGCCATTGCCGGTTCAGTTGCCCCATCATGAACATCATGTTCTGGTGAGCCTGGGACAGGGGGTGCTCTTCTTGGAGCTGGGGGGGCATAAATAATTGATATGCAAATAGATGACATATCAATTATGTCAGAAATCAATTGTTTGTGAGAGCGACTACGTGGGAATCCATGGAGTGCTCATGGTTTGAAGGTAGTTTGCAAACCTGAAGCGGGGTGTGTTGTTTGAGGGTGGAGGCCGGGACTGCCCCCGGCGGGGCAGTAACTTTTTGGTCTTGCCCAAAAAGTCACCAAAAATGCGCTTTGAATGCGGGGGCACGCGGTAAAACTCACTTCGCGCTGCGCGCTCCGCTCAGACAGCCACCGCGAGACAGTTTGGAATAGGAATTTTCGGCACATCGCTGCGCTCGTGCCGGGCTCGCCCGACTTCGGGCGAGCAGACTGCGTCCATCTTGAACCGCGCAGGGTGAATTGGGGCAGGGTACATCTCGCGAAGTCGCGAGATGCCCAGGCACGAGCGCAGCGACGTGCCGAATGCCCCTCCCCTTAATCTGACTCACGGCGGCTGTCTGAGCGGCGCGCCGCAGGCGCAAAGCGAGTTTTGCCGTGGGTATTAAAACGCCTTTTTGGTGACTTTTTGCGCGCGCAAAAAGTTACTGCCCCGCCGGGGGCACTCCCGGCCTCTGTCCTAAAAAAAGAACCGAGCCCCAAGCAGGCTACCCCGCATCAAACATCAAGCATCAATCGCCAAAACCGACCCCGCCTGCTTGCGCAACTCAAACTTCTGAATCTTCCCAGTACTCGTCTTGGGCAGTTCACCAAAGACCACAGCCCGCGGCACCTTGAAGCCGGCCAGGTGCTTCTTGCAATGCGCCACGATATCCTCGGCCGTGGTCTGCGCCCCGGCCTTCAGTTCGACAAAGGCACATGGCGTCTCTCCCCACTTGGGATCGGGCTTGGCCACCACGGCGGCGGCCAGGACGTCGGGATGGCGGTACAGCACGTCCTCGACCTCGATGGAGGAGATGTTCTCGCCCCCGGAGATGATGATGTCCTTGCTGCGGTCCTTGATCTTGATGTAGCCGTCCGGATACTGCACCGCCAGATCACCCGAGTGGAACCAGCCGCCGCGGAATGCTTCGTCCGTGGCCTTGGCGTTCTTCAGGTAGCCCTTCATCGCGATATTGCCCTGGAACATGATCTCGCCCATGGTCTCGCCGTCGTGCGGTACGGGATCCATGGTTTCGGGATCGAGCACTGCGGCGGAGCGCTGCAGGTGGTAGCGCACGCCCTGGCGGGCATTGAGCCGGGCGCGCTCGCCGATGTCGAGCTGGTCCCATTCGGCATGCTTGGCGCAGACCGTGGCAGGGCCATAGACCTCGGTCAGTCCATAGACATGCGTGATGTCGAAGCCCATCGCCTCCATGCCTTCGATCATCGCAGCCGGGGGCGCGGCGCCCGCCACCATGGCCTTCACGCCCGTTGGCACGCCCTCCTTCATCGCCGCCGGCGCATTGACCAGCAGGCCCTGCACGATGGGGGCGCCGCAGTAGTGCGTCACGCCGTGGTTGCGGATCGCATCGAAGATGGCCTGCGTCTCGACGCGGCGCAGGCACACGTTCACGCCGGCGCGGGCCGCGATCGTCCATGGGAAGCACCAGCCATTGCAATGGAACATGGGCAGCGTCCACAGGTAGACCGCGAACTTGGGCATGTCCCATTCGAGCACGTTGCTGATGGCATTCGTCGCCGCGCCGCGGTGGTGGTAGACCACCCCCTTGGGGTTGCCGGTCGTGCCGCTGGTGTAGTTCAGCGCGATCGCATCCCACTCGTCACCGGGCAGCGACCACACGAAGCCGGGATCACCGGCGGACACGAACTCGTCATAGGTGATCGAGCCCACACGCTGCGCAGCCGGGCCGTAGGCATCGTCGACCACATCGATGACGAGCAACGGCCGGTCCAGCGTGCGCAGCGGCAGCGCCTTGGCAACCACGGGGGCGAATTCGGGATCGACGATCAGCACCTTGGCCTCGCCATGGTCGAGCATGAAGGCAATGGTTTCGGGATCCAGCCGCGTGTTGAGCGTGTTCAGCACCGCGCCGGCCATCGGCACGCCGAAGTGCGACTCCACCATCGGCGGCGTATTCGGCAGCATCACGGCCACGGTATCGTTCTTTGCAACGCCTGCCCTGGCCAGGCTGCTCGCAAGCTGGCGGCAACGCGCGTAGGTCTCGCTCCATGTGCGGCGCAGGTCGCCATAGATCACCGCCGTGCGGTTCGGATAGACCTCGGCGGTGCGTTCGATGAAACTCAGCGGCGTCAGTGGCGCGTGGTTGGCTTCGTTGCGGTCAAGATGCTGGTCGTAAATGCTGAGTGTCACGTTATCTCCTGAATTCCTCGATGGGGTCTGCCCGGCCATGTGCATGCCGGTGGCATGCAAGGCATTACAGCAGACGCCGCTGACGTGAAGCTGAGTGAAAACCACATGCCGGGAAGCCAGCCGGTCTTGGGCGAAAATACGCCTTGTGTCCATTCCTCAGAACTTCATCCAGGATCTCCTCTCGCGCACCGATGTCGTCGACGTCGTGGGCCACTACGTGCAGCTCAAGAAGGCCGGCGCGAACTACATGGGGCTGTGCCCCTTCCATGGAGAGAAGTCCCCATCGTTCAGCGTCAGTCCGACCAAGCAGTTCTACCACTGCTTCGGCTGCGGCAAGAACGGCAATGCGATCGGATTCCTGATGGACCACGCGGGCCTCGGTTTCCGCGAGGCCGTGCAGGAGCTTGCGCAAAAGGCCGGCATGCAGGTGCCCGACGATGACAACAGCTCGCCGCAGGACCGTGAGCGCGCTGCAGCACAGCGCAAGAAACAGGCCACGCTCAATGACGTGCTGGAAAAGGCCGGCGAATCATGGCGCCAGCATCTGCGCGGATCGCCACGCGCGATCGGCTACTTCAAGGGCCGGGGGGTATCGGGCACCATCGCCAAGAAATACGGCCTGGGCTACGCGCCCGAGGGCTGGCGCAATCTGGCGAGCGTGTTCCCGAGCTACGAGGACAAGCTGCTGGAGGAAAGCGGCCTCGTGATCGTGGGCGAGGAGGACGGCAAGCGCTACGACCGCTTCCGGGACCGCGTGATGTTCCCCATCCGCAACGTGAAGGGCGAGTGCATCGGCTATGGCGGCCGGGTGCTGGGCGACGACAAGCCCAAGTACCTGAACTCTCCGGAAACCGAGGTCTTCCACAAGGGACGCGAGCTCTATGGATTGTTCGAGGCCCGCAACGCCATCCGCGATGCAGGCTATGCCTTGGTCACCGAAGGCTACATGGACGTGGTCGCGCTCGCGCAGCTCGGTTTTCCGAACGCGGTGGCGACGCTCGGCACCGCCTGCACGCCCGACCATGTGCACAAGCTGTTCCGCTTCACCGATACGGTGGTGTTCAGCTTTGACGGCGACTCGGCCGGACGTCGCGCCGCGCGCAAGGCGCTCGACGGGGCGCTTGCCTATGCCACCGACACGCGCAGCGTGAAATTCCTTTTCCTGCCGAGCGAACACGATCCCGACAGCTTTGTGCGCGAGTACGGCACCGATGCGTTTGCCCAGCAGGTGGCCCAGGCCATGCCGCTGAGCCGCTTTCTTATCGAGGCCTCGTGCGAGGGCTGCGACCTGGGCTCGGCCGAGGGCCGTGCCCACATGCTGGCCAACGCCCGCCCCCTGTGGAGCGGCCTGCCCGACGGGGCACTCAAGCGGCAGCTGCTGGGCGAACTGAGCGAACTCGGCCAGCTGCCATCGGCCGACCTGAGCCAGCTGTGGGCCCAGGCGCCCCAGCCATCTTCGCGCGGCGGCGGAGCCCGGCCCGGCCCGGCCTCGGGGGCGCAGGATGAGGGCGCGCCCTGGGGCATGCCTGCCGATCCGGCACCGTGGGAGATGGGCGGCGAGCCGTCGTTCGCACCGGCCGGCGAATACGCTGCGGCGGGCGGCCAGGCACCATTCGCCCAGAAGAAGCCCTGGAGCGGCGCCAAGGGGACCTGGAAAAAGCGTTGGGGCAAGGATGCCGACCTGCCCCCGCAGCCTCCGCTTCCGCGCGGCGCCATTAAGAAAGGCGTGGACCAGGCCGTATGGCTGGTGTTCTCGCACATGGACCTGCTCGAAGAACTGTCGCAGGAAGACCACAGCACGCTGTGCGACCTGCCCGCTCCCCACGGGCCCGTATTCATCTGGCTCGAGGCCCAGTTTCTCGAACACGGCGCGCTGGCCTGCACCGCTCTCATGGAGGCCCTGCAGGGCCATGAGCAGGAACCCTTCGTGCGCAAGCTGATGACCCAGTCGTTCTCGCAAAGCGAGGCCGATCTCCCCGAATCCGGCGAGTTGCCGGAGCTTCGCCGGAGGCTGCGCGACGAGATGCGCCTGGAACTGCGCGGCATCCTGAACCGCCTGATCATCGACAGCCTGCGCCGCCAGGAAAGCGAACTCATCCAGCGGGTCGGACAGGATCCTGATGCGCTCGAAAGATACAAAGAATTACAAAATCGCCGAAAGAGTCTGGAAAACCCCAGGCTGTCAAGCCCTTGAATTGCCGGTAAAAGGTATAATTTAAGGCTTGTCGGCAAGAGCGACAGCAGCACCTCCGGATCAGGCGCCCGTGACAAACACGCACAACAGCCTACCCCACCGCAAGGACTGCACACCAAATGTTCGCCCAGACATCTTGCCCAGCGAGGACCATCTTTTTGATCCTCCCCATGCGAAGGCAACGGCCTTCGTCAAGCTTGCTGCCCGCGCCGGGATAGTTGGCGCTTGCGTTTTCTTTGTGTGTTCGTTTTTGTACTGAGGTAATCCATGCCCGTTCAAAAGTCCGCGAAGTCGGCCAAGTCTGCTCAAGGCACTGCTGCGAAGACCGTATCCAAAGCTGCTGTGAAATCCGCCACCAAGGCCACCGTGAAGACCGCTCCTGCCAAGAAGGCAGTCGCGGCCAAGCCGGCTGCCAAGGCGGCAAAGAAAGAAGACGTCAAGATCGTGCCAGCCAAGAAATCTGCTGCTTCCGCTGAAGCCACCGAAGAATTGAAGAAAAAGCCCGCCCGCGCCAAGGCCGCCGCAGCCGAAGGTGCCGACGAGGACACGCCCAAGAAGCGCCCCGGCCGTCCTGCCAAGGCGGCTTCCGCAGCCGAAGGCAAGGCGCCCGCCAAGCGTGGCCGCAAGCCCAAGGGCAAGGAAGAAGACAGTGACATGGGCGACGACGCCGATCTGTCGGACATCGAGTCGGATCTCGAGGGCGAACCCGAGGCCGAAGTGGCAGAGCAGAGCACGACCACCGAGAAGGTCAAGCCGCTGCGCATGAAGATCAGCAAGGCCAAGGAACGCGCCTTGATGAAGGAATTCGGCCTGGACGAGACCGTCCTGTCCGAGGAAGACATCGCCAAGCGCCGTTCGCAGCTCAAGAAGCTGATCACGCTGGGCAAGACACGCGGCTACCTCACGCAGGTCGAGATCTCCGACCACCTGCCCGACAAGCTGGTCGACGCCGAGACCATGGAAGTCGTGGTCACCATGCTCAACGACATGGGCGTGGCCGTATACGAACAGACTCCCGATGCGGAAACCCTGTTCCAGAACAACGTGACGCCGACCGCCACCACCGTGGAGGAAGCCGAGGAAGAAGCCGAGGCTGCCCTGTCCACCGTGGATTCGGAATTCGGCCGCACGACCGACCCCGTGCGCATGTACATGCGCGAAATGGGCACGGTGGAACTGCTGACCCGCGAGGGCGAAATTGAAATCGCCAAGCGCATCGAAGGCGGTCTGCAGGACATGATGGAGGCCATCTCCGCATCGCCCGCAACCATCGCCGAGATTCTGCAGATGGCCGAGGAAATCCGTGAAGGCAAGGTCGTCATCTCGACCATCGTCGACGGTTTCTCCAACCCCAACGAAGCCGACGACTACGTGGCCGAAGAAGACTTCGACGAATTCGACGAAGAGGACGACGACGACGGCAAGGGCGGCTCCAAGGCGCTGACCAAGAAGCTCGAGGAACTCAAGAACGAGGCGCTGCGCCGCTTCGACGTTCTGCGCGACCACTTCGAGAAGATGCACAAGGTCTACGACAAGGACGGCTACGGCGGCGCCACGTACATGAAGATCCAGCACGACATCTCTGCTGAACTCATGACGATCCGCTTCACCGCCAAGACCATCGAGAAGCTGTGCGACATGCTGCGTGCGCAGGTGGACGACGTGCGCAAGAAGGAACGCGAACTTCGCCGCATCATCGTGGACAAGTGCGGCATGCCGCAGGAAACCTTCATCAAGGAGTTCCCACCCAACCTGCTGAACCTGCAGTGGGTCGAGAAGCAGGCGGCCGCCGGCAAGTCCTGGAGCAACATCCTCTCGCGCAACATCCCGCCCGTGCAGGAACTGCAGCAGCGCCTGATCGACCTGCAATCGCGCGTCGTGGTGCCGCTCACCGAGCTCAAGGACATCAACAAGCGCATGAACGCCGGCGAGGCCGCGTCGCGCGATGCCAAGAAGGAGATGATCGAGGCCAACCTGCGCCTGGTGATCTCCATCGCCAAGAAGTACACGAACCGCGGCCTGCAGTTCCTCGACCTGATCCAGGAAGGCAACATCGGCCTGATGAAGGCCGTGGACAAGTTCGAATACCGCCGCGGCTACAAGTTCTCGACCTACGCCACCTGGTGGATCCGCCAGGCCATCACGCGCTCGATCGCCGACCAGGCCCGTACGATCCGCATCCCGGTGCACATGATCGAGACGATCAACAAGATGAACCGCATCTCGCGCCAGCACCTGCAGGAGTTCGGCTTCGAGCCCGATGCGTCCATCCTGGCGGCCAAGATGGAGATCCCCGAGGACAAGATCCGCAAGATCATGAAGATCGCCAAGGAGCCGATCTCGATGGAAACCCCCATCGGCGACGACGACGATTCGCACCTGGGCGACTTCATCGAGGACAGCAACAACACGGCCCCGGTCGACGCCGCCATGCAGGCTGGCCTGCGCGACGTGGTCAAGGACATCCTCGACGGCCTGACCCCACGCGAAGCCAAGGTGCTGCGCATGCGCTTCGGCATCGAAATGTCCACCGACCACACGCTGGAAGAAGTGGGCAAGCAGTTCGATGTGACCCGCGAACGCATCCGCCAGATCGAAGCCAAGGCGCTGCGCAAGCTCAAGCACCCCAGCCGCTCCGACAAGCTGCGCAGCTTCATCGACTCGCTGTGATCACTCTCCTGGATTGATCAGGCAGTCCGCTCGGCCAGCCCCCGGCCGGCCGCTGCAAGGTAGCAAAGCCCCGCACGAAACAATCGTTTCGTGCGGGGCTTTTTTATGCCGGATCACCCGGAATCAACGTGCCCGACAAGGGGCAGCCTGCCTCAACTGCCTCAACGCCAGTAGCTGCTCACCAGCTTTCGCACGCCCTGCATGGACGCGGCATTCCGGGCCCATTGCCGGATGGCCGCCGCCATCGCATGCCCTCCGGCGGCCCAGAGCTCCACGTTGCCCGGCTCGCTCCAATCCTGGGCATCAAGCCACTGCAGCACCTTGGCAATTTCCTGCTCCGATGCCCCAGGAACGCCTGCGCAGATCCAGTCCACGCGGGACTGCAGGGCCGCGGGCAAGGCATGCCTCTCCTCACCGGACGCCACCCAGCACAGCACGCTGGCCTGCTGGCCGGCGTCCATCGATTCGATGATGCGGGCCGCCGCGGGCACCGCGCAGGCATCGGCCACGATCACCAGCCGCCTGGCCGTCGGCAGGCGGCCCCCCGCCGGACTCAGCACGGCCACCTCACTGCCCGCGCAAGCGCCGCGCGCCCAGTCGGAGCCCGGCGCCACGTGTCGCTTGACGCCATGATCTACCGTACCCTGACCTATCGCGCCCTGATCTTCCACGCCGTGCAGCAACACGTCGATGTCGATGATGCCCTCCTGCTCATTCAGCGACCGGATCGTGTAGGTGCGGCGGGCCAAGGGCTCGGCTCCTGCCGGCCAGTGCAGCCGTCCGTCCCCGTCCATGTCCGGCCAATGCGGCACCTCCCCCTCCTGCGGCATCAGCATGCGCACATGCAGGCCGCCTTGCGCGAAAGCCTTGACGTCGTCGATATCGCCTGCCTGCAGCGTGAGGCGGCGCATGCAGGGGGTGAGCGCCGTGTTGGCCAGCACCCGCATGACATGCACGGCGGGCTTTTCAAGGCCTTCTTTGCCGTTGTCGGCACTCTGGCCCTCCGCCACCTGGACTGGCTCGTGCCACTGCACCGCCCATGCAGATTCCGCAAGCCCTTCCATTTCAGCGAATTGCTGCAGGTGCTCGGCCAGGGAAAGGCGCATGAGATGCTCCATGCGCGGATTGACGGCGTCCAGCGTGCAATCGATGCTCGCCTCGCCCACCAGCAGCATGCACACGCTGCCGACCTGCTCCAGCTCAAACCGCATCGAGCCCTGTGGAGCCATCCATTGCGGCCGCACTTCCTCGTCTTCGAGATGCGCGACGAACCAGCGAATGAACTGTCCGGCTCCAGGAATCCGTATGCTCGCGTTCATGCCGCCACTCCGCGGGCATCGCCCGGCGCGCCCCAGCCAGCCTGACGAAAGCGCGAAAGCACCAGCCACGCGATGCAGAAGCTGAAGGCCGCCAGTGCCGTGCTCACCGAGAACAGTCCGGAGAAACCCATCTGCTTGGCGATGAAGCCTCCGGCGATCGAGCTCAGCATATAGGTGAGCAGTTCCGCACAGGCCAGGATGGTGAAGTCGGTCCCGGGCTGCTCGCTGCTCGATGCCGACATGAACAGCGCATACAGCGCCACCATTTCCATGTAGCGCAGCATGCTGAGCGCGATGGCCAGTGCAACCAGCGATCCGTTGCCGCCAAGCCAGTGCAGCGAGTGCAGCAGGAACAACGCGAACAGCGCGATGCGCGATGCGCTCAGCCAGAGCAGGACCTGCTCGCGGCTGGAGTTGCGCAGCCACAGGGCGGCAAGCGCGCTGCCGAAGAGTCCGGCGATCGCCGCACCGCTCCCGCCGAGCAGGCCCACCTGTCCCAGCGTGAGTTCGTTGGCGAGAAGGTAGCTGTTCTCCATCGAACGCTGCATGCCTTCGCTCAGGCGGTAGATGATCGCCAGCCCCAGGATCCACAGCATGCCGGGACGTCGCAGGAAATGGCCCAGGCGGGGCTGATGCACCGCAGAAACCTTGCCGCCGCCGGCGCGGCCCGCGAAAGCAGGCGATGGCTCGTGCATCCACGGCAGGAACAGCAACGGCAGCATGCACAGCACCGCCATCACGAGCAGTGCGGCGCTCCAGCCCCAGTGCTCGATCAGGGTCATCGACAAGGTGCCCCCGATCAACACCCCCGCCGCCACCGAGGCCGCCTGGATCGCGTTGCCACGGCCCAGCTCCGCACTCTTCAACTGCTGCGTGGCATAGCCGTCGGTGGCGATGTCCTGCGTGGCGACCGACAGCGCAATCAGCATGCCGATGCCGAGTATCGCCGTGATCGACGCCTTCGGCCCCACCCAGGCAAGCAGCCCGATGCCAAGCACCGTCAGCAGTTGCGTGCACAGGATCCAGCCGCGTCGATGACCCCAGCGCAGCAGCCGCGTGCGGTCCACCAGCGGCGCCCACAGAAACTTCAGCACCAGCGGCAGCATCAGCACCGACATCATTCCCACCTGCTGCAGCGGCATGCCCTCGGCCCGCAGCGCGGCGGGCACGGCCATGATCAACAGGTAGCCTGGAATGCCCTGCGCCACGTACAGCGCGACGAGCACCGCCCAGAACGAGCGGCGACGGACCGTTTCTTCATTGCCGGGCATCGATCAGTAATCCACCGCGTAGCTCAGCGTGAACGTGCGTCCCCGGCCCTGGAATGCAAAGGCCTGCGGCGACACTGCACCCACTCCATAGAGTGCCATCGCGCGCTGCGACCAGGTGGTGAGGTATTGCTTGTCCAGCAGGTTCTGGATGCCGAAGTGCAGCGTGCCCACGGGCAGCTTGGCGGAGCCCATCAGGTCCAGCAGCGCAAAGCCCTTGATGCTCTTGCCGGCATCGTCCTTGAGCTTGAACTGCTGAGTGGCCTGCAGGCGCAGCTTGAGCGGTGCGGGCGACCACTGCACGTAGGCCCCCAGCTTCGAGGGGCTCGCCGTCATGATGCTCTGCCGATCCCAGCCACCGCTCCTGGCCTTGGTTTCCGAACGGATCCACAGCCAGTTGCCACCCACGTTCCATTGCGATGCCAGCGCGTAGTCAAGCGAGCCTTCGATCCCGTAGTTGCGGCGCTTTTCGTCCAGCACGTTGATCACGACATTGTTGTTGGCATTGTTGATCTGCAGGGTCTGGTCGGACCACGCATAGAACAGTGCCGACTGCAGCACAAGCGGCCCGCCATGGCTGCGCCAGCCGAGCTCCACCTGCCGCGTCTTGATGCCCTTGAGCGGCGAGCCCTTGGGATCGATGCCGCTTGCCAGCGACCAGTGCGGGCCGTTCAGCACATAGTTGCCCTGCCCGTAGTACTTGGCCGGATCGGGCAGCTCGAAGCCTTCGGAGTAGCTGAGCCAGCTGCTTTGCGCATCGCTGATCGCGTACTTGGCGCCCAGGTTGAACAGGCTCACGTTGTAGCTGTTGCTGCCGCCCTTGATCGCATCGGCGCTGCTGCCGCGCCCGATCAGCATGGAGACCTGCTGGTTGAATCCGACGAAGTCATCCACGTCGAGTCCCATGTGCTGATAGCGCAGGCCACCGCTCAGGCTGAGCGCCTTGCTGAGCTTCCAGTCCGCCTGCGCGAACAGCGCCGTGGTGTCGATGCTGTAGCCCGGATAGCGCCCCGTGCTGCCGATGCTGCGGTTGACCATGCCGCCGGAGGCCAGCGACTGCCGGGTATCGAACACCGTGGCCGTGCCGTCGAACTTCTCGCGATCCCAATCCACGCCGTAGCGCAGGCTCACGTCACCCCATGACTTGGCGAGCGCCGACTTGAAGCCGAACACATCGGTGTTCTGGTGCGTGGCCGTGACGACCGAGCTCGGGAACGGGGCGAAGTCCATCTGCTCCTTGCGCCAGAAGCCTTGCAGATAGAGGTTCTGCCCGCCGAGCACATCGCGGGCGTGGTAGTCGGCATTGAACATGCCGCGCTCGGTGCCAGGCATCACGTCGCTGGAGAAGCCGCCGCGCTGCTCCAGCAGCTCGGGCTTGCCGCCCATGATGCCGGCGAGGTTCGGGCCGCCATACAGGTAGCGGCGGCCATCGAACTTGTTGCGGTAGTACTGCGCACCCAGCGCGAGTGTCTGGTGCGAATCGATGTTCAACTGCAGATTGCCCATCAGGTCGACGCTGCGCGTGTTCTGCGAATCGGTCTGTGCGATGTCGGTGCGCACCTCCCTGCCGTTGCCGTCGTAGAAGCTGCCGTTCTGCTGTACCGCAATGCCCAGGCGCCCCTGCACGCGGTCGTTGCCGCCCGCGATCGACTGCGCAAGGCGGTACTGGTGATCACGTCCATCCTGCAGGCCGGAGGTGACGCCCAGCTCGCTGCTGAAGCGCGTGGGCGAATCCGAGGCCTTGCGCGTGACGATGTTGAGCACGCCGCCGGTGGCGCCGCCTCCGTAGAGCGCGCTGGCTCCGGCCAGCACTTCGATGCGGGAAATGTTGAACGGATCGATCGCATCGAGCTGCCGCGCCGTACCGCGCGAACTGTTGAGCGACACGCCATCCACCATCACCAGCATGGTGCGCCCGCGCAGGTTCTGTCCGAAGTTGCTGCGCGACTGGCCACCGAGGTCGATGCCGGGCACCAGCTGGCCAATGGCTTCGGCCAGGCTGCGCCCTGCGCTGAGCTGGGTCTGCAGCTCGGCATGCTCGATCACCTGGACACTGGCGGCCAGCTCGCTGCGGATCTGCGGCGCCGCCGAAGCACTCACTTCCTGCTCGGGCAGCACGTTGTCCGTTTCGGCGGCCTGCGCTGCGCCCCATGTCAGAACGCCCGAAGTTGCCACCACAACTCCCTCAAGCCACCCGATTCTTGCCATTTGGATACTCACAATGAAATCACGTAAAAAGACCGGGACAAGGATAACCAAACGAGAATGAGAACTCTTTTCTTTTGAGAACAATTCTCATAAAACAAAGCGATACGGAAATCGCCTGTCAAGGTCGTTCAAACCCTCGACATCACCCAGGCAGTACGTAGGCATCACACGCAAGATACAAAATGCAACAACTCAATCCCTCTTTCCTGGACAAGGATCAGGTTCTGGCCAACTGGAGTCGTTGCATCTGGGCCAGCAGCATCAGCACGGAGCTGTTCGAGGACTGTGTGCGCCCGGCCCTGCAGGTCCGCCACATTCACGCGGGCCAGTACCTCTGGCGGGCCAACGACCTGCCGCTCGGCTGGATCGGCGTGACGCGCGGCGCAGCCAAGCTGTGCGTACCCACCGAAGACGGCCGCTCGATCGCGCTGTGCGGATTCGCCGGAAGCTGGTTCGGCGAGGCCAGCCTGCTGCACAGGAAGTCGCGGCTCGACTGCGATGCCGTGGCGTTGCACGACCTGACCATGCTGATCCTGCCCGATGCGGCGTTCCAGCGGCTGCGCAATGAATCCGCGAGCTTCGGGCAGTTCCTGCTCACGCTGATGGCCGAACGCAACCAACAGCTGCTGCGGCTGATCACGGCCCTGCAGAGCGCCGACATCACCAGCCGTGTCGCGAAGTGCCTTGGCACGCTGATCACACCGATGAATTTCCCGTTTCCCGATGCCGGCCTGCTCAACGTCACCCAGAGCGAGCTCGCCGACTTCTGCCGCGTCTCACGCTCGCGCTTCAACGAGGCGCTGCTGGAGCTCGAGCGGCGCGACCTGCTCGAAGTAGGCTACCGCAGCGTGCGGCTCAAGGACGTGGAAGGCCTGCGCAGCTACGGCACCTGAAGGCGGCTGCAAGTGGCTATAGTACTTATAGTGCTCGGCTGAGACAGGAACGAATGAACGAGCGAACGAACGGACAGACCATCCACCGCAACACTTGCAGCACTCCCGGCCATGAACAACCCGACAGCGACCTCCACGGCGACAGCCGCCATCCCTGCCCATCCCGCCCTGTTGTCCATCGCCGTCATGGGCGCGGGCGCGGTAGGCTGCTATTTCGGCGCCATGCTGGCACGAGCCGGGCACAGGGTCACGCTGATCGGCCGGCAGGCGCATGTGCAGGCCGTGCAGCAGCATGGCCTGCGGCTGCAGACCGCCACCGAGGACATCCACGTGCCGATGGAGGCGAGCACCGAGGTGAGCGCGGTGCAGGGCGCGGACGTGGTACTGTTCTGCGTGAAGTCGACCGATACCGAGACGGCGGCGCGGCAGATCCGCCCCTATCTCTCCGAAGGCGCGCTGCTGCTCACGCTGCAGAACGGTGTCGACAATGACGAGCGCGCGAGCGCGGTGCTGGGCGATGGCCATCCGGTGGCACCGGCCGTGGTGTACGTGGCGACCGCCATGGCGGGACCGGGGCATGTGCGCCACTATGGCCGTGGCGAACTGGTGATCGCGCCCAGCGCACGCAGCGAACAGGTGGCGCAGCAGTTCGCCGCAGCCGGCATTCCGACACAGGTCTCGGACAACGTGCGGGGCGCGCTCTGGGCCAAGCTGGTCATCAACTGCGCCTACAACGCGCTGTCGGCTCTCACGCAGATGCCCTACGGCTGGCTGGTCGAGCAAGGGGGCGTCAACCCGCTGATCGACGACATCATCGACGAATGCCTCGCGGTCGCGCGCGCCGATGCCATCGCGTTGCCTGACAACCTGCGCGCCGCGGTGCATGGCCTGCCCCAGACCATGCCGGGACAGCTGTCGTCGACCGCCCAGGATCTGGCGCGCGGCAAGCTCACGGAAATCGATCACCTCAACGGCTACGTGGTGCGGCGCGCCCGGGCGCACGGCATGGCTGCTCCCGTCAACAACACGCTGCTGGTGCTTGTGCGGCTGGCGCAGACACCGCGCGGCGGACCAGTGCACTGAAGCCGCCCGCCAGATGCCCAAGGCGGTGGCTCGCGCGCAACAGTGGGCGACTCATGAACAAGGCCATCAAAGTCCAGAAGCTAGCAAACTTGTAGCAATTTTGATTACAAGCTATATTGATGCCGTTTTCAATGCGTCCCGGATCGGCCTCTCGGGCCGATTCCCCATCCAGCGTAAGGAGAAGCGCTCATGAGCTCCAAGGACAACGCCGCCGTCAATCAGCTGTTCGAGCGGCTCGAATGCCGCTATGCGATGCGCGTGCTGTGGGCGCTTCGGGACGGCCATCCACAGACCTTCCGCCTGCTGCAGGACAGCGTGGGCGGCATCACGCCAAACACCCTCAACACCCGCATCAAGGAACTGCGCGAAGCAGGCATGCTCGACCACGGCAGCGATGGCTACACGGTCACGCCCGTCGGGCTCGACCTGCTCAAGCGACTGTCCGACGTCCAGCCCTTTGCCGTGCGCTGGGCCGCAACGCACCCGCGCAAGGTCGTGGTGCGCGCATCGTCCACTGGTAGCCACGCCAGTGCGCCCGCTCCGGTTGTCGCGTCCACACCGGACAGCGAAGCAAGCGCCCCGGCCGGCGGCCCATCGCCCGACACGACTTCGAACGGAACACCATAGTCCGACGGCCACCGATCACCCCGATTCTTCAGGCATTTTCACCCTCGCACCCGCGCTCGACGCGGGTTTGCCATTTTTGGCACTATGCTTGGCACCCTGCCCGTGCGCGAGTCGGATCGACGCTTCGCTCGTGCGACCCCAAGTGATTCCGAGCGATCCCATCCGTAACCCCATTTCCTGTACAAAGGACTTTCCATGACATTCACCACCACCGCTTCCGGTCTGCAGTACCAGGATCACGTCGTCGGCGACGGCGCAGAAGCCAAGGCCGGCACACCGGTACGCGTCCACTACACGGGCTGGCTCTACAACGACGGCCAGCAAGGCGCCAAGTTCGATTCGAGCCGCGACCGCAACGACCCGTTCGAGTTCCCGCTGGGTGCCGGCATGGTGATCAAGGGCTGGGATGAGGGCGTCCAGGGCATGAAGGTGGGCGGCCAGCGCACGTTGCTGATCCCCGCCAACCTCGGCTACGGCGCACGCGGTGCGGGCGGCGTGATCCCCCCGAACGCGACGCTCAAGTTCGACGTCGAACTGTTGGCGGTCGGCGGCTGATCCCGCTCAGAATGAGACGCTGATTCGATTTCTGTTTCCTATGTTTTAGGGCCGAGGCCGGGACTGCCCCCGGCGGGGCAGTAACTTTTTGGTCTTGCCCAAAAAGTCACCAAAAATGCGCTTTCAATGCGGGGGCACGCGGTAAAACTCACTTCGCGCTGCGCGCTCCGTTCAGACAGCCACCGCGAGTCAGTTGGAAAGAAGTGTGTACGGCACGTCGCTGCGCTCGTGCCGGGCTCGCCCGACTTCGGGCGAGCAGACTGCATCCATCTTGAACCGCGCAGGGTGAATTGGGGCACGCTACATCTCGCGAAGTCGCGAGATGCTCCAGCACGAGCGCAGCGACGTGCTGAATGCTCCTCCCCTTCAACTGACTCACGGCGGCTGTCTGAGCGGCGCGCCGCAGGCGCAAAGCGAGTTTTGCCGTGGGTATTGAAACGCCTTTTTGGTGACTTTTTGCGCGCGCAAAAAGTTACTGCCCCGCCGGGGGCACTCCCGGCCTCTGTCCTAAAAAAACCTTAGAAACAAATAACCGCCCTGAAGATTAGTCCCGCCCCCAGAGCGCGTTTTTCAAGCCAGGAATTCAGCCGTTCAGTGCCTGCTCAAGCCGGGCGAACTTGGCCTCGCCCACCGCTGCGCGGATCCGGGGCGCCAGTGCCTGCAGCTCGCGATACCCGCCTGCAGCCTCAACGGCCAGCGTCAGCGGCAGGCCGCGCAAGCCCAGTCCAGAAGTCAGTTCGGTGGCGATACGGTAGGCATCCTGATAACGATCGCCCGAGCTCTTGAATCCATTCGGGGACACCGAATCCGGTGCCGCATCCGCCGTCGATGCGCTTCCCGCCGGAGCCGGGGCCGGTGCCCCCAGGGGCTCGAGCAGGCCCTGCTCGACCATGCTCTGCACATCCTGCGCTGTGACGCCCATAGCGGCCGTGGCCTCGAGCACCTGCTGGGCGGTGCGTTTTCCGTCGAACAGGATGAATGCCGGCCGCTGACGAGGCGTCAGCGCGCCATGTCGTTCCTTCAGCGCCTGCTGTCCCGCTTGCGTTTTCACATAAATCATGCTCACCTCTCACCCGCTGAAAATCGCCGGGGTATCCAACCATCTCAAATGTGACATAGTTTGGCTACCGGGATTGCCCGAATGAGGCGAAGTTTTCTCCTTTTTCTATAGCACCGGGGCCTCGTCGCTCTTGCGCCTGTCCGCGGGTGTCAGCAGGCTCACGACCGTCGCCACGACAAATCCCGCCGGCACGCCGAATACACCGGCCGAAATGGGCTGAATGCCGAACCACAGGCCGTCGACCAGCAGGATATTGGGCACCACGGCGCGCACGGCATCGACCTGCGAGAGCAGGTAGTACACCGTGATCAGCAGGCCGCTGACCATGCCGGCCACGGCTCCCGCGCGCGAGGTTCCGCGCCAGAAGATACCGAGCACCATCGCGGGCACGAAGGCGGATGCCGCGATCGAGAACGATGCGGACACCATGGGCAGGATTTCCGACGGTTTGAGCGCCGCCACGAAGGCCGCGGACAGGGCCACGGTGAGCAATGCGAACTTGGTCAGGATCACCCGCTGCTCGGGGGTGGCGCGGCGGCGCGTCTCGCGGAAGTACAGGTCGCGCACCAGCGCATTGCTGATGGTGAGCAGCAGCCCGTCCGCGGTGGACAGCGCCGCAGCGAGGCCGCCGGCGGCCACCAGACCCGAGATCACGTAGGGCAGCCCGGCGATCTCCGGGGTGGCCAGCATGATCAGGTCGGCACCGAAGCGCATCTCCCCGAACTGCAGGATGCCGTCGCCGTTCACGTCCTCTACCGAGAGCAGGGCACCGTCAAGCCGTGACCACTGCGCCATCCAGCTGGGCAACGCATCGAAGCTGCTTCCCACCAGCGTGTTCATGACCTCGTGCTTGACCAGCACCGCCAGCGCCGGAGCGCTCAGGTACAGCAGCGCGATGAAGAACAGCGACCAGGCCACCGACGAACGTGCAGCCGCCACCGACGGCGCGGTGTAGTAGCGCGTGAGCAGGTGCGGCAGCCCCGCCGTGCCGACCATCAGGCAGAACATGAGCGCCAGGAAGTTGATGCGTGCGTTGTGGAAGTCCTCCCGCTCCTCGGGCGTGCCGTCGGGATCGCCCGCATATTCCTGGCTGTGCCGAGGCAGGCCGCCCAGAGGACGTGCGCGGTCGTAGTTCTCGCGCATCTCGCGCGTCCACCGCTCGCGTGCGCTGGCCTCGTCGCGCGGCATGTTCACCAGCTCGCGGCTGGCCGCGACGATCAGGCCCACGTCCGCATTCTGCGATCGCAGCTGATGGATGCGCTCGCGGGCTGCCGCGCGCTCGTGTTCAAGCGCCGCCTTCACATCGCCCAGGCGTGCCTGGTACTCGCGTGCCCGCCGCAGATAGGCCTGCTGCACCTCGACCTCGGCCGGCGAATCGAGCAGTTGCTGTTCGAGTTTGGAGATCTTCTTGATCTGCGCGCCATACTCCACCACGGCCACCGGGCTGCCCAGCTGCTTGTAGGCAAGCCACGACACCGGGATGAGGAACGACAACAGGATCACCACGTACTGCGCCACCTGCGTCCAGGTGATCGCCCGCATGCCGCCCAGGAACGAGCACAGCAGCACGCCGCCGAGGCCCAGCATGATGCCGATCTCGAACTGCACGCCGGTCAGGCGCGACGCGATCAGCCCGACGCCATAGATCTGCGCCACCACGTAGGTGAACGAACAGATCACCGCCGCGAGCGCGGCAATCACGCGCGGCCAGCGGCCGCCGAAGCGCACCTGGAAGAAATCGGGAATGGTGTAGAGGTTCATCGCCCGCAGGTGCGGTGCGATCAGTATCGCGACCAGGCAGAAGCCCCCGGTCCACCCCAGAAGATAGGCCAGTCCCCCGGTCTGCCCCGGCAGCCCCGAGAAACCCTGCAGGTAGAGCGCCCCCGAGAGACTGATGAATGAAGCCGCGCTCATCCAGTCCGCCGCCGACGCCATGCCGTTGTAGAACGGTGGAATGCGCCGGCCGGCCACGTAGTACTCCTCGGGGTCGGTGGTCCGGCCATACACGCCGATGCCCGCATAGGCCATCACGGTGAGGAACAGGAAGATCGGCCCGATCCAGTGGCGCGACAGGCCGTTCTGCTCGGCCCAGGCCAGCGTGCCGATGAAGCCCAGCACGCCGATGACGTACAGCGTCAGGATGCGTGCAAGACGCCTTGAATAGGCACTGCCGCCACGCTCACTCATCGGATGGAGTGGCGCTGGATTCCCGTTGCTGGTCCTGTCGCTCGAAATGGTTCATCGCAGCACAGTAAACGCAGATGATCACGATGAACATCAGGACTGCCCCTTGGGCGACGATCCAGTAGCCGAATTGCCACTGTCCCATGCTCCAGGTGAGGTCGCGCACGAACCAGCAGACGCCGAAGGTGACCATCGCCCAGACGGACAGAAGCCCGGCCTTGAGCCACAAGTGTCGGGCGTCATGCATGTCGGGCGGGAACGGAGTGCCCACATGCTCGTCATTCTCGGAATGCGGCAGCATGCGGGGACTCCTCGTGCGTCAGGCTCAGCCTGCCAGGTTCTGCCAGGTCGTGACCACGCTGTCGGGGTTCAGCGAGATCGACGAGATCCCCTGCTCGGCCAGCCACTTGGCGAAGTCCGGATGGTCGCTGGGGCCCTGGCCGCAGATACCCACGTACTTGCCCTGCGACAGGCAGGCATCGATGGCGCGCTTGAGCAGCGCCTGCACCGCAGGGTCGCGCTCATCGAAGTCGGCCGCCAGCAGCTCCAGGCCCGAGTCACGGTCCAGGCCCAGCGTCAGCTGCGTGAGGTCGTTCGAGCCCACGGAGAAGCCGTCGAAGAACTGCAGGAACTGCTCGGCCAGCACGGCGTTGGAGGGCACCTCGCACATCATGATGACCTTGAGCTCGTTCTCGCCGCGCTGAAGGCCGTGGTCGGCCAGCAGCTGCGTCACGCGCTCGGCCTGCTTCAGGGTGCGCACGAAGGGCACCATGATCTGCACGTTGGTCAGACCCATCTCGTTGCGCACGCGCTTCAGGGCCTCGCACTCCATCGCGAAGGCTTCGCCGAAATCGGCGCTGATGTAGCGCGCCGCGCCGCGGAAGCCCAGCATCGGGTTCTCTTCCTCGGGTTCGTAGCGGCTGCCGCCGATCAGCTTGCGGTACTCGTTGGACTTGAAGTCCGACAGGCGCACGATGACGGGCTTGGGCCAGAAGGCGGCGGCGATCGTCGCCACGCCCTCGGCCACCTTGTCGACGTAGAAGGCGCGCGGCGACGCATGGCCGCGCGCCACCGATTCCACGGCCTTCTTCAGGTCCGCATCGACGGCCGGATAGTCGAGGATGGCCTTGGGGTGCACGCCAATGTTGTTGTTGATGATGAACTCGAGGCGCGCCAGGCCCACGCCCTCGTTGGGCAACTGGGCGAAGTCGAAGGCGAGCTGCGGGTTGCCCACGTTCATCATGATCTTGGTGCTGATCTTGGGCATCACGCCGCGCTGCACCTCGGTCACCTCGGTCTCGAGCAGGCCGTCGTAGATCTTGCCGGTATCGCCTTCGGCGCAGCTCACCGTGACCAGCGTGCCATCCTTGAGCAGCGAGGTCGCGTCGCCACAGCCCACCACGGCAGGAATGCCCAGCTCGCGCGCGATGATGGCGGCGTGGCAGGTGCGGCCGCCACGGTTGGTGACGATGGCGGAGGCACGCTTCATCACCGGCTCCCAGTTGGGATCGGTCATGTCGGTGACCAGCACGTCGCCGGGCTGCACCTTGTCCATCTCGGCGATGTCGTTCACCAGGCGCACAGGGCCGGTGCCAATCTTCTGGCCGATGGCGCGGCCCTCGGCGATCACCGTGCCGGTGCCCTTGAGCTTGAAGCGCTGCTCGGCCTGGCCCTTGGCCTGGCTCTTCACCGTTTCGGGACGCGCCTGCAGGATGTAGAGCTGGCCGTCCGTGCCGTCCTTGCCCCATTCGATGTCCATCGGGCGTCCGTAGTGCTTCTCGATGATGAGGGCGTACCTGGCCAGCTGCTCGATGTCGGCATCGGTCAGCGAATAGCGGTTGCGCAGCTCGGGTGCCACGTCGGTGGTCTTCACCAGCTTGCCGGTGGCGGCCTTTTCCTCTGCGGAGGCGAACACCATCTGGATCAGCTTGCTGCCGAGGTTGCGGCGGATCACGGCCTTGTTGCCGGCCTGCAGCATCGGCTTGTGGACATAGAACTCGTCAGGGTTGACCGCCCCCTGCACCACGGTCTCACCCAGGCCATAGCTCGAGGTGATGAACACCACCTCCTCGAAGCCCGACTCGGTGTCGATCGTGAACATCACGCCGGCGGCGCCGGTGTCCGAGCGCACCATGCGCTGCACGCCGGCCGACAGGGCCACCACGTCATGCGCGAAGCCCTTGTGGACGCGGTAGGAGATCGCGCGGTCGTTGTACAGCGACGCAAACACTTCCTTCATCTTGTGCAGCACGTCCTCGATGCCGACGACGTTCAGGAAGGTTTCCTGCTGGCCGGCGAACGAGGCGTCGGGCAGATCCTCCGCCGTTGCGGAAGAGCGCACGGCGAAGCTGGCCTGCGCATTGCCGCCCGAGAGGGTGGCGAATGCATCGCGCACGGCCTTTTCCAGGTCGGCCGGGAAAGGCTGGCTTTCCATCCAGCCACGGATTTCGGCGCCGGCGGCGGCCAGCGCGCGCACGTCGTCCACGTCCAGCGTCGCCAGCTTCTGGCTGATGCGGTCAGCCAGGCCCTCATGCTTGAGGAATTCACGGAAGGCGTGGGCCGTGGTGGCAAAGCCCGTCGGAACGCGCACGCCTTCGGGCAGTTGGGAGATCATTTCGCCGAGCGAGGCGTTCTTGCCGCCTACGACCTCGACGTCGCTCATTCTCAGGTTCTCAAACGGAACGACCAGGGCGGTCGTTTCATAGAGTGCAGACATGGGGAAGCTCCAGAGTTTAAAAACCGGTGCAGGCCCGCGGCACTCAACGGCTCAATGGCCTGTATTGAGCGCGCAAAGCCGCTTCCCACGTCGCCGGGCGATGTGCTTGTATGTTCTGGTTGTAGGCAGCCAAGGAACAACATGGGAAGGAAATTGGGAATAATGGGCGACATTGTAGGGCCCGATCCATGCCGATGTGTCAACCCGATGATCCGGCCCGGCAAGGGAAACAGGTTTTCCCTCGGAAGCCTTTTGCAAAACTCCGCGCCATTTCAGATGACGGAATTCCAACCGACTCAAGCCACGCCACACGCCCGTCCCATGCATACCCATACGATTTTCGTGATTTCCGATGGCACCGGTATTACAGCCGAGACGTTCGGCACCGCCATCATGGCCCAGTTCGACACCAAGCCGCGCCTGGTTCGCATTCCGTTCGTGGACTCGATCGACAAGGTGCACCAGGCGGTCCGCCAGATCAACCACGTGGCCGAGGTGGAACAGCGCAAGCCGATTGTCTTCACGACGCTGGTGAACCAGGAAATGCTCGACCTGATCGAGACCCAGTGCAAGGGCAAGGTGTTCGACATGTTCGGTACCTTCGTGCGCCCGCTCGAGGTGGAACTGGGCCAGAAGTCGCTGCACCGCGTGGGCCGCTTCGCCGACATCAGCGAGAGCAAGGAATATCTCGAACGCATGGAGGCGATCAACTACACCCTCGCCCACGATGACGGCCAGACGCACAACGACCTGACCGGCGCCGACGTGATCCTGGTGGGCGTGAGCCGCAGCGGCAAGACCCCCACCAGCCTGTACCTCGCGATGCAGTTCGGCCTCAAGGTGGCCAACTACCCGCTCATCCCCGAGGATTTCGAGCGCAAGCAGCTGCCGCCGGCGCTCGAGCCATACCGCAAGAAGCTGTTCGGCCTCACCATCGATCCCGCGCGCCTGTCCAGCATCCGCAACGAGCGCCGCCCGGACTCGAAATATGCCAGCCTGCAGAACTGCCGCTACGAGGTGGCCGAGGCCGAGGCGATGATGCGCCGCTCGGGCATCGGCTGGCTCTCCAGCACGACCAAGTCGATCGAGGAGATCGCCACGACCATCCTGCAGGAAGTGCTTCCTCAGCACCTGGGGTACTGACGCCAGGCTCAGGGCCAGACCAGTTCCTTGCGGAGCGGCAGCTCCTCCACCAGGTAGTTCACCAGCTCGCGCACCTTGGCCGGCACATACTGCCGGTCGCGAAAGCACGCGAAGAAGTCCAGCGTGGAGTTCTGGAACTGAAGCTGCCCCTTGCGCCCGGGCTTGAGCGTCAGGGGCACGAGCAGTCCCTCGCGCACATAGCGCTGGATGATGAAGCTGCCGCCCCAGACGATGCCGCCGCCAGCCACCGCGTACTCGACCAGCCCGTCGATGTCGTTTCCCACGGCCGCCACGCGCATCTGCGGCTCGATCTTCTTGCCATCGCGGACAAAGGGCCAGCGCATGAAACGGCCGTCACGGTCCAGCCGATACAGCAGGCAGGAGTGCGCGAGCAGGTCCTGTGCCGTCTGCGGCGTGCCGTGCCGCCGCAGGTACTCGGGCGACGCGCACAGCACGCGCGGCACGGCAGCCAGTTGCCTAACCGACATGCCGGGCTCGAGCGCGTTGCGGTAGCGCACGCTGACGTCCACGTCCTCCTTGAGCACATCGATGTGGCGATCCGTGAACTGCAGCTCCAGCTCGATGCGCGGGTGCCTCTCGGCGAAGGCCGGCATGAGCGGCGCGATCATGTGGCGGCCGAATGCGGTCATGCACGCGATGCGCAGGCGGCCCTGGAGCTCGCCGTGGATCAGCGACAGGTCCGACTGCGCCTTCTCCAGCTCTGCGAGCACCGGTGCCACACGAGCGAGGTAGCGCTCACCTGCCTCGGTCAACGCCATCGAGCGCGTCGTGCGCGTGATGAGGCGCGTGCCGAGCTCGCGCTCCAGCCGCGCTATGTTCTGGCTTGCCGCGGCCGGCGTGATGCCGAGGTGGCGGGCGGCCGATGCGATGCTTCCACCTTCCAGCGCTTTGACGAAGGTTTCGAGGGCTCTGAGATTCGGCATGATGGCTAAGCATTAATTCCAATGATTCGTAAATATAAATTACGAGTCCATCAAGCTGCGCTCCTCTACCGCAAGCGTAGGCGGACCGGTACAGTTCATGGCAAAACCAATCCAGTACAACACCAGAAATGCCAGCAACCAACCGTCCCCTGCAGGGCCCGACCCTTGCAACCCGTCCCCCGGGTCCGTCCCTGCCCCTGCGCGCGCGCAAGCTCCCCAAGCGCTACACCCCCGTGGTGTTCGCGCTGTACATGTCGGCCATCATGGCCTTCTTCATGAGCAGCGTGATCATCGGCGTGAACACCGGCATCGGTGCCGGCTACGCACGCCGCGTGTTCGACACCTACCTGCTCGCCATGCCCGTGGCCTTCTGCTGCGTGATGCTGGTGAGGCCCGTGGTCGCGCGCCTGGTGGCCGCCACGGTCCACAGCGGCTGATCCGGGCACCCTTTCATGCTGCCCGCGCGCTGAACAGGAACTGCATCACCCCGTCCTGCGCGCGCACCGGCGTGCAATGCACACCCCAGGTGCGGTGTATGCACTCCGGCTCAAGCACCTCCCCCACCGCGCCGCTCGTGCAGTGGCCCGGCCCCACCAGCAGCGCGTCGTGCGCATAGCGCACCGCCAGGTTCACGTCGTGCACCACGGCGACGACGCCAACGCCCTGCTCCTCCGACAGCCTGCGCAGCAGCGCCATGCTGTGGTGCTGGTGCGCCAGATCGAGCGCGGCCGTCGGCTCGTCCAGCAGCAGCCAGCGCGCACTGCCGTCCCGGCAGGGCTCCCAGACCTGCGCCAGTGCACGTGCCAGATGCGTGCGCGCGCGCTCGCCTCCCGACAATGTGTTGATGCTGCGATGCGCCAGATGCTCCACTCCGGTCAGCTCCATGGCCTGCCGCACGATGCCCGCCTCCTCGCGGCTGGGATGGGCACGGTGCGGATAACGGCCCAGCTCCACCACCTCGAGCGCCGTGAAGTCGAATGCCACGCTGCAATCCTGCGGCATGACGGCGCGGCGCATGGCCAGCGCGTCCATGCCGTGCCGCGCCAGCGGCGTGCCATCGAGCATCACCTCGCCCGACTGCGGCTCGCGCTCGCCCACCAGCATGGACAGCAAGGTGGACTTGCCCGCGCCGTTCGGCCCCAGGATCGCGGTGAAGCGGCCCGGCTCGATGCGCGCTGTCACCGTGGCAAGGCGCGGTCCGCGGGCGATGCCCACGCCGAGCGCCCGGCACTCGATGCCTTCCGTCTTCATACCTTGCTCCTGAATTGCCTGAGCATCAACAAGAACAGCGGCACGCCGATGAACGCCGTCAGCACGCCAAGCGGCAGCTCGGCCGGCTTGACGACGGTGCGCGCCGCCGCATCGGCCAGCACCACCAGTGCCGCGCCCAGCAACGCCGAACCGGGCAGCACCACGCGATGATCGGGCCCCGCCACCATGCGGACCCAATGCGGTGCGATCAGGCCGATGAACCCGATCACGCCCGTGGTGGCCGTCACGGCGCCCACGGCCAGCGCCGTGACCATCACCGCCATGCGCTTGGTGCGCTCCACGCGGATACCCAGCAGATGCGCCTGCGCCTCGCCCAATGCAATGGCATTGAGCGGCCGCGCCAGCCGCATCGCAACACACAGCGCCACGGCGACGGCCGATGCGACCAGCACCACCGCCGACCAGCGCGAGGCCCCCAGGCTGCCCAGCAGCCACAATTGCAGATTGCGCAACTGCTCGTCGCTGGAGATGAAGCTCAGAAAGCCCAGCCCCGCGCCCGCCATGGCATTCACCGCAATGCCGGCCAGCAGCATCACGCCGATGCGCGTGCTGCCCTGCACCCGGCCCAGTCCATACACCATCAGGGTCACGAGCAGGCCGCCGCCAAATGCCATGCCGATCAGGGGCCAGCTGCCCAGCGTATGCGGCCACTGCGGAAACCAGGCGTCGCCCATCACGATCGCCACACCTGCCGCCAGTGCCGCCCCGCTGCTCACGCCGATCAGCCCCGGGTCGGCCAGCGGATTGCGGAACAGCCCCTGCAGCAGCGCGCCGGCAACGCCCAATCCGGCGCCCGCGGCCACGCCCATCACCAGGCGCGGCAGGCGGATGTTGAAGAACACCAGTTGGTCGGCGGCACCCGATGCGGGATCCCAGAGCATGGCGAGCAGCCGGCCCGCCGAAATGCCATACGCTCCGCTGGCGCTGCCGACCAGCACCGCGATCACCAGCAACAGCCCTCCCAGCGCCAGCGTGCTGCCGCGCGCGAGGCGGCCGCTCGGCAGGCGCATCCGCGCGAACGCCGTGGCCCAGCCTCCCGTCGCACCATTGCGCGCCATGGGCTTCACGCCCGACATGGAACCGGACATGGCCGCGTCACGCAACAAAGGCCTGCATGCGCTCGTGCACGGTCTTCACCGCGGACGGCATGCGCGGTCCGAAGCCGAGCAGATGGCTGGCATCCAGAGTCACCAGCGCCTTGCGCGCGAACGCAGGCGTGAGCGCAAGCTCGGGCCGGGTCCAGAAAGCGGCCTCGCCCCCCAGGGCTTCGATGCCCTGCGTGGAGTTGATGATCACATCGGGCGCTGCGCTGGCCATGGCCTCCGCCGTGAGCGCGCGGTAGCCCTGGAACTGGCCGATCGCATTGACACCGCCCGCATAGCGGATCAATGCATCGGCGGCCGTGGCGCGCCCAGCCACCTGCGGCGCGCCGCCATGCGACAGGATGAACAATGCGCGCGGCTTGCGCGCGGCCTTGGCCACCTGCGCCTGCACGCCGGCCCACTCGCCATCAAGCCGCTGCGCCAGTTGCGCCGCCTGGGCTTCGCGCCCGGTCTCGCGGCCCACCATCGTCACCTTGGCCATCACCTCGCCCCAGTCGTGCGTGACGGGCAGCAGCGCCACACGCACGCCAGCCTGGCGTATCTGGTCGAGCACCACCGCGGGCCCCGCCTCCTGCGTGCCGATCACCACGTCGGGCCGGAGCGACAGAACGCCTTCCGCCGCCAGCTGGCGCATGTAGCCGACCTTGGGCGTGCGCAGCGCGGCCTCGGGATAGAGGCTGGTGGTGTCGGTGGCGACCAGCTGATCCTGCGCGCTCAGCAGGTAGACAACCTCGGTCAGCGCCCCGCTCAGCGAGATCATTCGTGCAGGCTTGGCAGCCCAGACGCCCGGCGCATGCAGGGCGATGCCGACGCTCGCCAGGCCCTGCAGGCAACGCCTGCGCGAAAGCGAGAATGGGGGCGAGAGTGGGGTCGAGAATGGATGAAGCAACGGCGCGCTCATGCAGCGGCCTCCCGAATCACCGGCACGTCCGCAATGGCGGCCAGCAGTTCACGCCATTCCACCAGCTCCGGCACGCCGGGCTTACGCTCGCCAAAGAACATCGCCATCAGGTCGCCGCTATGGTCGAACATTTCCAGCGAGGTGACGATGCCGTCTGCCGTGGGCTTGCGCACCATCCACACCGTGTCGATCAGGTCGGTGCGCAGGTGCAGGTTGAAGCCCTTGTCGAGCACATTGATCCAGCGCGCACCGCTGGCCGTATCAAGCGGGCGGATGTTGCTGACCGGGCCCGTATGGATCTGGATGCAGCCCGGGCTCGGCACAAACACCATGATGGATACACCGGATAGGGCGGCCTCGTTCAGCAGGCGCGTCACGCTGTCCTTCGGCAGCGCCTCGGTGAAGTGGCCCTGCATGAGCCGCAGGGCCTGCTGGCGCTCCGCACCGAAGCGGCGCAGCATCTCGAAGAACTCGTGCGTGTCCTGCATCGCTGCCCAGGCTTCGCGCAGCCCCGACGCATCGATCCCCGCATCGGGGGGTACGGCCTTGCGGGCAGGCCTCTGCGAGAACGACGGAGTCGCCTCGCTGGTTGCAAAGCGCTCCACCAGCGCATTCCATGCCGACAGGTCGGTGGCCGCGCGCGCATACACCTTGTGCACCGCCGTGCCATGCGCATCGTAGAACTGCAGGCTGCGCGCTTCGGCCTGACCCGGCTGCGTGGAGGCTTCGGTCACAGCGAAGCCCGCGTGCCAATGCATGAAGAACAGCCGCAGGTCGATCTCGCGCGAGAGCGCCAGGCCGATCGGCCCGTTGGCGGAAAGATGCTGGTACACGCCGTCCTTCTCGTGGACGGTGGATTCGTTGCGGGTGAGCGCCATCACCGTGCCGCAGGCCTCGAGCGTCTGCAGGATGGCCAGCCATTCGCCCTTCAATGCCGTGGCGCGCAGCGCTGCATCGGCAGCGCCCGCATGCGCCGCGATCACGGCGCCTTCCGACAGGCCGAGCGCCTCGGCTGCATCCCTGGCGCGCAGGCCCTGGGCTCGCCGGGCGGCGAAGCGTTCGCGGATGGTGGCGTCAGGAGCGGATTGCAGTTCGTTGTTCATCGCAGTGTGTTCCTTGTTGCGTTGTCAAAGCGCGTTCACGGCCTCAGAAGTCCTTGACCAGCGAGATGCGCACATGGCGGCCCGGCTGGCTGAACGCATCGGCCACCTTGGTGTCAGCGGTCAGGTTGCGCACGTCGGCCCAGCGCCAGTACTTCTTGTCGGTGAGGTTGTAGATGCCGAGGTTCAGGCGCAGGTCGGGCTGGATCCGCCACTGCCCGCTCAGGTCGAGCACGGTCGACGCCGGGCTGAGCCACGCTGCGTTGCCGTTCGACACGTCGCCGGCCTTCTTGCCCCACCAGTGCGAGGCAGACAGCCGTACCCCCACCTCCTTGCGCTCGTAGCGCACGCCCAGCACCAGTTGCTGCGGCGAGATCGTGTCCAGCGGCTTGTTGGTGTTGGTCTCCTTGCCATCGGTGTAGCCGTAGGCCGCGTTGGTGATGAAGCGGCCCCCGGCGAAGCGGCCCCAGTCGTACTCGCCCTTGACCTCGAAGCCGCTGATGCGCACGCGATCGATGTTGATCGACTGGAACGTCGCCCAGTTGGCCGGGTTGCCGTATTGGCCCGAGACCAGCACCTGGTCCTGGATGAAGTCGGTGAAGCGCCCCGTGAAGGCCGCGGCATCGAACTTGAATCCGTCCACGCGGCCGCGCACGCCAATCTCGAAGGTCTTGCTCTTTTCCGGCTTGAGGTCCGGGTTGGGAATGCTGCGGTAGTACGCATTCGGGTTCTCGAAGAAGGCATTCACCTGACCCGCATTCGGTGCACGGAAGCCTGCCGCATAGTTGCCGTAGACGCTCCACTGCTCGCTCGCCTGGAACAGCACGCCCAGCTTGGGGCTGACGGCCGAATCCGAGTTGTTGGCGACCTTGGGTGCGAAACCGTTCTGGCTCGCGTCGAGCTTGTAGTGCTCGGCACGCAGGCCCGGCGTGATGCTCCATGCGCCGAAATGCAGGTCGGCCTGCGCGAACAGCGCGGTCGAGGTTTCCGTGGTGTCGGGGAAGCGCTTGAGCGGGAAGCTCTCGCCCGCAGGCGGCGTGATCCCGTTCTGCTCGTTGGTCACCTTGTTGCGCTGGTAGTCGAGGCCGTAGGTGAACTTGCCATCGGCCGATGCGCCCAGGCGCAGCAGCTTGCTCGCCTGCGCATGCAGTTGCAGCGACTGCTCGTCGTAGGTCACGTCGCGCTCGCGATAGGCCAGCGGCGCGGTACGCACCTCATTCACCCATTCGCGCGAATCGGATTTCTGGTAGCTCGCCATCAGTTGCAGCTCGTCGGCGACCGCCGTATCCAGCTGCTGCCAGCGCCCCTGCCATGTGGCGCGCCAACGGTCCATGTCGGTGCTGGAGCGCGAATCCGTCACGGTGCTGCTGCGGGCGGACAGCAGGTTGTAGTCCGCGCTCTTGTTCACCTGCTCCAGAGTGAATACATGCCGCTGCACGGCCGAGGGCGTGTAGACCAGGCGGCCCAGCAGCGACTGGCTCTTGCCGCTCTCGGGATTGGGCGTGGTGCGGTTGGCCCCTGCGATGTCGTTCTCGCCCCGGTTCTCAAGCGCCTGCGAACGGCCCAGGCCGGCGGACAGCAGCCAGCTCCATTCCGGGTTGATGCGCCCGGCCAGCGTCGCGCCCACGCGCTTGCCGTTGTCCGAGCCGTCGTAGCCGGCACTCACGCGGCCACCGAATGACTTGCCGTCCTTGAGCAGATCATCCGGCTGCACGGTGATGAAGTTCACGAGGCCGCCCATGCCGTCGGACCCATACAGCGCGGGAGTCGATCCGCGCAGGATCTCGACGCGCTCGATCAGGCCCAGGTCCAGATAGTCACGCCCGAACGCATTGGCCGAGAACGCGTAGCTGCGTGGCAGGCGCACGCCATCGACCATCATCAGCACCCGGTTGCCATCCAGCCCCCGGATATTGAAGCCGCTGTTCTGGTCACGCCCCGTCGAGCCGTTGGCGAGCGTGAAGCGCGCAGGCGAACGAGGCACGGTCACGTTGGGAATGTCCTCGACAAGCTGGCGAATGTCGGTGATCTGCGCCTCTTCCATCTGGCGCGCATGGATCACATCGACCGACATGGGAAGCGTGTCGGCATCCTGCTCGTCGCGCGTTGCGCTGATGACCACTTCCTTGAGCGCCGGAGCGGCCCGCCGCCCTTCCGGTTGAGCACCCGGCGCCGCGGCCACGAGCCGGGATTCCGCGCTGCCAGCCGACTCGTCGGCCCACGCAGAAGAAGACATGCCGCAGCACAGAACGGCACATGCCCATGCCAGCGGATGAAGCGCGCATTTCGCGCAGGAATGAAAAGTGATGGCGCACGCCATGCCCGGAGCCCCTCAAATTCTGTGGAGTAAGAGAGCTGGCTCGTGAGGCGGGCCTGTAACGCTAAACCGTTACTACCTTGGATTCATTTGCTGGCTGACAAGCATCAAGTATATACGAATAGTTCTCATTTAAATCATCTTTACATCGTGCCGGACAGGCGTCTGCCCCGTCGCTCGCAGCCCCTATTTCTCCATGCCTTGCGGCAACAGCCCCCGGGCCTTGAGCCCCGGTTCCTCGTAGACCGAGTCCTCCGCGGGGTAGCGCAGCCCCTGCACGCCCCTGGCCTTGGCGCTGGCCCAGATGATGCTCTCACCCGCGGGCAGCGTATCCGGCTGCTTGGAATAGACCGGGTCCTCGAACGCCTCGAGGGGAGAGACGAATGTCCACCCCCTGGCGCGGAAGGCCCGGATGATCATGGGCACTGCCGCTGCATTGATGCGGCTGGTGTGCAGAAGCATGACGTGGGGCGGGCTGTATCCGAGCACCTGCCTTGCAAGCCGGTCGTAGTAGGCGGCACGATCCAGCAGGTGGTCGATGTAGGCATCCTCGACCTGCCGGGCCTTCTGCGTCGCCCCGCGCTCTGCAAGTGCCGAGAACACCTGGTTGTAGTACCAGTCGCTCGCATCGATGGATACCGCTGCGGTGCGGTAGCCGTGGGCTTGCATCCAGGCCCTCATCCCATCGCGCTTGGCCGCCGTATCGCCTTCCTTCAGGTAGGGAAAGCGCAACATGGGTTTCCAGCGAGGCAACCGGCTCAGCGCGGCATCCGCTTTCCCGACATCCGAGATGAAGTCTTCGAGGGACACCTGGGGCGACGCGAGGCTGCGATGGCCCGCCGTGTGATTGCCCACCGCATGCCCTTGTGCGGCCCATTCCCGGATCAGGTCGAGACCCGCCTCGCCGCCAATGCGAACCAGCGCCGGGAAGACCATCGCCTTGACGTCCGCCTCCTTCAGGCCCGCAAGGATCTCGCGGTTCCATGCGGCGGCATCGCGCTGCCTGTCGGGGTCGAGCCCGTCATCGAAGGTCAGGCTGATCGTCTGCGAAAAACTGAAAGAACAGGTCAGGGCGAACAGCAGTCCGCAGAGTGCTTTGAAGATTCCGGTCATGACCCGGATCGTAGCCGCTGCGGGACGCTCCAGCCCGGCCGGCAGTGGGATCAAACAGCCACATCGGGATAGCTCTTGAAGGTGTCCTTGACCAGTTCGCGCAGCCAGACGATGGCCGGGTCGCTGTGAAAGCGTGCATGCCAGTACTGGCTGAGCTGGAACGGCGGCACCGGCAGCGGCGGCTCGAAATGGCGCACCACGCCGAAACGCCCGAACACCTCGGCCAGCTCGCGGGGCACGGTGGCAAGCAGGTCCGGATGCCGGTCGATCAGCAGCGGCACCATCAGGAAGTGCGGCGTGACCACGGCAATGCGGCGATGCAGCCCCTGCTCCTCGAGCACCTTGTCATAGCTCTCGCTCGTGCGCCCTGTGAGGGACACCACGATGTGCTGCATGGATTCGAACTGTTCGCGGCTCAGCGTGTCACCCAGTTCCTTGTTGCGCGTGCTGGCCATGATGACGAAAGTGCTCGGAAACAGCCGCTGCTGGTACAGCCCCTCGGGCGCGGCACGGATCGAACCAAGCGCCAGGTCGATCTCGCCCGAGGCCAGCAGCCCGTCGATCTGCTCGATGGGCGCCTGAAGGGTGCGCAGCGAACACTCCGGCGCGATTTTCTTGAAACGCGCCAGCAGGGCCGGAAGAAACACGAGCTCACCCATGTCCGTCACGTTCAGGGTGAACACACGGCGCGCCTTCGCGGGGTTGAAGCCTGCGCTCATCACGATCCGGTTGCGCACCGTCGAGACCACGTCGGTGACCGCCTCGCACATTCCCGCGGCCTTGCTGGTGGGCTCCATGCGCGGGCCGATCTTCACGAACAGGGGATCGTCGAAATAGGCACGCAGGCGATTCAGCGAATGGCTCATCGCGCTCTGCGTCAGGCCGAGTTTGTGCGCTGCCTTGGTGACGCTGCCTTCTTGATAAATGGCATCAAACACCATCAGCAGATTCAAATCCAATTGATCCATATGCATGGCATTCATTCTAGGAATGTTGTATATGCAATTGCCACATGGATTTCACCAATCTAGACTTTGTTCACGCCGTCAAAAAGATGCGGCGATCGACACAAAGGAGACAGCCCCATGTTCATCAAAAACACCTGGTATGTGGCGGCCTGGGATCACGAAGTGACCCGGGAAGGCATGTTCACCCGCACGATCATCGGCGTGCCGGTGCTGATGTACCGCAAGGCCGATGGCGAGATCGTTGCCCTCGAGGACCGCTGCTGCCACCGGGGCGCGCCCCTGTCCGTGGGCCGCCGCGAGGGCGATTGCGTGCGCTGCATGTACCACGGCCTGAAGTTCGACGCCGCAGGCCAATGCATCGAGGCCCCCGCGCAAAAACGCATCCCGATCCAGGCCAAGGTCAAGACTTACCCCGTGGTGCAGCGCCACCGCTGGATCTGGGTGTGGATGGGCGATCCGGACAAGGCCGACGAGAGCCTGATCCCCGACACGCAATGGCTGGACCATCCCGACTGGCGCAGTCTCGATGGCTACATCCACTACGACGTGAACTACCTGCTTATCTGCGACAACCTGCTCGATTTCTCGCACCTGCCCTTCGTGCATCCCACGACGCTGGGCGGCGGCGCGGACTACGCGGCCACGCAGCCCAAGGTGGATCGCATCGACGATGGCGTGCGCATCACCCGTTGGGCCATCGGCATCGACGCTCCGCCGTTCGCGGCGGCAGTGAAGGAATGGGGCGGCAAGGTGGACCGCTGGAATATCTACAACTTCACCCTGCCCTCCATTCTGCTGATGGATTCCGGCATGGCCCCCACCGGCCAAGGCGCCGAGCAGGGCAATCGCGACGGCGCCATCGAGTTCCGTGGCTGTCAGGCCATCACGCCGGAGACCGAGAACTCGACGCACTACTTCTTTGCGCACCCGCACAACTTCTCGATCGACAAGCCCGACGTCACGCGCTCCATCCACGAGGCCGTGGTGGCCGCCTTCGACGAGGATCGCGACATCATCACCGCGCAGCAGCGCAGCCTGTCCCTGGCGCCCGACTTCAAGATGGTGGCCTTCGGCATCGACGCCGCGCTCAACCAGTTCCGCTGGGCCGTCAACAAGCGCCTTGCGGAAGAAGCCGCCGAGGACGCGCTGGCAAAGGAAGCCGCCTCCGTGCAAGGGGCCGCATCGGCCCGCCTCGCCACGAGAGGCTGATGCCATGAAACTCGTCGTTGCACGCCTCACGCACGAGGCGCAGGATGTTCTCGGCCTGGAATTGCGCAGCAAGGACGGCGGCACGCTGCCTCCGTTCACCGCCGGCGCGCACATCGACCTGCACCTGCCCGGCAGCATCTGCCGCCAGTACTCGCTCAGCAACTGCTCTTCGGAGCGCGACCGCTACGTGATCGGGGTGGGCCTCGCCGCGGCCTCCCGCGGTGGATCGGCCTATGTACACCAGAGGCTTGCCGTGGGCGACGAGCTCGAGGTGAGCGAGCCACGCGCGCTGTTCGGTATCGACACCACCGCCACGGAACATGTCTTCATCGCGGGCGGCATCGGCATCACGCCCATCCTCAGCATGGTGCGCTGGTGCATTGCCAACGACCGGCCATGGAAGTTGCTTTACTGCGTGCGCACCCGCTCGCGCGCCGCCTATGGCTGGACCCTCGCAGCACACGGCAGCCGGGTGGTGCTGCATGTGGACCAGGAATCCGGCGGAACACCGCCCGACCTGCGGGGCTTCATCGGCGAAACAGGGGCAGGCACACATGTCTACTGCTGCGGCCCCGAGGGCCTGATGAACGCCGTGGGCGATGCGGCGGCCAGCGTGGGCCTGGCCCAATCGGCCACGCACTTCGAGCGATTCGCACCGCCCGAGAACGCCGATCCCGCAGCGCCCGCAGGCGGCTTCGAGGTGTTGCTGCACCGCAGCGGAAAGATCATCACCGTGGCCCCCGACCAGAGCATGCTCGAAGCGCTGGAGGCCTGCGGCGAATCCCTCCCGTTCTCGTGCCGCGAGGGCATGTGCCGCAGCTGCGAGCTGCCTTTGCTCGAGGGCGAGGCAGACCATCGCGACTACGTGCTGTCCGACGAGGAACGCGAGGCGCACCAATGCATCCTGCCGTGCGTCTCCCGCGCACGCGGAGAACGCATCGTGGTCGATCTCTGATCTACCACGCTCCCCGCAGTCCACTGCGGCCACCAGAGCCTTTGCAGCGATTCATAGAAAAACGGAGACAAGCCCCATGTTCAAACACACCCTGATCGCCTGCGCAGCATTGCTGCTGGCAGGCACCGCCTCCGCACAGGATGCGGCCTACCCCAGTCGCCCGGTGCGCATCGTGGTTCCCTATGCTGCCGGCGGCGCAACGGACTTCATCGCCCGCACCGTGGGCGACCGCCTGTCCAAGGCGCTCGGCCAACCCTTCGTGATCGACAACAAGGCCGGGGCCGCCGGTGCGATCGGCGCTGCGGAGGTCAGCCGCGCCAAGGCCGACGGCTACACGCTGCTGATGACCATCACCGATTCGCAGATCAACAACACCGCGCTGTACAAGAAGCTGGCCTACGATCCCCAGAAGGATTTCACCTTCATCAGCCAGGTGGTCCGCAGCCCGGCGTTGATCTCCACGCATCCCGGCACCGGGATCAGGAGCCTGGCCGATCTCAAGGCCAAGGCAGAGAAGGGCGACGTGAAGATGAGCTATGGCTCCTGGGGCATCGGCGGCCTGGGCCATCTCGCGGGTGAGAGCCTGAACCGCAGCCTCAAGGGCCACATGGTCCATGTGCCGCAGCGCGGCGAGGGACCCGTGGTTTCCGATCTGCTGTCGGGCACCGTCGACGTGGGACTGTCCTCCGTCGCCAGCGCACTGCAGCACGTACCCTCCGGCAAAGTGATACCGTTGGCGGTACTCGGCCCGCAGCGCTCGACAACGCTGCCGCAGGTGCCCACCATGCGTGAGCTGGGGTTCAAGGACCCGATCTACGACACCAACGTCTGGATCGGCCTGCTGGCTCCCGCCAGGACTCCTCAGGCCATCGTCGACAAGCTGAGCAAGGAGGTGAATGCCATCATCGCAAGAACGGAAGTCAGCCAGCAGTTCGTGACCAAGGGATTCGAGGTCATGAACACCACACCAGAACAATTCGCCGCGTCGTACAGAACGGAGTTCGACGTGATCACCAAGCGCATTCGCGAACTAGAAATAGAGGCCCAATGATGAACACACGTACCTTTGCCAGCCACGCCGACGTGGAAGAGAAGCAAGTCACCTTCAGCCAGATCTCCGAGCACGCGTGGGCCTACACCGCCGAAGGCGACCCCAACACCGGCATCATCATCGGCGACGACGCCGTGCTCGTGGCCGACACGCAGGCCACACCCGCCATGGCGGCCGACGTGATCCGGCGCATCCGCGAAGTGACCGACAAGCCCATCAAGTATGTGGTGCTCACCCACTACCACGCGGTGCGCGTGCTGGGTGCGAGCGCCTATGGCGCACAGCAGATCCTGGCCAGCCAGGACACCTACGACCTGATCGTCGAGCGCGGCGAGCAGGACAAGGCCAGCGAGATCGGCCGCTTCCCGCGCCTGTTCAGCAACGTGGAGACCGTGCCGCCCGGCATGACCTGGCCCACGATGACCTTCACCGGCAAGATGACGCTGTGGCTGGGCAAGCTCGAAGTGCAACTGCTGCAGCTCGGCCGTGGCCATACCAAGGGCGACACCGTGGTCTGGCTGCCCGGCGAGAAGGCCCTGCTCTCGGGCGACCTGGTGGAGTTCGGTGCAACGCCCTATGCCGGCGACGCGTATTTCAGTGACTGGCCCCGGACGCTCGAAAACATCGAGGCACTGAACCCGAAAGTCCTGGTGCCGGGCCGCGGTGCCGCGCTCACCACCCCCGAGGCCGTCAAGGCGGGCCTCACCGAAACGCGCGAGTTCATCTCCGACGTTCTGGCCAACGTGAAGAAAGGCGTGGCCGAAGGCAAGGACCTGAATGCCGTCTACAAGTCCACCTATGCGGCACTCAAGCCCAAGTACGGCCACTGGGTGATCTTCGACCACTGCATGCCCTTTGACGTGACGCGCTGCTACGACGAGGTCACCAGGTACACCGATCCGCGCATCTGGACCGCCGAACGCGATGTGGAAATGTGGAAGTCGCTGGAAGACCAGTGATCTCGCCACCCGGCATTTCAAGGAACCCATAAAGGATCCTCGAGGATCCAAGGAGACATGCGATGAAACTCAACGATCCAGCCGGCCCGGTACAGGCGGAGCGCGACTTCCAGAAGCTCACGTTCGACTATGTGCCACACGCCGATCAACGTGCGGCCACGCCCGCCCGGCATCCGGTGATCGTGGTGGGCGCGGGCCCGGTGGGCCTGGCGCTTGCCATCGACCTGGCCCAGCAGAACATTCCCGTGGTGCTGCTGGACAACGACAACAAGCTCTCCACCGGTTCGCGCGCCATCTGCTTTTCCAAGCGCTCCCTCGAGATCTTCGACCGCCTGGGCTGCGGCGACCGCATGGCCGCCAAGGGCGTCTCGTGGAAGCTGGGGCGCGTGTTCCTGCAGGACCAGCAGGTCTATGAGTTCGACCTGCTTCCCGAAAGCGGCCATGAGCGCCCCGCCTTCGTGAACCTGCAGCAGTACTACGTGGAAGGCTTCCTGGCCGAGCGCGCCGCCGCGCTGCCGCTGATCGACATCCGCTGGAACAACAGGGTGAGCGGCATCGTGCAGCACGCGGACCATGCCGAGCTCACCGTGGAAACGCCGGACTGCAGCTACCAGCTGGTGGGCGACTGGGTGGCCGCCTGCGACGGTTCGCGCTCCATGCTGCGCCAGCTGCTCGGCCAGGAAAGCAAGGGCCGCGTGTTCCGCGACCGCTTCCTGATCGCGGACGTGAAGATGGAAGTGGACTACCCTGCCGAGCGCTGGTTCTGGTTCGACCCGGAATTCCACCGCAACCAGAGCGTTCTGCTGCACATGCAACCGGATGGCGTATGGCGCATCGACTTCCAGCTCGGCTGGGATGCCGACCCCGACGTGGAAAAGAGGCCCGAGAACATCATTCCGCGCGTGCGCGCGATGCTGGATGCATCGCCGTTCAAGGGCGCGCAGTTCACGCTCGAATGGGCCAGCGTCTACACCTTCGCATGCCAGCGCATGGATGCCTTTCGCCATGGCCGCGTGCTGTTCGCGGGCGACTCGGCCCACGGCGTATCGCCCTTCGGCGCACGGGGCGCCAACTCGGGCCTGCAGGACGCGGAGAACCTGGCCTGGAAGCTGGCCGCCGTGCTGCGCGGCGAGGCCGGCGATGCATTGCTCGACAGCTATGCGCGGGAACGCGAAATGGCGGCAGACGAAAACATCCTGAACTCCACGCGGGCCACCGACTTCATCACGCCCAAGAGCGAGATCAGCCGATTGTTCCGCGACGCGGTGCTGCAACTGGCGCGCGAATATCCGTTCGCACGCAGGATGGTCAACAGCGGCCGGCTGTCCGTTCCCGCCGTGCTGCATGACTCCGTGCTCAACACGGCCGACGCGGAGAGCTTCGGCGGCCCTCTGCGGCCCGGTGCCGTCGCGGCCGATGCACCAGTCCGTGCACAGGCGGGCCCGCCGGGCTCCAGGTCCTGGCTGATGCGGCAGCTCGGCGCCACGCACTTCACCGCGCTGGTGTTCGGCAATGGGCCCCTCGCGGAATCGAGCGCACAGGCCGTGGCCGAGACCGGGCTGCCGGTGGATGTCGTGCGCATCCCCATCGATGAAGCCCATGCCCTGGCGGTGCGCCGCTACGACGCGCGCGAGGGTACGACCTACCTGATCCGCCCCGACCAGCATGTGGCCGCGCGCTGGCGCGCCGCAAGCGCGGACAAGCTGCGCGCCGCCCATGCCCGTGCGATGTGCCGGCCCGGCCAGACAGCCACCGGAGCCTCCCAGGCGAGCATCCATCCATCGATTCACACAGGCGCCGTGGCCTGAGGAGACAGCATCATGCAAGCCAACATGCCGACCGACGCCGCGCCTGCGCTGATAATCGAGCCCCATCTGGACGCCCCCGACGATTTCTACGAGGCGCTGATCGATTCCCACCAGGGCCTGAGCACCGAGCAAAGCCATGCGCTGAACGCCCGCCTCGTGCTGCTGCTGGCCAATCATGTCGGCAGCCTGCCGGTGCTCAGGCAGGCGCTGGAAGCCGCGCGCCGGTCCTGATACGGCCACGGCCCGTGGGCTCTGCCCCCGCAGCGTCACCGGACTGTGGCATCGTCGGGCATCGCCATTCCTCCTAACGAGAAACAACGACAAGGACTCCGCACCATGTCTACCCAGCAGACATCATCCCTGCAATACCTGAGCGGATTCGGCAACGAGCACGCCACCGAGGCCGTCGCGGGCGCCCTGCCCCAAGGCCGCAACAGCCCGCAGCGCGCGCCATTCGACCTGTATCCCGAGCTCATCTCGGGCTCGGCCTTCACGGCGCCGCGCCATGAGAACCGCCGGACGTGGATGTACCGCCGCCAGCCCTCCGTGGTGGCCGGCCGCTACCATGCCTACGCCCATGCGCTGTGGACGACGGGAGGCGATCGCAGCGCAGCGATCGCTCCCGAGCCATTGCGCTGGAACCCCATCGGCTTCGAGCCCGGCGTGCACCAGGACTTCATCGACGGCATGCGCACCATTGCCGCCAACGGCGATGCCGAGGCGCAGGCCGGCATGGGCTCGCTCATGTACCTTGCAACCGAATCCATGGGTCGGCGGGCCTTCGTGAATGCCGATGGGGAAATGCTCATCGTGCCGCAGCAAGGCCGCCTTCGCATCACCAGCGAGATGGGCGTGCTCGAGGTGAAGCCGGGCGAGATCGCCCTGCTGCCGCGCGGCGTCGTGTTCAAGGTGGACCTGCCGGACGGCCCCTCGCGCGGCTATGTCTGCGAGAACTATGGTGCGCACTTCCGGTTGCCCGAACTCGGCCCGATCGGCTCGAACGGCCTGGCCAACGCACGGGACTTCCTGGCGCCGGTCGCGGCCTTCGACGAGCCCGGCACGCCCCATGAGCTGATCAAGAAGTTCGGTGGCCGCTTCTGGCGCGCACCCACGAGGAGCTCGCCATTCAACGTGGTCGCCTGGCATGGCAACCTCACCCCCGTGAAATACGACACGGTGAACTTCATGGTCATCGGCTCGATCAGCTTCGATCATCCGGATCCCTCCATCTTCACCGTGCTCACCTCGCCCAGCGATACCCCCGGCACGGCCAACTGCGACTTCGTGATCTTCCCGCCGCGCTGGCTGGTAATGGAGGACACCTTCCGCCCGCCGTGGTATCACCGCAACCTGATGAGTGAGTTCATGGGCCTGGTCCACGGCGAGTACGACGCCAAGCCCGGCGGTTTCAAGCCCGGCGGTGCCAGCCTGCACAACTGCATGGTGCCGCACGGACCCGACGAGGAGGCCTTCACCAAGGCGAGCAACGCACCCCTGGCTCCGCAAAAACTCGACAACACGCTGGCCTTCATGTTCGAGAGCCGCTATCGCTTCATTCCTACCGCCTATGCGATGCAGCAGGCCCCGCTCGACCAGGACTACGCCGACTGCTGGGCCGGGCTGAAGGACCAGTTTGCCAAGCCTGCAAACTGAACGAATCCATCACGACACGCAGAGACCCTGACCATGTACACCATCGATGCCACCCATGCCCCCCAGCGCAAGAGCTGGGTGGAAGCCGCGAACGCCCCAGGCGCGGACTTTCCGATCCAGAACCTGCCCTTCGGCCGTTTTCGACGCGCGGGCAGCAACGAAGCCTTCCGCATCGGTGTCGCCATCGGTGACCAGGTGCTGGACCTGCGCGCCGCCGGCCTCATCGCCACCGACGATATGAACACCCTGATGGCCGCAACGCCCGCAAACCGCCTGCAGCTGCGTCACGCCATCTCGGATGGACTCACGGCCGGGAGCCCCGCGCAAGGTGAGTGGAAGAAAGCGCTCGTGCCCCAGGAGCAATGCGAATACACGCTGCCCTGCCGCGTGGGCGACTACACGGACTTCTACACCGGCATCCACCACGCGACGACGGTGGGCAAGCTGTTTCGCCCGGACAACCCGCTGCTGCCCAACTACCAATGGGTGCCCATCGGCTACCACGGCCGCGCGAGCTCGCTGGTGATCAGCGGCACCGCCATCCGGCGCCCCAACGGCCAGACCAAGGCCCCCGATGCCGAGGTGCCGACATTCGGTCCGTCCAGGCGCCTCGACTATGAGCTGGAGCTCGGCTACTACATCGGCCAGGGAAACACGCTGGGTGCCCCGATCTCCATCGACGATGCGGAAGCGCACCTGTTCGGCCTGGGCATGTTCAACGACTGGTCCGCACGCGACCTGCAGGCATGGGAGTACCAGCCCCTGGGTCCGTTCCTCTCCAAGAATTTCGGATCCACCGTCTCACCGTGGATCGTGACCATGGAGGCCCTTGCCCCCTTCCGCTCGCCCTTCGTGCGTCCCGAAGGCGATCCGCAACCGCTGCCCTACCTCGACGGCGCCGGCAACCGCCAGCAAGGCCAGATCGACATCACCCTGCAGGTGCTGATCCAGACAGCCCAGATGCGCGCCGCCGGCGAGACCCCCGTGCAACTCTCCAGCGGCCGCGCCTCCGAAGCCGCGTACTGGACAGCGGCGCAGCTGGTGGCGCACCACACGGTCAACGGCTGCAACCTGCAGCCGGGCGATCTGTTCGGCTCGGGCACGCTGTCGGGCACCACACCGGAATCCGCCGGCTCGCTGCTCGAAATGAGCATGGGCGGCAAAAACCCCGTCACCCTGCCCAACGGCGAGACACGCAGCTTCCTGCAGGATGGCGACACGCTGATCCTGCGCGGCTGGTGCGAGCGCGAAGGCGCCGTGCGCATCGGCCTGGGCGAGGCCAGCGGAACCATACAGGGATAAGGCTTCCTGACCGACCGCCTGAGCAGCGCGCGCCCGCCTTGAACTGTTCACCCCAATGCTGAGATGGCCCCTCAGACGCGACGCAAAGGCGAAGACAGTACTTTGGTACGGCAAGCCTTTGCAACAAAGTATGAGGGGCCATATCAGCACCTCCAAACGAAGACTCTCCGCCCAAGCGCTGCGAACTAATTCGTCACGCGACTCCATTCGCTACGGTATTCCACAGAGAACCAAACAAAAGGGCTGTAGCGCATGGCGACAGCCCTTTTGCGTGTCCGGTCGAAACCGGGCCGGATCTATTCCACCATCAATGGCGGATCAGATGATCGAATGCCGACAACGCGGCCGTGGCGCCCGCGCCCGCGGCAATGATGATCTGCTTGTACGGCACGTTCGTGCAGTCACCCGCAGCGAACACGCCCGGCACGTTGGTGTGCCCCTTGGCGTCGATGATGATCTCGCCGAACTTCGTGAGGTCGACCGTGCCCTTGAGCCAGTCGGTGTTCGGCAGCAGGCCGATCTGCACGAAGATACCTTCGAGCTCCACCTTGCGGATCTCATCATTGGTGCGATCCTTGAAGGTGATGCCGGTGACCCTGGAGCCGTCGCCGTTCACCTCGGTGGTCTGCGCGTTGAGGATCACATCCACGTTCGGCAGGCTGGCCAGCTTCTTCTGCAGCACGGCGTCGGCCTTGAGTTCGGGGGCGAACTCGAGCACGGTCACATGGGCCACGATGCCGGCCAGGTCGATGGCCGCCTCGATCCCCGAGTTGCCGCCGCCGATCACCGCCACGCGCTTGCCCTTGAAGAGCGGGCCGTCGCAGTGCGGGCAATAGGTCACGCCCTTGGTGCGGTACTGCTCTTCGCCCGGCACGTTCATGTTGCGCCAGCGTGCACCCGTCGAGAGGATCACGGTCTTGCTCTTGAGCGTTGCGCCGTTCTCGAGTTCGATCTCGACCAGACCGCCTTCGCTGGCCGCGGGCTTCAGTGCCTTGGCGCGCTGCAGGTTCATCACCTCCACGTCATAGTCGGCCACATGCTGCTCCAGCGCGATCGCGAACTTGGGACCTTCGGTCTTGCTGACCGAGATGAAGTTCTCGATGTCCACGGTGTCCAGCACCTGGCCGCCGAAACGCTCGGCCGCCACACCGGTACGGATGCCCTTGCGCGCCGCATACACTGCCGCTGCCGCACCTGCGGGACCACCGCCAACGACGAGCACGTCGAACGGGTCCATCGCATTGATCTTGGCAGCCACGCGCGCTTCGGCGCCGCTGTCGATCTTGGCAACGATCTCGGCCAGTTCCATGCGTCCCTGGCCGAAGTTCTTGCCGTTCAGGAACACCGTGGGCACGCCCATGATCTCGCGTTCCTTGATCTCGTTCTGGAACACGGCGCCGTCGATGGCGGTGTGGGTGATACGCGGGTTCAGCACGCTCATCAGGTTGAGCGCCTGCACCACGTCAGGGCAGTTATGGCAGGAGAGCGAGTAATAGGTCTCGAAGTGGAACTCGCCTTCGAGGTTCTTCACCTGCTCCAGCAGGTCGGCGGCTTCCTTCGAGGGATGGCCGCCCACCTGCAGCAGTGCCAGCACCAGCGATGTGAATTCATGGCCCAGCGGCACGCCGGCGAAACGCACGCCGGTGTCGGTACCTGGGTTCGTGATCAGGAAAGACGGCTTGCGCACTTCGGCCCAATCGTTCTTTTCGACCACGGTAATCTTGTCTGAAAGCGCCTTGATTTCGTTCAGAAGCTCGCGCACTTCCCTGGCGGTGGCGCTATCGTCCAGCGTAGCCACCAGCTCCACAGGGCGCTGCAGACGCTCCAGATACGCTTTCAATTGGGTTTGAAGAGTGGTGTCGAGCATGGATATACCTCTGATTTCTCTAGTTTTGGGATGAAAAAAGCCCGGGCGCCAGGCACCCGGGCGTCTTCAACAGTTCAACTGTGTTGATTCAAGCAGCCAGGGGCTGCTTAGATCTTGCCGACCAGGTCGAGCGAGGGAGCCAGGGTCTTGGCGCCTTCTTCCCACTTGGCGGGGCAGACTTCACCGGGGTGCGAAGCCACGTACTGGGCTGCCTTGATCTTGCGCATCATTTCTTCCGCGTTACGGCCAATGCCTTCAGCGGTGATTTCCACGGACTGGATCACGCCTTGTGGGTCGATGATGAAGGTGCCACGGTTGGCCAGGCCTTGGTCGGCGCGCAGCACTTCGAAGTTGTTGGAGATTTCCCAGGTCGGGTCGCCCACCATGGTGTACTGGATCTTGCGGATCGTGTCCGAAGCGTCGTGCCATGCCTTGTGGACGAAGTGGGTGTCGGTCGACACGGAGAACACTTCCACGCCCAGCTTCTGCAGTTCGGCATAGTGGTCAGCCACATCGCCCAGCTCTGTCGGGCACACGAATGTGAAGTCAGCAGGGTAGAAGAAGAACACGGCCCACTTGCCCAGGACGTCCTTTTCGGTGATGTCGATGAACTTGCCGTTCTTGAATGCGCTTGCCTTGAATGGCTTGATTGTTGTGTTGATCACGGACATTGCTGTTTCCTTTCAGTTGGTTGATTGGCTAAGAACAGGCTCTAGTTTAGGTTCAGGCAAAGGATTGATCCAATGAATTGAACTCATTACATTGATTTAAATAATCTATCAATCTTCCCTTTTTCATCGTCGCTGTTGGACTAGGCATGACAAAAAAAGGATCTTGCTTCCAAGATTACATACAGCCTGTTGCGGAGATTTTCAAGCATTCAAAGCAATGCTTCAGAGCATGCCCCGAAATGTCCTGAAAAACTTTGCGTTGCATCATAGTTGCGAACGCAACTCAGCATCACACGCAGCCATACCGCGCGCGAATGGACATTGTCTTGCATGTGTTCAACAGCGCCGTGACAATGCGCCCATTGAACAGAAGGAGAAAGCCATGAAAGGCGACGCACAAGTCATTGCGCACCTGCAAGCGCAACTGAAGAACGAACTCACCGCGATCAACCAGTACTTCCTGCACTACCGCATGCTCAAGCACTGGGGATTCGACAAGCTGGCCAAGAAGGAATACGAGGAATCGATCGGCGAGATGAAGCATGCCGACAAGCTCATGGACCGCATCTTCATGCTGGACGGCCTGCCCAACCTGCAGGACCTGGCGAAGCTGCAGGTCGGTGAAGACGTGCCGGAGATCCTCGAGTGCGACCTGCGCTCCGAGCGCGGCGCCCAGGCCACCATCAAGGAGGGCATTGCCCACTGCGAGAGCGTGCGCGACTATGTCTCGCGCGATCTGCTGCAGGAGATCCTGGAAGATACCGAGGAGCACATCGACTTCCTCGAGACGCAGATCGAACTGGTAGGCAAGGTCGGCGTGCAGAACTACCTGCAGTCGCAGATGGGCGACGCGGAGTAAGCCTTCCGTTACTGACTCTTTTTCTCTTTTCGCCTGCGCGGCTCTTCGTTGCAGGCTCGACGCCTTGCGTTGTCATTTGACAGGCAAGGCGTTTTTTCATTGCTGGACTGTCCCGAGATGTGAAGCACCCTCTTGGGGCAGTTTTTTTGTAGATGTCTTTTTTAGGGCGGAGGCCGGGACTGCCCCCGGCCTCCGCCCTCAAACACAGAAAACAGAAGTCGAACCACCCCTGCTTATGGTCTTCGCGCACGCACTTCTGCACAGACAAGCCCCCGCATGAGGATGCGTGCACAGCCTCGTGTCCAAAAATGAATCAAGCACGTCGCCCGATGAATGGAGACATTCGTCCCCTCGCAAGAAGAATGGCCCCCGTCCAGAAACACACAAGACGGAGACAACTTCATGCACATGCCCATTCCCCCACGGGCCACGTCATCACCCGCCCGCTACGGCGGCCGCGCGCACATCGGCACAGCCGTGGCGCTCGGAGCGCTCGCTCTGAATGCGGGTGCGCAAAACATCACCTTGTATGGCACGGCCGACGTCAGCGTGGTCGCGGCACGCAACATCGGCTCCGGCCATGGAACCCAATGGCTTGCCGGCTCGGGCGTCGTCGTTCCCTCGCGCTGGGGCCTGCAGGGGCGTGAGGACCTGGGCGGGGGCATCACGGCGAGCTTCGTGCTCGAATCCGGTATCGACCTGGACACCGGGTCGCTCAAACCGTTCGCGGGCAACCCGAGCGCCGCCACGCCCACGGCGCCCAACGGCCCCGGCGCGACGGGTTTCAATCGGCGCGCGCATGTCGGGCTCTCGGGAAGCCTGGGGCAGATCCTGCTGGGCCGGGACTATTCACCGCTCTACTACGCCGGTCTTGCAACCGATGTCATGCACTATGGCTACTTCGGCAACCTGCAGACCCTCGTTCAGGCCGCCGGCGGCGCGGAGCGATTGGCCAGGGTAAGCAACGGCGTCTTCTATACCTCGCCCGTCCTGTCAGGCTTCAGGGCAAGGGCCGCGTACAGCTTTGGCTCGGAGAGCGCCGGAGGCAGCGCGGGTGCCCTCCCTCGCCGCGCCAACACCTTCCATGGCGTCGGAGGCGAGTACACCGGGGGCAGCCTGAGCCTGCATGCCACCCACCAGGTGCTCCGCTACCCCGAAGCGGGGGGCACACCTGCCGTCTTCACCGGCAGGCTGCTGTCGCGCCGTGACTCCATACTGGGCGCCATCCACACGTCCGGGCCGTTCCAGTTCGGCGCAAGCTACTGGAAGATGACCGGTGCACAGAAGGCCGACAGCATGTCCGCAGGCGTTTCCTATGCCTTCCAGGCCAACCGGATCTACCTGCAATTGCAGCGCCTGACGCACAACAGCACGCCTGCCATCGAGCGCAGCGCGACCACGCTGGGCATTGCGCTTGCACACCACCTCTCCCGCCGCACCCAGCTCTATGCGAGTTACGGAATCACCCGCAACAGCGCCAATGCCGCTTTCGCCCTGGTGGCCAGCGACGTGGCCATCGCACCTACCGGCCCCGGCCAAAAGCCGAGCGCACTGGCGCTGGGGATACGGCACGACTTCTAACACCGTCCGTCACCAACCCGGACTCAAGGTGCGCGACCTCATCGGTGAACGCACGTATGCAGCGATGAGAGCTCGCCAGCGCCGTCAAAAAATGAATCTTCCATGTCCCGAAATGAATTCAGACAAACCATCCACATCCGAACAATGGCGTACTTGTTCCCAACCGAAAACGGGCAAGCTTATGTATGAGAGGTTGCAAAGACTGGGCGCCGCCGCATGGGGCAACTTCATGGAGTGGTTCGACTTCACGCTCTATGGTTTCTTTGCAGTCGCCATCGGCAGGAATTTCTTTCCCTCGGAAGACCCGCTGCTCTCGGCGATGGCAAGCTATGCGGCATTTGCGGCCGGCTTCATCGCGCGCCCCATCGGCGCCGCCGTCCTCGGTCAACTGGCCGACCGGGTCAGCCGCAAGCGGGTGCTTGTGCTCACGCTGATGCTGATGGGCCTGTCCTGCCTGCTGGTGCTGTGCGCTCCCTCGTATGGAACCGCTGGCCTGCTCGGGCCCGCCATGGTGGTCTCAGCACGGCTGCTCGCAGGATTTGCCGCAGCGGGGGAAACCGGCGCTGCCGCGACCATCGCGATCGAGGCATCGCCCTGGCACCAGCGCGGCCTCTGGGGTGGCTTCTTTTCCTGCTCCACCTACCTCGGCGTTGCCGCCGGGGGCGTCATCGCCCTGCTGTGCTACGGACTGCTCGGTGCCGAGGTCACGGATGACTGGGGCTGGCGCCTGGGCTACGCGGCAGGCCTGCTGATCATTCCCATGGGCTGGTGGGCGCGGCGCAACATGCGCGACGAACGCCACGCTGCGGCCGCAGGAGCCTATGTCGCTGCCCATGCACGCCCACCCGGTTCCGTGCACGGAACCACGGCCATGATCGTTCGCGTGGCCGGACTCACCGCCTTCGGCTCGTCGGTCTTCTACGTGGTGATCATGTTCATGCCGGTGTTCGCCACGCGCATGCTGTCGCTGCCCATGAGCTCGGCCATGGCCTGCGCCATGATGGCCAGCGTTCTCACAGGCCTGTGTGCGATCCTGGGCGGCTGGCTCTCCGACCACCATGGTCGCAAACGCATCATGCTCGCCGGCCTGGCGCTCTCGCTCTCGGGCGGATGGCTGCTGTTCCTCCAGTTGCTGCAGGCACCGTCGGTGCCCCGCCTGGCGGCATTCCAGTGGGCATGCGCGTCGGGATTCGGGTTCTTCGTGGGTGCCAGCCTGCCGTTGATGGTCGACAGCTTCCAGCCGTCCCGGCGCGCGCTCGGATTCGGCCTGGGCTACAGCCTGGGCGTGATGGTCTTCGGGGCGCTCGCACCGGTGGTCAATGCGCTCGCACTCTCCAGGGGTCTGACGCTGGCACCGCTCTACTACATGAGCGTCACCGGTGCCGTCACGCTGCTGGTACTGGCATGGACCAGGGAGGTGACGGCTCCCCCGCGTGAGCGCAGGCCGGGGTTCCCGGCTTGAGTCGAGACCGACTCTCCCCCAGACTTGTCGCATCACCATCCCGCCCAAGGCCGTCAATGGACTTCCCTCCTCGCCTTCTCCTCGCCAGCGCGCTGCTCTGCGTCTACGTTGCGCTGGGTATGCGCAGCAATTTCCAAAGCCTTTTGCACCAGCGGCGAACGGGGCGCGCACTCACGCCCGTCAATCCCGTCACGGGCATCGTATTCATGGCCTTGATCGCCCTGTCAGCGGCACTGCACGTCAGCGGGCTGCGCTGGGCGTCGGTGCTGTTGTTCGGCCTGCTCATGGTGGTGGCCTATGTCGGCGTGCTTCGCCACCTCTTGAATAGCAATCCGGCCAGCTATGCATCCCCTTCGAGTCGCAAGCGCGCCATCGCCATCAACCTGTTCGGCGTGCTGGCGATGGCGCTGGTTCTGCTGACCTGATGGTCCCTCGTTTTCATCTCCGACAAAGGATCACCCACATGAAGTTAGTCCATGACGGCGCAAGAAACGCCGAGCTCGAACGACGGGCGCAAGCCCTGGTGGAGGCGATACGCCTTCACGGCCTCGACCACTATGTGGTCACGACCACCGAGAACATTTTCTACCTCACGCATGCCACGTTCGAGCCCCTGGAGCGGCCGTTCTTCCTGATCATCGGAGCCGATGGCAAGCGCGAGATGGTGGTGCCCATGCTGGAGATCAATCACCTCCACAAGGCCTATGGCGTGAGCGAAAGCAACATCATGGCGTACCGCGAGTTCCCCGCACCCAAGGGCCACGGATGGCGGGAGCAGCTCCTGGACGGCTACACGCTGCCCGGCACCTTCGGCTTCGACCCCGGTACGCCGTGGACCATCGCGCGGCACCTGATCGAGGAAGGCGGCGAGCCGGTGGACCTGCTGGAGGACATCCGCATGGTCAAGTCGAAGTGGGAGGTGGAGCAGATCGAGCGTGCCGCCCGCTATGCCGACAACGCCGTGCACGACATACTGCGCCGCGCATGGAATGGGGGCACCGCGGCGGAGACCTTCATGACGATGCAGACGGTGGGCCGCCAGATCATGCGCGAGGTGCGCGACTGGGACCCGCTGTCCACCAAGGTGCTGGCCGCCGCATGGCCTGCGCCGCTGAGCGCCGAGCCGCATTCCGTGCCGCCCCTGGCGATGAGGCTTGGCAGGGGTCCCCACGTCGCGATGGCGCTGACGCGGGTGAACGGCTATGCCGCCGAGTCCGAGCGCACGTTCTTCACCACCGAGCCCACCGCCATCGAGCGCGAGAAATTTGACCTGATGACAGCCTCCAGGCAGCTCGCGTTCTCCCTGCTCAAGCCTGGCGCCGCGTGCGCGGAGATCGATGCCAAGGTGAACCACTTCCTCGGCGTCAAGGGCTTTCCGCAGTTCACGGCGCGGCTGCACCGCTGCGGCCACGGGTTCGGGCTTGGCAACCACGAGCCGCCATGGATTGCGGAGGGCAGCAGGCACATCCTGCAGGCGGGCATGGTGGTCTCGATCGAGCCCGGAATCTATGCCCACGGCAAGGGGGGATACCGGCACAGCGATACGGTGCTCATCACGCCCACGGGCTACCGTACCCTGACCACGGCGCCGTCCGATCTGCAGGACCTGGTCCTGCCATCGGGCACGCTGCGGCAGAAGCTTGCAAGCTGGTACGTGTCGAAGAGCCTGCGGCTCCCGCTCGCCGCATAGCCCGCCGTCAACCGGGCGGGATGTCCTTGCTGTAGACGATGAAGCCCAGGTGCCCCGCCACCTTGTCGTAGAGCGCACGGCCCGCGGTGTTGGTGGTGTGGGTCTGCCAGTACACGCGGCTCGCGCCGGCCAGTTGCGCCTGCCCGTAGACGAACTCGATCAGCGCGCGGCCCACGCCCTTGCCGCGCAGCCCGGGCTCCGTGAAGAGATCCTGCAGATAGCATACGGGCTCGATGCGCGTGGTGCTGCGGTGGAACAGGTAGTGCACCAGCCCGACCAGGCGCCCCTCCTGTTCGGCCACCGCGGCGAACACGGGCTCGACCGGATTGAAGAAGCGCGACCAGGTGATGCGCGTGATCTCCTCGGGCAGCGCGGTGGCGCCTTCGCGCCCGTAGAACGCGTTATAGCCCTGCCAGAGCGGCAGCCACTGCGCGAGGTCCTGCGCTGCGACGGGTCGGATCAGGAAGGTCATGAGGGTTCAGCCCGTGTTGCGCAGCGCCGCGGCGATGCCGTTGATCGAAATCTGGATGCCGGTCTTCACGCGGTCATCGTCCTGCCCCAGGCGCCAGCGGCGGATCAGCTCGACCTGCAGGTGGTGCAGCGGGTCGATATAGGGGAAGCGGTGCCGGATCGAACGCGCCAGCGCGGTGTTGTGCGCGAGACGCTGCTTGTCGCCCGTGATGCGCACGAGCGCATCGGAGGTGCTCTGCCACTCCGCCTCGATGGCGCTGAACACCTTCTTGCGCAGGCGCGAGTCGCCCACCAGCTCGCTGTAGCGCGAGGCCAGTTGCATGTCGCTCTTGGCCAGCACCATGTCCATGTTGGAGAGCAGCGTGCGGAAGAACGGCCATTGGCGGTACATCTTCTGCAGCAGCGCGAGCTGGGCCTTGGGGTCCTTGCCTGGGGCCTTGATGAAGGCCTCCACCGCGGCGCCGAAGCCGTACCAGCCCGGCAGCGTCAGCCGGCATTGGCCCCAGCTGAAGCCCCACGGAATGGCCCGCAGATCCTCGATCTTCTGGTTGGCCTTGCGCGATGCGGGGCGCGAACCGATGTTGAGCTCGGCGATCTCGCGGATCGGCGTGGCGCTGAAGAAATAGTCGGTGAAGCCGGGGGTGTCATAGACCAGCGCGCGATAGGCGCCCATGCTGGCGCGCGAGAGCTGCTCGGCAGCCTCCAGGAACGCCTTGGTGGCTGGCTTGGTCGGCTGCAGCAGCGTCGCCTCGAGCGTTGCCGCCACCAGCGTTTCCAGGTTGCGCCGGCCGATCTCCGGATTGGCGTACTTGGATGCGATCACCTCGCCCTGTTCGGTCAGGCGGATCTGTCCGCGCACCGTGCCCGGAGGCTGCGCCAGAATGGCCTGGTAGCTCGGGCCGCCACCGCGACCCACCGTGCCGCCGCGGCCATGGAACATGCGCAGCTGGATGGGTGATCCGGCCTGCGCCGCGTTGAGCTCGTCGAACACGGTCACGAGCGCGTTCTCCGCGCGGTACAGCTCCCAGTTGCTGGTGAAGATGCCGCCATCCTTGTTGCTGTCGCTGTAGCCGAGCATGATGTCCTGCTCGGCCCCGCTCGCGCGCACCAGTGCCGCGTAGCCCGGCATCTGATAGAGCTCGCGCATGATGGGCGCCGCGTTGCGCAGGTCCTCGATGGTCTCGAACAGCGGCACCACGATCAGGTCGGCATGGCCACCCTGGTCGAGCGTGCCGCGCATCAGCCCCACTTCCTTTTGCAGCAGCAGCACTTCGAGCAGGTCGCTCACGGTCTCGGTGTGGCTGATGATGTAGTGGCGGATCGCATCGGCGCCGTAGCGCTCGCGCATGGTCAGGGCGGTCTCGAAGATCGCGATCTCGCCGGCGGTGTGCTCCGAGTATTCCGCCCCCTTCACGCGCAGCGGACGCGCGTCGCAGAGCAGCAGCATCAGCAGCTTGCGGCGCTCGCTCTCGGGCAGCGATATGTAGTCGGGCGCGATGCGCGCCTTGGCGAGCAGTTCTGCGATCACGCGCTCGTGCTGGTCGGAGCTCTGGCGCAGGTCCACGGTGGCCAGGTGAAAGCCGAACACCTCCACCGCACGGATCAGCGGACGCAGGCGCTCCTGCGCCATGGCCGAGGCCTTGTGCGAGAGCAGCGAGGCCTCGATCACACGCAGGTCGGCCAGGAACTCGGCGGCGCCTGGATAAGGGTTCTGCGGAGCAACGGCATGGCGCGCGGCCTCGCCGCCTGCAAGAGCCTTCAGCGTTGCGGCCAGCCGCGCATAGATGCCCGTGAGCGCACGGCGATAGGGTTCATCCACACGGTGCTCGCTGGTGTCGGGCGAGCTGTCGGCCAGGGCCAGCATCTCGGGCGAGACCTGCACCAGGTTGGCCGACAACGACAGCTCACGGCCCAGGTGGTGCACCTCGGTGAGATAGTGGCGCAGTGCCACGTCGGCCTGTCGCTTGAGCGCCAGCTCGAGCGTGGCGGCGCTGACGTTCGGGTTGCCGTCGCGGTCGCCGCCGATCCACTGGCCCATGCGCAGGAAGCTGGCCACATGCTGGTTGCCGAGCTCGCGCTCAAGCTCCGCATACAGGCGCGGAATCTCGCGCAGGAACGTGTATTCGTAGTAGGAGAGCGCGTTCTCGATCTCGTCCGCCACGGTGAGCCTGGAGTAGCGCAGCAGCCGCGTCTGCCACAGCTGCGCGACGCGCGCTCGCAGCTGCGCCTCATTGGCCGCCAGTTCGCGCGGCGTGATCGGGTCCTTGGCGCTGTTGTAGAGCTGCGCGCGCATGAGGATGTCGTCGCGTGCGGTCAGCAGGTCGGCGATCTCACGCTCGGAATCGAGAATGCTCTTGCGCTGCACTTCCGTGGGATGGGCGGTGAGCACCGGCGCCACGTAGCTCTTGGCAAGCGACTGCGCGACCGCGCGCGGCGCAATACCGGCCCAGCGCAGGCGCGCCAGCGCGACCTCGATGCTGCCTTCCTGCGCGCTGCCCGCGCGCTCGTGCACGGCGCGGCGGCGGATGTGGTGGCGGTCTTCCGCCAGGTTCGCCAGATGGCTGAAGTAGGTGAACGCACGGATCACGCTCACTGTCTGGTCGCCCGTCAGGCCCTTGAGCAGCTTCTTGAGCGCCTTGTCCGCCTCGTGGTCCGCATCGCGGCGGAAGGCCACCGAGAGCTTGCGGATCTGCTCGACCAGATCGTAGGCGGCCACGCCTTCCTGCTCTCGGATCACATCGCCCAGAATGCGGCCCAGCAGGCGGATGTCCTGGATGAGGGGAAGGTCCTTGTCGGTCTTGCGGGGGGCGGGAGCACTGCCAGAGGCATCGGTTTTGCGGGCGGGCGCGGACATGCGGAAAGTCACTCCTGAACTTTGAGACTATGAAGGTGACTCCGCGCCTTGCGGCACTCTTGAGTCAGATCAAATCAACCGCACCAGAATGTACTGGTACTGCAGCAAGCTGCTGCAGCGCAACATGCTAGCATCCCGAGGCACTGTTGAAAGGCGCTACCGCGCCAATATGTGAAAGTCATGACAATAAATACCACGCAGTCCGCTCCCTTCGTGATCGCCACACGCGAAAGCCGCCTCGCCATGTGGCAGGCCGAACATGTGCAGGCACTGCTCCAGGCCGCCGGCCATCGCATCGATCTGCTGGGCATGACCACCAAGGGCGACCAGATCCTGGACCGCACGCTCTCCAAGGTGGGAGGCAAGGGCCTGTTCGTGAAGGAGCTGGAACTGGCACTGGAGGAAGGCCGGGCGGACCTCGCCGTGCATTCGCTCAAGGACGTGCCGATGGAGCTGCCCGAAGGGTTTGAACTGGCCTGCGTGATGGAACGCGAGGATCCGCGCGATGCCTTTGTTTCGCCCCAATATGCCTCGCTCGCCGAGCTGCCCCAGGGTTCTGTCGTCGGCACGTCGAGCCTGCGCCGCCAGGCGCTGCTGCAGGCCTTGCGCCCCGATCTGCGGATCGAGCCGCTGCGCGGCAATCTCGACACGCGGCTGCGCAAGCTCGACGAAGGCCAATATGCCGCCATCGTGCTGGCGGCGGCGGGCCTCAAGCGCCTGGGCCTCGCATCACGCATCCGCCACATCTTCGAACCCGAGGAGATGCTGCCCTCGGCCGGCCAGGGTGCGCTGGGGATCGAGATCCGCTCAGGCCGGAATGATCTGAAGCAAGCACTCGCACCACTCGCTCACCAGCAGACATGGTTGACGGTGGCCGCCGAGCGCGCGGTCAGCCGTGCGATGGGCGGCAGCTGTTCCGTGCCGCTGGCCGCACACGGCCGCTGGTCCGGCGCCACGCTGCGCCTCGATGCGGCCTGGGGCGACGTCGAGGGCAGCCAGCCGCTGATCCGCGCGCAGATCGAATCCTCCAGCATCACCGACCTGGCATCGGCCGAGGCCCTTGGCGCGGCCGTCGCCGACAAACTCAAGGCCGCGGGCGCCAAGGTAAGCACTTCCTGACGGGCCATGCCAAGCGTCCTGGTCACCCGCCCCTCGTCCGAGGCCGAGCGTTGGGCGGATCAGCTTCGCGCGCAGCAGATCGATGCGCGGGTGCTTCCGCTGCTGGCCATCTCCCCGGTGCGCTCGCCGCAGCTGCAGGCGGCGCTGCATGACGCACGCCACCGGCTGCGACAGTTCAGCGCGGTGATGTTCGTGAGCGGCAACGCGGCCAGCGAATTTCTTGCGCGGGACGTGGATCTGGGCGATGGCGGCCCGCCCTGCGAGCTGCGCGGCCACCTTCCACGCTTCTGGTCGCCAGGCCCGGGCACCGCGCGCGCGCTTGAGCAGGCCGGGGTTCCCGCCGGCCGAATCGACGGCCCCGCGGCCGATTCCGGACAATTCGACTCTGAAAGCCTGTGGCTCGCCGTGGCGCACCAGGTCCGCCCCGGCGACCGCGTGCTGATCGTTCGCGGCGCGAGCTCCCCCGCCAAGGCAGGCGGCAACGGGCGCGACTGGCTGGCTTCCCGTATCGCCGCGGCAGGAGCCAAGGTGGAGTTCGTCGCTGCCTACGAGCGCGTAGGCGCGCCTCTGGACTCCAACGCCAAAGACCTTGCTGCGCGTGCGGCCTCAGACGGGTCACTGTGGTTTTTCAGCTCCTCCGAGGCGATTCGCCATCTGGAGCAGCAAATGCCGCAAATGAGCTGGGACAAGGCCCGCGCCCTCGTCACCCACCCACGTATTGCGCAGGCCGCCCGGGCGGCCGGGTTTGGACGCGTAAGTGAGTGCCGCCCTACACTGCAGGACGTGGTCGCGTCGATAAAATCCATGCCATGAGCCTCGAGCCCCAACACACAATCCACGAAGACACTCCGGACGCTCCGGCAACGTCGCCGCGGACGGCAGCCCCCGTCCCCCCATCGGCGGCTTCTGCAGCAGCGGCCCCCTCGTACTCCGCGGCTCCGGCGCATGCCGCTGCCCAAGGCGGCTCCCGCCTGTTGCTGACGGCCGTCGGCGCGGTGGCCGTGGCGGGCCTCGTCAGCAGCGTCATGCTGTGGCAGAAGCTCTCGAACATCCAGGAGCAGCTCGCGCGCCAGACTGCCGATTCCGGCACCCAGGCCATCGAGGCGCGCACCATGGCGCGCCAGGCTGCCGACGTGGCCCGCGAGACATCCGCGCGGCTGTCCGTCACCGAGGCCCGTGTCGGCGAAGTGGCGCTGCAGCGCACCCAGCTCGAGGAGCTGATGCAGAGCCTGTCACGCTCGCGCGATGAAAACCTGGTGGTCGACATCGAGTCGGGCCTGCGCCTGGCCATCCAGCAATCGCAGCTCACGGGCAGCCTTGAACCGGTGATCGCCGCGCTCAAGAGCGCCGACCAGCGCATCGAACGCGCGGCCCAGCCGCGCCTTGCCCCGGTGCAGCGTGCCATCGCGCACGATCTGGAAAAGCTCAACCGCTCTGCCGCAACCGACACCTCGGGCCTGCTCGGCCGCGTGGACGATCTCACGCGCCAGGTCGACGAGATTCCGCTGCTCAATGCCGTGATCTCCGCCTCCACCATGCGCCAGCGCAACGCCAGCGCGCGTTCGGTGGCCGACCAGGCGGCAACGCCGGCCGATCCCGAGGCACCGCGCTGGAAGGTCATTCTGGACAACGCCTGGGAGGCCGTCGCCGGCGAGGCTCGCGGCCTCGTCCGCGTGAGCCGCATCGACCAGCCCGACGCCGTCCTGATCGCGCCGCAGCAGGCCTATTTCCTGCGCGAGAACCTCAAGCTCTCGCTGATGAACGCGCGCCTGGGCATCCTCTCGCGCCGCCTGGACTCCGCGCGACTGGACCTCACCACGGCGAAGACGGCGCTGATCAAGTACTTCGATCCGGAGTCGCGCTACACGCAACGCGCGATCGAGACGATCTCGCAGTTGCAGACCAACATGCAGAGCATGGAGCTGCCCCGGCTGGACGAGACCTTCGCGTCCCTCACCACCGCCGCAGCGGGCCGATGACATTCAACGGAAGGCCCTGATACATGCGCGCAGCTCTCTGGCTCCTGGCTCTGTTCGGTGTCGCCGTGGCGGTTGCCCTGTTCGCAGGCAACAACCAGGGCACGGTGACGCTCTTCTGGCCACCCTATCGGGTGGACCTGTCGCTCAACGCGGTCCTGCTGCTGCTGTTCGGCAGCTTCACCATCCTCTACGGCGCACTGCGCGGCACGGCGGCCCTGCTCGAGCTGCCGCAGCGCGCGCGCCGCTGGCGCCTGCAGCAGAAGGAGCGCGCCATGCACGCCTCGCTGCTGGACGCCACCTCGCAGTTGCTGGCAGGACGCTTCCTGCGCGCCCGCAAGGCCGCGCTGTCGGCCATCGCCCAGGAAGGCGACCTGTCGCAATCGGGGCCGGTTCCGCACGGCCGCCAGCTGCGCACGCTGGCCCACATCGTGGCCGCCGAAAGCTCGCATGCGCTGCAGGATCGCACCACGCGCGAGAACCATCTGCAGCAGGCGCTGGACTCGATCCCCTCCAACGCCCCCACATCCGAGCAGGAACTGCGCGAAGGCGCCCAGTTGCGCGCGGCGCGCTGGTCGCTGGACGAACGCGATGCCAACGCCGCGCTCGACCGCATGTCCACGCTGACGGCCGGCGCCGCGCGCCGCACGCTGGCCCTGCGCGCCAGGCTGAAGGCCGCGCGCATGGCCCACCTGCCCGAGGAGGCGCTGGACACGGCACGCCTGCTGGGCAAGCACCGCGCCTTCTCGCCCGCCGCGGCGGAGAGCATCGTGCGCGGCCTTGCCATCGAGGTGATCAACGATGCACACGATCCGGCGCAGTTGCAGCGCGCGTGGATGTCGCTCGATCCGAACGAGCGCGCGATGCCCGAGCTGGCCGTCCACGCGGCGCAGCGCCTGTCGCAGCTCGAGGGCGATGCGGCCCAGGTGCGGCACTGGCTGCTGCCGGTGTGGGAGCTCTTTGCGGATCCCGCCCGCTCGCTGTCGGACACCCAGGCACTCAAGCTGATTCATGTTCTCGAGAACAACATGAGCGGCATCGACGCCACCTGGCTTGCGCGCATCGAGAGCGCCCAGCAGGCCAACCCGCGTGACGCCCGCCTGCAGTACCTCTCGGCCGTGGCCTGCCTGCACCGCGAGCTCTGGGGCAAGGCGCAGCAACTGTTCACGCAGGCTGCACCCAAACTGGCCGACGGCAAGCTGCGCGCCAGCGCATGGCGTTTCCTGGCTGAACTGGCCGAACACCGCAACGACGAGGAAGCCGCCGCGCACGCCTGGAAGCAGGCCGCCATCGCGGCGTTGTAAGAACCGGCTTCCACACTCCCACTCTTGCGTTGCCATGGGAGCGCAGAGGGGGAGTTTTCGACGCCTGTTGGCGATTTATTTCAGGATCGCACGAGGTAGCCGAGCAGCGTCGCTATCACCAGCACCCCGGCAAACAGATCCCAGCGCTGCTTGCGCATGTAGTACAGCGCAATGACCATCACCATCGCGAAGATCGTGATCAGGCGGTTGTGCAGGATGGAGCCCAGCAGAAAGCAGAGGCCCATCTGGGACCAGTAGCGCAGCATTCGGCGCACGGGCGGCAGCCCGGATGCCTCCGGAGCCTTGCCGGGCTGGGCCGGTGAAACACCTTCGGCGGGAACGCCTTGCACTCGCCTTGCGCCGTTGCCGGGTGCGGTTTCCGGAGACGCTGGAGACGCTGCTGCCAGCGACTGCCGGCGGGCCTGTTGCCGAGCCTCCCGGCGCTGCTGGTCGGTCTGCTCCAGCACGGGGGCGGCCTTCTGCTCCGGCTGCCACCAGCCTTCGCCGTTGGCACGCACAGGCGAGCGCCCCGAGGCCGCCGCCTGCCGGAATGAAACCGCCGCTTCGGATGCCGCGGCAAGCCGGTCCTCTGCTGCCGCCTCGCGCAGGGCGTCGTTGACGCGTGCAACGGGGTCGCGCACCAGTTGCCGGGCGCTGGCAAGCAGCGCCTTGCCCTGTTGCGCATCGACCTGCTGGACGAACTGCGCCAGCCCCAGCAGTTGCGAAGGCTGCGCGGCCTGTCCCTGCCAATGGGCCGCGGGTGCATCTCCAGGCGCCGCATGCGACGCACGATGCAGCGCGGCACGCAGCTTCCTGCGCATCTGCCGCGACACGCCGGGCTGGCTGCCATTGACGACCAGGCCCGTCACCTCCTGGCGCCGGCCCTTGCGCATCACGCGCTCCTTGTCGGGGTGCGGCGTGAAGCCCTCGTCGTGCAGGATCCAGCGAACCCGGCTCAACAGCTTGCCTACGTGGTCGCGCGCCGCGTCGCCGGACGCAGAAAAGGTCAGGTCGTCGGCATAGCGGGTATAGGCGAAGCCGAGCTGCGCGGCCAGTCCCTGCAGGCGGCGATCCAGGCGCCGGCACAGCAGGTTGGTCAACATCGGGCTGGTGGGCGCGCCCTGGGGCAGCACACGCTCGCGCGCCTTGCCACCGACGAACAGCCGCTCGCCATCCACACTCCATGCCTGCGCCCGGTTTTCGCTGCACAGCAATGCGAGAACCGTGGCGATGCCCTCGCCGTAGCCCAGTTGCCGGAACACGCCCTTGATGCGCCCGAAGGCGATGCTTGGGAAGAAATCCTTGACATCGAGGTTGATCACCACGTCCTGCCCCGCGTGCGGCCGGGCATTGCTGACGATGGAGCGCCCCGCCAGGAAGCCATGCGCCGCATCGTGCGCCGGCATCTTCGCGAGCACGTTGTCCAGCACCCAGTACTGCGCGCGCTTCAGGCGCGGCATCGGTGCGGAGATCTGGCGCTCGCCGCCGGTCTTCTTGGGCAGCGTGAACGAGTGGTAGTGGTGCGTGCGCGCGACCTCGCGGTGAAAGCTCAGGAAGCGCAGCTCCGCGACACTCACGCCCATGGCCTCCGCCAGTTGCGCGCCGCTGGTGAGCGCGGGCAGTCCGTTGAGCGCCAGTCGCCGCAGGTCGGGCGCGCTGCGCTCGCGCGCCGGCTTCCTGCCACTGGCGCCGTCGGCGGAACCGTCTTGCCCGGGAGCATGCAACGCGGCCGAGACGCCAGGGCCCAGATAACCCATGTGCGATGCACGCGTGCCATGCCATGCCAACGCCTTGTCATGGCGCTCCTGCGCATGCCTGCGCCGGGTTTCCTCGCGCTGGTCGCGTGCCTGCTTCATGCGCTGCTTGCGCATCTCGCGCAGCGCACGTTCGGGATTGCGCCGCACGGCCAGCTGCTCGCGCAATTCGCTCATTTCGCGCTGCAGTTCGCCTTCGCGCTGGATCAGGTCGGCAGCCACCTGGGGCTCGCCTTCGCCCTGGGGCCAGAAGCCCATGCGCTGCATTTCCTCGAGGATGACTTCCTGCTTGCTGGAGGTCTTGATGCGATCGTAGATCTCGGCTCGGGTCGGTTGGGGAGCGCTCATGCAGGGGCTCCCTGATGAAGGCATGGGATGCCTTGCCGCCCGCCTGCCTTCAGACTGGCCAGGGGTGCACGCGAAGTGCAGTGATGCGGAAAGAAATTCGGAGCAACGCGCTTCTCGTCGAAGAGCCCGTCGGGCTCACGGGACGGGAGCTGTTCGCTCGACGCCACCCCGCCATGGTGTCGCTGCTTCGCTTGTGGCAAGCCACTCAGGAAGCGCGACACCATGGCTGGGGTGGCACAGTGAAAACGGCGCCCGTGGTGCATGAAACGGCAGTTCACATGGACGGCGAAGCACCGTCCGGATTGCAAGAGCCTGCGCGTTGCTCCGAAGGAAAAGAGTTTAGTGCATGTCGACGCGTCGTGGAAATTCATGTGACTTCGTCCTCGATTTTTGGTTGTTCCGCCACATGCGGGCGCCGGCCCGCGTCCAGCTCGGCCTGCGCCACGAGACGCAGCGCCACGATGTGCTGGCAAGGGCCGCGGTACAGGCGGTTCTGCTGGAAGAAGTTGCAATTGCATCGCGCGTCGGTCATCTGTTCGTCGGCGTTGAGCTCCAGCAGCGGCTCGAACCAGCGCTTGCCGTCCTCGCGCGGAATGCGGCCCGACACGCGTGTGAAGCCATCGGCAAACGCCAGCGTCGGCGGCGGCACCAGCCGCTTGCGCACCAGCGCGAGCGCGGCCTCCTCTTCGGGCGATGCGGGCACCAGCAGTTGCTCGGCGGTCAATGGCTCGCGCAGCAGCTCGCGCCATGCATAGCGTTCGGCGGACAGGTCATAGACCGCCCTGCCCGCATGCAGCCAATTGGTCATCGCCGCATGCACTTGCGCGGCGCCAAGTCCCGTGGCCTGGGCCAGTTCCTGCGCACTGGCCTGCCAGCGCGATTGCAGGGCGGAGCCGACGGCCTCGATGTCCGCGTCCTTCACATCGGCCTGAGGTGCCAGCAGGTGAAAGCGCGCGCCGGCGGCCCAGTCGTTGGCGCTCCAGCCCGACAGACCGAGCGTGACCGTCACCAGCCCCATGTCGATCACCCAGAAACTCGGCATGCCGGTTCCCAGCAGGTGCACGCGAACGCTCCTGGCCTGCGAGATCAGGCGCTCGAGCATCAGCAGGCGACGGCGCCCCCAGATGCGGATGGTGGTGGGCGTCTGCGCTCCCTCGCCGGCACCTGCGCTGGCACCCGCACCGGCACCCGCATCACCCCCGCGGGAAACCACGCGCGAGCGCTTGGTCTGCAAACGCTTGTTCCATGGCTCGAAGACGATCTGCGGCGCCCCTTGCGGCGCAAGCTCGAATCGCAGCGCACGCGGGCCATGCTTTTCGCGCTGGCCTCGCAGCTGCGCGCAGATGTTGAACAGATCCATCGGATGCAGCTCGACCACCGTGGCCGGCAGCGCCATCGCGCTCGATACCTGCAGGAAGCCACGCAGCCAGCTGTCGGGCAGATCGATCTTTTCCTCGCGCAGCGCTGGATCGTTGCCAACGGCCACGTCGAAGCCCGAGGGATCGAGCTGCAGCCGCGTGTCCTTGTAGTTGCGGATCTTCTGGAACTCCTCGTACAGGCTGGCCGAGTAATCGATGTTGGTCGTGCCGCACACCATCTCGCCCGCATGGTCGAAGGCTTCGTGCCGGATGCTGACCGCGCAGTAGCTCGACTCGTCCTGGCTGAACGCCTCGAACAGCAGGCGGTCGGGATGCACGGTGATCACCGGATCGAGCACGTACCAGAGATCGCGGTTGTGCTGGTAGAGCCAGTCGAAATACTTGCGCTGCGCCTTGTAGAAAGGCCCCAGCACCTGCGCCTTGATACCGCGCAGTGATTTGAGCTCGGCCCAGATCTGTTCGGCGCGCTTTTGCAGGCCGCCGGTGTCGGCCATGAATCCGGCCAGCAGCTGCGATTCGTGTTCCGCAAGCCATTGCCGGTAGGCGCTCTTGTCGCGGCCGCGCGTGCGCATGTCGCTGACCACCACGCTGTGCAATGCGGAGAGCGCCTCGCGCACCTGCAGGAAGCCCTGGCCGTCGCGCCGCAGCGTGCCGTCGAACCGCGTGGGGGGCCTGAGCAGGTCCGGGGCGAACGAGAAGTTCTGCGCCTGCGCGGTATCGCTGACCTGCGTCGCGCCGTAGTACTGGTATTGGAATTCCATCGCCACCTCACATGCGCACGACGCCGCGCGCATGCGCCCGTCGCTCGCCATCCACTCTCTGCATGAAGCTCTGCGCCAGTTGCGGATGCCGCGCCACGATGTCGCGCAGCCCCGCCACGTAGTCGGGCTGATCCGTCAGGCTGGCGCTGACCACCTGCCGCGCGAAGATGCCTGCCACCACCCGGGCAGTGGCTTCCGAGTCGGTCTGTGCGCGCAGGAAGCCCAGCACCCGCGTCTTGCTGGCACGGGCACGATGCACCTGGCTCAGCACCGCCAGGAAATAGGGCTCGAGCTCCTGCAACCGCGCCGCGCGTTCAACGGCGGACTCATCCGGCAGGCTCAGCAGCCACTGCGTCACGAACAGCTGAACGCTGGTCGATGGATGCTGTGCGAGCCGACCAAGGCAAAGACTGGCCTCCGGCGCGCTCATGTGCTGCGTGAGACGCTGCCGGCCCAGCGCCTGCACCCAGGCCTGGGGATGGTCGACCCACGCAATCAGCAGCTCGGGCGAGAGCGCCGACGAGGGCAGGCGCTCACCGAAAAGGCTTTGCGCATAGCGCTGCGTATCGGCAAACTTCGCGTCGGCCAGCGGCAGCAACTGCTCGGCCTGCTCGGGCGTCGTCCGCTCCATGGGCGTCAGCCGGGTATCGAGGGTCGTTCGGCTGCGCGAGCGCACCTCGGTGTCGGCATGGCGTGCCAGCGTGGACCACTGGCGCAGTGTGTATGCGTCATCACCCAATGGTCCGAGCGCCCACGCACCGTAGCGCTGCGCACCGGTGGTGCGGGCCTGCAGCGCACGCCATACGCCCGAGGCATCACGAGCGGGTGCCACCCCTGCAAGCGGCCCGGTGAGCAGGGCCAGCACATCGGCATGCGCGCCCTCCCCGGCCTCGGCCCGGAACAGCGCGTCATGCAGTTGCACCGCGATACGCGCATTGCAGCGCGTATCGCCTGCCAGCCTCGTGATGAGCGGCGCCACGGCCTTGCGCAACTCCGGATGCGCAGACACGGCGAACTCGGCCAGGACATCGGCCTGCTCGGACAGCACATCATCGGACAGACTGTCCATGAGGCGGATGCCGCAGGCCACGCGCGCAGGTTCGTCCGATGCCAGCAATGCGCGCAGCGAGCTCGCTGGCAGCGTCGCCAATCCCGAAGGATGCACCAGCAGCCAGGCCGTGGCGATCTCGACCAGCGGCGTGAGCGAATGCTCGAGCAGGCGATGCAGCGGCAGCGGAGGAACACTGCCCGCATCACGCGACAGGGGTCCCTGGCGGTTCAACAGCGAGACCAGGTTGTCGCGAATCTCTGACAGTGCCGCGGTCGATTCATCCAGCGTCGGCACCACGGCCAGCAGGGCCAATGCCACCGCTGCGCCGTTGGCGAAGGCCAGCAGCGCAACGCCTTGCGTGCGCAGCACCGCCGCTGGCGAGACCAGCAATGCGGCCACCAGGTCGGCATCCGCAGCCGCACCCAGGCGGTCGCGCGTGAGCCAGTGGCTGAGATAGTCCGCAGCCGGACCATCAGGGCATTGGGCCAGCGCCAAGATCCAGGGGCGTAGCGCCTGCATGTCGCCGGACTGCGCCATGTGGTGCTGGGCAGTCTGCAGGCCAAGGGCTGCCGCAGGGGCGTAGGCATGGTGCAGCAGCGGCGCGATCTGCGGCGCCTCCTGCGCATGCAGGAAAACGGTCTGGTCGCTCAGCGCGCGTGTCAGAGACCACAGCAGGACGCGCGATTGCCCCTGCGTGACCAGCGCGAGCAGATGATGCGGATTCGCATCCCACATCTCGCCGAGGCCCTCCACGCGGTTTGCAGGAAGTTCCGCGAAATTCAAGGGCTCGTCCAGGCTCCAGCGCCACGCACGATGCGATGCACGCAGCCCTTCCCAGTGGGGCAGCAGCAATTTCTGGGCGAGCAGCCACTGGGTCTCGGGCAGGCGGCCATTCCTCTCCTGCCCCTGCGGACTGCAAAGCCGGTCGAGTTGCAGGAGCAGCGCCACCGCGAGCGCGGGTGCCTCGCTATGCTGTGCCGCCGCCAGGCGCCGCAGATGGCGCCAGCCACGAAGCCGCATGTACATCAGGGTGTCCAGCTGCATCGGTGCATTGCGGCGCCGGTCGTTGTCGCCATCGAACCGTGCGTGCAGGATGGCCAGGGTCGCGTGGTCGTTGCGCCACTGTGCGCGCTTGTAGATGCGCTTGACGACCGGCCACCAGTTGAAACCCAGCGCCACCTCGGCGAGGTGCTGGCGCACGGCCTGTGCGACCAACGGGTCGTTCAGGCCTTGCTCATCCGCCTGCAACAGCGCCTGCGGATCGGTGATCACGACAGGCGCCTGCGATGCATCTGCCGCGGCATCGCCCGCCTGCACCCCCTGTAGCGCGAGCCATGCCTGCCGGGCCATGTCACGCGTCGCGGCACTGCGCCCACGCCCGGACAGCGCCTGCATCGCCATCGCCGCGCCCGGATCGCCCAGCTTGCCGATCAGGGCAGCCAGGCAATAGTCGAGCAGATCCTCGCCGCGCTCGAGCAGCGCGATCAGGCGCGGAACCTGCGCATACAGAAGCTGCTGCGCCGCGCCACCGCGTGCGGGATCGGCCAGTTCGGAGAGCCGCCAGATCGCTCGCCCCTGCTGGTCCGAGGACAGCCGACGCCATGCATTGCCATCGAGCTTCGCGCACAGTGCGGCAATGGCCCGGGCCTGCGCGGGCGACTCCGGCATGCCTCCCTCGGCGGCCGTCGCCCGGTCGGGGAGCTGCTGCGCTTGTTCTGCGCGCGTGCCACCGGGAATGTGAATGGCATCGTCGAAGCCCTGCTGCGAGACCAGCCGGTCGCCCGCGGCGAGGCGCTGTTGCAGGTAGCCCACGGCCCGCTGGCGCGCGAGCGCCAGCGCCACCGGCATGGGAGTGAGCGTGCTTTCGTCCACGCGTTCGGCCAGCCCCGCCTTGAGGTGCGTGATCTGCAACGTGACGACATGCTGCGGGGCGGAACTGCCTGCCGCTGCATCGAGTGCCACCACGCGCAGCGTGCCGATGCGTTCATTGTTGGGGCCTTGCTGCCTGGACAGTACGGCTTGGGCAATCAGGTTCATGCGGTTGGCGTCATGGGATGCGAGCGGCGCACAGTCCGGCGGATCGGCACGCGGCTCGCTGGTGAAGGATTCGGAACGTCGTCTGGAGTGTAGTTCAGCTCCGAGACGTGCCTTGGCTCACTGCTCACTCTGGGGCTCATGCCGCAGCGGCCATCTGCGCATCGAATTCCGCGCCCTGCGCCAGAAGCCAGTCGCAGAATGTCTTGACCACGGGATCGTGCTGTCGCTCCGCTCGCGTGATCAGGAAATAGCCCGGCGTGGGCAGCACCACGGGGCCGAACGGAGCGACCAGCCGCCCCGCGGCAAGGTCCGTGGTGACCAGGGTGGAGTAACCCATCGCCACGCCGATGCCGTCAATGGCCGCCTGCAGGCAGAAATACAGATGCTCCAGCTCCAGCGACTGCGCGGGCACCACGCGGCTGTGGTGCGCCATGGTCAGCCACTCGTCCCATGCCGCGCGCCGCGCCGGGCAATGCAGGATGGTGTGATGCTGCAGATCGGCGATGTCCTTGAGAGGCAGGCGCTCGAGCAGCCCCGGCGCGCAGACCGGAAACGCGGTCTCCGACACCACGCGCGCCTTGTGCAATCCCGTCACGTCGTGCGGCTCCCGGCGGATCACCACATCGATGTTGGCGGGCAGCCTGCTCATCGGCTCCAGCCCGGTGCTGATCTGCACCTCGATGTGCGGGTGCAGCGCGCGAAACTGCGCGAGCCTCGGAAACAGCCAGCGCATCGTGATCGTGGGCAGCGCGTTCACCCGCAGCACCTCGTGCACGCTGATGCTGCGCGACGCCGAGGCGATCGCCGCCAGCGCGGGGCTGATCGAGTCCAGGTACAGCCGTCCCTGGTCGGTGAGCGCAATCGACTTGCCCAGGCGGCGGAACAACGGCACCCCCACCCATTCCTCCAATGCCTTGATCTGATGGCTGACCGCGCCGTGAGTGACCGACAGCTCATCGGCCGCACGGGAAAAGCTCATGAGCCGTCCGGCAGCCTCGAAGGCACGGATCGAAGACAGTGGCGGGAGCTTGTGCATGCTGTGAGATTTACTAACAAGACATCTCAGTTTATATCGTTTGATTTGCCAAATCTCTCGCTGTCTAATTTCCAAACAGCACTTCGATGTGAGTATTTTTATTAGTGGAGACAGGTTTTCATGCTTTCAGGCAAACGCATTCTCGATCTCAGCTGGGTGCTCGGCGGCCCGTTCGCGGGCCAGCTTCTGGCACAGCTCGGGGCGGAGGTCATCAAGGTCGAGGCGCTGGAGGGCGATTTCGCGCGACGCGTTCCACCGGTGCTGGAATCGGGCGACACGCCGTTCTTCCTGTCCGTCAACCGGGGCAAGCAGAGCATCGCGCTCGATCTCAAGTCGACCGAGGGCAAGCAGGCGCTCAATGACCTTGTGCGCGAATGTGATGCCGTCATCTATGGTTTCGCACCCTCGGTCCCCAAGCGGCTCGGCCTCGACTTCGAGACGCTCAGCGCGATCAATCCGCGCATCGTCGTGGGACAGCTCATCGGCCTGCACGACCAGGGCGAGTGGGCCGACGCGCCGGCGTTCGACCTGATGCTGCAGGCCATGAGCGGCGTGATGAGCATCACCGGCGAAGAGAACGGGAAACCGGTGCGCTTTGGCTACCAGGCAGCCGATCTCGTCGGGGGCCTGTATCTCGCGCTGGGCACGGCGGCCGCGCTCGCCAAGGCGCAAGCCTCGGGCAAGGGCGAGGCCGTCCAGGTCTCGCTGTTCGACGCGCAGATCGCCATGCTCACCTGGCAGGCCCAGGGCTGGCTCACGGGTGGTCCCCTGCCCAGGGCCACGGGCGCGCGCCACGCGATGATCGCGCCCAGCGATACCTACCTGGCCAAGGACGGCAAGTGGATCGCGCTGGCACCCACCGGCGAGCCCTTCTGGATCAAGCTGTGCGAGACCATCGGCAAGCCCCACCTGCCCACCGATGAGCGCTTCTCGACGGGCGCCGCGCGCATCGCCAACATCGAGGCATTGACGCAGGAGCTGGGCGAGGCCATCCGTACGCGCACATCGACGGAATGGCTTGCCGTCTTCCGACAGGCGCGCGTGCCTGCCGCCTTGGTCCACAACGTCGAGGAAGCACTCGAACACCCGTTGACGACCGCCAGGCGGATGGTGGAGGACGTGCCGCGCCCCGGCTCCGACGAGACGGTGAAGCTGCTCGGCAATCCGTTCAAGTTCACGGGCATGCCGGAGCTCTCCTACCCGCCGGCCTTCGCGCAGGACACGGCCTGCGTGCTGCAGCGCATCGCCGGCTATTCCGAGGAACGGATCGCGGCGCTGGCGCGCTCCGGCGCCATCCGCATGCCAGCCGCCGCCGAGGCCTGATCCCGCGGAAGCCTCCAGAGACCCAAGAGACACAAGACATACGAGAGACAAGATGACTTCAGCACACCGCATAGAGAGCAATGCACAGCTCGCTGCCGCCCTGCGCGCCTTCGCGGACCGCGTGGTGGCGCCCCTGGCCGCGCGGCCGGCCCACGAGCAGTCCTGGGCGGGCGACGCCATCCGCCAGGCCTGCCGCGAAGGCCTGGGCGGCATGGAGGTGCCCGCCGACCAGGGCGGGCTCGGCCTGCCGTTTCAGGCACGCATCGAGGCCGCGCAACTGCTGGCCGCCGTCGACTTCGGCTTTGCGTTCGGCTTCATCAACCACCACAACGCCGTGCTGCGCATCGCCGAGAGCGGCACCGACGCGGCACGCGCGAAATACGTCCCGGCCATGCTGCGCGGCGAGCTCATCGGCTGCACCGCGATGACCGAGGACGGCGCGGGCAGCGACTTCGCGGCCATCCGCATGACGGCGACAAGGGTGGACGGAGGATGGGAGCTGAACGGCGCCAAGCAATGGATCGCGAACGTACAGGGCTGCGAAGTCGCGCTGGTCTTCGCCCAGACCGACGCGGCGCAGGGTGCCGCTGGCATCGCCTGCTTCATCGTGCGGCTGGACGTGCCACAGTGCCGCCGCATCGTCGATCGCCCGATGGACGGCATCGCCATGGGCGGCGTGGGCGGTTTCGAACTGAGTGGATACATCGCGGCAGACAGCGACATGCTCTATGCACCGGGCTCCGGCTTCAAGCAGGCCATGGCGGGCGTGAACAAGGCGCGCGTGCATGTGGCGGCCATGGCGTCGGGCATGCTGCGCAGCGCGCTGTCGCAGGCCTCCGCGCATGCGGCAGCGCGCATGGTGTTCGGCCAGCCGGTGCTCAACCAGCAGGGGTTGCGCTGGTCGCTGGTCGATGTCTCGATGGTCGACGGCATCCTGCAGATGCTGATCGATCGCGCTGCCGCGCTGATCGCAAGCGGCAGCGAGGACGCCGTGGAAGCCGCCGCCATGGCCAAGCTGTATGCAGGCAACGAGACGCTGGACGCGATCGCGGCCTGCATCCAGGCGTTGGGCGCACGCGGCATGGCCCATGGCGAAGGACTCACGCGCAAGCTGCTTGCGGCCAAGGCGCTATGCCTCGCCGACGGCTCGAACGAAATCATGCGGGACCGGCTGGGCGTCACGCTGTCCCAGCGCTATGCGCGCAGCCACCTCCAGGCCCGGAGCACGCCACCCACGGTCACCGGCACCGTGACTGGGGCGGGCACGCAGGCCACGGACCAATTCAGGGCCGTCTTCATCACCAAGCCCGAAGGCGGCAGCCACCAGGCGGAGCTGCGCACGCTGGGCCAGGCCGACCTGCCCGACGGCGAAGTGCTGGTACGCGTGAGCCACTCGACGATGAATTACAAGGATGCGCTGGCCATCACCGGCAGGTCGCCCGTGGTGCGCAAGTACCCGATGGTGCCGGGCATCGACTTCGCAGGCGTGGTCGAGCGCAGCGCCGACCCGCGCTTCCAGCCGGGCGATGCGGTGCTGCTCAATGGCTGGGGGACCGGCGAGCTGTACTGGGGCGGCCTCTCGCAATATGCCACCACGCGAGCCGACTGGCTGATCCGCCAGCCCGAGGGTATGAGCGCCGAGCAGGCCATGTCGATCGGAACGGCCGGCTACACCGCCATGCTGTGCGTGATGGCCCTGCAGTCGCACGGCCTCACGCCCGAATCCGGCCCTGTGCTGGTCACTGGTGCCAATGGCGGCGTCGGCAGCATCGCGATTGCGCTGCTGTCGCACCTGGGCTTCATGGTGACTGCATCCACCGGCCGCATGGAGGAAGCCCCCCACCTGCAGGCGCTGGGCGCCAGCGCCGTCATGGATCGCCAGGCCTTGAGCGCACAGGGCAAGCCCCTGCAGAAGGAAAACTGGGCCGGCGCGGTCGACGCCGTGGGCAGCCACACGCTTGCCAACGTGCTGGCCACCATGCGCTACGGCGGCGTGGTGGCGGCATGCGGGCTGGCGCAGGGCATGGACCTGCCCGCCTCGGTGGCACCGTTCATCCTGCGTGGCGTCTCGCTGATCGGCGTGGACAGCGTGTATGCGCCGATGCCGCGTCGCCAGACCGCGTGGGATCGCCTCGCGAAGGAGCTGCCTGCCGAAGTGCTGGCCGGCAATACGCGCCTCATCGGCCTGTCGGAAGTGATTCCGCTGGCCGGCGAACTGCTGGCCGGAAAGGTGCGGGGACGCGTCGTCGTGGACGTGAACCGCTGAGCCCCATACCGCAATTCGGCCGAAGCCGGGAATACATACCGCTTCAACGATCGACCACGGAACACCCATCACAAGAAACCCAAGGAGACAACACCATGCAACGCAGCATCTTCACACGCAGCGCCATCGCGCTCGCCCTGTGCGCCACCGGCCTCGGTGCCTTCGCGCAAGGCAACTACCCCACCAAGCCGATCCGGCTGATCGTGCCCTTCCCGCCCGGCGGCTCGGTGGACTATGTGGCCCGCACCATCTCGCAGAAGCTTGCCGAGAACATCGGCCAGAGCGTGGTGGTGGACAACAAGGGCGGCGCCTCGGGCACCATCGGCACTTACGAGGCCTCACGCGCCGCACCCGATGGCTACACGCTGCTGCTGGTGTTCGATTCGCACGCGGTGAACAGCAGCCTCTATGACATCAAGTACGACACCTTCAAGTCGTTCGACTATGTGAGCCTGATCGGCACCATGCCGATGGCGCTGGTCACCTCGAAGAAATCCGGCTTCACCTCGGCCGAGGCGCTGATCAAGGCCGCCAAGGCCCACCCCGGCCAGATCAACTACGGCTCGTCGGGCGTGGGCGGCTCCAACCACCTGCAGCCCGTGGCGTTCGCGCGCGCGGCCGACGTGAAGCTCACCCATGTGCCGTACCGCGGCGGCGGCCCCATGCTGTCGGCGCTGCTCGGCGGCGAGGTGGACATGGTGATCGGCAGCCTGCCCACGGTGATCAACTACGCCAAGTCGGGGCAGGCCAACGTGGTGGCGATCGGCACCAGGGAGCGCATCAAGCAGTTGCCCGACCTGCCCACCATCGATTCCGCCGTCCCGGGCTACACCGCGCAGTCGTGGGTGGGCATGATGGCTCCCGCGGGCCTGCCCAAGCCTGTTTTCCAGCATGTCCAGGCGGCACTGCAGAAGACGCTGGCCGATCCGGCCGTGAAGACCAAGATGGAAAACGACGGGTTCAACATCGTCAACAGCAGCCCCGCCGACTTCGAAGGCCTGGTGCGCAGCGAATCCAGGCGCTGGGCGGAGATCATCAAGGCCGAGGGCATCAAGGTGGATTGATCGCGCAGGGCAGCAGGACCTCCAGTTCCTCACACGGCGTGCAACCCGGACATCCGCGGGTTGCACGCCGTTTTTTCGTCTGCGCCGGACGGTGCGGGAGGCAGGGCCGGTCTATCCAGCCGTGCGGCTGTCCACCACCCATGACCCCGTGTGATTTATTTCTCTTTCGTAAATCAATTTCGATTAGTAGAATAATCATCACCATCCAAGGAGCCATCCATGAACGCCCCTCTTTCCGCGGCCGCGCTGAAGCAACTTCCCGAGCCCGCCACCATCCAGCAGCTGCACCACTACGCCTACAAGGCCCGTGACGCAGAGGAAACCCGGCACTTCTACGAGGACATCCTGGGCCTGCCGCTCTACCACATCATCCAGAGCGACTACGTGCCGTCGACAGGCGAGTACTGCCCCTACACGCACTTCTTCTTCCGCCTCCAGGATGGGTCGTTCATCGCCTTCTTCGACATCGGCGACGACGAGAAGGCCCTGCCCTCGCCCAACACGCCGCTGTGGGTGAACCACATCGCCTTCCGCGTGGATACGGTGCAGGAACTGCAGAACACCAAGGCGCGGCTTGAGGCGCACGGCGTGGAGGTGCTGGGCGTCACCGACCACCACATCTTCAAGAGCATCTATTTCTTCGACCCGAACGGCATCCGCCTCGAGCTGTCGGCGCAACTGGCCAGCGACGCCCTGATGGCCCGCGAAAGCCGCACCGCGCACGCCCGGCTGGCCGAGTGGACGGCGCGCAAGCAACAGTGGCGCAAGGAGCGTGCCGCGGGTCTGGAGCAGGAGCCACTCAAGCCGCAAAGCAATGATCGACCGGAGTTCGTGCCGGACGCAGAGGCCTGACGCAGCCCTGGCTCCAGAGCACAGAACGTCCTACAGGACAAATTTGTCCGAACCTACATCAGGGGAGCGTTCACGGCGTCAATGATTCAGCCATTGGCCCCTACGAACGCCCCCATGATCCAGAACGAGAAGCCCGGCAACCCAGCGCGCCGGGCATTTTTTCGCAAGTCGCTGCCCATCGTCCCCGTCACCGCGCTTGCGGCAGCCGGCGGAGCCACCGCCCTGGTGGCTTCCAGCGGAAACCACCTTCCCGAGGTGCCCGGGCCCGCGGTGAACACCAGCCTCGCCAGGGCCGCCGACTACCACCCCAGCTACTTCAGCGCCGACGAATACCGCTTCGTGCAGGCCGCCGTCGCCCGGCTGATCCCCCAGGATGAACTCGGCCCCGGCGCGCTCGAGGCCGGCGTTCCCGAGTTCATCGACCGGCAGATGAACACGCCCTACGCCTCGGGTGCCAACTGGTACATGCAGGGCCCGTTCGAGCCTTCCGCGCCGCCGGAGCTCGGCTACCAGCTCAAGCTCAATGTGCGCGAGATCTACCGCCTCGGCATCAGCGCCGCCAACCAGTGGTGCTCCCGGAACCTGGGCAAGGCCTTTGCGGATCTCCCGCCCGAGCAGCAGGACAAGGCGCTTGCCGCCATGGAGCACGGAGCCGATGGCTTCGAGAACCTGCCCTCGCGCACCTTCTTCTCCATGCTCTGGGGCAATACCCGGGAAGGCTTCTTCAGCGACCCCATCCACGGAGGCAACAAGGACATGGTGGGCTGGAAGCTCATCGGCTTTCCCGGCGCACGCGCGGATTTCATGGACTGGATCGAGCGCGACGAAGCCTACCCCCAGCCCCCCGTTTCCATCGAAGGCCAGAGAGGATAAGCAAGATGGCAAAGACTCTGCCCAAGAAGGACGTGGTGGTGCTCGGGTTCGGCTGGACCGGCGCGATCATCGCCAAGGAACTGACCGAGGCCGGCCTCGACGTGGTGGCGCTGGAGCGCGGGCCGATGCAGGACACCAATCCCGATGGCATCTACCCCCAGACCATGGACGAGCTGACCTACAACTCGCGCAGGAAGCTGTTCGCGGATCTGTCCAGGGAAACCGTCACGATCCGCCACACGGCCAGGGACACGGCACTGCCCAATCGCCAGCTCGGCGCTTTCCTGCCGGGCAACGGCGTCGGCGGCGCAGGCTTGCACTGGTCGGGTGTGCACTTCCGCGTGGACCCGATGGAGTTGCGCATGCGCAGCCACTACGAAGAGCGCTACGGCAGGAAGTTCATTCCCGAGGACATGACGATCCAGGATTTCGGCGTGACCTATGACGAACTGGAGCCCTACTTCGACTTTGCCGAAAAGGTGTTCGGCACCTCCGGCACGGCCTGGACGGTCAAGGGCCGGAATGTGGGTGCAGGCCAGGGAGGCAATCCCTTTGCGCCCGACCGATCCCACCCGTTCCCGCTGCCTGCACAGATGAATTCCGTCTCGGCCAGGCTGTTCGGCCAGGCAGCCGAGGCGGTGGGCTACCACCCCTACAACATGCCTTCGGCCAACACCTCCGGCCCCTATACGAACCCGTATGGCGCACAGATGGGGCCCTGCAACTTCTGCGGCTTCTGCAGCGGCTATGCGTGCTACATGTATTCCAAGGCCTCGCCCAACGTGAACATCCTGCCCGCGCTGCGCATGGATCCGCGTTTCGAGCTGCGCACGCAATGCCAGGTCACGCGCATCAACCTGGCCGCCGACGGCAAGACAGCCACGGGCGTGACCTATGTGGACGCCGCCGGGCAGGAAACCATACAGCCCGCCGACATCGTGGCGGTCTGCATGTTCCAGTTCAACAACGCGCGCATGCTCCTGCTTTCGGGCATCGGCAAGCCTTACGACCCCGAAACCAACACCGGCGTGGTCGGCAGGAACTTTGCGTACCAGAACATGGCGACGATCAAGGTCTTTTTCGACAAGAGCCAGCACACGACCAACCCCTTCATGGGTGCGGGCGGCAACGGCATTGCCGTGGACGACTTCAATGCCGACAACTTTGACCACGGCCCCGCGGGCTTCGTCGGCGGATCGCCGTTCTGGGTGAACCAGGCGGGCACGAAGCCCATCTCGGGAACCACCGCGCCACCCGGCACGCCGAGCTGGGGCAGCGGCTGGAAGAAGGCCGTGGCCGAGGCCTATACGCACCACGTCTCCATGGATGCGCACGGTGCGCACCAGAGCTATCGTGCCAATTACCTGAGCCTGGACCCCACCTACAAGGACGCCTACGGCAACCCGCTGCTGCGCATGACCTTCGATTGGCAGCCCAACGACATCAGGATGAACCTCTTCATGCAGGACAAGATGAGCGCCATCGCCAAGGCCATGGGCGGCAAGGCCATGAGCCTCTCGGGCAAGAAGGACGGCTCGCGCTTCGACACCAACAGCTACCAGACCACCCACCTGAACGGCGGCGCGATCATGGGCTCCGACCCTCGCACCAGCGTGGTGAACCGCTACCTGCAGTCCTGGGACGTGCACAACGTATTCGTACTGGGTGCGTCCGCCTTCCCGCAGGGGCTGGGCTACAACCCGACGGGCCTGGTCGCCGCGCTGGCCTACTGGTCCGCAAGAGCCATTCGCGACCAGTATCTGAAACAGCCCGGCGCACTACTCAAGGCTTGAAGACGATGAGCATGAAACACAACACCCCGAGCTGGACGGTGGTGGCGCGCGTCGGCCTGGTGATGACCGTGCTGGCCGCGGGCGCTGCCGGAATCAGCGCCTGGGCGCAAAAGGACACCGCCGCCGCGCGTCCCGTGTCATCCAATGTCACCGCGCCCCTGGGCCAGGTGGGCCCGCAGCCCATGGTGACGGCCGAGCCGCATCGACCCGCGCCGCCCATCGAAGGCGCCACCTCCAGGGACCCGCTGGTGCGTGGGGAGTATCTCGCGCGCATGGGTGACTGCGTGGCCTGCCACACCGTGAAAGGCGGCAAGCCATTCGCGGGCGGCGCGCCCTTTGCGTCGCCCATCGGCACCATGTATTCGAGCAACATCACGCCGGACAAGGAACATGGCATCGGCAGCTACAGCTTCGAAGACTTCGACCAGGCCGTGCGCCATGGCGTTGACAAGAAAAAAGGCAGCCTCTACCCCGCCATGCCCTACCCGTCCTATGCGCGGGTGAGCGATCAGGACATGAAGGACATGTACGCCTATTTCATGCAGAAGGTGCAGCCGGTGGCATCGGACCCGCCGAGGAACGGCATCACCTGGCCGCTGTCCATGCGCTGGCCGATGGGACTCTGGCGCGCCATGTTTGCGCCGGACCCCGCCAAGGTCCAGGTCCAGGCGGCCGCCGTGGCGCCGACGGCCGACCCCAAGGTGCGCGGTGCCTATCTTGTCGAAGGACTGGGCCACTGCGGAGCCTGCCATACGCCGCGCTCCGTCACCATGGCCGAGAAGGCGCTGACCGATGCCGACCCGCTGTTCCTCTCCGGCAGCGACCAGCCCATGGACGGCTGGACCGCCAAGAGCCTGCGGGGCGATGCCTCCGGGCTCGCAAGCTGGAGCGCGGCGGACATCGTGGCGCTGCTCAAGACCGGCCGCAACGACCACACCGCCGTCTTCGGCGGCATGAGCGAGGTGATCGAGCACAGCACGCAATACGTGAGCGACAGCGACCTGCAGGCGATCGCCGCCTACCTGAAGAGCCTGGGCCCCGGCAAGGACGGCAGCGGCAACGCGGCGACCGCCTTCGCGGCCAGCCCGGACACCGCCAACGCGCTCTGGCGCGGCGACACCCGCCAGCGCGGCAGCGCCCTCTACCTGGACAACTGCGCGGCCTGCCATCGCAGCGACGGCAAGGGCTACAGCCAGGTCTTCCCCGCTCTCGCCGGCAACAGCGCGGTGCTTGCCAGCGACCCGCAGAACGTGATCGCCATCGTGCTCCAGGGCCACACCGTGCCGCCGACCACCACGCGGCCCTCCACCTTCACCATGCCGGCCTTCGCCTGGCGTCTCACGGACGAACAGGTGGCCGATGTGAGCACCTTTGTGCGCGGCAACTGGGGCAACAACGCTCAAGCAGTCACGTCGGCGCAGGTGGCCAAGGTGAGAAAACCGCTGGGCGAGCAGGCCAGGCCGGTCTCGGAGCGAGCAGCGGCCAAGTGAAAGGAACGGAAAGGGAGTGAACGGAGGCGAGAGGGCGAAGGTGAGAGGGGTGTTCAGCCGCAGGCAACAGGCACTTTCCAGAACGCATAAAATGGTGCCAACCCTCCGACCATTGCCACAACGGCATCCCACGGGATGCCGTTTTTCATTGCATTGCCATGAGCGACTCCAAGATTGCACAACCAGGCCTCGACAGCCTCTCCAAATCATTTGAACCCGCAGCCATCGAGGCCCAGTGGGGTCCCGAATGGGAAAAGCGCGGCTACGGCAGCGCGGGCTACCGCGGCACGGGCGCGCCGAATGCGGAGTCGGTCGCCGAACACAGGAATTTCTCCATCCAGCTGCCGCCTCCCAACGTGACGGGCACGCTGCACATGGGCCATGCGTTCAACCAGACGATCATGGACTCCCTCACGCGCTACTACCGCATGAAGGGCTACAACACGGCCTGGGTTCCCGGCACCGACCACGCCGGCATCGCCACGCAGATCGTGGTCGAGCGCCAGTTGCAGGACCAGGGCGTGAGCCGCTACGACCTGGGCCGCGAGAATTTCGTCTCCAAGGTCTGGGAATGGAAGGAAAAGAGCGGCAACACCATCACCACGCAGATGCGCCGCCTGGGCGACACCGTGGACTGGAGCCGCGAATACTTCACCATGGACGACAAGCTCTCCAAGGTGGTGACCGAGACCTTTGTGCGCCTGTACGAACAGGGCCTGATCTACCGAGGCAAGCGCCTCGTGAACTGGGATCCGAAGCTGCAGTCCGCCGTGTCCGACCTGGAAGTGGAAAACGAGCAGAAGGACGGCTCTCTCTGGCACATCGCCTATCCGCTCACCGACGGCTCGGGCCAGCTCGTGGTGGCAACGACCCGCCCGGAAACCATGCTGGGCGACGTGGCCGTGATGGTTCACCCCGAGGACGAGCGTTACCAGCACCTGATCGGCAAGACCGTGACGCTGCCGCTCGTGGGCCGCGAGATCCCCATCATTGCCGATGACTACGTGGACCGCGAGTTCGGCACCGGCGTGGTGAAGGTCACGCCCGCGCACGACAACAATGACTACGCCGTGGGCCAGCGCCACAAGCTGCCGATGGTCGGCGTGCTCACGCTCGCGGCCACCATCAACGAAAACGCGCCCGAGACGTACCGCGGCATGGATCGCTTCGTGGCCCGCAAGGCCATCGTGGCCGATCTGGAGGCCGCCGGCTTGATGGTCGAGATCAAGAAGCACAAGCTCATGGTGCCGATCTGCACGCGCACCGGCCAGGTCATCGAGCCCATGCTCACCGACCAGTGGTTCGTGGCCATGACCAAGGTGGGCGAAGGCGACCCGACCGGCAAGTCCATCGCCGCCAAGGCCATCGATGCGGTGGCAAGCGGCCAGGTTCAGTTCGTGCCCGAGAACTGGGTGAACACCTACAACCAGTGGATGAACAACATCCAGGACTGGTGCATCTCGCGCCAGCTCTGGTGGGGCCACCAGATCCCTGCCTGGTATGACGAGGACGGCAACTGCATCGTCGCTCGCAACGAGGCCGAGGCACAGGCCAAGGCTCCGGGCAAGAAGCTCACGCGCGACGCCGACGTGCTCGACACCTGGTACTCCTCCGCCCTCGTGCCGTTCAGCACCATGGGATGGCCCGAGCAGGGCACGGCCGCGGACTCCGACTACAACCTCTACCTGCCCTCCTCCGTGCTGGTGACGGGCTACGACATCATCTTCTTCTGGGTCGCCCGGATGATCATGATGACCACGCACTTCACGGGCCGCGTGCCGTTCAAGCACGTGTACATCCACGGCCTGGTGCTCGACGCACAGGGCAAGAAGATGTCCAAGTCCGAAGGCAACGTGCTGGACCCGGTGGACCTGATCGACGGCATCTCGCTGGAGCCGCTGCTCGACAAGCGCACGCAGGGCCTGCGCCGTCCCGAGACCGCACCTACCGTGCGCAAGAACACGCAGAAGGAGTTCCCCGAAGGCATTCCCGCCTACGGCGCCGACGCCCTGCGCTTCACCTTCGCCGCCCTGGCCTCGCTCGGCCGCTCGATCAACTTCGACTCCAAGCGCTGCGAGGGCTACCGCAACTTCTGCAACAAGCTCTGGAACGCCAGCCGCTTCGTGCTGATGAACTGCGAAGGCTACGACTGCGGCCTGAAGGAGCACACCAAGGAGCAATGCCAGCCCGGCGGCGAGTTCGCGGGCTACATGCACTTCAGCCAGCCCGATCGCTGGATCTCCTCGCAACTGCAGAAGGTGGAAGCCGAGGTCGCCAGGGGCTTCGCGGAATTCCGCCTCGACAACGTGGCGAGCACGCTCTATGAATTCGTGTGGAACGAGTTCTGCGACTGGTATCTCGAAATCGCCAAGGTGCAGATCCAGACAGGCAACGAATCGCAGCAGCGCGCCACGCGCCGCACGCTGATCCGCACGCTCGAAGCCATCCTGCGCCTCGCCCACCCCATCATTCCGTTCGTGACGGAAGAGCTGTGGCAGAAGGTCGCTCCCGTGGCCGGCCTGCAGGGTGAGTCCGTGGCGGTCGCCCGTTACCCGGAAGCCCAGCCGTCGAAGATCGACGAGGGCTCGATCGCCTACGTGGGCCGCATCAAGCAGATGGTGGACTCCTGCCGCACCTTGCGCGGCGAGATGGGCGTGTCCCCCGCACAGCGCCTGCCGCTGCTGGCGGTGGCCAGCTCCGAGGCCGATGCGAAGTTCCTGCGCGACAACGCCGCCGTGCTGCAGAACCTGGCCAAGCTCAGCGAGGTGAAGGTGTTCGACGATGAAGCCGCCTGGGCCGCAGAGGCGCAGAATGCGCCCGTGGCCGTGGTGGGCGATGCGCGCCTCGCGATGTTCGTGGAAGTGGACGTGGAGGCCGAGAAGGCCCGCCTGACCAAGGAGGCCACACGCCTCGAAGCCGAGATCGCCAGCTCCGAAAAGAAGCTCGGCAACGAGGCCTTCGTCGCCAAGGCGCCTGCCGCGGTGCTGGAGCAGGAACGCACGCGTGTTGCCGAGAAGGGCGCAACCCTCGGGCGCATCAAGGAACAACTGGCGCGCCTGGGCTGATATGCTTGGCCTGATTCAGTAAATAAAAGACAAAGGCGCAGCAACCACTGCGCCTTTTTTCCAGATTCTCCAGATTCGATTGAAGTTCAAGGTTAGCCTGCATGAGTAACAACACCCGCGTTCGCAAAGCCGTTTTCCCTGTCGCCGGATTGGGCACCCGCTTCCTGCCCGCCACCAAGGCATCGCCCAAGGAGATGCTGCCCGTGGTGGACAAGCCGCTGATCCAGTACGCCGTCGAGGAAGCCTACGAAGCCGGCATCCGCGACATGATCTTCGTGACCGGTCGCAGCAAGCGCGCCATCGAGGACCATTTCGACACGGCCTACGAACTCGAGAACGAGCTTGAAAACGCCGGCAAGCAGGCCATGCTGGAGCTGGTGCGCAGCATCAGCCCGGCGGACATGAACTGCCTGTTCGTGCGCCAGCCTCGCTCGCTGGGCCTGGGCCACGCCGTGCTGTGCGCGGAACCCCTCGTGGGCAATGAGCCCTTTGCCGTGCTGCTGGCCGACGACCTGATGCGCGGTGAACCGGGCGGCCCCGGCGTGATGAAGCAGATGACCACGGCGTTCCAGAAACAGGGCCGCTCCCTGCTGGCCGTGCAGGAGGTGCCACTGGAGCAGACCAAGCGCTACGGCATCGTCAAGGGTGAGGCCGCGGGCGGACCGCTGATGCGCATCGACGAGATCGTGGAAAAGCCCGCACCGGAAAAGGCCCCCTCGCGCATGGGTGTTGCGGGCCGCTACGTGCTCACGCCCGCGATCTTCGAGGAAATCCGCACGCAGCCCAAGGGCGCGGGCGGTGAAATCCAGCTCACCGACGCCATCGGCCGCCTCATGGCCACCGAGACCGTCTATGCATTCCAGTATGCCGGCAAGCGCTACGACTGCGGCAGCAAGGAAGGCTTCCTGGAGGCGACGGTGGAACTGGCCCTGCAGCACCCTGACGTGGGTGCGAGCTTCCGCGACTACCTGAAGACGCTGAGCCTCTGATTCGCAGGCACTCCGATCTCCATCCGAACCCGCCTCGCCTCATGACGCCCTCGTCATGAGGCGAATTTCTTGGCCCCTGCCACACACAGGACGACTGCAACGGTCACCCCGAGCATGGCCGCGCTCACAGGTTCGTGCAGCAACGACGCGGCCAACGCCAGTCCGAAGAACGGCTGCAGCAACTGCAGTTGCCCCACCGCCGCAATGCCCCCCAGCGCCAGCCCGCGATACCAGAACACAAAGCCCAGGAACATGCTGAACAGCGCCACATAGGCCAGGCTCAGCCAGCCCGCCGTGCTCACATCGCCCAACCCGGCCGGCCACCACCATAGCGTTGCCAACGCCATGAGCGGCAGCGACAGCACCAGTGCCCACGAGATGACCTGCCAGCCTCCAAGGCTGCGCGCCAGGCGACCGCCTTCCGCATACCCCAGGCCGCACAGCACGATGGCCAACAGCATGAGGGCATCGCCGGCCGGAGCCGCATGGACACCCTCGCGCACAGCAAAGGCGGCGACCAGCGCACTGCCGATCAGCGAAAAAACCCAGAAGGCCCGCTTGGGCCGCTCACCGCCGCGCAGCACGCCGAACAGGGCCGTCGCCAGGGGTAACAGCCCGATGAACACGATGGAATGCGCCGAGGTCACATGCTGCAATGCCATGGCCGTCAGCAGCGGAAAGCCCACAACCACCCCGGCTGCCACCACCGCGAGCGACAGCCATTCACCACGCCGCGGGCGTGACTCATTGCGCCACAGCACCATCACCAGCGCCAGCAGCCCGGCGATGCTGGCACGCGCCACGGTGAGAAACATGGGATCGAAATCCCGCAGCGCGAGCCGCGTCGCCGGCAGCGAGCCGCTGAATATCACCACGCCCAACAGGCCGCTCCACCACCCGCTGCCCGCTGAGTCCTTTGTTGCCGCCAAGGTCGTCATCTTGCTTTCCATAGAGAGTCCGCTGCACGATTGCAGCAGGCGCATGGTAGTGGCATCATTCAATACAATCAAAAAATTGTCATGCATACATTCATCACGCCATGGCTGATGCCCGATACAAGACGCTGGTAGACCAGCTCGCGCAGGAGATCCGCGCAGGCCGCCTGCCCGCGGGCACCCGGCTGCCCACGCATCGCAAGCTCGCCGCGCAGCACGGCCTCGCACTCGTGACCGCCACACGCGTCTATGCGGAGCTGCAGGCCATGGGCCTCGTCAGCGGGGAAACGGGGCGCGGCACGTTCGTGAAGGACCTGTCGCTGCCGCTCGGGCTGGGCGTGGACTATCCCGCGCAGGCCCCAGAGCACGCCGACCTCACCTTCAACAGCCCGCTCATCGCCGGACAGACCGAATTGCTGCGCACTGCGCTGCGCCAGCTGGCAAATGCCGGCGACCTGGAATCGCTGCTGCACTACCAGCCCCATGCCGGCCGGCCCCGCGACCGCAGCACGCTGGCCGAACACCTGGTATCACGCGGCCTGCAGGTCGATGCCTCGCAACTGCTGTTCGTGGATGGCGCACAGCACGGCCTCACGGTCACGGCCATGGGCCTGCTGAAGCCCGGCGACGTGGTGGCGGTCGATGCACTCACCTACCCCGGGTTCAAGCTGCTCGCCCAATCGCTGCGGCTGGAGCTGCAGCCGATTCCGGCCTCGGGGGATGGCCCCGACCTGAAGGCACTCGAAACCCTGTGCTCGCGGCGCAAGGTGCGCGCCATTTATGCCATGCCGACGCTGCACAACCCGCTCGGCTGGGTGATGAGCCTCACGCGCCGGCACAAGCTGGCCGCCATCGCGCGCAGGCACGGCCTGCTGATCATCGAGGATGCCGCCTATGCGTTTCTTGCCGATGCGCCGCCCCCGCCACTGGCCGCGCTGGCACCCGATATCACCATCTATGTGAGCGCGCTCTCCAAAAGCATCGCCACGGGCCTGCGCGTCGGCTTCATCGCCGCGCCGCAGCGGCTGATCCCCACGCTGGAGCGCGGCATCCGTGCCACCACCTGGAACACGGCAGCCATCATGACCACGCTGGGCTGCGGCTGGCTGGAGGACGGCACCATCGCCCGGCTCGAGGCCAGCAAGCGCGAGGACGCCATCGCTCGCCAGGCCATCGTGAGCGAGGTGTTCGCGGGAATGCGCACGGTGCGCCATCCGCATTCGTACTATGTGTGGATTCCGCTGGGCGAAGACCTGCGCGCCGATCAGGTAGCCGCCGCGCTGCTGCAGGAGCAACGCATCGCGGTATCGACGGCCGAACCCTATGCGACCACGGCCTCGGTGCCGCACGCGCTGCGGCTGGCGCTTGGCTCCATATCGCTCGCACAACTGCGCGCTGCGCTGATCAGCATACGCAATGCGATTGCGTACTGACGGAGCGAGCGGGAAAAAACCAGGATCAGATCAGCGGCGCTTGAGCACGTGGATGAATTCATCACCCACGGTCTGCTGCTCCACGAGTTCGTTGCCGGTCTGCTTGGCAAACGCCTGGAAGTCGCGGATCGATCCGGTGTCGGTGGACACGACCTTCAGCAACTGACCGCTCGCCAGTTCCGTCAGCGCCTTCTTGGCGCGCAGGATGGGCAGCGGGCAATTCAGGCCGCGGGTGTCGATTTCTTTGTCTACTTGCATTGTCTTCGTGTGCTGTTCTGTTCAGTTATCCATTGTGTTACTCGTATCGCCTGTGCGTGGGGAGTGGGCTTTTTGGGCGACGGGTCTTTTGCTTAAGGGCGGAGGCCGGGAGTGCCCCCGGCGGGGCAGTAACTTTTTGGTCTTGCCCAAAAAGTCACCAAAAATGCGCTTTCAATACGGGGGCACGCGGTAAAACTCACTTCGCGCTGCGCGCTCCGTTCAGACAGCCACCGCGAGTCAGTTGGGAAGAGGTGTATACGGCACGTCGCTGCGCTCGTGCAGGTCGGTTTCGGCACGCCTGGGTTGGGAATAGTATGCCCGCCACGTATTGCAGAAATTGAGCGCGCCCTAAAAAACTGGCGCGCCCCGCGCGAGAGCAGCCGTGCAAGGGCCGCCCCGCCGCACTGACTGCGTCCCCCTTCCCGGAGCGACGAAGTCGCGTAGAGAGAAGGGGGAAGGCGCAAAGCGCCTCAGGGGGGTGCCCTCTACCCCAATCCACGGCGACGCTCTGCGTTTTCCTCCTCGGTGAAAAACACGGGCTCATAGCCGCGCGATTTCAGCCAGTCGGCCAACGCATAGCCCGTTCCCGCAGGCCAGCACTTGAGCTCACCCAGGTTCACGAATTGGAAGTCGACCAGCTCGGGCGACAGTTTGACCTCACCCTCGGCCACTACGTGGTACGCGATGATCACCTGGTTCATGCGCAGGAACTCGTAGGCCCCGACGATGGAAATCGACTTCACATCGAGATTGGTTTCTTCCTTCACCTCGCGCGCAATGCCCTCCGTGGGCGACTCGCCGGCCTCCATGAAGCCGGTGATCAGCGCAAACATCTTCGGCGGCCACGCCGCATTGCGAGCCAGAAGGATCTGGCCGTTCACCTCGACAATGGCCGCCAGCACCGGCGTCGGATTGTTCCAGTGCGTGAAGCCGCAGGCCGGGCAGCGCAACCGCTCTTTCTCGCCGCCATCCTCCATCAGGATCACGGGTTCGAGCGCGGTGGCGCAATGGGAACAGAAACGTGTCTCGTATTGCATTGTCATTGCGGGATCATGGAGTGCCGTGCTTCTTCGCCCAGCCAAAGAGGTGCCACCGAAGCGATCGATGTCATCACATCAGGTCAGGCAGGAAACACGCCCGTGGAAAGGTAGCGGTCGCCGCGGTCGCACACCACGAACACGATGGTTGCGTTCTCCTCACGCTCGGAGATCTGCTGCGCGACCACACAGGCGCCAGCTGCCGAAATGCCGCCAAAAATGCCTTCCTCGCGTGCCAGGCGGCGCGCCATGTCCTCGGCATCGTCCTGCGTCACGTACACCAGCTCATCGACCAGCGAAGCGTCATAGATCTTGGGCAGGTATTCCTCGGGCCACTTGCGGATGCCGGGAATGCGCGAGCCTTCCGTCGGCTGGGCACCGATGATCTTCACGTCCGGGTTCTTTTCCTTGAGGAACTTCGCCACGCCGGTGATCGTGCCGGTCGTGCCCATCGCGCTCACGAAGTGCGTGATGCGGCCCTCCGTCTGCGCCCACAGCTCGGGCCCTGTCGTCTCGTAATGCGCGCGGGGGTTGTCTGCATTGGCGAACTGGTCGAGCACCACGCCCTTGCCCTGCGCCACCATGGTATCGGCCAGGTCGCGGGCATATTCCATGCCGCCGCTCTTGGGCGTGAGAATCAGTTCGGCACCATAGGCCTTCATGGTCTGCGCACGCTCGATCGACAGGTCTTCCGGCATGATCAGCACCATGCGATAACCCTTGATGGCCGCCGCCATCGCCAGCGCAATGCCGGTGTTGCCCGAGGTCGCCTCGATCAACGTATCACCGGGCTTGATCTCCCCGCGCTCCTCGGCACGCCGGATCATCGACACGGCCGGCCGATCCTTCACCGACCCTGCGGGGTTGTTGCCCTCCAGCTTTCCAAGAATCACATTGCCGCGTGCGGCGTTGTTGGGCGCTCCAATACGTTGCAGCGCAACCAGCGGAGTCTGGCCGATTGCGTCCTCGATGGTCGGGTAGGATTTCATACCCCAATACTGTGCCATAATTCACGCTTCAGCGAGTTCACGCGCCATACATAGCCCGAGTGGTGGAATTGGTAGACGCAGCGGACTCAAAATCCGCCGCCGCAAGGCGTGCCGGTTCGATTCCGGCCTCGGGCACCAACGGTTTGTTGCTATGAAACTTGATAGAGTTTCCGCATAGTTTCACCAACCGCTTCCCCTAAAAAGCCAGCAGATCAAATCAGGTCTGCTGGCTTTTTGCATTGGGGTTTAGGTAACTGGCCCTGCATCCAAGACCTTGGCCGGTACTAGCTTGAGGTGCTTGCTCTCTCACGCATTTCGACTGACGCAGCGCAGTTCGTAGCGAGTACACGGCGCAGGTACCAACAGCAAAGCCACCTGAACCCCAGCCCTTGCGGCTGACGTGGGGTTGCAGGTGGCTTTTGGTTGTAGGGAACGAATTATAAAAATGCGAACCTATTTGCCGTTATCTCCTGATGCAATCTCTTTCGCTCTGCCTCAATGTCCAATCGATCGAAGGATCGAACAAATCGTTCAAGCTTTTCTCCAATATTTATATGGTACTTCCATAACGCTTGTGCACCAATATCCTGGATAAATACCAAAAAATTTACGGCATCAGAGCTTTCATTAAAAGGGCTGTGAGATATTGAAATGCATGCATCGCAATAAGACTTTAAAAAATAGTCATCAGCAAAAAAGTCATTTAATAACTGCTCAGTGTTTGTTGAATTGAATGATTTTTTTGTCAGCATATGCTCAATCATCAAAGATGATGCCCCCCCTTGCGCCAAGTAGTTTTGATAAATTTTTTCAAGACTCATATTTTCCATAAATCATCTCGCAGGCATCAAATGCCACACCTCTTGTGTTGTGGGGTTGTAAACCATTTCCAGCGTGCCATTGAAGTACCTATAAAAACCCGCCATTCGATCTGGAGTAATTGAGGATGCAGTCCCCAACACCTCTTCTGCCTGGAGGAATGGAGCGCCTCTACCGGTATTCCATAGCTTTTTGTAATAGTATTCAGAGAATTTAAACGGAGAACCTGCGGCTTCATAAAATCCATTGGATAATTTGATGGTTCTTCCTGCATTAGCTGAGCAAAATGCACTAGCTTCAGTAGCAGCGGGAGCCTTTGACAAGCCAGCTATATACCTACCAGCACCTCCGACCATTGAAGCGCCGACGGGCCACGATTCAAGAGCACGCATAGCCGCGCTCCATGGCGTTTCTGACTGAAACCCTGCTACTGACGCATCCCACCAACTTTGCCACGTCATCAAACCGAGTGGGTCAGTGCCATTGAGCGGATTCCCCCCCACATAGGCAAACCGATTCCACCCGCCATCCAACCCAATCGGATCAGCCTGAATGTACCTGCCACTGCTCGCATCGTAGTACCGATTGATGTTGTATGCGAGCCCCGTCTCCTGATCCCATTGCTGGCCCGGATACCGCAGGTTGAACGTTACCGCTGGTGCATAGCTCGCCGCGGTGACTGTGCTGCCTGGCTGTAAGTAGCCACCTGCGCCGGTCGTAGGAGACACCTCGCCGAATCCAGTGATCAGCCATTGCCAGGCCACCTGCCCGTCAGCGTTGGTGAGGCGGCGCGGCGTGTTCAGATGGTCCGTGTCGATCGCATAGATGCGGCCATTGATCTGCGCGGCTATGGGCATCAGGCCATTCGCAGTGGGCAGGTACAGGAGCTCGGTCGAGTCATTCTCTCCAGCCGGTGCTGCCGAGTTGCTGCTGCGCTGGCTGCTGTAGAAGCCCAGGGGACTTGTCTCATCATCGTCAGAGTAGAAGGCATGCTCGGACGATGTTGTCCCTGCGGTGCGCGCATCGGTCTTGAGCACACGCTGGCTGGAGCTGTTGTACACGTAGCTGACTGCCAGCGGATCGGTGCTGCTGGAGGTGTTCGTCAGCTTTGCGACCCGGCCATTGGCGCCGTAGTGCAGATACTGCCCCGCCGCATTGGTGAGCGAGCCACTGGCATCGTACTCATAGGTCTTGGCCGGAATAGTGCCGCCTGCGCTGCTGGACGTTGTGACACTGGCCAGTCGATTGGTGCCCGTCGTAGTTGCATAGGTGCGTGTGAGCGTGAGAGGAGTCCCGGTGCCCGTAGCCTTGGTGAAAACTCCGCTCGTGCGGTTGCCATTGGCGTCGTAGCTGTATCCGAGGCTGGTGTAGCCGACCAAGTCGGGCAGCGTGACACCCGCAGGTAGCGTGACAGCCGGTGTGGCCATCAGCGCATGGGCACTCGCAGTGAGGTTGCCAGTGGCGTTGTAGTTGAAGCTGCTGGAGACCATGCCACGCTGCGCGGGATCACTACCGCTACCCGGAATCATGTGACTCTGTGCAATGGCGGTCACGCGACCTGCCGCATCCCATGTGAGGTCCAGCAAACCGCTATGGATGAGTTGACCTGCGGTGTTGTACTGGCGACTCTCCAGAAGAGCGGATGGATCCGTCGGCGACATCTTGATGCCCGGCCATGTCCACTCCGTGGGCACGCCCAGCGGGCTCCACTTGAGGGCAGAGACCAGCGGAGCTCCATTCCACGCCATGCCAGTGATCAGGCCGGTGCTGTCATAGCAGACTCTATCCAAGCATCCAGATTTAATGGCTCAACAGCAGAGTCGACAGTCCAGAAAACTGAGCATATATTTGTTCTATCCTTTGAAAAATACGCAACAGTGGCATCCATGGCTTCTGAAATGCTTCCTCTGTGATTGCCTTCATAGCCGGTTGAGTAAGTAAACTCAGAGAAAAATCGAGGCTTTAGTAGGCAAGTATTTTCTGACTGCCATCCCGTTGGTGGATTGTCCATGCAAATACTCGCATAGGTTTGCGCAGAGGCATTCACAGAGAGTAATAAAAGAGTGGCAATGAATATTAATATTTTCTTTGATATTTTCATTTGTAAAAATCTCCTAATGATTAAGGTAATTATTAATATTCCTCGGAGGCATGAACAAATTACCTACAATATTTTTGCACAATCCTATTTCAAGATGATTTCTTCTGACGCGGGAGGAACCCCTACTAGCCCTAGAGCCGCCAACACGACCACTCAATGAACCGTTGCTTGTAGTTGTAGCCCTTGTTTGCACGCAGCTTGCTTGGTCAGCGCCGTGGTCTACCGCTCAGTCCTTTGACAGCAGACAGGCTCTATATTTTTTTGCAAGCGTTTTCCACCAGAAGTCATGCCGGTTTGCATCGCTCTGTCCTGCAGGTCGCAGGTTCTGTATATTGGGGCCCAGGAGGGTTTATGACGAGATACCGTCGAAGAAACGAGAATGCTGCCACCTGGTTTGGTTGGACCGCGGCGTCCGTGGTTTTTGCGCTCGCAGCCTATGGCATCTACTATCAATTCGTAGTCCATGCTGTCAACAAAATGAGCCAGGATCTCATCGAGTCGAGCAGCAATGCCTCCCAAAAAGCGCTTGCCCGCTCGCGCGAGCTGCAGTTGGAGCAGCAACGCCAGCGAGAAGAGAAGGAAGCAAAAGAGGCCGCTGCCGTCGAAGCCCAGCTACGCATCCAGCGCTTGGTTCAGGCCAAGCTGCAGCAAAAAGAAAAGGCATGGGAGGCTTACTACAAGCCGACACGAAAGTGCATCGAAGACCCCATCACCACAGAATGCGCCAACGCTCATATCCGAGCGAGGAATGCCTTCGAGGCGTCCTATAAAGATCCGGACTGACAGACAGAGAAAGACAGAAGAAAGAGAAAGAAAGAAAGAAAGAAAGAAAGAAAGAGAGAAAGAGAAAGAAAGAGAGAAAGCGAAGGGCAGGCCCCGCTATCCCTATGCCTCATCCCTCGGCATCCCATCAACTCCAAACACCGCCCCGCGCTCTTCCAGCTTTTCGCGCGCCGCGTGGTGCACCACTCCTCGCTTGCGGACATCCGCCTCCAGCAGCCTGCGCAATGTGACCTCGCTGACATTGGCGTTGCCCACCACTTCCATGCGTACGCCCCAGAACCTGTCGTTGGCAAAGCGATCCAGAATCTCCGCGTCCGCATCCGGGTTCATGGCCGCCGTGGCGCGTATGCCCTGGTTGGGGTCGGTCAGGAAAGGCTCCAGTTCCTCCGCGTTGGCCGCGCCGCAGGCTGCGACGTAGCGGCGCTCTTCTGCGGCCTTCTGTTCAGGTGTTTTCTTCGCCATGGTTCTTCCGGGAGTGTGCAATCTGGCACTTCGCTCCCATTGTCAATCAGCGCGCCGCTCCACGTCTTGAAACCGTTGGCCGCCGCGCACGCGTCTATCATCGCCAGCATGAAACTCGGCTACACCATCATCTACGTTCCCCAGGTATCCAAGACACTCGAATTCTTCGACAAGGCGTTCGGGCTTCGCACGAAGTTTCTTCATGAGTCCGGTGACTACGGTGAACTGGACACGGGAGAGACCACGTTGGCATTCGCATCGCACGAGCTGGGCCAGGCCAACCTCCCCAAGGGGTATGTTGCAGCGAGCGATTCCCTGCTGCCATTGGGGTTCGAGGTGGCGCTCACGACGGATGACGTTCATGCCGCCTACGAAACGGCGGTGTCCGCGGGCGCGGCCAGCCTCAAGAAGCCTGAGCTGAAACCGTGGGGGCAGACGCTGGCCTATGTCCGCTGTCCGGATGGAACGCTTGTCGAGTTATGCACGCCCATGGGCTGATCCCCTGCCCTTCACTGCCAGAATCCCATGATGATCTCCTCTTCACTTCGTTCCATTGCCGCGGCGCTCCTGCTCGCTGGTGCAACTACATCCGTCCTTGCCGAGCCCACGGCCCCGCAACGGGAATTTGCCGACACCATGATGCTCTGCAACTCCCACGCGTTGCTCCAGCATATGTATGCCCATGGCAAGCAGCTGCCGGGAGTGCCCAAGGCCGCGGACTACCGGGAGCTGGCCTACCGAGCTGCGGGCAAGGAGTATGTCGATCCCCTGCTCGAATCCAGGGCGGTGCGTGACAAGGCGGTCGAACAGCTGGAAGCGTTGCTGAACACCAAGCCCTATGACGGCTTGAGCGAGAAAGAGCGGGATGACCACATGAACGCCACCTGGTCCAAGGTCATCTCCACCTGCAATGAATGGGCTTCGGCCGGCGTCGGCAAGGCACCGAAGGGAAAGTAGCAAGCAGTGAGCAGCAGGGACGCACGTCCCTGCCTTTCTCAGATTCCCAGGAACTGGAAGGGCTGCGCAGGCTTGAACGCAGCCGTTGCGTCGCCCGCAAAGGGATGGTCCTGGTTCGGCCCGAGGTCCAGCTTGAGCACCTTGCCCTTTTCCCGGCTGAAGTCGATCTTCTTGAGGTCCACCCAGAACGTGTTGGGTGTGAGGGCCGATTCGAAGAAATACAGCTTCCGCTGGTGATCAAAAACGGTACGCCAGCGTGTCGAGGAGATGTTGGGTTCTCCCGGCGTCGTCAGGCCGTAGGGCACGGAGACATTGCGGATGACGCTGAACACGCTGGCCAGCGTCTTGTTCGGCTCCTGGTCCTTCGGGATGGCCTGGATGTAGAACGATGCCCGCGCAAATCGGTCCGCGGCACGGTTGGTGCCCGGCAGCATGGTGGTGCCGCCGATCTGCTTCCAGTAGGTATTGAGTGCCAGTTGCTGCTCGAAGATCGGCGAGTTGGTCATGACCTGGTACTCGCGGCTGTGGTGAATGACCTGCTTGCCTCCGATGTATTCCACGATGGCGCTGTCGCCGCTGGCATCCGAGATGGACAGGTGCAGCGTGGTCAGCCGGTTCTCTCCGGGCACGTTGTCCGAGACGATGGTGAAGGGCTGCTCCTTCAATGCCGTCACCGCTTCCTGGACTGTCGAGAAATTGTCCAGCACATACTGAGCCCATGCCGCAATCGTCAGGCCCGGCTTGCTTGAAGCATCGAATTCAGGATATTGCGACTCCACCAGCCACAGCAGGTTTGCGGCAAGGCCTGCCTCGTTGACGCCATCGGTCGTGGAAATGTCGTAGCCCGAGGTGACGACACTGCCATATTTGGAAGTCCAGCGCAGCGTGTTGGGCCCGGTCTGCCCGGTACGTTCCATGCCGCGCGGCCAGACCCAGAGGTTGCTGACGATGTCGCTTTTCCAATCCATGGAGCGCGCCGTGAGCACCTGTGCATTGTCTCCCACGAAAACAAGCCTCGTGCAGGCAAGCGCAGCAGGGGCCACCTGGGCAACCACCAGACCGACGAGCACCGACCTGGCCAGCGTGGCCAATACCTTGGGTGATTTCATGACAGACATCCTTGGTTGATTGAACTCCATGGCGTAACTATCGAAGCTCAGCCGGGCAGAGAGCTGCCGCTCGCCTTCCAGGAGCCGTCCTCCTGCTGGCAGAACCAGAATTGCCACGTCTCGGACTCACGGCTTCTCGTGACGTCCGCCTTGACAAGGCGGCATGTGTTGGCCGATCGGGTCTGCGCCGTCTGAAGCGACCGGAACTCCACGTTGATCGTCTTGGAGGGCACGGTATGCGCACTGCTCCAGCGCAGTGCGAAACCGTCACTCGAGCCATTCAGGACACTGCCCAGGGCGCTGCGGAACGAAGGCAGGTCCTTGGAGGGAATGTGCCGGATGATGGTGTCGTTCAGAAAGAATGCCGGGGCGGCATGACCCACCAGCGGCAACGCGGCGAGTGCCACTGCGAATGTGGCGACGTGTTTCTTGCAAAAGGTGGTTTTGTTCATGTGAAGAGCTTGATGCGGCTGGGGAAGCAATGAGAAGGTGGGCGATGGGGTTGCGGCGAATGCATGCCCCGTTTTCCATTGCGAAGGGCTTCGGGCCATCGCCATTGAAGCCAATTGATACACATACGTTACCACATGGAAGTCTCATATCTCCCCTTGGTCCACGCACTGCCGCTCGGTCACTTTGTCATGGGTATACGGGAACAGCGGCACCCTGCTTGCATCCCTATGATGGCGGCTCTGCCATCATGAACATCCGCATGCACCCTCTCCATCTCGCACCACTGGCCATGTTGCTCGTGTTGAGCACCGTTTCCTGCACCAGCATCCCCATCCCCTATATCGCGCAATCCCCTCCGGAGACCGGCATTCGATACGACGATGCCCCGTTCTCGGTAGGTATCCGCAGGATGTCGGATGCGGAATTGCACCGCCAGGAGAGTCTGGCGCGCGCCGGTGACAAGAGGGCTGCGTTCAATGTGTATGACCACTACTGGGCCGAGAACGACCGTGCCAGGGCCCGGCAATGGTTGCTGTTCGCCGCGGAGCTGGGGCATGGCTCCGCACAGTACATCCTGGCGCAGAACTACCTGCACGAGAACGATAACGAGAAGGCCATCTACTGGGCGCGGCGATCCCGAGACAGTGGATATCCGAACGGAGCGGAGTTGGTGCAGCGGTTGGAAAATCCATGAAAACCGTGTCTGCAACCATGGCGGCACCATCCCGTGTGCTCCCACTGAATAAGAGGAGCAAAGCAAAGTAAAAGAGCCCTGGCTGTCTCCAGCCAGGGCTCTTTTAACTTGGTTGCGCGAGAAGGATTTGAACCTCCGACCTTTGGGTTATGAGCCCAACGAGCTACCAGACTGCTCCATCGCGCGGTAATTCTTTTGCTGCATCCTGCAAGCCCTTGCTGGCCTGCGATCAACAGAGGCTGGATATTAGCACAGTATGGGTATCCCTGGCCGGGTCATGGCAGTACGGCGGCCGATCGGCGTCAGGGACGCGTCTCGCCCGTGCCGCCGTTACCCGGTCCCGGCATGCCGCTGTTTGGGTTGGCGGAGCCCGGTGCCGGCTGTGTCGTGCCCTCGGGTCCCACGGCCTTCGGACTGGGAGTGGTCTTGGGCTCGCATGCGCTCAACATCGCAGCAACTGCGAGCACGCCCAACATGGTCAGCGTCTTCATGCTCTTTTCTCCTGAACATCAAATGAACATGAAGGCATGGTAGGCCCGGGAAAATGCCTGCCGGGCCGCGTTGTTGCAGCATCAACATTCCGTTGCACGCTTGCGCCAAGGCCGATGTCACCACATAGCGTGCAATGGGACGGTACGGGCGATTTTCCAAACGGCCAGATTGAAGGCTGTTTCGGCTATTTCGTAAGAACCCGGCCAAAGCGTAACCAGGATGGGCTGGTGCGCCTCAATCGCTCTTGTAGCCCGTGGCCTTCACGACGGGTGTCCAATGCGCGCTCAGCCGCTCGCGCAGGCGGGTGACCTCCTCGGGCGTGGAGCCGTTCAGGGGTTCATAACCGATGAGCTGGATCTTCTGCTTTACCTCGGGCCGCGCCAGCACCTTGCGCATGGCGGCGTTCCAGCGCTGGATGTGGTTCGCGGGCGTCTGGGCCGGTGCATAGAGCGAGTAGCCCGAATCGACTACCAGCGTGGGATATCCCAGCTCCGTGAATGTCGGCACGTCGGGCAACTGGCTCACGCGCTGCTTGCTCGACACCGCAAGAATGCGCAGCTTGCGATTGCGGTGGTGCTCCAGGAAAACGCCGATTCCGTCGATGGCCGAGCCGATCTGGTTGCCGATCAGATTGGTCACCATGATCGGCCCACCCTGAAACGGGATGATGGACATGTCCGCGCCGGACTGGCGCGTGAAATCGTAGGCCAGGAAATGCAGCACCGAACCCAGGCCCGACACGCCGAGAGCGGCCACCTGGCTGTCGGCCTTCGCTGCCTTGAGATAGTCGGCAAGCGTCTTGTAGGGAGAACTCGCATTCACCGCGATGCCGTAGGTGAGCTCGGCCACCGAGGTGATGGGCGCGAAGTCCTTCTCGGGGTTGTAGCGCAGGTTGTTGTAGACCAGCGGCGCAATCACCATGGTGTCCATCAACGTCATCAGCACGGTATTGCCGTCGGGCGCGGCGTTCTTCAGGGTCTCTGCGGCAACGCGCGTGCTGGCTCCCGGCCTGTTTTCCACGATCACCGTCTGGCCGATCTCATCCCTGAGGGCATCCACGATCACGCGTCCCATCACGTCGGCGGCGCCCCCTGCGGGAAATGGCACGATGAAACGCGCAGGCACATTGGCCGCGAACGCCTGGGGAGCAAGCTGTGCCGATGCACATGCCGCAGCGCCCAGCGCGACGAACCGACGACGATTCAAAGAAGTGTTCTGAACTGACATGGAATCTCCGGAGCCAATTCCGTCCCCATCGCGCAGCGGGCGTTTGGACGGAACTGAAGATGAACGGGTGTGACGGCCTGATTTGGATACTGCAGCCCGATCATCTGCACGGTGCGCCTGCATGTCGAATCACGATTTCAAATAGCCTATCAGCAAATCGAATTGGCGCTGCCGGTGCTGCATGGGCAACATGACGGCACACACGACATTGCTGCTTGTTCGCCTTTCACCCCCTGCCCTCTTCACAGTCCCCATGCTCCGCCCCACTTCAGACTCCATACCCATGAACACCACGCCGGCGGACATCGTCGTGATCGGCGCGGGCATCGTGGGCCTGTGCTGCGCCCTGTCACTGCAGCGCGCCGGCCTGAAGGTGCTGCTGCTCGATGGCACCGGCGCGGGCAGCGGCGCATCGTTCGGCAATGCGGGGCTCATCAGCACCGGCAGTTGCATACCGATCGCGCTGCCCGGCATGATCCGGCAGGTTCCCGGCTGGTTGCTGGACCCTCGCGGTCCGCTGTCCGTGCGTCCGGGACATGCACTGAAGGCGCTGCCCTGGCTGCTGCGCTGGCTGCGCTCCGCATCTCCCGACAACGTGAGACGCGCATCGGCTGCGCTGAGCGCACTGCACGCACCCGCGTTGCGCTGCTATGAAACACTGCTGGGCCGCGAGCAGTGCGATCAACTCATCGCGCGCAACGGCCAGCTGCATCTCTGGTCTTCTTCGTCGGCAAGGCCATCGCGCGCCGACCGCCTCGTGGAGCAACTGCGCCGCCAGCACCATGTCGCGACGGTGCCCGTGGATCAGGCGGACATACGCCGGCGCATGCCCGCCATCGCGCCCCATGTCCAGGCAGGCATCTGCTTCACGGAACACGCCAACACCGTCAATCCCCAGGCACTCACGCAGGCGCTTCTCGGGCAGTTCCTGGCGTCAGGCGGTACGTGGCAGATTCTCAGGGTCCAGAAGATCGAACGTAGCGCCCGGGGGTTCCGCCTGTGGAGCAGCGCGGGCGACCTGTCCGCCCCGCGTGTCGTGGTGGCGGCAGGGGCACATTCCGCCGAGCTGGTCCGCGGCCTGGGAATGCGCATTCCGCTCGAATTCGAGCGCGGCTACCACGTCGAGCTTCCAGCCCCCGGCGTGCATGTGCCGCAGCCGTTCATCTACAAGGATCGTGCAGTGGCGGTCACGCCCATGCAGCATGGCCTGCGGTTCGCGGGCACGGTGGAGATCGCGGGACTGCACCATCCTCCCGATGCGCGCCGCATCGATGCGATTCTCGATGCAGCCCGCGATCTGTTCCCCGGTATTCGCACGCAGGGCGCGCGCTCATGGTTCGGGCTGCGGCCGTCCACGCCGGACAGCCTGCCGGTCATCGATGAATCACCAAGTCTTCCGGGCCTGTATGTCGCCTGCGGCCACGGACACACCGGCATGACGGGCGCACCGATGACCGGAGAGCTGATCGCGCAGCTCGTCGCGGGCACGCCCACTTCATTGAAGCCCGCGGACTACGCGCTGAGCCGTTTCGACTGAGCTCCGGCGCCACAGGCTCATGCCGCCGCGATGCGCTGCATCTCCTCGCGGGCCAGCGCAATCAGCCGATCGATTTCGTCATGGGGAGCCCGGCCCTTGAGCCGGTAGGCACGGTAGGTGAGCCGGCTCTGCGATACAAAGGGTCGCATCGCCAGGCGCGCCGGGTCGCATACCAGTGAAGGCAGCGCATCGAACAACACAAAGCCGAGCCCCTGCCCGACCATCGCGCAGGCAGAGATCGCGGCCGGGCACTCGATGACCGAGACCGGCATGCGCTCGCAATCACGAAATGCAGCAGTCGCCACCGTGTCGACACCCTCCACGCTGCTGAGCGCGATCATCGGCTCGTCCAGCAGGTCTTCGGCGTGAATCCGCGCCTTCGAGGCAAGAGGGTGCGATGCCGGCAGATAGCACATGATCGGCAGCTCGCCGATCACCATGCTCTCCACGCCGGGCACCTCGGGCACCTCAAGGCCCAAGCCAAGGTCGCACTTGCCCGAACTGACCAGTGCGGCGACATGGTGAGCCACCCGCGAATGCACGGACAGCAGGCTATGCCGCGCCGACTCTCCGGTGGAAGCCACCATGCGAGGCAGCACCGATGCCCCGAAAGCGGGCGTGCACACCACCGACAGCACCCTGTGCCGCTCCATATGCAGCCGCGACGCGAACGCATTGATGGACTCCAGGCCGATGAAGGACCGCTCGATCTCGTTGAACAGGGCCTCGGCGTTGCCGGTCGGAATCAATCGGCCGCCACGCCGCTCGAACAGCACCATGCCGAGACGCTCCTCCGCGTCCTTGAGCACATTGCTCACGGCCGGCTGCGTCACATGCAGGCGCGTCGCGGCGCCCGTGACGGAGCCGGTCAGCACGATGGCATGGATGGTCTCGATGTGGCGAAAGCCCAGTTGTCTGCGCATGGAAGTAGAAGAAAGACGGAGTGCGCGCAGGGCGTGCCGCGCTGGATGAATTGTCTCCTGCATCGGCCGCTCCGCGCAGCTTCGGCGTTCCATCGCGGCATAGGGATATCCATACCGGGCAAGGCCTGTGCATCGACCTAGCATTCCCTCGGAAGCGAATTCGGCGGAGTCTCATTCACCTCGACACATCCTGCGCACCATGTCTTCGGACCTGCGAGCAGGCGAAAGGGAGTCTTTCATGCGCAAGTCACTGGCCATGTTCGCCATGGCACTTACCTGCCTTTCCGCCAGCGCGGACAACTTCCCGAGCCAGCCGGTCAAGCTGGTGGTGCCGTGGCCGCCCGGGGGCTCCACCGACGTCGTGCTGCGCGCCTTCGCGAGCGAGGCGGCCAAGCACCTGGGCCAACCCATCGTCATCGAGAACAAGGCGGGTGTCGGCGGCACCCTGGGACCGCAGATCGTTGCGCGCACGGCGAAGCCCGACGGCTACACCATCACGCAGCATTCGGTCGCCGTCATACGCATGCCCTACATGCAGGACGTCCAGTACGACGCGGTGAAGGACTTCACGCCAATCATCGGACTGACCGGGTACACCTTCGGCATCGTTGCGAACAAGGACTCCAGGTACAAGACATGGGATGACGTCGTGGCCGACGCCAAGAAGAATCCCGGCAAGATCACCTACGGGAGCCCGGGCGTGGGCACCAGCCAGCACCTGGCCACCGAGGCCATTGCCGAGAAGGCCGGCATCCAGCTGCAGCACGTTCCCTTCAAGGGCAGCAGCGAGGTCATGGCGGCGCTGCTGGGCGGCCATCTGGACCTCGGCGTGGACTCCTCCGGCATGGCGCCCCACGTCGACGCCGGGCGCATGAACCTGCTGATCACCTTCGGCAGCGAACGCACGAAGAAATGGAACACGGTGCCCATCCTCAAGGAATACGGATACGACCTGGTGTTCGAGTCGCCCTGGGGCCTTGCGGGACCCAGGGGCATGCCGCCCGAGGTGGTGCAGAAGCTGCACGATGCATTCAAGAAGGCGCTGTTCTCGGACAACATGAAGAGGGTGCTCGAGTCGGTGGACCAACCGCTGGTCTACCTGAATGCGGAGGACTACCGCAAGTTCATCATCGCCACCAACCAGTCAGAAGGCGAGACCTTGAAACGCCTGGGAGTGTTGAAGAAATGACCCACCAAGGAAAGTACGTCCATGCGCTGGCGCGCCAGATCGCCGCCGGCGACATGAGCGCCACCGAAGCATTCCAGGACAGCCTCGCCAAGGTGCGGCGCGATGACGTGCAGGTGAACTGCATGGTGCATGTGAACGAGGAACTGGGACTCGGAAATGCCCGGCGGATCGATGAGGAGCTTGCGCGGCTGAATGGCGAGCAAAGAGCGCAGCTGCTGCGCGACAGGCCCTACCTTGGCGTGCCCTTCGCGGTAAAGGACCTGGGGTTCGGGGTCGAGGGACTGCCATCGAGCTCGGGCTCGCAGCTGTTCAAGGACACCCCATGGAACACCGACAGCGAGCTGGTGCGCCGCTACAAGCGGCTCGGCCTGAACATCTTTGCCCGGACCACCACGTCTGAACTGGGCACCAGCCCCACCACCGAGGCACCGGTCTACGGGCCGCCCACGCGCAACCCGCGTTCCCTCGCGCACAGCGCCGGTGGGTCGAGCGGCGGCGCCGCGGCCGCAGTGGCCGCGGGCTTCATCGAGCTGGCGCATGGCGGAGACGGCGCGGGCTCCATCCGGATCCCGGCGTCGAACTGCGGGCTGTTCGGCTTCAAGCCTTCGCGCGGAATGATGCCCGGAGGGCCGCACAAGGGTGAGGGTTGGGCGGGTCTGGCGGTGGACCATGTGATCACGCGCACCGTCATCGACAGCGCCGTGGTGCTCGACGGCACCTATGGCGCCGATGCCGGCTGCCAGTACATGAACCCCGTCTTTTCGAGATCGTTCGAGGATGTCGTCACGCAGGGGTATGCCACACCAGCCAGGCGGGTCGCATTTCTGCCCGAATCGCATCCGCTCTATCCGAGGAACGAGGAAGTTCGGCAGGCCTACGAAGGTTTCAGGTCGTCGCTGCTTTCGCTGGGATTCGGCGTCCGGGACGCGTTTCCAGCCATCGACCTGAAAGCCATGGTGGCCAGCATGCTGCCGCTGATTGCAGCCAATGCGGCCCACGCGGTGATGAAGAAGGTTGGAGAGGGAACCTATGCCGGGCTCATGCAGCCCACAGGGGTGTCGATGGTCGACTACGCCATGCGACTTGGCGCGATCGACTATGCCCGGTCCATGGATGCAATGAACACCGTCGCGCGGGCCTACGGTCGCTTCTTCGAGGACGAGGGAATCGACATCATTGCCCTGCCCGTTCTGAGCACGCCCCCGGCATTGATAGGAGCCTACGCGGCCAATAACCCGGACTATCTCGATTACCGTCTCGGGGAGCATGGCATCTTCGATTACTCGCCCTACACGCCCCTCGCCAACATGGCGGGTGCGCCGGCCGCATCACTGCCGGTGCATGTGACGCGCGAAGGGCTGCCTGTCGGTATCCAGATCATGGCACCCATCGGCAGGGATGATGTGGTGTTCGAGGTATCGGCGCTCTTCGAAACCAGGGTGGGTTTCAGCGCGTGACTTCAGTGTCTGGCAGGCATGCACGGAATCAAAAATACCCTGCATGCCCGGATCGCAGTGCGCAGGCCGGTGCCGAACCGCCAGCGAATCATTGCCTCGCGCCGCCTGTTGCTGTGCAACGCGGCCGGCCAATCGATTCCCCGGTAATCCGCAGTTGAGGCACGTCGCTCAGCCCAATGCCGCGCGTGGCCTGCCGGAAACGGCGAGGTATCGGGGGGTCAGGTAGCGCGGCGGATCTGCTGTCTTCCAAGATCGGTGATCGTGAACTTGCCGTCGAATGTCTTGCCGACCATGCCCCACTCGAGCAATCGGCCGGAGAGGTGCGTCTTGAGCGCCTCGGTCATGCTCACCAGCTCGCCCATCTCCAGGCGCTTGAGCGTGCTGAGCTCATCCACGGTAGGTTCGAAAGTGCTTGCATGAAAAACAGCATCCAATGCCATGGCAGTACTCCTTGCGTTGTTTGTTGGATTCGAGTGAGCCCGTTCCACGCGGTTCCGAAGGGATGCGCAGACGGGCTGTTCTCCTACAAACCCCATCCACCTTGCAATGCGTTGCAACTGCAGGCTATTCCTTTGTCATGCACCGTCAATCAGGGTAATTGCGGATCACCGGCCATGCGCGCCAGCCAGTCGCCGAAGGCGGTGAGCACGGGGGCTGCAGGCTGGGCAGGTGTCACCAGGTAGTACGCGCGCTCTCCCTGCAGCAGCCTGTCGCAGGCAATGACCAGATCGCCGCGCTCCATTTCCGCCTCGATCAGCATGGGCGGCATGAGCGCAACGCCGAGTCCCATCGTGGCGGCCACGGCCAGCATTGAGAAAAGCTCATACCGGGGCCCATCGAGCGCACGCGGCGCGTCGACCTCCATGGCATGGAACCACTGCTGCCAGCCATAGGGGCGCGTGCTTTGCTGCAGCAGCGGCATCCGCGCGATCGTTGCCGGAGCGACCGGCTGGTGCGCTCGCCCCCTTGCGCGCGGCACGCTCTGCTCGAGCAGGCGCGGGCTGCAGACGGGCACCACGTCTTCCTGCATCAGCATGCGCACATGCACGCCCGGCCAGTTCGCCACCTGCTCCTCGGTACCCGCGTAGAGCGCCGCATCGAAGCCCGTGTCGGAAAAGAGGAACGGACGCGTCCGGGTTTCGATGTGCACGACGATGTCGGGGTGTTCCCTGGCGAGCTGCGGCAGGCGCGGAATGAGCCACCGGGTGGCGAACGTGGGCACCGCGGCAAGTGAGAGCGAACCGCCATGGCCCTGGTGCGCCATCACGTCGAGCGTGTCGCGCTCCAGGCCCTGCAGCCAGCGGGCCACCTGCTTGCTGTAGTGCCGCCCCGCCTCGGTCAGCGTGACGCCATGGCGCGTACGGCGAAAGAGCTGCACACCAAGCTGCTCCTCCAGCGCAAGGATCTGCCGCGACACCGCGCTTTGCGTGAGTGCCAGCTCCTGCGCCGCGCGCGTATAGCTCTCGTGGCGGCCTGCCGCCTCGAAACAGGCGAGTGCCTGGGTGGAAGGAATGTGTCTGCGCATGGGATCGCATTCTATTCATGTATGAGTATTTTGCATTTCTGGATGAAATCAAATCGTTTGCCCCAGGCACATCCCGGGGACTAACATGCGTCCATCGTCCAAGGTCCTGCATGCAGGATCCAGACCCGAATCCCCTCTTTCTTCCTCACTTCGGAGACACGACACATGGCCCACGCACGCTTCCAATGGGACGACCCCTTTCTGATCGAACAGCAGCTGACCGACGACGAGCGCGCGATCCGCGATGCCGCCGCCGCGTACTGCCAGGACAAGCTGGCTCCGCGCGTGCTCGAACAGTTCCGCCATGAGAAAACGGAGGCAAGCATCTTCCGCGAGATGGGTGAAGTCGGCCTGCTCGGCCCCACCATCCCCGAGCAGTACGGCGGCCCCGGCCTGAACTACGTGGCCTATGGCCTGATCGCGCGTGAAGTCGAGCGCGTGGACTCGGGCTACCGCTCGATGGCCAGCGTGCAGAGTTCGCTCGTGATGGTGCCGATCTACGAGTTCGGTAGCGAAGCGCAGAAGCAGAAGTACCTGCCCAAGCTGGCAAGCGGCGAATACATCGGCTGCTTCGGCCTGACCGAACCCGATCACGGCTCCGACCCCGGCAGCATGGCCACGCGCGCCTACAAGGTCGATGGTGGCTACAGGCTCAAGGGCAACAAGATGTGGATCACCAACAGCCCGATCGCCGACGTGTTCGTCGTCTGGGCCAAGGAAGTGAGCGAGGGCGGTGCCGTCGGCCCGATCCGCGGCTTCGTGCTGGAGAAGGGCATGAAGGGCCTGACCGCACCCGCCATCCATGGCAAGGTCGGCCTGCGCGCATCGATCACCGGCGAGATCGTGATGGACGACGTGTTCGTTCCCGAAGAAAACGCCTTCCCCGAAGTGCAGGGCCTGAAGGGTCCGTTCACCTGCCTGAACAGCGCACGCTACGGCATCGCCTGGGGTGCCATGGGTGCGGCGGAGTTCTGCTGGCACACGGCACGCCAGTACACCCTGGACCGCAAGCAGTTCGGCCGCCCTCTTGCCGCCAACCAGCTGATCCAGAAGAAGCTGGCCGACATGCAGACGGAGATCGCGCTCGGCCTGCAGGCAGCGCTGCGTTTCGGCCGCATGAAGGACGAGGGCATCGCATCGGTCGAGGGCACCTCGATCATCAAGCGCAACAACTGCGGCAAGGCCCTGGACATTGCCCGCATGGCGCGCGACATGATGGGTGGAAACGGCATCAGCGACGAATTCGGCGTGGCCCGCCATCTGGTGAACCTGGAAGTGGTGAACACCTACGAAGGCACTCACGACGTGCATGCGCTGATCCTCGGCCGCGCGCAGACGGGCCTCGCGGCGTTTGCCAACTGATTGATCGATTGATCAACGGTTTGACCGGCTGGCGGATTGCCATGCGGTCCCATCCGGTGCACCGCGCCGGCGGGGCTGCAGGCATGCCGGCCTTTCCGTGATGGACCCGGTGCCGCCGCAGGCTGCATCAAGAAACACAACGAGACATGACAACCCATCCAAGAAGTGCGCTTTCCGGCATCAAGGTGCTCGACCTGTCCCGGGTGCTGGCAGGCCCCTGGTGCACCCAGATGCTGGCCGATCTCGGTGCCGACGTGGTGAAGGTCGAACGCCCCCTCGCCGGGGATGACACCCGCCAGTGGGGCCCTCCCTTCCTGCGCGACGACGATGGGGAGGTCACGCAGCAGGCAAGCTACTACACGTCCTGCAACCGCAACAAGCGCTCAATCACCATCGACATGGCAACGCCCGGCGGCCAGCAACTGATACGCCGGATGGCGGCCGAAGCGGACGTACTGGTGGAGAACTTCAAGGTCGGCGGCCTGCGGCAGTACGGGCTGGACTACGAGAGCCTTCGCGAGATCAATCCGCGCCTCGTCTATTGCTCCGTCACCGGCTTCGGCCAGACCGGGCCGTACGCGGAGCGCGCGGGCTACGACCTGATGGTGCAGGCCATGAGCGGCCTCATGAGCATCACCGGCCATGCCGACGGCGAGCCCGGCGGTGGGCCGCTGAAAGTGGGCGTGGCGGTGATCGACGTGCTCACCGGGCTCTATGCCGCCAACGCTGTGCAGGCCGCCCTGCATGCGCGCAACGCGACCGGAGAAGGCCAGCACATCGACATGGCGCTGCTCGACGTTGCCATGGCAATCCAGTGCAACCAGGCATCGGGTTATCTCGCCAGCGGCAAGGCGCCCACGCGTGCCGGCAACCAGCACCCCAGCCTCACGCCCTACCAGGACTTCCCATCCGCCGACGGCAACGTGCTGCTGGCCATCGGCAACGACGGCCAGTTCGCGCGGTTCTGCTCGGCGGTGGATCACCCCGAATGGTCGGCCGACGAGCGCTTTGCCACCAACCGCAACCGCGTCGCCAACCGCCAGGCCCTGCTTGACCTGATGACTCCGGTGATGAAGACGCGCACCACCGGCGAATGGGTGGCATTGTTCGAAGACAAGGCCGTCCCCTGCGGCCCGATCAACACGCTGGCCGATGCATTCGAGGATCCTCAGGTGAAGGCGCGCGGCCTGCGCATCGACCTGCCGCGCTGGGGCGATGCACCGGCACCCGACCATGTGAGCAGCATTCCTGGCGTGGCCAACCCCATCCGCATGTCGGGCACGCCCGTCACCTACCGCAATGCGTCACCAGCGCTCGGGCAACACACCGACGAGGTGCTGCTGGAAATGGGATTCGGCGCTGAGGAAATAGCCCGCCTCAAGGCGGAAAAGATCGTCTGACGAGACGGTGGCGCCAGCGGCTGCATGGGCAGAAGGGATCGCCGGTACAGTCACCGGCCCGCTCACTTCTGCGGCGCAGGGGAAAAGCTCGCGGCCCATTTCCAGCTCGCGAAGACGCACCACACCAGCCCGAGCAGCGCCAGGCTGCCGCCGACCACGCCCAGGTGTTCAAGGCCTGCATGGGTGCCGACCTGGCTGCCGAGCAGCGCACCAGCCCCGATCCCCACATTGAAGAGACCCGAGAACAGGGACATGCCGACGTCCGTGGCGTCGGACGCAAGCCGCAGCACCTTCGCCTGCAGCGTCAATGCCATGCACAGCATGGCCACGCCCCAGACGGCGCAGACGATGTACAGCGCCGGCAGCGATGCCGCACTGGGCAGGAATGCCCACAGGCAGGCCGTCAGCGTGGTCAGCGTGGCCAGCAGGAACGCGCGGGGCCAGCGCAGGCCGAACGCGCTGAAGAACACGCTTCCCACAATCCCCATTCCGCCATACAGCAGCAGCACCCAGGTGGTGGTCTGCGCGCTGAGTCCGGCCACGTTCTGGATCAGCGGCTCGATGTAGCTGTAGACCGTGAACTGCGCGGTCACCATCAGGATGAGCAATGCATAGGTGGCGACAAGGGCCGGCCGCCTGAGCAGCATCGGCACGCTGCTCGCCGAACCCGCATTCTCGCTGGGAAGCGCGGGCAGCAGGCGCCACAGCGCCAGCATGACCGTCAACGCCACCACGCCGATCAGGCCGAACGTCGTGCGCCAGCCCAGCGCCTCGCCCACCACGCGGCCCAGGGGAATGCCAAGCACCATGGCCAGCGTCGTGCCGGTGGCCAGCAGGCTCAGTGCCGGCGCCTTCTTGCCTTCGGGCGCGACACGCACGGCCAGCGCGGCCGTGATCGACCAGAACACCGCATGCGAGAGCGCAATGCCCACGCGGCTGAGCATCAGCGTGAAAAAGCTCCATGCCACCGCCGACAGCACATGGCTCACGATGAACAGCGCAAACACGCCCATCAGCAGCTTGCGCCGCTCCATGTGGCTGGTCATCAACATGCAGGGCAGCGACGTGAGCGCGACGATCCACGCGTAGATGGTGAGCATCAGCCCGACCTGCTCGGTACGCATGCCGAAACTGTTGCCGATATCGCTCAGCAGGCCCACGGGCACGAACTCGGTGGTGTTGAAGACGAACGCGCCGAGTGCCAGTGCGATCACACTGAGCCATGCCTGGCGGTTCGAGCGCTGCGCGCCGCTCCCGGCGACGGAACTGGATGCGATGGAAGGTGACGGGAGTGAATCAGTCGAAGACATGGAAGGAGAAAAAATTCGGCGCCGGCAGCCCGATGGATGGAGCAATGCTGCAGCGCAGCATGCGATTGTGCTCGCATGCCGCAGGTTCTTCATCCCGTGCGCACGATGGCCCTGATGCGGGCCCAGGGATCTTCCGGGCCCTCCCCTGTCTCATGCCTCCGGGGGTATGGCACACCGCCTCGATGTTGTGCCCGTCCGGGGCGAGCACGGAGGCTGCGTAGTCACACTGCCTGCATGCAGATCGCAACGGCCTTGCGGTCCTCTATTACCGTCAATAGGCCACGGTGAAACGTTCGCGCGGATGGAGATGCTTCTCCAGCGCATCCACCAGCGCCACCGCGAGATCGGCCGCGGAGATCGTGCCCGGCTGACCGTCGGGCTGCATCAGCGGTGCGTCCTGCCCCACGCGATACCGGCCCGTGCGCTCGCCGTGCGCGCCAAGCTGCATCGCAATGGGTGGGCTGAGCAATGTCCAGTCGAGCGAGGATTCCGCCTGCAGCTCGGTGAGCATGTCGCGCGCAGCGCTGGCGCCGGGGTAGATGGCGGCCGGAAAGTCCGGCGAATCCACCAGTTGCGCGCCGTTGACGTACAGGCTGCCTGCGCCACCCACCACCAGGTAGCGCTTGACGCCCGCTGCCTTGACCCCGGCGACGATGGCACGCGAGCCCTTCATGAAATCGTTGTAGATGTCCGGGTTGCCCCATCCCGCGTTGTAGGCACTGACGACGGCATCGCTGCCGCTCACGGCGCTCTTCACATCCTCGGCGTTCAGCACGTCGGCCTTCACCACCTTCAGGTGATCGCGCAGAGCGATCTTTTCAGGATGGCGAACGAGCGCCGTTACCTCGTGCCCACGACGCAGAAGCTCCTCCAGCAATGCCGAACCCACAAAGCCTGTTGCGCCAATCAATGCGACCTTCATGTCCTGTCCTTTCAATTCGATGGAAATCATCAATCAATTCAGGCATCAAGGTTACGCACTTATCAATTCAATGATAATCCTGCAAATTCAACCATCACCTTGAAGTATCACTTCACAATTGCGGCATGGATGATTTCAAACGCATGGCCGTCTTCGCCGCCGTGGTGCGCGAGGGATCGATGACGGCCGCCGCCCGCGTCATGGGAATGACGCCCTCGGCCGTGAGCCAGCAGGTCCGCCAGCTGGAGCGCGAGGGCGGCGTCACGCTTATGCACCGCACCACGCGGCAATGGGCGCTCACCGATGCGGGCCAGCGTTTCTATGCCGAATGCGCGCGCATGGTCGAGGCCGCTGCGAATGCCCGCGCCGAGCTGCAGGCGGAACTCCAGGAGCCGGGTGGCGAGCTGCGCATTTCATCCACCGTGGGCTTTGCCAGGCACATCGCTCCCGCGCTCGGCCCCCTGCTGGCCCGCTTTCCCCTGTTGCGCCTCCAGTTGCTGGTGGACGATGCCCAGATCGACCTGACATCCGCACGCATCGACCTGGCCATCCGCTACGGCAACCTGCCCGACTCGCAATGGGTGGCGCGGCGCCTGGGCGCCATGCAGTGGTGGCCCTGCGCAGCACCGCAATGGCTGGCCGCGCAGGGCACGCCCGGCACGCTGCAGGCCCTTTTGGCCGCGAGCTGGCTGGGTCTTCCGTCGTCGCTGGAGTCCCGGGGACTGCAGGTGCGCATTCCGGCGCAGAAGAATGGACAGCCCGTTTTCGAGGAACATGTGCTGCCGATCACGCCGCGCATCTCGAGCAACAACCAGCTGGCCCTGATGCAGATGTGCGAGGCGGGCCTCGGCGTGGCCCTGCTCACCAGCATGGACGTCGAGGAGCACCTGCGTGCCGGGCGGCTGGTGCGCCTGCTGTCCGACTGGGAGTTCGGCCGCGCGGGCGGCCTGCCCATCTGGGGCGTAACGCCGCAGCGCGGCATGCAGCCGGCCAAGGTGCGGCTCGCACTGGAACATCTGGCACAGTACCTGAGGCGGGCACCGGGCGTGTTCCACGCGTGAACTTACACCCGGTCTCGAATGTGAAGAAATGGCAAAGGCTGACAAAGAAACAGCCCCGAAGTCAACGAAAATGCTCGGAAGAACGTCTAACCATCATCAAGGGCTCTCGGGAGACGATTCCCTGCGCCCGCTCACCGTCACTACCGCAGTTCGACGCTTGCGCGTGATTGCACCTACAAAAGGAAGACAGGACATGAACTACTCCACGCTCTCCAAGCTTCTGACGGCAGGCGCGCTGGTCGCATTGACCGCGGGCTGCGTGGCCGTCGACGACCCCTACTACCAGGGCAGCTACGGCGGTTATGGCGGAGGTTATGGCGGCGGCTACACCAGCTACACCACGTACAACAGCTATCCGGCCTGGCAAGGCCCGGGCTACTACTACGACGGCGGCTACTACGCCTACAACCCGGGCATTTCCGGCGCCATCTACATCCGCGACCGCGACGACTGGCGCGCGCGCGACAATGCCCGCCGCAACGACTGGGAGCGCCGCCGCGACCAGGACCGCCGCGATGCCGACCGTCGCCGTGATCATGAGAGGCGCGAGGCGGATCGTCGCCGCGACCAGGAGCGCCGTGAAGCCGATCGCCGCCGCGATGAGGCCAACTGGGCCGCAGGCGGTTACCGCGGCGGCGGCGGACGCCCCCTGCCCTCGAACAATCCCGAGGCCGATCGCGACTTCAACCGCAGCGAGCGCATCCTGCGCCAGCAGGAGAACCGCCAGCTCAACAACCCCGACCCGCGTGTGAACCGCGAGCGCGCCGAGATCTTCGAGCGCCAGCGCCAACAGCGCGAGGCCGACCATCGCAAGAACCAGAACCCCTGGGGCACTGGCAACAGCCAGGGCAACTGAGGCATCATGGCGGCAGCCGACACGCTCCACGGGCAACAGCCCTGGATGAGTCGGCTGCTTTTTCGTTTCACGGCCTGTTGATCGCGTTGAACGCGCACCCACCACCATGAGCATCAGCCGCATCGACCGCCTCGTCCGTCCCTTCGAGCCTTCCCGGTCATTGCGCCGAGCGCTGCTGTGCGGCATGCTGACCGCGTCCGGCGTGGCTGGCGTGTCCGTTACCCACGCCCAGGTGATGCGGTGCACGGATCCCGCCACAGGCAAGGTGAGCTATACCGATGGGAAATGCGCCAGTGGCTCGCGCATGGACGAGATCGAGGCACGCAGGTCGCCCGAGGACATCCAGGCGGAACGCGAACAAGCCGCCCAGGCGCAGGAGCGCCGCCGCGAGCGCCTTGAACTCGACGCGCGTCAGCGCCAGCAGGACGAAACCCGCCAGCGGCAGGAACAGGAGCGCCAGGCGCGCGCCCAGCCTCCGCAGCAGAACGGCGGGCCTGCCAACTCGCCCGAATGCGCACAGGCGCGCCGCAACCTGCAGAGCGTGCAGGACAGCACGGGCCAGGGCATGTATGACGAGGCAGCACGCCTCGAGGATGCACAGCGCAAGGCCGAGCAGGCCTGCCTTACGCCCGACCAATGGGTGCAGGCCCAGCGCGACCGGGAGCGCAACGTCAACTACAACAACGGATATGCCCCCTACGTGGTGCGTCCACCCCACCCGATTCATCCACCGGTTCGACCCCAACCCCAGCCCAAGCCGCCCGTGTTCACGAACTGCAATGTGTTCCGCTGCACCGATGCGGCGGGCAATGTCTATCCGCGAAGAACACCTTAAGCGCTGTGATTCTCATCGCGCATGGACAGGCCCGACAGACCCTCGCGCACGGTGGGATAGCGCAGCACGACACGCAACTCATCGTGCATGCGCGTCGTGTCAAGGCGCCGTGACTCGCTCATGAAGCTCAGCAGCGACACCGGCAACTGCTGCGTCGCGGCATCGCGCGCCACGCGCGGCGGGCGCGGCATGCCGAACAGATCGGCCGCCAGGTCGAAGTAGTCCCCCATCTTCAGGTCGGAGCGATCGCCCACGTTGTAGACGCGCTGCGGCCTGCCACGCCACAGTGCGGCCAGACAGGCAGCAGCGAGATCGTCCGCCTGGATATGGTTGGTGTACACGTCGTCCTGCGCTGCCAGCACGGGCGTTCCGCGCTGCAGCCGCGCCACCGGCGTGCCGCCCTCGCGGTCGAGCCCGTAGATGCCCGGCACCCGCAGCACGCTCACGCGCGTGCCGACCCGTCCCAGATGGCGCATGGCGCGCTCCGCGTTCACGCGCCGGTGCGCACGGGGCGTGGCGGGCGCAACCGGACGGCTTTCGCTTACCGTCGCCCCTTCGCAATCGCCGTACACGCCCGTGGTCGACACATACACCAAGGCATCAGGCAGCGCCCGCAGGCGCAATGCGCGAACCACGCTCTCGCTGCGCCGATCGCGCCACCATCGGGCGCCGGTCTCGCCCTCGCCCGGGGGCGGGGCCAGATAGAGCACACGATGAAAGACCCCGGCAAGGCGCCTGAGCGTCGCCTCGTCGTCTAGATTTCCAAGCAGCGGCTGGATTCCCTGCCCACGTAGCGGCGCACGGCGATCCATGGAGCTCGTCAGCGCGGACAGCGACACCCTGGGGCGCGCAGCCGGCGAGCCCGCGGCGGCGGCGCCTGCCGCCCCCAGCTGCCTTGCCGCGCGCATTCCGACGTCGCCGCAACCGATGATCAGGACACGCATCCGGCGAAAGCGCGCGGGCAACGCGCCAAGGGGACTTTGGTTTGAGGGCAAAATCAAGGCTTTCCCGGAGCAGCCCGACCCATGGACCGGGTGGTCGCGCAGCCCGCGACCGGCACTCCGTGCAGTGTGAACAAGAATTCCAAGGATACCCGCAACATGACGAGCGAGCAGGCTAGCGCCGCCACCTTTACCATCAGCGTTCAACCCAGTGGCCGCACCTTCACCGCCCAAGGCGACGAGATGATCCTTGCCGCCGCGATCCGCAGCGGTGTCGGCCTGCCCTATTCCTGCAAGGACGGCTCCTGCGGCTCGTGCAAGTGCAAGAAGCTCAGCGGCTCGGTAGTACACAAGGAGCACGCCGAGAAGGCGCTGTCCGCCGCCGAGGAGGAAGCCGGCTTCGTCCTGACCTGCAGTGCCCGAGCGCTCACCGACGTGGTGCTCGAGTCGCGCCAGGTCACCGATGAAAGCGCCTTCCCGGTCAAGAAGCTGCCCGTGCGCGTGGCCGCGCTTGAGCGCCTCTCGCATGACGTGATGCGCGTGAAGCTGCAGCTGCCCGCAGCCGATCAGTTCAAGTACCACGCCGGCCAGTACATCGAATTCATCCTGCGCGACGGCGCAAGGCGCGCCTACTCCATGGCCACGGCCCCGCACTTCCAGGAACAGGCACCGGGCGTCGAGCTCCATATCCGCCACATGAGCGGCGGCAAGTTCACCGATCATGTGTTCGGCGCGATGAAGGAGAAGGAAATCCTCCGCGTGGAAGGCCCGTTCGGCAGCTTCTTCCTGCGCGAGGACTCCGACAAGCCCATCATCCTGCTGGCCTCCGGAACGGGCTTCGCGCCCGTGAAGGCGCTGATCGAGCACATGCAGCACAAGGGCACGCAGCGCCCGATCACGCTGTACTGGGGCGGCCGCCGCCCCGCCGACCTGTACATGGACGCATGGGTGCGCGAGCGCGCGGCCCAGATGCCGAACCTGAGCTACGTGCCCGTGGTCTCCCATGCCGAGCCCGACGACCAGTGGAGCGGCCGCACGGGCTTCGTGCACAAGGCCGTCATGGAGGACTTCGCCGACCTGTCGGGGCACCAGGTCTATGCCTGCGGCGCGCCCATCGTGGTGGACTCCGCGCGCAGCGAATACTCCGCCGACCGCGGCCTGCCGGAGGAAGAGTTCTTCGCCGACGCCTTCACATCGGAAGCCGACAAGCACGCGGCCTGATACGGCGTCAGGAAATCAGCTGCCTGCACAGTTCCGCGCAGTGCTGGCAGCTCTCGGCGCAATCCTGGCAATGATCGGCCTCGTGCTTCTCGCATTCGGCGGCGCAGCTCTCGCAGATGCGCGCGCACAATTCGCAGATCGCGGGAACCTGCGCACTGTCCCGCGCCATGGCGGCCGCTGCAAAACGGCACGCATCAGCGCAATCCATGTCGATGGCCACGCAGTTGAGCATGTGCTCCGCGTGCACGTCCCGCAGGCAGGCTGCAGCGCAGAAGTCGCACAGCAGGGCACAGCGCGAACAGGCAGCGATGCACTCCCAGTAGCGGGATTCAGACAGAGAGGTGGGTGCGTCCAGCATGTCACTCCTTTCCGCATGCAATCGTGTACGCGCACGGCAGGGTCGCACGGCGCGCAATTCCGTTTATAGGAAGACTGTGACATGCCGATTTGTAGGACATGACTGCAATCTGCACAGGGAAGTTGCAACCGAAACCCGCCACTTGTCAGATTTTTTTGCACAATAGATAGCTTATGAACCGCAGAAACCTTCTTCTTTCGACTGCCGCCGCCCTGGCGCTTGCAGCCCCACTGGCACCGTTGACCGCGCACGCCGAGCAGGATGCGCCGATCCGCCTTGTCGTTCCCTATGCTCCCGGTGGTCCTCTGGACGTCACCTCGCGCATCCTGGCCGAACGCGTTCGCGACTCCCTCGGTGTGGTGGTCGTGGACAACAAGGCCGGCGCGGGCGGAAACATCGGTGCCGACATCGTCGCCAAGGCCGCGCATGACGGCCTGACGATCGGCCTCGCCGCCACCGCAACCCATGCGGTGAACCCCTGGCTGTTCTCGAAGATGCCCTACAACGCGGACAAGGACTTCGCCGGCATCACGCAGATGGTCCGCGTGCCCAATGTTCTGGTGATCAACGCCGCCCATGCGGACAAGCTGGGCATCCGCTCGGTCGAGGACCTGATCACCTATGCCAAGAGCCACCCCGGCAAGCTGAACTACGGCAGCGGCGGCAATGGCAGCGCCGGCCACCTGGCCGGTGAAATGTTCAAGCAGCGCGCAGGCATCTATGCGCTGCACATTCCCTATCGCGGCGCCAACCCCGCCCAGCTTGCATTGCTGGCCGGAGAGGTCGACTTCAACATCGACAACCTCGCCGCCGCGGCCCCCAACATCAAGGCTGGCAAGCTCAAGGCCCTGGCCGTGACATCGCTGGACGAGTCGCCCATGCTGCCGGGCGTGCCTCCCCTGTCCAAGATCTTCAAGGGCTTCTCGATCGATACCTGGTGGGGCCTGGTCGCTCCGGCAGGAACGCCCAAGCCGGTGATCGACAAGCTCAACAAGGCCTTTACCGACGCACTCAAGTCGCCGGAAACCAAGGCCAAGTTCGCCAGCCTGATGGCCGAGCCCGTGCCCACCACGCCCGAGCAATTCGACCAGTTCATGGCTGCCGAACGCGCCAAGTACCAGAAGCTGGTGAAGGCCTCGGGCGCAAAGGTCGACTGAGACCCGACATCCGGCGCCGAGCGCCGATGCCGCCCCAACGTCAAAGTAAAAGTAAAAAGCAAAAGGCTCCTGCAGTCAGCGGACTGCAGGAGCCTTTTTCATTTTCAGTCAGCCGCCGGCTGGCATCCAATCCGCGGCATCAACCAGGCGCTCGATGCGCTGCTGCGTCACCGCCTGCTTCTGCTCCGGCGAGAGCCGGTCCAGGACGTCGCCTCCGAGCAGTTCCACCATCGGCAGCACCACGAATGCCCGCTCGCTCCATCGCGGATGGGGAAGCGTCAGGCGATCGGTGTTCATGGAAAGGTCCCCATAGCGCACGATGTCGAGGTCGAGCGTGCGGGGAGCGTTGCGGTAGGGGCGCTCGCGGCCCGCATCCAGCTCGATGCGCTGCAGCGCGGCAAGCAGTTCGAGCGGTGAGAGCGCCGTACGGATCTCGGCCACCGCGTTCAGATAGTCCGGCCCGCCCGCATCGACCGGAGCGCTGCCGTAAAGCGACGACACCCGCGCCACGGTGGTCGAGGAGAGCGCCGCAATACGCTGCACGGCGCCGATCAATGCCGAACGCGCATCGCCCAGGTTGGCGCCCAGCCCGATCCAGGCCGTGTGCTCCCCCGCCGGCGTGTGACCCGAGTCCATCAATCCTGGGCACCGCCCGACGCGGAACCCTCGCCTCCCGGCGCCTTGGGTTTGCGGCGACGGCGACGCTTCTTGGCCGCTGCGGCCGGAGGGTCGCCGACTTCGAGATGATCGAAGCCGCCTTCGGGTTCCCGGGGCGTCTTCGGCTTGGCCTTGGGCGCTGCCTGCTGTGCGTCGTCGGCCTGCTGTCCATGGGCCTGGGCAGGGCCGGATTTGGGGGCCCGCTTGGCTGCCGGCTGGGCCTTGCGCTGCTTTGCGCGCTGCTCCTCGCGCGCCTGCTCGATCATGTCGTCGCGGCGCGCATCATCGGCCAGCTGGAACTTCTGCCACCAATCGGCCAGTTGCTCCTCGACCTCGCCCACATCGGCGCGCAGGCGCAGGAAATCGAAACCGGCACGGAAGCGCAGATGGGCGACCATGCCATGCGGTGTCGAGCCCGTGCGCTTTTCAAAGCGCGGCTGCATCACCCAGATCTCGCGCATGTCGGCCGCCAGCTTGCCGCGGCCCGACACGTCGCCGATACGCTTGTCGAACACGTCGTCGATCGCATCCTGCAGGGCGGGGAAGGCGTGCTGTCGCTGCATGCGCTGCTCCCAGCCTGTCTTCACGTCCTGCCACAGCACACAGGCCAGCAGGAAGCTGGGCGCCACCGTCTTGCCCTCGCCCACGCGGCGATCGGTATCAGCGAGCGCGGCCTGCACGAAGGGGTTGTCCGCGCGCTCCACCACCACGTCGAGCAGCGGGTAGATGCCCTTGGCAAGGCCCAGCGCCTTCAACTGCTCGATGGACGCGATGGCATGACCGGTCTGCAGCAGCTTGAGCATTTCGTCGAACAGCCGGCTTTGCGGCACGTCGTTCAGCAGGTGCTCCGACTCGACCAACGGCTTGGCGGTCTTCGCGTCGAGCTTGAACCCGCGCTGCGAGAGCTTGGCCGCAAAGCGCACGGCACGGATGATGCGAACGGGATCCTCGCGGTAGCGCGTGGCCGGGTCGCCGATCATGCGCAGCACCTTCTTCTTGGCGTCCTCGATACCCTTGTGGAAGTCCACGACGACCTGGGTCTCCGGGTCGTAGTACATCGCGTTCACGGTGAAGTCGCGGCGGGTGGCGTCCTCGTCCTGCGGACCCCAGACGTTGTCACGCAGCACACGGCCGCTCGCGTCCACCGCATGCTGCATGCTGGCGAGCTGCGCCTTGCTGGTCTTCTCGTTGCCCGACACCAGTTCGGCAGCGGAATTGTCGAGATAGGCGCGAAAGGTGGAGACCTCGATCACCTCGTGCTCGCGGCCTCGCCCGTACACCACGTGCACGATGCGAAAGCGCTTGCCGATGATGAACGCGCGGCGGAACAGGTTCTTGACCTGCTCCGGCGTGGCGTTGGTGGCCACGTCGAAATCCTTGGGACGCAGGCCCAGCAGCAGGTCGCGCACCGCGCCGCCGACGATGTAGGCCTCGAAACCCGCCTGCTTCAGGGTGTGGACGACGTCGCTCGCGCGCTTGTCCACCAGTTCCGGGTCGATGCCGTGCACCGAGACGGGCACATCCACGCGCTTGCCGAAGCGGTTCTTGGTGCGGGTGCCGCCGCCGGACGATTTGCCCAGCAATTTGTCGATGAAGGTCTTGATCATGGCTCTTGTGGGAACAGGTCCAGAATGCGCCAGCCCTTTTGCTGCGCCAGGGCGCGCAGGCGCGCGTCGGGATTGGTCGCAACCGGATGTTGCACCTTTTCCAGGAGCGGTACATCGTTCATGGAATCGCTGTAGAACGTGCACTCCACATCGTCCCACCCCAGATTGCGTTCCTTGAGCCAGGCCTCCATGCGATGCACCTTGCCCTCGCGCATAGAGGGGATGCCTTCGATCTCGCCCGTGATCCAGCCCGCCTCGTCGCGGCTGAGCTGCACCGCGATGAGGTGCTTCACGCCCAGTTCGCGGGCGATGGGTGCGGTGACGAACTCGTTGGTGGCGGTGATGATGACGATCTCGTCGCCTGCCTCCAGGTGGGAGCGCAGCAGATCGCGGGCGACCGGCTTGATCGCCGGGCGGATCACCTCGTCCATGAACCGCTCGTGCGCCGCGGCCGCCTGTTCGGCACCGCGCACGCGCACGGCCTCGGTGGCGAAGCGGACATAGTCGTGCACGTCGAGGCGGCCGGCAAGGTAGTCGTCGAAGAAGGCCTGGTTGCGACGGCCGAACTCGTCCTTGTCGGCCCAGCCGATGCGGATGGAGAACTCGCCCCATTCAAAGTCGGAGTCGAGCGGGAGCAGAGTGTGGTCCAGATCAAACAGTGCCAGTCGCGGCCGTTGCACCTGAGTTGTTGAATTCATTCTTGTTGATATGTTGATGAGGCCGATCTGGCTTGCCAGTACCCGGCGCCCGGGTCATTCGTGCTGCAGCATGTCCTTGAGCAAGGGAATGGTGATGGCGCGCTTCTCGCGCAGCGAATAGCTGTCCAGCTTGCCCAGCAATTGCATCAGGCTGCCCAGGTCGCGCGAGAAACGCTTGAGCATGTAATCCATCACCTCGTCCGAGAGGAACACGCCGCGCGCATCGGCTTCCTGGCGCAGCACCTTGCGGCGCTCGGTTTCGTCCAGGAAATGCAGCTGGAACACATGGCCCCAGCCCAACCGGCTGCGCAGGTCGTCGCGCAGCGGCAGATCGGCCGGCGGCAGTTCGCCCGCCGCCAGCACCCAGCGCGGATTGCCCGACGCCGGGTTCAGCGCGTTGATGAACCAGTTGAAGGCCGCCGCCTGCTGCTTGCTGTTGTAGAAATGCACCTCATCCATGATGACGGCCACCCAGCGCTCGCTGAAGGCCGCCGGATCGCTCACGGAGGCATCCAGCCAGCCGACCGACTGGCCCTGTTCGCGCAATGCTTCGTATGCGGCACGCAACAGATGGGTCTTGCCGCATCCCGACTCGCCCCACAGATAGGTGGGAACAGGCGAGCGCACATAGTTGTGGCCGGAGCCGACCGACAGGCGCAGGTGCGCCAGCGCCTCCTCGTTGGTGCCAACGAAGAAACGGTCGAAGGTCGGTCCCGGCGCGAGGCCGATGTCCAGCGCCAGCTGCTTCACGCCGCCCTCCCGCAGACCGCCCGCGCACGGGCATGCAGCCGGATTACGGCGGAATGGACTGTGACGACGTTCTCAGGATGAAGTGGCATGGAGCAAACAACCGGGGCCATGCAGCCGGCAACTGCACCGTGAAAAGAGGAGCGATCCACTCGCCACGGTACCGGTTGAGCCGGCGCAGCCCACAATGACGGCAGGCGGAATGTCGTTGATTTTAGTGCCATGAGGCGGGTCATCCTTTCAAGAGATGAAATTGGGAGCAAAACAGCACCGCAAGCGTCTCCTTTGCCGCACGATTGCCAGTGGATTGCCAGTGGGAAGGCGCACGGTATTTCCGGCAGATGAGGCAAGCCCTTAAAATCCCCCTGTTCTGCCTGCCGCGCAGGCTCCAAGCCCCCCTGAATTGCGATCCATGAGCTCCTCCACTCCTTCCACTCCCATTTCCTACAAAGACGCTGGTGTCGACATCGATGCGGGCGACGCGCTCGTCGAACGCATCAAGCCGCTGGCCAAGAAGACCATGCGCGAAGGGGTGATGGCCGGAATTGGCGGCTTCGGTGCGCTCTTCGAGGTCCCCAAGCGCTACAAGGAACCCGTTCTGGTCTCCGGCACCGACGGCGTGGGCACCAAGCTCAAGCTGGCCTTCGAATGGAACATGCACGACACCGTGGGCATCGACCTCGTGGCCATGAGCGTCAACGACGTGCTGGTGCAAGGCGCCGAGCCGCTGTTCTTCCTTGACTACTTCGCCTGCGGCAAGCTGCATGTGGACACGGCGGCGGCGGTGGTCGGCGGCATCGCCAAGGGCTGCGAGCTCTCCGGCTGCGCGCTGATCGGCGGCGAAACCGCCGAAATGCCCGGCATGTATCCCGATGGCGAATACGACCTGGCCGGCTTCGCCGTCGGTGCAGTCGAGAAGTCGAAGATCCTGACCGGCCAGGACGTGAAGCCTGGCGACGTGGTCCTGGGCCTCGCCTCTGCGGGTGTTCACTCCAATGGTTTCTCGCTGGTACGCAAGTGCATCGACCGCGCCGAGAGCCAGGCAAGCATTCCCGCCACCCTCGACGGCAAGCCGTTCAAGCAGGCCATCATGGAGCCCACGCGCCTGTACGTGAAGAACGTTCTGGCGGCCCTGGAAAAGCACCCGATCAAGGCACTGGCCCACATCACCGGTGGTGGCCTGCTCGAGAACATCCCGCGCGTGCTGCCCGAGGGCACGGCCGCCCACCTGAAGGCCGGCAGCTGGCCCCAGACCGAACTGTTCGCCTGGCTGCAGAAGACCGCCGGCATCGATGACATCGAGATGAACCGCACCTTCAACAACGGCATCGGCATGGTTGTCGTCGTTCCCGCCGAAGCCGCCGAGGCCACCGCGGCGACGCTGCGCTCGCTCGGCGAAACGGTGTACCAGATCGGCGCGATCGCCGAGCGCGGCAACGGCGCCGCCGTGGTCGTGGCCTGATTCCCGACGCGTCGCCGCCCATGCAGCCCGCGTCGCCTCCGCCAGCGCACGACACCGCGCACACACCGCCCGAGCCGACGCCCTCCCCGGGCGCGGGCTCGCCCCGGGGCTTCCACGGCACCCAGGGCGTGAAGATCGCCAGCTATCTCCTGATGGCGGCCACGCTCCTCATGGTGCTGCACTACAGTCTGCTGCCGGGCCTGCTGAGCGTCTGCCTCGGCTTCCTCGTCACGCGCTGGCTGGCGGTCAAGTTCACCTGGGTGCGACGCCGCTTTCCGCGCAAGCCCGGCAAGGTGGGCTTCGGCCCCGCGCTCGCCGCCACCCTCGTGGTGCTGGCGCCCATGCTGCTCGTGGCGCTTGCGCTCTCGCACTCGCGCACCTACATCGTCGATGCGCCCCAGCAATACCGGGAACTGCTCGACTATCTGGCCGACACGGTGCTGGAACTGCGCGACAAGCTGCCCTCCGATCTCGGCGCCACCCTGCCCGACGGTGCGGAAGAGCTGCAGAAGATGATCGCGGGCTACCTCGCGGCCAAGGCAGGCGCCCTCGCCATGGCCGGCCGGGCATGGCTTACCGGACTGCTCTACGCCTATGTGGGCCTGCTGATCGGCGCGCTGGCCGCCGTGCGCCACATCAGCCCGCGACGCGGACCCCTCGCCGTGCAGCTCATCAAGCGCATCACCCTCTTTGGCGAGGCCTTCCGGCAGATCGTGGCGGCACAGTTCTGGATTGCCTCGTTCAACACGGTGCTCACGGCGCTCTTCCTGCTGGCCATCCTGCCCGTATGGGGTCTGAAGCTGCCCTACACCCCCGCGCTGATCACCCTCACCTTCTTTGCCGGACTGATCCCCATCGTCGGCAACCTGCTCTGCAACGCGGTGATCACGCTCGTCGGGCTGTCGGTGTCCCCGGTCGCTGCAGCGGCCTGCCTTGCGTTCCTGATCCTGATCCACAAGGCCGAGTACGTCATCAACGCCAAGGTGGTCGGCACGCGCACGCACATGGGGGTCTGGGAGCTCCTGGCCGTGATGTTCGTGGCCGAGGCCATCTTCGGTCCGTCCGGCCTGGTGGCAGCGCCACTGTTCTATGCCTACCTGAAGAAGGAGCTGGAAGCGGAGCGCCTGGTCTGAGCGCTGAAGAACGCTCCGGTCGCCCGCCACCCGGCCACCCGGCCACCCGGCCACCCGGCCACCCGGTGAACATCACCGATTGATTAACGTCAATCCGGTGATGTGCCGCCCCTGATTGGACTCTCGAGGCTTCCATTCTGGTGCAGGCATCGGCTATGCTGGTGCCCGTCCATGGAGTTTCAAGGCCCCGATGACGGAGGTCCGGCATGGAGACTCCATGGGATCCATTACCAACGGACAGCTGCTGTCCGAATTCCTCAGAGACACTGGAGACTTTGCATGACCATTCTGGTTGCCTACGTCGCACGCCCCGAAGGCCGCGCGGCCCTCGACAAGGGGATTGAAATCGCTACCCGCCGCAATGAAACGCTGGTGGTCGTGAATGCCGGCCCCGGCGGCCATCAGGAAGATCCCGCGCTGATCAGTGGCTATGAGGCCGAGCGCGTCGAGGAGCGTCTGGCATCCCTGCCGATCAAGGCCGAGTTCAAGCAGTTCGTGCGCGGCAAGAGTGCGATCGATGAAATCGACGACCTGGTCAAGGAGCTCCAGGTCTCCGTGCTGGTAATCGGCCTGCGCAAGCGCACCGCCGTGGGCAAGCTGCTGCTGGGCAGCATGGCGCAGGAAATCCTGATGAACGTGGATTGCCCGGTGCTCTGCGTGAAGGCCAGCTGAGAGCCCCACGCACCCCGCCCTTCCATGAAAAAACTGCGCGGCCCCTGACAGGGCCACGCAGTTTTTCTGTTTGGCGGGTTCCCGCAGTTCCCCCGCCCCGCTCAGTATGTCTGCGGCACGATCATGCTCTGCGGCACGGGCTGGCGGATGTAGTCCGGGTGGCGCACACGCTCTGGCAACACCACCTCCGGGTGCTGCACCTCCGCGTAGGGCATCTGCGACAGCAGGTGCGAAATGCAGTTCAGGCGCGCCTTCTTCTTGTCGTCTGCCGGCACGACCCACCAGGGCGCCTCGGGGATGTGCGTGCGCTCCAGCATGACTTCCTTGGCCTTGGTGTACTCCTCCCAGCGCACCCGGCTTTGCAGGTCCATGGGGCTCAGCTTCCACTGCTTGAGCGGGTCGTGGATGCGGCCGAGGAAGCGCAGGTGCTGCTCTTCGTCGGTGATCGAGAACCAGTACTTGATGAGGCGAATGCCCGAACGCACGAGCATCTTCTCGAACTCCGGCACGCTGCGGAAGAACTCCTCGTATTCGTCGTCGGTGCAGAAGCCCATCACATGCTCGACACCCGCGCGGTTGTACCAGCTGCGATCGAACAGGACGATCTCGCCGGCGGCCGGCAGATGCGACACATAGCGCTGGAAGTACCACTGCGTGCGCTCGCGGTCGTTGGGAGCAGGCAGCGCCGCCACCCGGGCCACGCGCGGATTGAGGCGCTGGGTGATGCGCTTGATGACCCCGCCCTTGCCGGCCGCGTCGCGGCCCTCGAACAGGATCACGACCTTTTGGCGCGACTGCTGGACCCAGTCCTGCAGCTTGACGAGCTCGCCCTGGAGGCGGAAGAGATTCTTGAAGTAGTTGCGGCGCGCCTCGTTGTCGAGCAGCGGCCTCTCGCCGTTCTCGTCGAGATAGCGATCGTCGATTTCCTGCTCCAGCTCCTCGTCATAGCTGTCCATGAGATCGTCCGCCATGCGTTGCATGAAGTCTTGAGGTTCGAGTGCAGAATTTTGAAACATAGGGATTGCCTATAAACACACTCAAATCATGCAAGGAGAGCATGACATACATATGACATTTCGGCGTCTGTCACATGATCGACACAATCACCCGCACCCGCCAGTCCCGGGGCGTACGGCCGGCTCAGCTCTGGGACTCGCGCAACCGCAGCAGCAGTTCCTGGATGGCATCGGCATCGATCGAGGAGCCCTCGTGCGCCAGGTAGGTCTCCAGGTCGCGGATCGCCTCCTGCATGTGGCCGCGCTCGACGTGGGCAAACCCGCGATCACGCCATTCATTCCAGGCCTGCGGCAGCAATGCGATCAGTCGGCACTCGACATCGATCATGCGCTGCCAGTCGCCCTCCGCACGATGGATTTCCTTGAGGTTGCGCAGCATGCGCACCAGGATCTGGCGCGGGGAGGCGGCGCGCAGATAGTCCGAGAGCTCGTGCGCACTGCCATCCACGTCGTCGACGCTGTTCGGCACGAAGGTATCGATGCGCTCGCTCAGCTCCTCGCGCGACAGCGATCGTCCCGTGGTCGGGTCGATCACCACCTGCCCTTCCGGCAGTTGTGCCTTGACCAGGAAATGCCCCGGAAAGGAAATGCCGTGCACGCGCAGGTTGACGCTCTGAGCAAGCTCCAGCCACAACACGGCCAGCGAGATCGGAATGCCGCGCCGCGTGCGCAACACCGCATTCAGGTAGCTGTTGTCCGGATCGTAGTAGTTGTTCAGGTTGCCGCTGAAGCCCAGTTCGGAAAAGAAGAACTGGTTGAGCGCGTTGAGCCTGCGCATGGGCTCAGCGCCCGGCGGGATGGACCGCTTGAGCCGCAGCTGCAGCTGGTCCACTTCGTCGAGCACTTCCTGCACGTCCAGCTGGGGATAGGCATCCTGGGAAATGCAGACAGCTGCTTCGAGCAGGGGAATGGTTTCATGCCGGTTTCCCTCCTGCACCAGGCAGGCAAAATATTCCAGCGGTGTGGGGACGTTGAATTGCAGTGCCATGATCGTTGCCTCAGCTTCTGAACGTTGGTGTGCGAAACACCCCGTTCAGTTCCTTTCTCCAGTCGAACATCGGCCCGGAGAGCCGTCCTGCTGTCCGTTTGCACAAGAATTATCTGCGCAAAATCTGCCGCAGATTCAGCCTGACCGCCCAGAGCACTCCGAAGTACACCACCATAGCCCCAATCAACAGGGCCGCCAGTAGGCCAACACGCCACAATGCGTGCGCCCGCAAGGCAATCCAGTCGAAGTGCTGGTTGCCCCACCAGAGAAAGAGGGTGAGCAGCACGCTCGCCGCGAGCACCTGCAGCAGGAACCGGCCCCAGCCCGGCTGCGGCTGGTAGCTGCCGCGCCGCAGCAGTCCGATCAGCAGCCACGCGGCATTGAGCAGCGCCCCCAGTCCGATCGACAGCGCCAGCCCGGCATGGGCGAGCATGGGCACCAGCACCACGTTGAGCAGTTGCGTGACGATGAGCACGGCAATCGCGATCTTCACCGGCGTGCGGATGTTCTGCGCCGCATAGTAGCCCGGTGCCAGCACCTTCACCGCCACCAGGCCGATCAGGCCCACGCCGTAGCCTTGCAGCGCGATGGTGATCTGGCGCACGTCGCCGTCGGTCAGCTTTCCATGATGGAACAGCGTGGCTACCAGCGGCTCGGCGAAGAACAGCAGGCCGATGGCGCACGGCACGCTCAGCAGCACGACGATGCGCAGGCCCCAGTCCAGCATGGCCGAGTATTTCTGCTGGTCCCCGGTGGCCCTGGCCGTCGCGAGCTGTGCGGTGAGCACCACGCCGAGCGCCACGCCCAGCAGCGCAGTGGGAAACTCCATGAGACGGTCGGCGTAGAACAGCCAGGTCACGCTGCCCTGGGTCAGGTAGGACGCAATCTGCGTATTGATCATCAGCGAGAACTGGGCAACTCCCACGCCCAGCAGTGCCGGCACCATGAGCTTGAGGATGCGGTGCACACCCTCGTTCGCCGCGGCCTCGCGGATCGCCGACCACGACACCCCGATGCGCGGCAGCATGCCGAGCCTGGCCAGCGCCGGAAACTGCACCGCCAGCTGCAGGATGCCGCCGATGACGACGCCACCCACCATCGCGTAGATCGGCTCGATGCCATGGCGCGCGAAGATCGGCGCACCAATGACGGCAGCCGCGATCATGCTCAGGTTCAGCAGCACGGGGGTGAGCGCGGACACCGCATAGCGGCGCCAGGTGTTGAGCACTCCAGCAGACAGCGCCACCAGCGACATGAACCCGATGTAGGGGAACATCCAGCGCGTCATCAGCACTGCCGCCTCCATGCCCCCCTGCTCGGTACGCAGGCCGCTTGCCAGCAGCCACACCAGCACCGGAGCACCCACCACACCCAGGATGCAGGTCACCAGCAGAATCCAGAACAGCACGGTGGCGACCGCATTCACCAGTTGCCGGGTGTCCTCGTCCCCGTTCTGCGCCTTGTGCGTGGCAAGCACCGGCACGAAGGCCTGGCTGAACGCTCCTTCGGCGAACAGTCTACGGAACAGGTTGGGTATGCGAAAGGCGACGTTGAACGCGTCGGTCAGAACATTGGCCCCGAACATGGAGGCCATGAGCAAATCCCGCACCAGCCCCAGAACGCGCGAAGCGAGGGTGAGCAGCGAGACGGTGGAGGCGGCTTTGAACAGTGACACGAGCGCCAGTGTATGCGCATATGCACAGGCAATCCGCACCGGATGGCTTGTCCAGAATGCCTCCAGAGGTACCCAATGTCACGGAAAAATCTGCTGACACCTTGCCGGCCGACCCGCCGCCGTCCTCCCCTCCAGGCACCTCCCGCCCGTGCGGTGTCGCACGCAAGAAGGTTTCGGGCTATAATGCTTGGCTTTGCTGACATCATCCTCAGACATTTAAGGAATACATACCATGGCATCCAAGCCAAAGAAAAAGAACCCCCGCCTTGCCTCCGGCCGCAAGCGCGCACGTCAGAACGTCAAGCTGAACGCAGCCAACACTTCGCTGCGTTCGAAGTACCGTACAGCAGTCAAGAACGTCGAAAAGGCTGTTCTGGCTGGTGACAAGACCAAGGCAACCGAACTGTTCGCCAAGGCCCAATCCGTGCTGGACACGATCGCCGACAAGGGCATCTTCCACAAGAACAAGGCAGCTCGCGACAAGAGCCGCCTGTCCGCCAAGGTCAAGGCCCTGGCAGTCGCAGCCGCCTGACTCTCTTCAGGCAAACACAGCCCGGGTAGTTGAACGACAAGAACAATTACCCGCCGTTTGCAACGGGTGCGCTGTCAGCAAAAACGAAGAAACCGCCGAAAGGCGGTTTTTTTGTTGCTGGGGTCTTCTTTTAGGACAGAGGCCGGGAGTGTCCAGCGCCGCGAAACCCGCAACACCACCCGGTCCGCATCAACGGAAGATCTTGAAACGCTCCTCGTCCGACATGAAGGACTTTTCACCAAACGGCTTCTCATTCGAGCCGAACGGCATCTGCGCACGCAGCGCCCACGACTTCGGAATGCCCCAGGTGCTGGCGACCTGTTCGTCGATCACCGGGGAATAGTGCTGCAGGCTGGCACCGATGCCGACATCCGCCAGCGTCGTCCAGACAGCGTACTGCGCCATGCCCGCGGAATGCTCCGAGAACATCGGGAACTTGTCCGCATACAGCGGGAAGTTCTGCTGAAGCGTCTTCACCACGTCCTGGTCCTCGAAGAACAGCACCGAGCCCGCGCCAGCGGCAAAGCTGCTCATCTTGTTGTCGGTGTTGGCGAAGGCATCGGCCGGCACCATGGGACGCAGCACTTCGCGCGTGATGTTCCACAGCTTCTCATGCTGGGCGCCCCACAGGATCACCACGCGCGAGCTCTGCGAGTTGAATGACGAAGGTGCCTGGCGCACCGCTTCGCGGATCAGGCCTTCCACCTCGGTTTCGGAGATGGGGAGATGCTTGCCGAGGGCGTATTGCGTGCGGCGCTTGGTAAACAGCGAAATGGCGGTGTTGGTGGCAATGTTGGTCATGGAAGTCCAGTGAAGTGTCAAACCCAAAACCCATGGCCGAGGGCAGTGCCCGCAGCCCATGGGATCGAATCAGTCTATTGCACAGCTGCCCTACACGCGTGAAACCAGCATACATGCCCGTAAATGCACGGGGATTTGCGCGCCCCATCCTCGCAAAGCGCACTTTTCCATCATTACGCCGGAAATCAAAAAGGCCTGAGATTCAGGCCTTTGGATCGGGGAGATAGCATGCTTCGGCTATCTGCAGGTTGTTGTCTCTGGCGAAATTCAGCACAAAATCCCATGCCATGGGCTCGTACGCCTGCAACTCGCGGTTGACCACCACGCATTTCACGCCGTTCATGCTGGTGGGAATGCACCAGGGCGAGTAGCTCAGGTGGCTCCCGGGGCTGGCGCCACCGGGCCGGAATTGACTCATCACCCCCGCCAGTCGCTCGGCCCAGTCGCTTGGGCGGAAGGTTCTCCCCTCTTGGGTGATACCTTGAATGAAGACTTCTTTTGCGTCGGGAGAGACCATCGGTGAGGCGTCGTGAATTGTGATCCGCGGCATCGTGCGCCGCGTGGGGGAATTCTAACTCTTATATAAGAGACAAGACCGAATGGCCTTGCAAAGCCCTTTTGCAATAAAAACGATGCATTGATGTATGCATTTCACACATAAGCACACCTTCACGGGCATGAACCGGTGAAATGGGTATCTCCGCAGCGCCGCGGCACCGTGCCGCCACGCATGACAGTGATGCGGAATACTCAACGAAGATGTCTTGAGCAACCCCTAGAATTGCATCTCGTTCGATCGGCGATAGTGCCGATCTTGTGTTTCTCAGCTATGTCAGGAGATTTCCGCATGACCGCTTTTGTCGAGGCAGCCTCGCCCCACGTGATGAACACCTATGGCCGCGTTCCAATCGCCCTGGAACGAGGACAAGGTGTGCGACTGTGGGACGTGAACGGCAAGGAGTACCTCGACGGACTGGCAGGCATCGCCGTGAACACGCTGGGCCACAACCACCCCAAGTTCGTCCCCGCGCTGCAGGACCAGGTCGCCAAGCTGATCCACACCTCCAACTACTATCACGTGCCCGGCCAGGAAGTGCTGGCCAAGCTGCTCATCGAGCGCGCGAAGATGGACAACGTGTTCTTCTGCAGCACCGGCCTTGAAGCCAACGAGGCAGCGATCAAGATCGCCCGCAAGTACGGCGTGGACAAGGGCATCGCCAACCCGGTCATCGTGGTGTACGAGCATGCCTTCCATGGCCGCTCCATCGCCACCATGACGGCCACCGGCAACCCCAAGGTGCGCAACGGCTTCGGCCAGCTGCTCGACGGCTTCCTGCGCGTGCCCGTGAACGACATCGAGGCGCTCAAGAAGGCCACCGAAGGCAACCCCAATGTCGTCGCCGTGATGATGGAGCCGATCCAGGGCGAAGGCGGCCTGCACCCGATGCGCGTCGAGTACATGCAGCAGGTGCGCGCGCTGTGCGACGCCAACGAATGGCTGATGATCTTCGACGAAGTGCAGGCGGGCATGGGCCGCACCGGCAAGTGGTTCGCGCACCAGTGGGCCGGCATCGTCCCCGACGTGATGACCCTGGCCAAGGGCCTGGGCTCGGGCGTGCCGATCGGCGCCGTGGTGGCGCGCGGCAAGGCATCGACCGTGCTGCAGCCGGGCAACCACGGTACCACCTTCGGCGGCAACCCGCTGGCGATGCGCGCCGGTGTGGAAACCATCCGCATCATGGAAGAGGACAAGCTGCTGGAAAACGCCGCCGACGTGGGCGCGCACCTCAAGGCGGCACTGCAGCAAGCCCTGGGGAATGTGCCGGGCGTGGTGGACATCCGCGGCCAGGGCCTGATCATCGGCATCGAGCTCGACCGCCCCTGCGGTGTGCTGCTGAACCTTGGTGCCGAGGCCGGCCTGCTGTTCTCGGTGACCGCGGACACCGTGATCCGCCTCGTGCCGGCCCTGATCCTCTCGCGCGCCGAAGCCGATGAGATCGTGGCGCGCCTCACTCCGCTGGTCACGAAGTTCCTCACCGAAGGAGCCGCACAGCAATGAAGCACTACCTGCAGTTCTCCGACCTGACGGCCGACGACTACAACTACCTGTTCTCGCGCGCGGCCATCATCAAGGGCAAGTTCAAGAGCTACGAGAAATATCACCCGCTGTTCGACCGCACGCTGGCCATGATCTTCGAGAAGGCCAGCACGCGCACCCGCGTGAGTTTCGAGGCGGGCATGTACCAGTTGGGCGGCAGCGTGGTGCACCTGACCACGGGCGACAGCCAGCTGGGCCGCTCCGAGCCCATCGACGACAGCGCCCGGGTGATCAGCCGCATGACCGACCTGGTGATGATCCGCACGTTCGAGCAGAGCAAGATCGAGCGCTTTGCCGCCAACTCGCGCGTGCCGGTCATCAACGGCCTGACCAACGAATTCCATCCCTGCCAGATCATGGCCGACATCTTCACCTTCATCGAGCACCGCGGCTCGATCGCGGGCAAGACCGTCGCCTGGGTGGGTGACGGCAACAATATGGCCAACACCTGGCTGCAGGCGGCCGAGCTGCTGGACTTCACCGTCCACGTGAGCACGCCGAGCGGCTACGAAGTGGACGAGAAGCTCGCCTTCGGCGGACGCACGCCACGCGAAGGTTGCTACAAGGTCTTCGCTGACCCGATGGAAGCCTGCAAGGGTGCCGACCTCGTCACCACGGACGTCTGGACCAGCATGGGCTATGAAGCCGAGAACGAAAAGCGCATGAAGGCCTTTGCCGACTGGTGCGTGGACTCGGACATGATGGCCGCCGCGAAGTCCGATGCCCTGTTCATGCACTGCCTGCCCGCACATCGCGGCGAGGAAGTGATGGCCGATGTGATCGACGGCCCACAATCCGTCGTCTGGGACGAGGCAGAAAACAGAATGCACGTGCAAAAGGCACTCATGGAGTTCCTTTTGCTCGGCCGCATCTCGGCCTGATCACGCACATCCGTCATCATGGTTCAGGCACATCTTCACACCAAGACCCTGAACCACAACACCACCCCAGGTACGCCTGGCCCCGGCCTGCCCTCACGGTCTCCGTGCGGCAGGCTTTTTCTTTGCCCCCTGCGCATCGAGCGCCTGCAGGGCGATCGCCGCAAGCTCACGCGGCTGCGCCATATCCGCGCCTCGCGCATTCCGGGCCACTACGGTCCGCGTGAACACCTCACGCTGGCCGTGCGTGCGCTGCATGTACGCATTCATACCTTCACGCTGAAGTTTCTCCAGGGACATACCTGAGTCTTCCGGACCGACTCCTCCAACGCACCTTCTGGCCGCGCATTTCCACGCGGCCGGCGGGCGTGTCGACGACCTCCAGAACAACTCCGCTATCTCCCATCATGTCCAACGACACGAACACCCTTCACCCGTGCGTCACCTGCGGCGCCTGCTGCCACAACTACCGCGTGGAATTCCCGATCTATGAACTGCTGTCGATGGGCGGCAGCGTGCCCGACGAACTCACCCATGTGGTCAACGGCAACCGCGTGCGCATGAACGGCACCGCACAGTTTCCGGTGCGCTGCGAGGCACTGATCGGCGCCTGCGGTGAGCAATCGATCTGCAGCATCTACGAACAGCGCTCATCCACCTGCCGCAACTTCGAATTCGACACCGACCGCTGCCATGAGGCACGCGCCAGGCATGGCCTGCCGCCACTCACGCCCATCGATCCCATCTGGCCGCTCGCGGCGTGAGTTCTTTCGGCATTTTTTCTCTCCCATTAACTCAGTCAATATCAAGAACAATCATTACCTCACACAATAATCATAAAACAATCAAAATTCATAAAATCGCTTTTTCATAAACATAGATTTAATCAAATCAAATAAATTATTTTTAATAAAATTTAAAACAAAAAGTCTGTTCCCTGACAGACCCACGACTTGAAGATATTTAAATTCAATTCCGCATATCCCTCAATTAATGACAGGAGACATACGGTGATATCTTCAAGACAAATTGGCATTTCAAGGATTGCAATTCACTCCATTATTTTCAGCACCATGCTGAGCGCATGCGGGGGAGGCACAAGCAAGGCCCCTGGCCATTTTTCCGATGTTTCATCTCAACAGGCCTGCAACCTGCTCAACGGGAAAACCGTGGGCGAGGCGGCCATGCAAGCGACATCCGTTCCAATGCAAGCCGGTACGCCGGCATATTGCAAAGTCCAGGGCCTGATCAGCCCATCCTTGCGATTTGAATTGCGCCTGCCCGAGCGCTGGAATGGCAAGCTGCATTTTTGGGGCGGAGGCGGATACAACGGCTTCGTTCAGCCATTGACGGGCGCCAACGCCAATGCTCAGCGCCCACTCGTGGCCCTGAAGGCGGGGTATGCGACGGTCTCGACAGATTCAGGACACCAATCGGCAAGCAATCGCGATGCAAGCTTTGCGCTCAATGATGCTCATGCCGCGGAGCTGTTTGGCAGTCTGGCGGTTCCGACAGTCATGTCCAGCGTTGTCAAGGCACTGGCCCAGGCCTATGGCAGCACCCCGAGCCGCTCTTACTTCGAGGGCTGCTCCAATGGCGGAAGAGAAGCAATGATCAATGCACAGCGCTTCCCCGAGCTCTTCGATGGCATCATTGCCCGCGCGCCAGCCTATCCGTGGGCCGCACTCATGGGGCATTTCCACACCAACATGCTCGCCCTCTCGAAGCCTGGCGCGATGTTCTCCCCAGCCAAGGTTTCGCTGCTTGCCGGACATGTTCGCGCAGCATGCGATGCGCTTGACGGGGTCGAGGATGGCGTCGTCTCCCACACCCAGGCCTGTACAGCCCAGCTCGTCAACATCCAGGCCCTGCGCTGCAAGGGGGGAATGGAAGACGGAGACTCCTGTCTCTCCGACGCACAGTTGGCCGTCGTGCAGGAATGGACATCAGACGCGCAATGGCCCGGCACCCCAGGCCTTCGCGCAGCCGGCTGGAGCCTGAACGGCAACGAGGATGGCCCCAGCAACTGGGCGACCTGGCTGCTGGGCAATGGTCAGGTCACCCAGGCCATCCAATACCTCTACCAGGACTCCACGTTCAAGAACTATCTGGCCAAGAATCCTGGGGCAGATTCACTCCGTCAGGGCAACTGGGAACGGGATCCCGACGCGCTCAAGATGCTGTCCAGGCTCAACGACGCCACCAATCCGGACCTCCGTCCTTTCCTGAACCGGGGAGGAAAGTTCATCATGTGGCACGGGACCAGTGATCCCGCCATCAGCAAGAACCTCAGCCTGGAATACTTCCGCAATATGCGCAATGCCGTAGGCACCGCACAGTCTGACGCCTCCACGCGCTTGTATCTTGCACCGGGAGTCGACCACTGCAATGGCGGTGCAGGAGCCGACTCCAGCGACCTGCTTGCCGCACTGGATCGCTGGGTCGCACAGGGTGCAGCGCCGCAAACACTTCTCGCAGAAAAACTTGACGGCAACGGCGCCCCCGTCCTTGCACGCCCCCTATGCGCCTATCCGCAGTATCCGCGCTACGTGGGGCCCGCAGCAGACGCCGCCGCGGCACGGCTCGCATCCAACTATGTGTGCGACCGCCCGTAGGCCCTTTGGTTCGCTCGCCCCCACTCACACCAGCATGCCCAGCATGACCACCGCCAGCAACGTCACGTAGATCTGCGCATGCAACCGGTCGGGAATCCGGCCGATCAGCGGCGCGGCCAACCGCATGCCGATGAGCGAGCCCGCCACCAGCAGCGCGAATGCGGAAAGGTCCACGTAGCCCCAATGCAGGCCCGGCAGGGTCGGGGCGCTTTGCAGGCCGACGAGCAGGTAGGTGGCGGCGCCAGCGATGCCGACAGGCAGCGTCAGGGGGTTGGCCATGGCGGTGGAGACGGTCATGCTGAGCCCGCGGCGGCGCATCAGGGGCACGGTCATCACGCTGCCACCCACCCCCAGGCAGGAGGCGATGACGCCGATGCCCATGCCGAGGAACGCGGTGGTGGTGGACGAGGGAATCGGGGCAGGCTCGGACTCGCTCTGCCGGGTGCTTCTGATGAACCCCGGGCGCAGCAGGCAGTCGATGATCGTGACCAGCAGGTAGATGACGAAGGCCCAGCGCACCCATGCGCCCTTCACGACCATGGCCAGAATGGCTCCGCACACGGCACCGACGCCGATCCAGAGCACCAGCGGCCAGAGCTGCTCCCGCACGATGTTGCCCTTGCGGGCATGGCGCCGCGTTGCCAGCGCCGACGACACCACCATCACGCAGACCGACGTGGCCACCGCCACCTGCATGGCAGCTCCGGCAGCGGCCGCGTTGTCTCCCGCCAGCGCCTTCATGACGTGGTAGAGCAAGGGCACGATCACGAAGCCTCCTCCAAATCCGAACAGCACCGTGCTCACTCCGGCCAGAACGCTTGCAACGGCAAGCAGCGCATAGATCAACATCATCGACATGAACGGGCAACTCCTTTGCGATCAAGGATAGGTTGAAGTCCCGGAGCCCGAATGCGCAAAACGGACAACTAAATGAGCAAATGCGCCAATGAGGCCGTTATCAAAAGCGGACGAATGCCCAGCAAAAAAGCCCTGCACGATGCCGTGCAGGGCTTGCTTTCAGGATCAAAGAACAGGTTCGATCAGCCGTTGCGCGGCTCTTTCACGTGTCCATGGAACACGATGGGCTTCGAGTCCTGCGCATCCAGCGAACCGCCGGAACTGTGGCACGAGCCACCACCACCCGATCCGGCGGGGCTGTCGCAGCTGCTGCAGCCACTGCCGCACCCGGAGACCTGCGCCAGCTTCGGATTGATCCGCCCGAGCGGGTTGCGCCATTTCTGCGGCATGTAGCGCCACAACAGGTACAGCGCGGCGACCGCGATGATCAGGGCGACGATGAGCGATTGGGACATGATGGCATCCTCCTGCAAACTGGAAAAATCAACCCGCTCCCATTGCAACGGCTACGTGGTAGACGATGAAGCAGGCGATGTAGGCCAGGCCGAACAGGTAGCCCGCCATGATGGCCACATAGCGCCAGCTGTTGGTCTCGCGGCGCACCGTGGCCAGCGTGGCAAGGCATTGCGGGGCGAAGATGAACCAGGTCAGCAGCGACAGCGCCGTGGCCAGCGACCACTGGTCGGCGATCAGCGGGCCGAGCTGGGCCGCCGTGTCGTCGGCGGAGGCGGACAGCGCGTACACCGTCCCGAGCGCGCTCACCGCCACTTCACGCGCGGCCATGCCGGGCACCAGCGCAATGCAGATCTGCCAGTTGAAGCCGATGGGCGCGAACACCAGCGCCATGGCCTCGCCGATGCGGCCCGCCAGGCTGTAGGTGATGGCGGGTTCGGTCGCTCCGTCGGGCGCGCCTGGGAACGATGACAGGAACCACAGCACGATGGTCAGCGCCAGGATGATGCCACCCACGCGCTTCAGGAAGATCACCGCACGTTCGTACAGGCCGATGACCAGGCTTCGCAGGCTGGGCCAGCGATAGGCCGGCAGCTCCATCAGCAGCGCCGCCCGTCCCTGCCGCGCACCGAAGCGCTTGGCAACGAAGGCCACGGCCATCGCGCTCACGATACCCGCGACGTACAGCGCGAACAGAACCAGGCCCTGCAGGTTGAAGATGCCGCCGATGGTGCGCGCGGGAATGAACGCGCCGATCAGCAGTGCATACACAGGCAGGCGTGCCGAGCAGGTCATCAGCGGAGCGATCATGATGGTGACCAGGCGGTCGCGCCAGCTTGGGATGGAGCGTGCTGCCATCACGCCCGGAATGGCGCAGGCAAAGCTCGAGAGCAGCGGGATGAAGGAGCGGCCCGACAGGCCCACCGTTCCCATGAGGCGGTCCAGCAGAAAGGCGGCACGCGGCAGATAGCCCGAATCCTCCAGCACCAGGATGAAGAAGAACAGGATCAGGATCTGCGGCAGGAACACGATGACGCCGCCGGCGCCCGCGATCACGCCATCGGCCAGCAGGCTGCGCAGCGGCCCATCGGCCATGTGCCCGTTCAGCCACTCGGCTGTCTGGGCCGTGGTCGCATCGATGAAATCCATGGGCACCGCGGCCCAGGCGAACACGGCCTGGAAAATCAGGAACAGCAGAGCCGCCAGCAGCACCAGCCCCCACACGGGGTGCAGGACCACCGCGTCGATGCGGTCATCGCGCGCCAGTTGCACCGGCGGCGCCTTCACGGCCAGATCGAGGATGCGGCGCACCTCGTCGTGCAGCGCAAGAACCCGCTGCTGCGCATCGCCCTGCGGCTCCTCGCGGCGTGCGGGCTTGAGGGCCTTCACCTGACCGGAGTCGATCCACTTCAGCAGGTTCTGCGCGCCATCGGTCTTCACGGCAACGGTCGAGATCACAGGCACGCCCAGCTCGCGTGAAAGCACCTCCTCGTCGATCTGGATACCCTGCTTGCGGGCCATGTCGCTCATGTTGAGCACCAGCACCATGGGCAGGCCCAGGTTGCGGGCCTCGAGGACGAGGCGCAGGTTGAGGCGCAGGTGGGTCGCATCGGTCACGCAGGCCACCAGCTCGGGCAGGGGCTCACCCGTGCGACGCCCCAGCAGCACATCGCGCGTGACGGCCTCGTCCAGGCTTTGCGCATGCAAGCTGTAGGCACCTGGAAGATCCAGCATGCGCACCCGCCTGCCGCCGGCGGTCGTGAACCATCCTTCCTTGCGCTCCACGGTCACGCCGGCATAGTTGGCCACTTTCTGCCGCGCGCCGGTCATCAGGTTGAACAACGCCGTCTTGCCGCAGTTGGGATTGCCCAACAGCGCCACATGCAACGGGGCACCTGTGGAATCTCCTGGCGATGTGGTGGTGGTCGATGCACTGCTCATCTGTTCTTGCCCTCGTATCCTGTTCTGTCTGGCTTGCTCATCATTCATTGCGCCGGCTGAACCAGCACAAATGCCGCCTCGTCACGGCGCAGCGCGAATGTCGCCTGCCCCACGCGAACCGCCAGCGGATCAGCTCCCGGCACGCCAGTTGCCAGCACACGCACCGGCTCTCCTGGCAGAAAGCCGATCTCCATCAACCGCAGAACCATGGCCTGCTCACGCTCATTGCCCGCTGCACGCAGGCCCACGACCAGGCCGTTCTGGTGGCGCGGCAAGCTGTCCAGCCCCATGCCGGCGGACGTCGAAAGAGAGCCGGCAAGTGGCTGGCTCCTGGATTCTTCAGGTTGAACTCGCATGACAAACTTGATTTTTTCTATAAATGGTTTTAATTCTCATTCTAAAGTAGAGCAGCACTGGAGCGACTGGTTCCGCTCAAGTGTCCCTTTCTCCATGTCAATGGTCGGCCATCGCAGTCAGCAGACTTGCACTGCCCCATGCGCCACGCGGGCACCGAATCGCGCAAAATGGCGCACCCCGCCTGAGTCACGTCCATGTCTTCGCTTCACCCCTGCCTTACTTGCGGCGCCTGTTGCGCCAGCTTCCGCGTTGATTTTTCCATCGAGGAAACCCAGGAGCACGGGGGCAGCGTTCCCGATGGACTGGTCGTGCCCGTGACCGAATTCACGTCGCGCATGCGTGGCACCGACCATGCGTCACCACGTTGCGCAGCGCTCACCGGCAAGATTGGCGAGAAAGCCGCCTGCGGGATCTATGAGTGGCGACCCTCCCCCTGCCGCGAGTTCGAGGCGGGCTCCGAAGCCTGTATCCGGGCCCGCACCCGCAGGCAATTGCCGCCGTTGCCGGACGACTTCGTGGTGTGACCGGCACCGTGCCGCCATGCACAGACTCCGCCCAGACTCCATCTACACTGCGTCCATCCTATGGAGACAAGCACCCGCGCCATGAACAGCAGCAAGCCCGTCCATCCACGCCAGCGCCGCATCTGGGACATTTCCGCCCCGGTGCGCGTGGGCACCCCCGTCTTCCCTGGCGACACCGAGTACGCGCAGGAATGGAATGCCACGATCTCGCCGAACTGCCCGGTCAACGTCGCTACCATCACCCTCTCGCCGCATGTCGGATCGCACGCCGATGCACCGCTGCACTATGACCCCAATGGCGCCACGATCGGCGATGTACCGCTCGAGGCCTACATCGGCCCCTGCCGCGTGATCCATGCGATCGGTTGCGGGCCGCTGATCCAGTGGGAACACATTGCGCATGCCGTGGCCGATCTACCGGAACGTGTGCTGGTGCGGACCTACAGGAACATGCCGGTCGATCGCTGGGACCCGGAACTGACCGCCTATGCGCCGCAAACCATCGAACGCCTGGCCGACCTGGGCGTGAAGCTGATCGGCATCGACTCCGCCAGCATCGACCCCGCCCCTAGCAAGACGCTCGACAGCCACCAGGTCATCCGCCGCCGCGACATGCGGGTGCTGGAAAACCTCGTGCTCGACGAAGTGGAGGAAGGCGACTACGAGCTGATCGCGCTGCCGCTCAAGCTGGTGACGGCCGATGCATCGCCGCTGCGTGCGATCCTCAGAGCGTGTTCATAGGAACAGGTTGATCACCGCCATCAGTGCCACGGCCGCCAGGTCGATGCCCAGCACGACCAGCTGAATCCAGCGGCGATGCTGCACCGCCTCGGCCGGTGCAAGCTGGCATGCCATCTCGATCTTGCCCGGGGATCCCATGAGCAGCAGCGCCGCACTCACGTTGTGCACCGCCATGAATGGCAGCACCGGCACGGAAAGCGCCTGGGCAATCTCGGCCTGCGTGGCCGCGAACATCGCATTGGCGCCCGTGTTGGAGCCCGTGACGAAGCCGCCCAGGGCGCCCACGAAAGGTGCGACAAACAGATACCAGCGCCCTCCGGAAGCCAGTGCATGCGCCAGCTGGGTGGCCATGCCCGAAACCGCCATCACCACCCCCATGGCGATGAAGAGACCGGTGACCGGCGCGACCTGGGTCCATGAACGCCACGCCGTGCGCAGCGACTGCGACGGCAGCGCTGCCCGCGTGAAGAACAGCGTCGCCACGAACAGCCACAGCGCGGGAGAGGCCAGCATGCGCCACAGAGGCGGCAGATGCATGGCGCGAACCACGAGCCCCGCCAGAAGCACGCCCGCCAGCAATACGCCATAGGCGGCCAGTGCGCGTTGCGCGATGGGTGCGAGGGGCGCAAGCGAAGCATTCGGGGCCGTCGCCCCGGCATCCGGCTTGCGGCTGCCGCGCCACAGATGCAGCGCGATCATCGCCAACGCACCCAGCGCACCTGCGGGTGCAGTGCCCACGGTGGCGTTGAAGAAGCTCACTGCCAGCGTGAGCAGCAGCCCGGATACCGTGCCCATCAGCAGTCCGCGACCACGCTCGCCCGCGGGACTGGCCATCCACGCGGCGACCGCTCCCGTCACCACGAACGGAATCACGCTCACGTAGGCGGATGCCAGTCCCAGTGCATCGAGCGGCAGCCCCGCCATGGTTGCCGCGATCAGCGTGCCCGGCCCCATCGAGCCCCAGGGCACGGCACACAGCCCCAGCAGGCCGATGACCGCCACCTTGCGCGCAGGCAACCCGCAGTGCACGAGCAGCGGAATGCCGATGGTGATGCCGATGCCGAATCCGGTGAGCGACTCCGCAAATGGCGTGACGCCGTGCACCACCAGCAGCACCGCTGCCGCGCCGTTGCCGGTGCGGCCCAGGACCCAATGCGCCAGCGCCTTCTGCGCCCCGGCGGCGCGCAGCACCTCGGAGAGCAGCAGCCCGCCGCCTACGATCAGCAGCACCTCGACCAGCACGGGCAACCACAGCGCCGTGGCCTGCCACGCGGTGGCGGCATCCAGCGGAAACGCGAGCACCATGGCCAGCGCCGACAGCAGCACGCCTGCCAGCGCCGCATGCAGCGAACGCATTCCCAGCAGCAGCGCAACGATCACTGCCAGTACAGGCAGGGCACTCAGGAAAAGCGACATGGTGTGGTATTTCCGTTTGGTTTAAAATTGCTTATACGCAAGTTTATTTGCATAAACGAAATTTTTCAAGCCATGAACAAAGCCATCCCCACCGAAACCCCGGAAGCTCCCGATGCTGACCTCCAGTTCGGCCTGGCCGTGCGGGCGCGCCGCGCGCAACTGGGCATCACGCTCGATCAACTGGCAGAGGCCAGCGGCGTCTCGCCGGGCTCGCTGTCGCGCGTGGAGCGCGGGCTGCTGAGTGCCAGCCTGCGCAACGCCATGGCGATTGCGCGCGGCCTCGGATGCGACATCGGAGAGTTGCTGCAGGAGAGCGACGGTCCGCAGGTCACGCGTGCGAGCGAACATCGGCGCATCGTGCACGAGGACACCGGCGTTGCCCGCATCGCGCTCGCCAAGCCCGCGCCCGGGCTCTCCGTCATTCAGTACGAAGTGCCGCCCGGAGCCGAGTCCAGCCATTTCGCCGCACACCGCGCCGGTACGCGCGAGATGTTCTACATCCTCAAGGGCAGCGTGCGCGTTTTCGCAGGCACGGAAAGCGTGCTGCTGCGCACAGGCGACACCGCGGTGCTCACCATGGATTCGGAACATCGCTTCATCAACGAGGGCGCAACGCCGGCCAGGCTCATTCTCATCGTCTCGACGCCGGTTTCCTGAGCCCGGATCCGGGTACGATGGACCGCGGTGCATCGCTAGAATCGGCCATTTCGTCCAGAGACATCACCCGCGCCATGCAAGACCCGAACAACAACGCCAGCACCGAATCCATCGTCCGCGACGAAAAAGCCAAGCTCGATTTCAGCAAGGACATGAGTTATGGCGACTACCTGCACCTCGACGAAATCCTGAACGCGCAGCACCCGCTCTCGCCCGCACATGACGAGATGCTGTTCATCGTGCAGCACCAGACAAGCGAGTTGTGGATGAAGCTCATGCTGCACGAGGTGCGTGCCGCCACCAACGCGATTGCAGGAGGAACGCGCGCCGATGCCTTCAAGATGCTGGCGCGCGTGAGCCGCATCATGGAGCAACTGGTGAGTGCCTGGAGCGTGCTCTCCACCATGACACCGCCCGAGTATTCGGCCATGCGCCCCTACCTCGCCAATTCAAGCGGCTTCCAGAGCTACCAGTACCGCTGCATCGAGTTCTCGCTGGGCAACAAGAACGCCGCCATGCTCAAGCCGCATGAGCACCGCGACGACCTGCTTGCGCAGGTGCGCGCGGCCTACGAGGCACCTTCGCTTTATGACGTATCGCTGCAGCTGCTCGCCCGTGAAGGCCTCGACGTGCCCGCCGATCGCCTGCAGCGCGACTGGACGCAGCCCTACGAATACAGCGAGGGCGTGGAGGCCGCATGGCTCGAGGTCTACCGCGACCCGCACAAGCACTGGGACCTGTACCAACTCGGCGAAAAGCTCACCGACATCGAGGACGCGTTCCGGCTCTGGCGCTTCCGCCACGTGACCACTGTCGAGCGCGTGATCGGCTTCAAGCGCGGCACGGGCGGCACAGGCGGCGTGAGCTATCTGCGCAAGATGCTCGAGGTCGTTCTGTTCCCCGAGATCTGGCGGTTGCGCACGGCGCTCTGATGGCCCCACGGCCGGTGGTCTGCGGCGAGGGCCACTGACGGCCCCCGTCCCTCACTGCGGCTCATTGTCGCCACTCTCGCGATTCATGCGGCGCGTGCGAAGCAGCGCGCGCACGCGGCCCAGCAGCACCTGGGCGTAGGCCGGCTCCGGCGGCAGGTCGAAAAGTGCCCGATAGGCGATCGGCGTGGCCAGCAGGTCCAGCAAGGTGTCCGCATCGAGCGCGACCGCCTCGCCACGCGCTTCGGCGCGATCCAGGATCACCTGCAACTGCCCGCGCAGGATCTCCACGCAGGCGCATGGCACGCGGTCGTCGCCATAGGCAGCCGCCATGTCCCGCAACATTGCGCGACCCAGAGGCGAGACCGATTCCTCCAGGAACTGTTCCAGCCACCCACTGAGGTCGCCGCCCAGGCTGCCGGTATCCGGCGGCGGAGCGGTGGGGCGGATGATCTCCACGGCCACGTCGGCCAGCAATTGCTGGATGTCACCCCAGCGCCGATACAGGGTAGATGGGGTGACGCCCGCCTGCGCCGCAATCAGCGGGAAGGTCAGCTCCTCGCGCGACAAGGTCTTGAGCAATTCCTTGACGGTCTCGTAGACCGTTGTCTGGATGCGCGCGCTGCGCCCGCCAGGGCGGCTCTGGGAAGGGACTTTTGCGATCATGGTTATTAAAGCTAAAAATTTGCATTAACAAAGTTTCATTCGACAATCCGCAAACGCAAATATTTTGCTTTTATTGTGCATGAGTCCATTAACCATGTCATCCTCGCAAGCATCCTCCCCCACCGCCGCCTGCACGACCTGCACGGCCGGCGCCGCCCCTGTCCGCGGCCTCGCCACCCTGGCGCTCACGCTCGGCACCTTCTTTGCGGCCTCCAGCGCCCCCACGCCGCTCTACCGGCTGTACCAGCAGTCCTGGGGATTCTCCTCGGGCACGCTCACCCTGGTATTCGCCGTCTACGCCTTCAGCCTGCTGCTGGCGCTGCTCACAACCGGCGCGCTGTCCGACCACCTCGGGCGCAAGCCCGTGATACTGACCTCGCTGGTGCTGGAGGTCGCTTCCCTCGTCGTCTTCGCCCAGGCCGGCGACGTGCGCATGCTGTTCGCGGCCCGGCTGCTTCAGGGATTTGCCACCGGCATGGCAAGCGCCGCCATTGGTGCCGCGCTGCTGGACCTGCACCGCGAGCGCGGCACCCTGATCAGCACCATGTCCCCGATGCTCGGCATGGCCGTGGGCATTCTGGTCGCGGGTGAGTTCGCACAACTGTGGCGGAATCAGCTTGGACTGGTGTTCTGGCTGCTGGTGCTGTTGCTGGTCGCCGCCGGAACAGCCGTGCTCGCCATGCCCGAGACGGGCCTGCGCCGGCCCGGGGCGCTGGCCGCCATGCGGCCCCGCGTGCGCATTCCCGTGCAGGCGCGCCAGGCCTTTTTCCAGATGCTGCCCATGAGCATCGCGGTATGGGCGCTCGGCGGGTTCTATCTGTCGCTCGGTCCATCGATGATCCGCTCCGTCACGGGCTCCGAACTGGCCGCGAGTTTCGGGATCTGCATCAACATGCTGAGCGCGGCCGCCGGCATCTGGACACTGCGCGGCCACGCCCCCCGCACCATGCTGCGCTTTGGCGGAGGCGCGCTCTTTGCGGGCGTGGCCCTGATGCTGGCGGGTGCGCATTTTCACAGCCTCGCCATGGTGCTCGGCGCATCCGTCGTGGCGGGCACGGGCTTCGGCTCGGGCTTCCAGGGTGCGCTGCGCAGCATGATCCCGCTGGCCGCGGCACACGAGCGCGGCGCCCTGCTCTCGGCCATCTACATCGCCAGCTACCTGGCCTTCAGCGTGCCCGCCATCGTGGCAGGCGTATCGGCCGCGAAGCTGGGGCTCATGCCCGTCACCTACGCATATGGCTCCATGCTGATGCTGTTTGCGGCGCTGGCGCTGGCGGGAACCTGGAGAGCCGGCGCATCGAGATGAAGAAGCGTGTCAGGCCTTCTCGAACACGGAGCGCAGTTGCTGCTGCCAGCGCTCCTTGTCCGCCCGCTCGGCAAAGCTTGCCTCCAGGCTGTTGAAGGCCAGTTGGTAGGCGTGCCGGGCCGTGAGCCCGGGCGCCTCGGCGAACAGCCGCGTGAAGTTGGTGTTCATGTAGCCACCGAAATACGCGGGGTCGTCGGAATTCACGGTCGCGACCAGGCCTGCATCGAGCAGTTGCCTGATGTTGTGATCGGCCAGCCGGGGAAACACACAGAGCTTCTCATTCGACAGCGGGCACACGGTCAGCGCGATGCGGTCCTTGGCCAGCCGCTGCATCAGCGCGGGGTCGCGCACGGACTGCACGCCGTGATCGACGCGCTCGACATGCAGCACGTCGAGCGCGCTCCAGACATACTCCGGCGGCCCCTCCTCGCCGGCATGCGCAACGAGGTGCAGGCCCAGTTCCCTGCAGCGAGCGAACACCCGTGCGAACTTCTCGGGCGGATTGCCCACCTCGCTGCTGTCGAGTCCCACGCCGATGAACCTGTCGCGAAAAGGCAGCGCGGCCTCCAGCGTCTGCAGCGCGGAGTCTTCCGACAGATGGCGCAGGAAGCACAGGATCAGTGCGGCAGAGATGCCCTGCTCACGCTCCGCGTCCACACAGGCGCGGTGCAGGCCGTTGATCACCGTCTCCATCGCCACGCCGCGTTCGGTATGCGTCTGGGGATCGAAGAACATCTCCGAGCGCACGACGTTGTCCGCCACGGCGCGGTCGAGATAGGCGCGCGCCATGTCGTAGAAATCCTGCTCCGTCAGCAGCACGCTCGCGCCCGCGTAGTAAATGTCGAGAAAGCTCTGCAGGTCGGTGAAGGCATAGGCCTTGCGCAACTCTTCGACGCTGGCATAGGAGAGTTTCACGCCGTTGCGCTGCGCGAGCCTGAAGATCATCTCGGGCTCGAGCGAGCCTTCGATGTGCATGTGCAGTTCGGCCTTGGGCATGGCTTCGAGCAGCGCGGGCAGGCGCGAGGCCTCGATGTCGGGAACCTGGAACGTCGTCGTCATGATCAGCAAACTCCAAACGTGATGCCGCCAGCCTTCAGATACCGGCGGTATGCGGAGGACATGCGGTCCGCCGCCGAGTGCATCTCGGCACGCGGATCGAGCGGCAGCGCCTTCGGCAATTGTGATTCAAGAACCGGCTGGTCCTGAACGAAAATCGTGTGCTGGAATTCCCTCAGCTGCTCATCGCTCGATTCGAAATCGGCCACGGCGAGGCGGAACCACACGCGCGACGTATCGGGCGTGACCGGGCAGATGAACAGGCCGATCTGCTCGCGCCAGCCTTGCCTGGATGTACCCTCTTCCGGGATCTTGGTGAGCACGGCCGCATAGGGCGCGGTCACCTCGTAGGTGTACTCGACCTCGGCGGCCTGTGTCGAGTGCAGGTTCGATTGCGGCTGCACCGCCTTGCACCCGGTGGCCAGCACGCCGGTGGCCGTGGGCTCGACCTTGTAGGTGGGGATCGCGGTCGTTTCACGGCTGCCGAGCCAGCCTTCGTGCACGAAGCCGAAGTGCGACATGTCGAGGAAATTCTCGATGATGCGCGGCGCGCTCGCCGCCACGTCATAGGGGCCGCAGTTCACCTTGCGCAGGTGCTCGTCGGCCTCTGCAGCGAATGCGGGCAACTGCTCGCTGGCAGATTCGCCCTCCTGCAGGCGCACCCAGACCAGGCCGCAGGCTTCCTGCACGGCAAACGACTTCACGCATTGCGACGGCGGCGGAACGAAGTCGGGCACGGCGGGAATCTTCACGCATTGGCCACCGGAGGCGAACTGCCAGCCGTGGTACGGGCATTCGAGGTTGCCGTTCTCGATGCGGCCCATCGACAGGCGCGCGCCGCGGTGCGGGCAGCGGTCGACAAATGCCTGCGCCACGCCTTCGGCATTGCGCCAGAGGACCACGGCCTGCTCGAGCAGCTTCACGGACAGCGGAGTGTCCTGGAGCACCTCGTGCGACTGCGCGACGGGATGCCAGAGGGTGTTTTCGATCATGGGGAGAAGCACCTGAGATTCTTGAAGCCTGTTGACGGTTCCTGCGCGAAGGCCGCTCCTGCACCCTCGCGTGGAGATCATCAACAGGCTCCTGTTTTTGTTCCAAATACAAAAAGCCGCCCGGGGGCGGCCTTTGGAGCGTGCGGGCGATCTTACGCCAGGAGTGCGGAAAACCGCTCGCGGCAGCCACATGGCCCAGCGCCTCACTCGGCCGATCGGGGCCGGCAGCGCGCGGCTTCACACCATCACATAGAGCTTGCGCACGGTCTCGCGGATATTCCAGGTGCCGCGCGTGAACGGAGGAAAGAACAGCGAGTCGCCCGCCTTGAACTCGAAGGTCTCGGCCCCTTCGCCATCGGGTGTGAATGAGCCCGCACCTTCGAGGATGTACATGATCTCACCGGTATCGACCGGACGGCGGAACTGCCCGGGAGTGCACTCCCAGAACCCGGTATCGACCGCCGGCCGCTCGGGGATCGCCACATCCACCCCGCGGATCATGCACACGGGCTCGCCCACCGGTATCTTGACTGGACCACGGTCCTTGAGCGCAGCCAGGGCGGCCTGCGGGGAAATGACTTGAATACTCACGGGATGGCTCCTTGTTCTCTGAAATGGGACCTGAGCTTGGACGGCCCGGCGATAAAAAAGGCTGCCCGGGGGCAGCCTTAGTGAAGGGCAATCTTACGTCAGCCCCTGATGCCGGCGACGCAGGCAAAGCGGATCACTTGCCGCCTGGCACCTTGCCTTCCACGCCCTGCACGTAGAAGTTCACGCCGCGCATGAAGGCGTCGTCGGCCACCTTGTCGGCTGGCAGCAGCTCCTTGCCGTCGTTGCTCTTGAGAGGACCCTTCCAGATGGCGAACGTGCCGTCCTTCAGGCCCTTCTTGACTTCTTCCAGCTTGGCCTTGGCGGCGTCGGGAACATCGGGTGCGAGCGAGACGATGTCGATCGCATCTTCCTTCACGCCCCACCAGGTTTCCTGGCTCTTCCAGGTGCCGTCCATGACTTCCTTGACGGTCTGCACATAGAAGCCCGATGGCTTGAAGATCGCCGAGCCCAGGTGCGCCTTGGGACCGTAGGCGGTCATGTCGGAATCCCAGCCGAAGGCGCGCTTGCCCTTCTCTTCCGCGGTCTTCAACACGGCGGGGGAGTCGGTGTTCTGGAACAGGATGTCCGCACCGCCATTGATCAGCGATGTCGCGGCTTCGGTTTCCTTGGGAGGTGCGAACCACTCGTTCACCCAGACCACCTTGGTCTTGATCTTCGGGTTCATGGACTGGGCGCCCATCGTGAAGCTGTTGATGTTGCGCAGCACTTCGGGAATCGGCACCGAGCCCACCACGCCCAGCGTGTTGGTCTTGGTCATGGCACCGGCCACCACGCCCGCCAGATAGGCGGCTTCGTAGGTGCGGAAGTCATAGGTGCTGGCATTGGGCGCGGTCTTGTAGCCGGTGGCGTGCATCCACTTCACGTCAGGGAATTCGGGGGCCAGCTTCTGGATCACGTCCATGTAGCCGAAGGTGGTGCCGAAGATCAGCTTGTTGCCCTGCGTGGCCAGGTCGCGCAGCACGCGCTCCGCATCGGCGCCTTCCGGCACGCTTTCCACGAAGGTGGTCTTGATCTTGTCGCCGTATTCCTTCTCGAGCGCCTGGCGGCCCTGGTCATGCGCATAGGAATAGCCGCCGTCGCCCACCGGGCCGACATAGGCGAAACCGATCTTCAACGGCTCGGCGGCAGGCGCTGGCGCAGCAGCCGGAGCAGGGGCCGGTGCGGGCGCAGGAGCTTCCTCCTTCTTGCCACAGCCAACCAGCGCGGCGGCGGCCACGGCGGAGAGCGCGGCAACCTTGATCAGGGAACGTTTTTGAAGATCGGTCATGAGATGAATCCTCTGTTGAATAGTGGGGTGCACGGAAAACCGGAGAACGGAAAGACGAAAAGGCAGCAGGAGCGCGTTGGCGCCCCTGCAAACAAGCCCCCGTTCATTCCCATTTCAGGCGTGTCGCAAATATATGCACAAATCAGGCCAGGGCTGCTATCTGTGACATATTTTTGAATAGCCTGTTGTTTACATGCGCATAGAGCGATAGCACCCTCCATCACCCTTTCGCAGAAACACGGAGGCCCTCGCTCAGGAGGGCCTCATCAAAGCAACGAAGGGGAACGGCTTACTTGGTGCCTGGAACCGTGCCTTCGATACCGTTCACGTAGAAGTTGATGCCGCGCAGGAAGGCATCGTCGGCCACAGAACCTGCCGCCAGCAGTTCCTTGCCGGTGTTGTCCTTGATCGGGCCGGTCCAGACGGCGAACGAGCCATCCTTGAGGCCGGCACGCGCCTTCTCGACCTTGTCCTTGACCTCCTGCGGCACATCGTCGGCGATCTTCTTCAGGTCGATCGCGCCTTCCTTCACGCCCCACCAGAAGTTGCCGGTCTGCCACTTGCCGGCGAGCTTGTCCTCGACCACCTTGGTGTAATAAGGAGTCCAGTCGATCACGGCCGAGCCCAGGTGGGCCTTGGGCGCGAAAGCGCTCATGTCGCCATCCTTGCCGAAGGCGCGCACGCCGCGCTCCTCTGCGGTCTTGAGCACGGCGGGCGAGTTGGTGTTCTGGTACATCACGTCCACGCCGCCGTTGATCAGGCTGGTGGCGGCTTCGGATTCCTTCGGAGGCGCGAACCATTCGTTCACCCACACCACCTTGGCCTTGATCGACGGATCCACGCTCTGTGCGCCCAGCACGAAGCTGTTGATGTTGCGGACCACTTCGGGGATCGGCACGGAGGCGACCACGCCGACCGTCTTGGTCTTGGTCATCGCACCCGCGACGATGCCCGCAAGGTAGGCACCCTCGAAGGTCTTGGTGTCATACACGGCCACGTTGTCGCCGGTCTTGTAGCCGGTGGCGTGTTCGAAATTCACGTCCTTCAGATCACCCGCGACCTTCTGCACGAACTCCTGGTAGCCGAAGCTGGTTGCGAAGATCAGCTTCTTGCCCTGGCCGGCCATGTCGCGCATCACGCGCTCCGCATCGGCGGACTCGGGCACGCTCTCGACCATCGAGGTCTCGATCTTGTCGCCGAACTTCTCCTGGATCGCCTTGCGGCCCAGTTCATGCTGGAACGTCCAGCCGCCATCGCCGATCGGGCTCACGTAGACAAAGCCGATCTTCAGCTTGTCGCCGGCCGGAGCCGGGGCCTGCGCGGAAGGAGCCGCTGCGGGCGCCGGGGCCTCGTCCTTCTTGCCGCACGCGGTCAAGGCCGCCACGGAAACTGCCGACAGGCCGATCATCTTGATCAGTGCACGCTTGCTCACATTGCTCATGGATTGACTTCCCTTTTCTTGAAACTTCGACTCGAACGGAAATGGGTCCGCTGTGATTCTTCTTTATGAACCCGGATAGAACGGCTTACCCAGCGAGGCTGGCATGTTCGCGCGGATCCACGCGGGATTGCGCGAAATCAGCACCAGCACCACGATGGTCGCCAGATACGGCAGCATGGAGAGCACCTGGCTGGGCACCTGCACGCCCGTGGCCTGGAGGTGGAACTGCAGCATCGTCACGCCACCGAACAGGTAGGCGCCCAGCAGGACGCGCGCCGGACGCCAGGTCGCGAAGGTGGTGAGCGCCAGCGCGATCCAGCCGCGGCCGGAGACCATGCCCTCCACCCACAGCGGCGTGTAGACCGTCGAGATGTAGGCACCGGCAAGGCCGCACATCGCGCCACCGAACATCACCGCCATCAGGCGGATGCGGCGCACGGGATAGCCCAGGGCGTGTGCGGAACTGGGCGACTCACCGACCGCGCGCAGCACCAGTCCGGCACGCGTGCGGTACAGGAACCAGACGAGCAGCGCGGCAATCACGACCGTGCCGTAGACCAGCGGATGCAGCGTGAACAGCGCCGGCCCCACCACGGGCAGGTCCGCCAGGCCGGGAATCGCGTACTTCGGCAGCTCGGGCAGGCGGGCCTGCACGTAGTTCAGGCCGATGAAGGCCGAGAAGCCAGCACCGAACAGCGAGAGCGCCAGGCCCGTCGCATACTGGTTGGTATTCAGCCAGATCACCAGCAGGCCGAAGATGCCCGCGAGCAGCGCACCCGTGAGCATGCCTGCACCGAAACCGATCCAGGTGCTGCCGGTATGCACCACGGTGGCGAATCCGGCGATCGCGGCGCACAACATCATGCCTTCCGCGCCGAGGTTGACGATGCCCGACTTCTCATTGATCAGCAGACCGAGCGCGGCAAGCGCCAGCACCGTGCCGGCGGAGAGGGTCGAGCCCAGGAGCAGTGCGTAGGACTCCATCAGTGTGCTCCCTTCGCAGCAGCAGGCCTTGCGGTGCCGGAGATCCAGCGCACGCGGTAGGCCACCAGCGTGTCGCACGCCAGCAGCGTGAACAGCAGCAGGCCCTGGAACACCCCGGTCAGCGCCTTGGGCAGGCCCAGGCGCGATTGGGCGAGTTCACCGCCGATATAGAACATGCTCATGAGAATCGCTGAAAACACCATGCCGACGGGATGCAGCCGGCCGACAAACGCCACGATGATCGCGGCAAAACCGTAGCCTGCAGGCACGTAGGGAGTGAGCTGGCCGAGCGGCCCTGCCACCTCGAGCGCGCCGGCAAGACCTGCCGTGGCCCCGGAGACCAGCAGCGCGGTCCACAGCGCCCGGCGCGAGGAAAAGCCCGCATAGCGGGCAGCCGCCGGAGCGATGCCACCCACCTGCAGCGCGAATCCCGCGCGCGTGCGGAACAGGAACACCCACAGCAGCGCGGCCCCGGCGAGACCGATGATCACGCCGATATTCATGCGCAGCCCCTGCACCAGCCTGGGGATCTGGGTGACGCGCTCGAACATCTTGGTCTGCGGGAAGTTGTAGCCCATCGGATCTTTCCAGGGGCCGTACACCAGGTAGCCAAGCGTCAGCGTGGCAACGTACACCAGCATCAGGCTCACCAGAATCTCGTTGGCGTTGAACCGGTCACGCAGCAGCGCGACGATGCCCGCCCAGACCATGCCGCCGACCATGCCGGCGACCAGGATGGCGGGAACGATCCAGGGCCCGGTGGTCTTGTCGGCCAGCAGTGCGATGCCGCCTGCGGCCACCGCGCCGATGACGAACTGTCCTTCCGCGCCGATGTTCCAGACATTGGAGCGAAAGCACACGGCCAGCCCCAGCGCGATCAGCAGCAGCGGCGTGGCCTTCATCGTGAGTTCGGCCAACGCGTAGCCGGACTTGATTGGCTCCCAGAAGAAGGCCTGGAGGCCGCGGATCGGGTCCTTGCCGAGAATCGCGAACAGGCACACGCCGATCACCACGGTGATGGCGAGCGCGAGGATCGGCGAGCCGTAGGTCCAGTGCCTCGACGGTTGCGGGCGTTGCTCAAGCTTGAACATGCGCGCCTCCCGACATCCTGGCCGCACTGTGGTCCCACAGGCCGCTCATCCATTCACCGATCTGCTGCACGGTCGCATCCTCACGCTGGATCGAGGGCGAAAGCTGCCCCTTGGCCACCACATGGAGGCGATCACATATTTCAAACAATTCGTCCAACTCCTCGCTGAGCACCAGTACGGCACAGCCGGCATCGCGCAGCTTCAGGATCTCGCCGTGGATCTGTGCCGCGGCACCCACGTCCACGCCCCAGGTGGGCTGCGAGATGATCAACAGGCTGGGCTGCGCATCGATCTCGCGGCCGACAATGAATTTCTGCAGGTTGCCGCCCGACAGCGACTGCGCGGCGGCGCCCGGCCCTCCGGCCTTCACGTTGAAACGCGAGATGATGTCGCGCGCCTGGTACTGCAGCCTGCCCATGCTGATCCAGCCGCCCTTGCCCACCGCCGTCTTGCGCGTAAGCAGCAGGTTGTGCGCGAGGCTCATGCTTGGCACGGCGCCGCGCCCCAGGCGCTCCTCTGGAACGAAATGCAGGCCCAACGTACGCCTGCGGCCCGGACCCATGCGGCCCGCGTTCTTGCCAGAGACCTGGATCATCTGGGGCGCCGCCCGCGTGTCCTCGCCCGAGAGCGCATACAGCAGCTCGCGCTGGCCGTTGCCCGACACGCCGGCGATGCCCACCACCTCGCCTTCGCGCACCTCGAAGTCGATGCCTTGCAGGTCGATGCCGAACTGGTCGAGGCGCGGCAGGCTCAGCCGGTTCACCTTCAGCACCACAAGCCCCGCGTTGGAGGCACGGTGCTCAAGCTGCGGCGGCTCGGAGCCGATCATCATGCGCGAGAGCGATGCATTGGTTTCCTGCGACGGATTGCATACCCCCGTCACCACGCCGCCACGCAGCACTGTGCAGGCGGTGCACAGCGAGCGGATTTCGTGCAGCTTGTGGCTGATATAGAGGATCGAGCAACCTTCGGCGGCAAGGCGGCGCAGCACGACGAACAGTTTCTCGACGGCCTGCGGCGTGAGCACCGACGTGGGCTCGTCCAGGATCAGCACGCGCGGCCGCGTCAGCAGCGCACGGATGATTTCCACGCGCTGCATCTCGCCCACCGAAAGCGTGTGCACCGGACGGTGCGGGTCGACCTCGAGGCCGTATTCCTTGGCGGTGGCATCCACGCGCTGGATCACTTCGGCCAGCGGGATGCTCTTGTCCAGTCCCAGCCAGACGTTCTCGGCCACGGTCAACGTGTCGAACAGGCTGAAATGCTGGAACACCATGGCGACGCCCAGTTGGCGCGCCTCCTGCGGATTGCGGATCTGCACCGGCTTGCCGTCGACGACGATGCCGCCCTCGTCGGGCTTCACCGCGCCATAGATGATCTTCATGAGCGTGGACTTGCCCGCCCCGTTCTCGCCCAGAATGGCGTGGACTTCTCCTGGAAGCACCGTAAGCGATACTGCATTATTAGCAACAACGGCAGGGTATCGCTTGGTAATACCCATCAGTTGCAATCGAGGCACTGATGAGGGTGAAAAATTCTTATCCGAAAAAGTCATGCGCGAGATTGTCTCTTAGTTGTTGATGGTTATGCCGCAAAACAGACATTGCATGCCCACTCCGCATATCTCGACGGCCGGCGAAGCCCTGCATGACTCCAACCGGCGCGCGCGGCGTTGAAAATTCTCGCAACAGCTACCGCTGTGCCGGCGGTTTTCGCCTTGGCGAGCCTCTCGAACCGCGCAAGCGGCCTGTCCTTCCATCCATGCATGACCTCCCCATGTAGAAGCTGCCTAGGTTTTTCGTAGCGACTCCGCCACCGTTCTTACGCCATTGCGCAACCAGACCGCCGCGGCGGAATGGTGGGACCGGGAATGCCAGAGCTGGTAGTAGTCGATCGGCGGAAACTCCAGCGGACACGGCAGCACCGTCACGGGCAGCCGGTCTACATAGCGCTGGCAGAACTGGCGCCCGGTCGTCAGCACAAGCAAGCTCGATGCCACGATGTCGGGAATGATGCTGAAGTGCGCGCAGCGCGCAGCGACGTTGCGGGTGAGGCCCATCTCGTCGAGTTGTATGTCGATCACGCCCTTGGCGCCCGGAAAGGTCGGCGTAGGTGCGATGTGCTCGGCCGCCAGCCAGGCTTCGAGGTCCCAGCCCCGGCGCACGGCGGGATGGTCGTTCGACACCAGGCAGACCACGTCGTCGGAGAACAGCCGCCCCAGGTGCAGGTCGTCAGGCGGCTTGGGCCAGTTGGCGATCACCAGATCCACCTCGCCCTGCGCGAGGTGCGCCTGGTAGTGCACGTCGGGCGACAGCGGAAGCACCTCGATGGGGCACAGAGGCGCCTCCGACTTGATGAGTGCCACAAGCCGGGGCAGGAACAGCGGATCCAGATAGTCGTTCGCCATCACGCGAAACGTGCGCGTGGCGGTGCGTGGGTCGAAGCCGCGCGCATCGGAGAAAAGCGCCTCGGCCGAACGCAGGATGCGGGCCGCCGGCTCCACCATGCGCAGCGCGGTATCGGTGGGCAGCATGCTCACGCCCGAGCGCACCAGCAACGGATCGCCCGAGAGGTCGCGCAGCCGCTTGAGCGCAGCCGATACCGCAGGCTGGTGCATGCCCAGCCGGATCGCCGCCTTGGATACGCTTCGTTCGATGAGCACGGTATGCAGCACCCTGATGAGATGGAGGTCTATCTTGTCGAAAAGGTATTGGTCTCTCATACGTGGAGCTGCATTCACGCCATATGTATTGGCTTATATTGTTCGAGGAGGAGCGGCGGGCGTCACCGGCCATAGGGCCCATGGAGGCCAGGATGCGATCCCGCGCCGTGCACGCACCGTGCGCGGCGGGGACATAGTGTTGCAGACATTGGTCGTATATCACCATCCATATGCATGCCGAGTCATTCCGCACTTACCCTAAGAGAGTGTTTTCCCAGATGGAAGTCTTCATCCAGCCCACAGGATCGATCCCGCCATGAGCCACACCCGCCCCCTGCGCTTCGTCCGTCGCGGCAAGACCGTGACGCTAGAGGGCATCGCGCCCGACCGCACGCTGCTCGAGGTGCTGCGTGAAGACCTGGGCTGCACTGGCACCAAGGAAGGCTGCGGCGAAGGCGACTGCGGTGCCTGCACCGTGGTGCTGGGCTCCGAGCGCGACGGTGCGGTGCAGTACCAGGCCATCAACAGCTGCATCCGGCTCGCGCACTCCATCGATGGCATGGCGCTGTGGACCTCGGAAGACCTGGCCTCCGATCCCATGATCCGGCCCGTGGACAGGCACAGCAGCCCCGACCTGCATCCCGCCCAGCAGGCCATGGTCGACTGCCACGGCTCGCAATGCGGCTTCTGCACGCCCGGCTTCGTGATGAGCCTGTTCGGCATGTACCAGAACCATGTCTGCAAGGGCGCCGCGATCACGCGCGAGGTGGCCGTGGAGGAACTCTCGGGCAACCTGTGCCGCTGCACGGGCTACCGTCCGATTCTCGATGCCGCGCAGCACATGGGCACGTTGCCGCGCATGCAGGTGGACGAACGCAACCTGCTTGCGCAACTGTCCGCGCTGAAGCACGCGGCGCATGCAGCGGCAGAGCCCGGCAGCGGCTACATGGCGCCCGACACGCTGGACGAGCTGCTGGCCGCGCGCGCCGCACACCCCGATGCACTCATCGCCGCAGGCACCACGGACGTGGGCCTGTGGATCACCAAGATGCACAGGCAATACGCGCAGATTCTCGACGTCACGCGCGCCAGGGAACTGCGCAAGGTCGAGGTCTCCGCAACCCGCATCCGCATTGGTGCTGCCGTCACGTTGACCGATGCGTTCCATGCGCTCGAACAGCACTGGCCGCAGCTGCATCGCTTTGCCTCGCGCTTTGCTGGCATGCCGGTGCGCAACTCCGGCACGCTCGGCGGCAACGTGGCCAACGGCTCGCCGATCGGCGACTCCATGCCGCTGCTGATCGCGCTCGGCGCCGGCATCACGCTGGCCAGCACGCGCGGCGAACGCAGCATGCCGATCGAGGACTTCTACGTTGGCTACCGCAAGAACCTGCTGGCCCAAGGCGAGCTGCTCACAGCCATCGACGTGCCCATGCCGTCACCCCACCAGACGCTGGCCGCCTACAAGATCTCCAAGCGTTTCGACGACGACATCTCCGCGGTCTGCCTCGCCCTGAACCTCGATATCGAGAACGGGATCGTCACAAGGGCACGCATTGGCGCGGGAGGCGTTGCGGCAACGCCTGCACGCGCACGCGGGACGGAGGCCGTGCTCATCGGCAGGCCCTGGAGCGAGGCCCTTGCGACCGAGGCCGGCAAGACGCTGCAGGCCGAGTTCAATCCGATCTCCGACATGCGCGCGAGCAGCGCCTACCGCCGCGAAGTGCTGGGGGCGCTGCTGCGGCGCTTCTGGCTCGAGCACTCGGGCGAGACGGCCGTGCGCCCTGCCCTGCACACCCTGCAACCCATGGAGGTGCCGACATGAACACGCGCGACAAGAATCTCCTTAACGGCGGCGCACTGCAGAAGCACCGACCCGCCGTGGGCACATCGCATGCGCACGAAAGCGCGCGTGCGCAGGTGGCAGGGGCCGCGGCCTACATCGATGACATCGCGGAGATCAAGGGCACGCTGTACGCCGCGCCGATCCTCTCCCGCGTCGCACATGGCAGGCTCAACGCGGTGGATGCCAGCGCGGCGCTCGCCATGCCCGGTGTGCGCGACGTGGTGTTCCCGGACGACATCCCCGGAGACAGAATCCTCGCCGCGTTCGCGCATGACGAGCCGGTCTTTGCCATCGATACGGTGCAGTTCGCCGGCCAGGTGGTCGGCCTCGTCATCGCGGAGACCGTGATGCAGGCACGGCGCGCGGCGCGTGCCGTCAAGCTCGACATCACGCCGCTGCCTGCGGTGCTTTCGGTGAAGCAGGCGATCGCGGCCGAAAGCTACGTGCTGCCGCCGGTGCGTGTACGCCGCGGCGATGCGCAAGCGGCGCTTGGCCGGGCAAGGCACCGGCTGCAAGGCACCCTCGAGGTCGGTGGACAGGAGCACTTCTATCTGGAGGGCCAGATCGCCTACGCGCTGCCGCTTGAACAGAAGCAGTGGTGGATCTATTCGAGCACGCAGCATCCGGGTGAAGTGCAGCACTGGGTAGCGCACGCACTCGGGCTTGAAAACAACGCGGTACGCGTGGAATGCCGGCGCATGGGCGGCGGCTTCGGCGGCAAGGAAACGCAGGCCGGCCACCTCGCCGTGTGGGCGGCGATAGCGGCCCACAAGACGGGCAAGCCGGTGAAGCTGCGCCTCGATCGCGACGACGACTTTCTCATCACGGGAAAGCGTCATCCGTTCGAGTATGAGTATGACGTGGGTTTCGACGACACCGGCCGCATCACCGGCCTGAAGCTGCAGCTCGCGGCCAACTGCGGGTTCAGCGCCGATCTCTCCGGCCCGGTCGCCGACCGTGCAGTCTTCCACAGCGACAACGCCTATTTCCTGGAGGACGTGGACATCACGTCGCTGCGCTGCAGGCTCAACACGCAGAGCCATACGGCCTACCGCGGCTTCGGCGGACCGCAGGGCGTGATTGTGATCGAGGCCATTCTCGGCGACATCGCGCGCGCGCTGAACCAGGATGCGTTCGACGTACGCATGCGCAATCTCTACGGCATCGAGGACCGCAATGTCACCCACTACCAGATGAAGGTGGAGGACAACATCCTGCACGCCTTGCTGCCGCAGCTGGAGCAGACTTCCGGCTACCGCAGCCGCAGGCAGGCGGTCAGCGAATGGAATGCGGACAACGCCGTACTCAAGCGGGGGCTGGCGATCACGCCCGTCAAGTTCGGCATCAGCTTCACGGCCACGCTCTTCAACCAGGCCGGCGCGCTCGTGCATGTCTATACGGACGGCAGCGTGCAGGTGAACCATGGCGGCACCGAAATGGGCCAGGGACTGCACACCAAGGTGGCGCAGATCGTGGCCGACGAACTGGGCGTGCCGTTCGAGCGCGTGATCGTCACTGCCAGCGACACAGGCAAGGTGCCCAACGCCAGCGCCACGGCCGCCTCGAGCGGCACCGACCTCAACGGGCGCGCGGCACAATTCGCGGCACGCAACATCCGCGACAACCTGGCCGCCTACGTGAGCGGCCTGGATGCCGTGGGCGCCGGAGCCGTGCAGTTCACGGGCGGCAAGATCATCACACCCAAGCAGGTGCGCGACTGGGATGACGTGGTACGCGAGGCCTATGCCAATCGCATCCAGCTGTGGAGCGACGGCTTCTACCGCACGCCCAAGATCCACTACGACAAGACCACGCTCACCGGACGGCCGTTCTACTACTTTGCCTACGGAGCCGCCTGCACCGAGGTAGCGATCGACACCCTGACCGGCGAATCGCGCGTTCTCGCGGTGGATATCCTGCACGACGTGGGCCGCAGCATCAACCCGGCGATCGACGTGGGCCAGATCGAGGGCGGCTTCGTGCAGGGCATGGGCTGGCTCACCACAGAGCAACTGGTGTGGGATGAGGGTGGTATGCTTCTCACCCACGCGCCGAGTACCTACAAGATTCCCGCCACCGGCGATATCCCCAGGCACCTGAACATCGCGCTCTGGCACGAAGCCAACCGCGAGGACAACGTCGGAGGCAGCAAGGCCGTCGGCGAGCCACCATTCATGCTGGCCATCAGCGTCTACGAGGCACTGCGCGATGCCATTGCATCCGCCGGCAAAGCAGACGAATCCGTGGTGCTCAACGCTCCCGCGACCGCAGAAAACGTGCTGCGAGCGCTAGGGAAGCTCGGCACGAATCGATCCTGAAATCCGGTCGTCACGGGGGCCCGGCACCATCCATTTCCCGGCGCGCGGATCGACTCCCGCTCCGCCCATTCTTCCGCGACCATCGCGCCCACTATGTCAGTCCCTTCGTCCAACCCGTCTTCGTCGTCCTCTGTTTCGTTGCGCATGGTGCTGATCCTTGGCCTACTTTCGGCCATCGGCCCCTTCGCCATCGACATGTACCTGCCCGCGCTGCCCCAGATCGGCGCCAGCCTGGACGCGCCCGTCGGGGCCGTGCAGGCCAGTCTCACCGCGTTCTTCATTGCACTGGGCGTCGGACAGCCGGTGTTCGGCTCGCTCTCGGACATGTGGGGCCGGAAGAACCCGCTCTACCTGGGCCTGGTGATCTTCGTGCTCGCCAGCATCGGCTGCGCACTTGCCCAGGACATCCACACGCTGGTCATCCTGCGCTTCGTGCAGGGCCTGGGCGCGGCCGCCGGCATGGCGATCCCGCGTGCGGTGGTGCGTGACCTTCATACCGGGCACGAGGCCGCACGCATGATGTCCCTGCTGATGCTGGTGTTCAGCGTGTCGCCGATCCTGGCTCCGCTCGCGGGCAGCGGCGTGATCGCGATCGGTGGCTGGCGGCTCGTCTTCTGGGCCGTCACGATGGCCGCCGTACTGGGCCTTGCCGCGATGGTGCGCGGCCTGCCAGAAACGCGGGACGCTGCGGCGCGCCTGTCCAGCAGCGTCTCCGACGCGCTGAAGGCCTATGCCCTGCTGATGCGCGACTGGCACTACCTGGGCCTCGTCTTCATCGGCGCATGTGCGCTGGCCGGGTTCTTCGTCTACCTGGCAGGCTCGCCATTCGTGCTGATCAACCACTACGGACTCAGCACCACGCAGTACAGCGTGGCGTTTGCGCTGAACGCAGTGGCCTTCATCGGATCGGCGCAGTTCACGGGGGCGCTGGGCAAGCGCTTTGGCCTGGTGAACGTCGTGAAGGTCGCCGCGTCCGCAAGCGGCGTGGTGATGGCCAGCCTGCTCGCCTACTACCTGCTGGGTGGCGAGAAACTGGCCGTGTTGATCGGGCTGTATTTCGTCGCCAGTGCACTGATGGGACTCGTGATCCCGACCACGTCCGTACTCGCGCTCGAGGAGCACGGCGAGATCGCGGGCACGGCATCCGCCCTGCTCGGCACACTGCAGATGCTGACCGGCGCCGTGGCGATGCAGGTGGTGGGCGTGTTCTCCAACGGCAAGCCGCTGCCGATGGTGATCGGCATGGCGGCGGGTGCGCTGTGCGGGGTGCTGCTCACCTGGATCACGCTGGGCGGCGACAACCGCACCACGCGCGCCGCAGACGCCCAGGACTGAGGCACCTCTTCAGGCCGGGTCAGGCGGACGCCTTGTCCGCCACCTCGCGGACCACCACGCGATTGCGCCCCGCCCGCTTGGCGTAGTAGCAGGCCATGTCGGCCGCACGCAGCCATGGCGTGACCTCTTCCAGGTCGGCCGGCGCCACCACGATGCCGATGCTGACCGTGGTGATCGACGCCTCTCCCTCGTAGACGAACTCCCACTCCTCGACCGAAGCGCGGATGTGCTCCGCAATCATTTCGGCCCTCGCGGCCGTGCAGTCGGGCAGCACCACGGCAAACTCGTCGCCGCCCAGCCGCGCAGCCCAGCCCACGTGCCGCACCAATTCCTCGAGCAGACTGGAAAACTGCTTGAGCAACATGTCCCCGGCCTCATGGCCCAGCCTGTCGTTCACCAGGGTGAAGTGGTCCACGTCAATGAACAGCAGCGCCACCCCGCTGCCCGCGGACAGCTGCTCGGCCCTGGCCAGCTCGGCATTGCGGACCAGCTGCGCCTTCAGGCGCTCGAGGAAGGCCGTGCGGTTGGGCAGGTTGGTCAGCGCATCGTGCGAACGGCTCCATTGGGGACTGTGGCGCTCCTCATGCGTGGTCGCCATGTCCTCCAGCACCCAGACCGCCGCCATCGCCGATGTGCGGTCAAAGGCCATCCGGCCCAGCACACGCGCCCACAGCAGGCTGCCATCCTTGCGTCGCAGGGCGAATTCGCCTTCGTAGCCGCCGCGCGTGATGGCCCCCTCGCGCATCTGGCGCTCCAGTGTTTCGAACTGCGCTTCGTCCGCGAACAGCCGCTTGACCAGTTGGCCCTCCAGCTCGGCACGGGAGAAGCCCAGCATCAGGCTGGCCTGCTGGCTGAGCAGCTCCAGCTGATCATTGCGCGTGATGACGATGCCCACGGGCGCCTGCTCGAGGATGCCCTGCAGCTGCAGCCGCGAGAACTCGGCCTGATGGCCATGGTGCAGTTGCTGCGCCTCGAGATGATCGAGCGCACCGCTCAGCAGATCCGACTCGGCCGAAGTGGGGGGCTGGCTGTCCGGCAAGCCCTGCGTCAGCAGGATCGACTGCGCGCGCCGGTGCAGTCGCGTGAGCGGCGCGGCCACCCAGGCCATCGCCAGCATCGCCAGCAGGCCGACGGCGGTCACGCAGGCTGCCGCGGTCCACCAGATGCTGCGATGCGTTCCGTGCAACGGAGCAAGGAGGGCATGCGACTCGGTCACTCGGGCCACCCACCATTGAGGCATGGGAACCCCCGCCATGCTGATCAGGCGATCCTGCACCACGACCGTATCGCCCCGGCCGGTGGAAATAGGCTTGAGCTCACTACGCCACTGTGCGTAGGCCTTATCCAGCCCGGGCTCGCTGCGCACATTACCCATGACACGCTCGAGCTGCGGGTGCGAAAGAATCACGCCATCGGATGTGAAGACGATCAGCCGCGAATCGTCGCGCGCAGGCAGCCCCAGCGAGTGCGGAAGCAGCCCCTGGGACTGCAGCCGGAGCACGCCGCCCACCACGCCGACAACCTTGCCATCGTCGGCGACAAGGGGCAATGTGAACATGACACGCGCCGACGCAGCCGCCGTGCCGAGCACGCCCGAAACCAGCGGCTTGCCCTGCACCATGGTGCGCAGCAGGATGTCCCGCTCGTCCATGTCCACGCTGGCCGCGGGCTCCATCTTTCCACTCTGCAGGTTCAGAATCAGGCGGCCGTCCGCACGCGCGATCTCCATGGCATCGAAGAAACGTACAGCGGGCAGCCCCTGCTTCAGCACCCATTCGAGCAGCGAGGGCGACTGCAGCATCTGCGGCGTGATGCCCTCGGCCACGGTACCGAGCACCTTCTGGCTCTGCTCGACCTTGCTGGCCAGCAGGCGCGCCACGAGCTCCACCTCGTCGGTCTGCTGCCGCACGAGGCGCTCGGTCATCTCTTCCCCCGATGCGTGCGAGATCACCCAGGCCGCCAGCCCGCCCGCCAGTGCCACGCACAACAGGGCAATCAGCATCATGCGGCGAACCAGCGGACCCGGCACATGGAGCTCCGACAGGAGTGTTCCGTCGATCTCGGAGTCCGGATCGTCGTGCTCGGTCGGCGCGGGCGCGGGATGTCTCATGTCGGCAATGCCTGCCTTTCTTCTGCGGCAAACAATCGATATGCAATGGCGATGAAGTTCATGACAACCGTTGGGTCACACAACATGGACACACGCCACGTCTTCGCTGATCAATATACGGTTGCCCTGTCGCGCAGCTGGTTGGGATTACTACCCGATTCAGCGAAATCCCTTAGCAGGCCTTCGCAAGTGTTGCGAATGGTTTCCAGGCCCCTCATGAGAGCGCTCGAACAACGCCACGCAGGCGTTCCCCAAAGCGGAAAGCCCCTGTCCATGCGGGTTTCAAGTGTGCCGCTGATCGCACCATTTTTTTGACGACCAGCAATTGCCCGCAGCAAAAGCTATCAGCGCCTAAAGGTCCATCAAACTATATTCAGTGACTCGAGGCGGTATGAGTCCCTGTGCAGCACCGGCCAACACCGGCCAATTGCCGACTTCTGCAATGAAGCACAAAACACGATTGACGCGTCCATGCGGAGGGACCCTTGAGCGGCGCCGATTCTTGCGAGGGCCGCCTCCATCTTTCACACGGATATGGGTTTTTGAAGAATCGAATACCCTCTTCTCGAAGCCTATGTGCGCGCGGGCGTCAACACCGAGGGCGCATAAGGGTCACGGCCGACGAGGCGCGGCGAGTGCAAGAAATAGGGAGGGCTATAGAACGCGATGCCAAGGAAGTGTCCGGGCCACCCAGCTCCTCAGGCTGGCCAGTCGCCCAAGCGAAGTTGGATCGCTGTTTGAAGCCCTGAAAGATTGCCTCGACAAGCATTCGCGGCACGTTGGAAAGCCTCCTCGCGAGTCGATTCGAACCGATCGCGTGCGCGTAGCGACAAGCGATGCCAGAACACCCGCCGAACCACTTTGATCAGCGGTTCCGAGCAGAGCGCCCACCTCCTTGGTGGAATTTTTCAGAATGGAAACTGATGCCAATATCAGTTCCTTCATCCATCTAACCGGCCAAGAGCTTCTTGCCCCAGATCATCAGATAGAACTCATTATCTGGGGACGGTTCTTCCTTGTACAGCCTCGAATTACTGGCACTGACCTCGGCCACCAATGATTCGACCTGCTCACGGGTCAATGGAGATGGATGCATCTTGCAATGCTCCTCGGTACGAGGAAAGTCCTCTTTGACCGTATTGACTTGAAGAATAAACCGTCCGCCCGGCCTGATTTTTGAGAAGAAGAGACGAAACCAATGCGCCGCATCATCCGTGTGATCCAGCACATTGAAACAGATACCCAGATCAACCAGAGGCACATCATTCATCTGGGATACATCTGAAAGATGAACAATAGATTTCTCGCGAACCTTTCCAAAAAGTGATCCATAGTATTCATTGTTCGGATCAAAAGCCCAGCGACTCGCGGCAGGTATCGTTTCTATCATACCCAAGGGGCCGCAACCCAACTCAAATACGGTGCTTTTGGAGAACATCTCCACATCCCACCCTGTGCTATCAAAGCACCCTCTCATTAAATCACGCTGAAACGCGACAAATTGCTCTGGATTTTTTCCCTCATAGCCCTCGTACGCAACCCATCGCCAAAATGCGAGTTCACGCAATTGGGCATCCTCTTTCGGATTTTCTGGCACATAGCTTCCTTCAAACAGAGACGCTATTTTTTCAACCACATCCCGCGGCAAATCGCTTCCCGTTATTGGATTCATATTTCTAGCTTGACAGTTGATCTAAAATTTAACGACAAGCATTCGATATCAATTTTCAATCAATCACAAGAATGATAATTTTTCAAAAATTCGCACCAAACGCTCTTAAAACAATCGGATGGTAGCTGCATCTCCGGAAAATTAAAAAAATAATAACTATCAAAATCCACAAAACTTCCTGAGACCCAAAAAATGCAACACAGGGTGCTCATACCCAATAAAATATAGATTTTATTGATTAATTAAAAGAAATTAGTTTGTAATAATTTTCGTTAATCAGTGCATTACGCATCCGATTTTTTCTCCATCGGATCACTCTCGCCTGAGCGATGCCCGCGAGAGTCTGTCGGGGCGAAACCAGCCTCAAGCGACGAAGTCGCTTCCTGGGCCCGAGCGAGAAGATGATGGTCAGGACATGCAAACGGCCGGTGACTGCGTGATGTATGCATGCCCCATCGTCACTCGATTTCTCGATTGAAGAATGTCCAAGACAAGGTTCGGAGAGCAGCCCTCTTCTGCACCTCTTGAACAGGCACTTTCAGCAGCGCGCCACGTTCTGCAGTGCGGTTGGCTGGGGCAGGCTCAGGACATTGCCTGTTCCGGCAATCAGGCCATGCTCTCGCAGATGGCGAAGCACCCTGGAGAAGGTTTCCGGCGCAATGCCCAGTTGGGCGGCAATCAGACGCTTGCGCTGCTGCAGCGTGACCTGCAGGCTGCCATCCGCGGCAGGTGCCGCATGGCGCAGCAGCCATTGCGCGCAGCGGGCCTCCGCGTCCTGGGCCAGGCGGCTCACGGCCAGTTCGGTCTGCTGGAAGTAGCCGGCGGCCATGTCTCGGATGAGGGTCTGCGTCTCGGGATTGAGCGCGGCATAGGCTTGGCGGAATTCGACCAGCGTGATGCGGCGAAGGCTCACCTGGGTGTCGGCCACGATGTCCAATGGATAGGGCTGTTCCATGAGCACAGGCGCTACGTCGAGCCACACCGGCCCCTCCACCATGCCGAGCTGGTGGCGAAGTTGACCGGACTCGAGGAGTCCGAAAAGCACCCGGCCGCTATCCAGATAGATCACGCTGTCAGGACGCTGCGAGCGTTCACGCAGCACACGGCCAGCTTGGACGATTTCCGGCAGGTTCGCAGAATGGAATGAGGACAATGGGACCATGGGGCCGTACTTTGCAGCCCGCACCCGTCTTCGATATTGAGACAAGTCAAAACACATGTTCCCAGGCATCGGGGATGGGCAGATCCCCTTAGTGGTGCGTAACAAACAACACTTCACGAGAAAAACTCAAAAAAAACTGGCGGCACGATGTTTGCTTTTCGACAATCTGCCCCGTCGACACATTTTCGTCATCTATTGGGGAGTCCGATGACGGGAGCGACATGCGCCATCCCCATGGCGGCCTAACTTCACAGCAGGAGAACTCATGAAAAAAAATATGCTGGCCTTTGCGGCCGCACTTTGCTGCACCACAGGTGCATTCGCCCAGAGCTCGGTCAAGCTCACCGGCATCAGCGATATCTACGTCGGCTCCATGAAAATGGCAGGTGATGCCGGCCGCACCAACGTCGTGAACAGCGGCGGCCTGACCACGTCCTGGTTCGGCTTCACCGGCACCGAAGACCTCGGCAGCGGCCTCAAGGCCAGCTTCCAGTTGACCTCGTTCCTGCAGACCGATACCGGCACGCAGGGCCGCTTCCCGAACGACACCTTCTTCTCGCGCGATGCGAACGTCAGCCTGTCGGGCGGCTTCGGTTCCGTGATGCTGGGCCGCTGGATGGCGCCCAACTTCCTTCCTTCCGTGCTGGCCAACCCGCTGGGCGACTCGTTCGTCTTCGCTCCGCTGATCCTGCACATGAACGTTCCCCTGTTCAACCAGACCGGCTGGAAGGCCACCACGCCGGCCGACACGGGCTGGAGCAACCAACTGGTCTACAGCACGCCAGACATCGGCGGCTTCAAGGCCAACCTGCAGTACCAGTTCGGTGAAAAAACCGGCGACGACAAGAACAAGAAGAACGTTGGTGCCAACTTCTTCTACTTCGGCGGCCCGCTGATGCTGACCGGCTTCTATGAGCGCGCGCAGATCTCCAATCCCGGCTCGGGCGACTACCTGGGAACCACCAAGACCGCGTGGATGATGGGCGGCGCCTACGACTTCAACATGGTCAAGCCCTACCTGACATACGGCGAGTCCAAGGCCGACAATACCGACGTGAAGGCCAAGACGCTGCAGATCGGTGCATCCGTGCCGGTGGGCGCCGGCAAGGTGATCGGCTCCTGGGCCCAGACCAAGCTCTCCGGTGCGGACACGAACCGCAAGACGTTGACCGTAGGCTATGACTACAACCTGTCCAAGCGCACCGATGTGTACGGCATGGTCATGAACGACAAGATCACCCACTACGACGCCGGCACCAGCTTCGGCATCGGCATCCGCCACCGCTTCTGATCCGGCGACCGTCCGAACACCATCATCGGGCGGCCTTCGCGAGGGGCCGCTCGACGAGCCCTCCAAGGCCTGCGCGCGCTCACCTCCCCGGAGTCTGCGCGCGTTGTGCTTTCTGGACCGCCCGCGCGCTCAGAGCACGAGGATGGCGCGGAAGTCGTTCACATTGGTGTTGGTCGGTCCGGTGACGAGCAGGTCACCGATGGCCGCGAAATAGCCGTAGGCGTCGTTGCGATCCAGCGCATCCGCCACCTTGTACCCCGCCGCCTCTGCGCGCGAGAGGGAGTCCGGCGTCACGAAGGCGCCCGCGTTGTCCTCGACTCCGTCGATGCCGTCGGTATCGGCGGCCAGCGCCCAGACACCCTGCCGCGCCTGCAGCGCCTGCGCCAGTCCCAGGCAGAACTCGCCGGCACGGCCGCCGCGGCCCCTGGGCGCTCCGGCAGGCTGCGGCCGGATCGTCACCGTCGTCTCGCCACCGCTCAGGATCACGCAGGGCGCACGGAAGGGTTCTCCGCCCCGGCTCGCAGCCCGCGCCAGCGCGGCATGGACCCGTCCCACATCGCGCGACTCGCCCTCGATCTCGTCGCTCAGCACATGGACTGCTAGCCCGGCCGCGCGCACCGCGGCAGCTGCGGCATCGAGCGACTGCTGCGGGGTTGCAATCAGGTGCACGCCATGGCCCTCAAAGGCCGCATCGCCCGGCTTGGGTGTCTCGAGTTCACCGCGCTCCAGCTGTTCGCGCACCTCTTGCGGAATGGTGATCGCATAACGCTGCAGGATGGCCAGCGCATCGGCGCATGTGGTTGCGTCGGCCACGGTCGGCCCGCTTGCGATGATCGCAGGATCGTCGCCCGGCACGTCGCTGATGGTCAGCGTGACGACCTGCGCGGGCGCGCAGGCTGCCGCAAGCCTTCCGCCCTTGATGCGCGAGAGATGCTTGCGCACGCAGTTCATCTCGGCGATGTTCGCTCCGCTCTCCAGCAGCGCCCGGTTGATCGCCTGCTTGTCGGCGAGCGTGAGACCTTCTGCAGGCAGGGTGAGCAACGCCGAGCCGCCACCCGAAATCAGGCACAGCACCAGGTCATCGGCCGTCAGTCCCTGCACCGTCTTCAGGATGCGCCGAGCCGCTTCCAACCCCGCCGCATCGGGAACCGGATGCGCGGCCTCCACCACCTCGATACGCTCCGCCAGGCCATCGGGGCGCTCGGGAATATGGCCGTAGCGCGTCACGACCAGCCCCGACAGCGGCGCGTCCGCGGGCCACAGCGCTTCCACCGCCTGCGCCATCGCGGCACCGGCCTTTCCGGCACCGATCACGACCGTGCGGCCTTTCGGGGGCGCAGGCAGATGCTCCTTGAGCGTATGCAGTGGCTGCGCCCTGCGCACCGCAACGGCGTACAGCGAGAGCAGGAAGCCGCGAGGATCGCGACGGAAATCCGGCGCAGGCACAGCCGCGATGGATTCGAGGGAGATGAAGGCTGGATGGGATGGCATGCGCAAATTGTACGAAGCTGCACGAGAAAATCCGCTGTCGCCGGCATCACTGTCCACGCACTTTCCACATTGCGTAGACTCGGACGGAAACAACCACTCCCAGGAGACCCGAATGCCGAACTTCGTAGACACGTCCCCGCCCGGCCAGTGCATCTTCTGCCGGCTTGTCGCCCGCGAGATTCCCGCGGCCATCGTGCACGAGGACGAGTTGACCATCACCTTCATGGACATCGGCCAGGTCAATCCCGGCCATATGCTGGTGGCCACGCGGCGCCACGCCGCCAATCTGTTCGAGCTGACCGAAGAGGAAGCCGGCGCCGTCATGCGAACCAGCCGCCGCATGGCGCTCGCGGCGCAGGCGGCGTTCCCTTCCGCCGGGCTGACGCTGCTGCAGGCCAATGGCGCTGCCGGTGGGCAGACCGTGGGGCACTTCCACATCCATGTCGTGCCCCGGCACGAAGGCGACGGCATCGAACTCACCTGGCCACGCAAGGAGCCGCCCGCCACCGTGCTCGCCGATTATGCGGCGCGGCTGAAGGCTGCTGCGGCGGATCTGGCGGATGCCGACACGCCATGACCTGATCCCTGCACGCCAATGGGTAATTGCCAACAACCAATGGCCCATGGCCATTTGCACCTGTCGCTGCATTTCGTGCCGCCACGCTGCGCGACAATGGCGGCATGACCGATCCGCTCCCTCCGTCCTGCATTGCCATCGCCGGACCCACCGCTTCCGGCAAGACCGCCGCGGCGCTGGAACTGGCGCACAGACTTGCCGGCCACATGCCGGTGGAAATCATCAGCGTGGACTCCGCGCTGGTCTATCGCGGCATGGACATCGGCACCGCCAAGCCCACTCGCGATGAATTGGCGCAGGTGCCGCACCACCTCATCGACATCCTCGACCCGCTTGCCGCCTACAGCGCCGCCGAGTTCGTGGCAGACGCCACACGGCTGATCGCGGAAATCCGGACGCGTGGTGCGCTGCCCGTGCTGGTGGGAGGCACCATGCTGTATTTCAAGGCGCTGATCGACGGCATCGACGACATGCCGGCCGCCGACATGCAGGTGCGCGAGAGACTGGACGCGCAGGCCGCGGCCATCGGCTGGCCCGCAATGCACGCCGAGCTCGCGAAGGTCGATCCCGTCACCGCTACGCGGCTGGCGCCCGGCGACAGCCAGCGCATCCAGCGCGCGCTCGAGGTCTGGCACGTTTCCGGCCAGCCCCTGTCGAGCTTTCATTCGCGCCAGTCCAACCGGTCCAGCCACGGCCCGCTCGCGCCCGATGCGCTGTATTCGCTCGAACCCGACGACCGGGCCTGGCTGCACGAGCGCATTGCCCAGCGTTTCCACCTCATGCTCTCACAGGGCTTTCTTGAGGAGGTGAAGGCTCTGCGCGCGCGCGGCGACCTGAATCCCGAGCTGCCGTCGATGCGCTGCGTCGGTTATCGCCAGGCATGGGAATCCCTGGACGGCACGCAGCCGATGGCCACGCTCGCCGAACGCGGCATCGCGGCCACCCGCCAGCTCGCCAAGCGCCAGATCACCTGGCTGCGCAGCATGCCCCTGCGCCATGTCGTCGCATGCGACCGGCCGGGAGCGACGCACACGCTGGTACAGGCCATCGTCGCACGCGTGGGTCCCGCCGGAGCCTTCCGTTGAGGCCTATGCCGCCGATGCCTCCCTTGATGCGGTTGCGCGGGCTCACACGCCGCTATGGCGAGTCGGTCGTGTTCGGCGATGTCGATCTCGATGTGCACCCCGGCGAGTTCATCGCCGTGATCGGTGACTCCGGCGTCGGCAAGTCCACGCTGCTCAACTGCATGGCGGGACTGGACCACTGGGATGCGGGCACCGTCGTGCACGAGGGCGCCGACCTTGGGGCCATGGACGATCGCGCGCGTGCCATCTGGCGGCGCAGCCATGTGGGGTTCGTGTTCCAGGCCTTTCACGTACTACCCCATCTCGACGTCGCGCAGAACGTGGCCCTCCCACTGGTGCTGCTGGGCCAGCGCGACGATGGGCGCGTCGAGAAGATGCTGGCCTCCGTCGGACTGGGCGGCATGGGGGCACGACTGCCGCAGGAGCTGTCGGGCGGCCAACTGCAGCGCGTGGCGATTGCACGCGCGCTGATTCACCGCCCTCCCCTGCTGCTGGCGGATGAACCCACGGGCAACCTCGATCCCGACACGGCTGCGCGCATCATGGACCTGCTGATCGCCCAGACGCGCGAGCATCACGCCGCCCTGGTGCTCGTCACCCATGCGCACAGTGCCGCCGCGCGTGCCGACAGGACACTGCGCCTCACGGCCGGCGGCATGGTCAACGAGCCAGCGGCGGGCTGATGCTGTCGCTGCTGCGCACCATCTCGTGGCAGAGCATGCGCCATCATCCATGGCGCACCCTGGCAGCCGTGGCGGCTGTCATGCTGGGCGTGGCCCTGGGGCTGTCGGTCCAGCTGATCAATGCATCGGCGCAGAGCGAGTTCTCACGCGCGGTGCGCACCGTGCAGGGGCAGCCCGATCTTGCGCTGAGCGCCTCCCACGGCATGCTGCCGGCCTCTCTCTTCGCCGAGGCCGGCACCCGTGCGGATGTGGCGCTGGCGATCCCGTGGCTCGAGGCCAGCGTGTTGGTGAGGAATGCGGGCGGGCAGGAAAAACCTGTCGCCGTGCGGCTGCTTGGCACCGACACGCTTGGTGTCGCGGCACTCGCGCCTGCCATGATGCCGCGTGTGGCCCGAGGAGCAGACCGGCTTGCCATCATCGCGCCCGACACGCTGTTCCTGAATGCCTCGGCCATCGAGGCACTCGGACTGACGGAGGACACGCTGCCGGACGCACGCATGCAGATCGCGATCGCAAGTGGCCGACACGAGGTGCGGGTGCAGGGCACGATCGCCGCGCCCGGGGCACCAACGGCGGTGATGGATATCGGCGCCGCGCAGGATCTCCTGCAACGCCATGGCGAACTCAGCCGCATCGACCTGCAACTGCAGGACGGCTCGGACATCGACACGGTGCGCCGTGCGCTGCAGCGCGGCTCCGTGCTCGCCAGCGTACCGGGTGACTCGACGCAGCGGGTGGACAACCTCTCGCGCGCCTATCGCGTGAACCTCACCGTGCTCGCTCTGGTGGCGCTCTTCACCGGCGCATTCCTGGTCTACTCCGTGCTCGCACTCAGCGTGGCACAGCGTGCGCCGCAACTGGCCCTCCTGGCGGTGTTGGGCGTCACGCCCCGGCAGCGGCTCGCCCTTGTGCTGGCCGAGGCCGGGATCATCGGCGTCGTCGGCAGCGCAGCAGGCGTGGCGCTGGGCTCGCTGCTGGCGGCCCTGGCCCTTCGGCTGCTGGGAGGCGATCTGGGCGGCGGGTACTTCGCGGGGGTCCAACCCGAACTGCAGTGGAATGCCGTGACCGCGGGAATCTATGGCGCACTCGGTCTCGCCGCTGCCTGCGTCGGCGGATGGTGGCCCGCCCGCCAGGCACAGGCCCTGCCGCCCGCGCAGACGCTCAAGGGACTTGGTGCGATGGCACGCACGCCGCATCGACCCTGGCCGGCTCTGGCCCTGCTGCTGGCCAGCGCCCTGCTGGCGCTGGTTCCACCCGTCGCGGGGCTGCCGATCGCAGCCTATGTCGCCGTGGGATGCCTGCTGGTCGGCGGCATCGCCCTGCTGCCGTGGGTCGTTCAAAGCCTGCTGAAGGCCGTATTGCCTCTGTCTCGCGGCCATGCGCTTGCCATGCTCGCGCTCGAGCGCCCGCATCGCATGCGCGGCGTGGCGGCGGTCGCGGTCGGAGGGGTGGTCGCCAGCCTGAGCCTCGCGGTGGCGCTCACCGTGATGGTGACAAGCTTCCGCACATCGGTGAGCCAGTGGCTGGAGACCGTCGTGCCCGCACCGCTGTACGTGCGCGCCGCAGGCCTGCCCGCAGGTGACGATGCGGTCATCTTCGGTCCGGGCCAGATGATGGCGATCTCCCGCCTGCCGGATATCGAGCGCCTGCAGGCTCAGCGCGTGAGCAGCCTGCGCCTGAGCGCCACGCAGGCCGCGATCACGCTGATCGCGCGCCCCCTGGGCACCGACCCGGAGCAGGTCCTGCCCATGGTCGCCACGCCAGAGAAGATATCGCCCGACACTCCGTCGCAGGGCATTCCTGTCTACGTCAGCGAAGCGATCGAGGCACTGTACGGCGTGCACCAGGGAAGCGAGTGGCCCGCTCTTGCCAATGCCATGAAGGCCGATGGACAACCACCGCCCCGCTTTGTCGTGGCCGGCATCTGGCGCGACTATGTCCGGCAATTTGGCGCCGTTGCGATCGACAGCGCGGACTATGCACACCTTACCGGCGATGCGCGCACCAGCGACCTCGCGATCTGGCCGCGCCCCGATGCCGATCTCGCGCGGCTGCAGCAGCAGATCACGGCCACCATGCCCCAGGCGGCGCTCGAGTTCACCACCTCGGGGGCCATACGGGCACGCTCGCTCGCCATCTTCGATCGCACCTTCGCGGTGACCTACTGGCTGCAGATGGTCGCCATCGGCATCGGGCTGTTCGGTGTGGCGGCCAGCTTCAGCGCGCAGGTTCTGGCGCGCCGCAAGGAGTTCGGATTGCTGGCCCATCTCGGCTTCACGCGGGCGCAGATCCTGGGGGTTGTCGCAGCCGAAGGCGCGGCGTGGACGACCGTGGGCGCCGTGGCCGGAACCGGCCTGGGCGTGGCCGTGGCGGCCGTGCTGATCCATGTGGTCAATCCCCAGAGTTTCCACTGGACGATGGACCTGCGGCTGCCGTGGCCGCGCCTTGCCCTGCTCGCATCCGCACTCGTGGCTTCGGGCACGCTGACCGCCTGGATTGCCGGCCGCGCGGCGGCAGGCCGGTCTGCGATACTCGCCGTCAAGGAAGACTGGTGAGCGCATGCCCACCCCGCACACATTGGAAGACCCCATGCATTCCACCCACCCAGCAAGCCCCCCCACATCCGGCCCCTGGCTGCACAGCGCCATCGCCCGCATCGAGGCCGACTACCAGCGCAGTGCCGACACGCACCTGATACCACTGCCCCTGCCGTCCTTTGCCGACCATGGCATCGATCTCTATCTCAAGGACGAATCCACCCATCCAAGCGGCAGCCTCAAGCACCGGCTGGCACGCTCATTGTTCCTGTATGCGCTGTGCAATGGCTGGATCCGCGAAGGCTCGACCGTGGTCGAGGCCTCGAGCGGGTCGACCGCGGTGAGCGAGGCCTACTTCGCGCGGCTGCTGGGCCTGCCCTTCGTCGCGGTGATGCCGCGCACCACGTCGGCGGAGAAGATCGCGCTGATCGAGTTCTATGGCGGCCGTTGCCACTTCGTCGACAAGGCCGGCGAGGTGTATGGCGCTGCGCGTGAAGTGGCCGCGCAGACCGGCGGCCACTACATGGACCAGTTCACCTACGCGGAACGTGCGACCGACTGGCGCGGCAACAACAACATTGCCGAGAGCATGTTCACGCAGATGCAGCGCGAGCGCCACCCCGTTCCATCGTGGATCGTCGTGGGCGCCGGCACGGGCGGCACGAGCGCGACGATCGGCCGTTATGTACGCTTCCAGCAGCACGCCACGCAGCTGTGCGTGGCGGACCCGGCGGGCTCGGTGTTTGCGCAGTACCACCGGACAGGCGACGACACGCTCACCGCACCCGGCTCGCGCATCGAAGGCATCGGCCGTCCGCGCGTGGAACCCAGCTTCATCCGTACGCTGGTCGACCGCATGGAAGAGGTGGCCGACACCGATTCGATCGCCGCCATGCGTGCGCTCTCTGCCCTGCTCGGCCGGCGCGTGGGTCCCTCCACCGGCACGAACTTCATTGCGATGCTTCGGCTGGCCTGCGAGATGCGCGCGGCTGGTGAGCAGGGATCCATTCTTTCGCTGCTCTGTGATTCCGGCGAGCGTTATCTGCCCACCTATTTCAACGACGAATGGGTCATGAACTGCATGGGTGAATGCCAGTCCGCGGGCGAGCGCCTGCGCACGCAGCTCACCTGATGCCGATGCGCGCCAACGCCGGCCTTCGCCGCCGCGACTGGGTGGCGTTCGCCGCGCAGGCCCTCGTGCTTCCATCGATGGGGGCGTTCACCGGAACGGCCGCGAATGCCCTGCCCGCTCGCACCCTCTCGTTCCCACGCGACCACGCGAGCCATCCGGAGTTGCAGACCGAGTGGTGGTACATCACCGGGCATGTGCACGCGGGCGCGGCTGATCGGGGCATTGAGCGGGGCACCGGGCGGGAGCTCGGCTTCCAGGTCACCTTCTTTCGCTCGCGCGTCGCGGCAACGCAGCAGATGCGCTCGGAATTCGCGGCACGCCAGCTCCTCTTCGCGCATGCGGCCGTCACCGACCTGGAAGCCGGTGTGCAATACCACGACCAGCGCATGGCACGTGCCGGCTTCGGCATTGCACAGGCGTCCGAGGCCGATTGCAGCATTCGCCTGCGTGACTGGTCACTGCAGCGGCACACCCCCGATGGCCAGCACGATGCATCCGCCCACAGCACATTCACCACCGCCATCCGTTCGCGCGATTTCACGCTCGACCTGACGCTTGCCAGCACACAGCCGCTGATCCTGCAAGGAAAGGACGGCCTGTCGCGCAAGGGGCCACAGGAAGACCAGGCCAGCTACTACTACAGCGTTCCCCAGCTTGCAGTAAGCGGAGAACTCCAGGTCAAGGGCGCTCGTCATCGCATCGAAGCCCGGCAGGGCGATGCGCGCGGCAACCGCGCATGGATGGATCATGAATGGAGCGAGGCACTCATGCATCCGGACGCCGTGGGCTGGGACTGGATCGGCATGAACCTGTTCGACGGATCGGCGCTCACCGCATTCCGTTTGCGGCGCGCCGACGGCAGCACGCTGTGGACCGGCGGCTCGCTGCGCGCACCGGGTGCCGTGCAGGCCCGGATATTCGCGCCGGGGGAAGTCCGGTTCGATCCCCAGAGGCGCTGGCGCAGCCCGCACAGCGGCGCGCATTACCCGGTGCAATGGCAGGTGGATACGCCGGAAGGCTCCTTCGCCGTCGACGCGTTGCTGGACGACCAGGAACTGGACAGCACGGGATCCACCGGCGCCGTCTACTGGGAGGGCATCAGCGACCTCAAGGACCGATCCGGAACCACGGTAGGCCGTGGTTACCTGGAGATGACGGGGTATGCCGGCGGCATCCGGCTGAGCTGACGCACTGGCTGCCCGCCTCAACACATGGACGATCCACCCTGTTGGCCAATGCGCCGGAATTGAAACAATACCAAAGTAAAATAGATTAAACCAATGTCAAAATATTAATTGATAGAGAATTACACACTTTTGCCATGATGCCTCCGCGAGGGTATCCTGAGCCGTCAGGCCACATCGCGGAAGGCTGTTCCGGCGTTGATTTCCCCCATTCGAAAGACCGGCTCCCCATGAACGACCAGGTTCTATGCGTTTTGACCGAGACCATGCGAGGGTCGAGGGTCGCGCACGCCCTGCTGGATGCGGTGGAGTGCTCGCCGATGTCCGTGAACGAAGCCCTCGAAGCCCTCATCAAGGACCACCAGATCATCACGGGCCGCAACCTGCTCGGTGCCTATCCCGATATCCATGCGCAGATCAGGCGCTGCGCCAGCGAGCCCTGCAGGTCCACCTACCGCCATGCCCCCTCTTCCCTGCTGCTTGAACTGACCCCCGTGCGGGGCGCGGGTGGCTCCGTGCTGGCTGTCCAGTTGATCGCCCTGGCCGACCCTGCCGCTGAGGCGCAGGCCAAGCCGCTGGAGAAGCGGTTCCAGCGGGCGCTCGAAGGGTTTCCGCTGAATGCGTGGATGTGCACGCCCAAAGGGGACCTCTTCTGGATCAACCACACGTCCAACCAGTTCTCGCACGGCCGGCCCGTGGTGAACGATGTGTCGAACACGTACTGGATCTCCAAATTCCACCCCGATGACCTGGCCAAGGCCAGCAAGGTGCTCGCGCAGGCCATGGTCGATGGTGTGGCACGACCGTTCCGTTACCGCATACGCGACTGGGAGGGCCACTACCACTGGCATCTTGCGCAGTACGCGCCTATCCGCGACGAAAGCGGCGAGATCATGTACTGGGTGGGTGCGGGCATCCGGATCCAGTCGTTCGTCGAGTCCGAAGAAAACCTGATTGCCCAGATCGAGGCTCAGAAGGCCGACCACCTGAGCGACAAGCGGCGACTGCGCAATGCCAACAACCTGCTCGAGAGCGCGCAGAAGATGGAGCTGGTGTCCAACCTCGCAGGCGGCGTCGCGCATGACCTGAACAACCTGCTGTTCATCATGGGGATGAATGCCGAGCTGCTGTTCAAGAACCTCAAGAACCCGATCTACAAGGAGTATGCGGACGGGATCCGGGTCAACATCAAGAAGGCTGCGCGGCTGTCGTCCCAGCTCATGGGCTTCAGCGGCCGCAAGCCGCAGAGCGTGTCGGCGGTCGAGCCGGGCAAGCTCATGGACGAGCTTCGCGACCTGCTGGATAAAGCCGTCGGCGCCGAGGCCTTCCTCACCATCCGGGTCGAGGAGGACGTTGCCCCTGTGCTGGTGGACCGCATGTATCTGGAGAACTCACTGATCAACCTGGCCATCAATGCCCGCGATGCCATCGCCGGCCGCGGCACCCTGATGCTCTCCGTGGCCAACGAGCGCGTGCAGCGCAAGGGCTTGCCCACGCCATGGCATCCCGCGGCACAGGAAGAGCATGGATCAGCCAGGGCTGGTGGAGACTACGTGGTCTTTCGCATGCATGACGAGGGAATGGGCATGTCGGAGGACGTCCAGGCACGCATCTTCGAACCGTTCTTCACCACCAAGGGCCCGAACAAGGGGACCGGCCTGGGCCTGCCGATGGTGAAGAACTTCGTGGAGAACTCGGGCGGCTTCCTGAATGTGAAGTCGGAGCTCGGCGTGGGGACCACCATCTCGATGTACCTGCCGCGCTCCGAACTCATCGCTGCCGACGAGGACAGGCAGCCCGGCACGGTGATCGAGGTGGGCGGCGAATCCCTGCTCATCATCGACGACGACATCGGCGTGCGCAACGCCCTGGCCAATGCGCTCTACGATGTGGGCTACCAGAACATCACCACTGCCTATAACTGCGAGTACGCCATCGAGTTCCTGGGCAATGGCCTGAAGGCCGATGTGATCATCTCCGACGTGAGGATGCCGGGTCGCATGACCACCTCGCAATTTCTCGCCAAGCTGCGGGAAATGAAGAACGATGTCCCGGTCATCTTCGCCACGGGCTACTCGGAAGATGTGGTCATCGAGCAGGGGCTCGTCGATGGTCGCCACCCCGTGCTGTTCAAACCGTTCACGCTGGAAGAGCTGTTCACGCAGATCCGCGATGCGGTGCAGGGCCGCCGGAGAACGGAAGGCTCCTCGCCCCCCGGACAATGACGGGCTGAAAACGAAAAAGCCGCTGGGAACCAGCGGCTTTTTCGTTGCCAAGGCAGCGCCTTGGTCCTGCTCGGCGTCAGTGTGCCTTGCCGCCCGTGCGGCGGCGCTCCAGCCAGGCGATGAGCTCGCCCATCAGGCCCTTGCGGAATGCTAGCACGCAGACCACGAAGATCAGGCCGGTGACAATGGTCACCGACTCGCCCAGCGTGTTGAACCACTCCACGCCCGTGAGGTGGGCGAGGAAGTTGCCGAAGTCACCGATCTTGTTTTCCAGCATCACCACCACGGCAGAACCGAGGATAGGGCCCGACAACGTTCCGAGGCCGCCCACCAGCGTCATCAGCACGACGTGGCCAGAAGCGCTCCAGTGCACGTCGGAGAGCGTGGCAAAGCCCAGCACCAGCGTCTTGAGCGAGCCCGCAAGGCCGGCGATCGCTGCCGAGATCACGAAGGCCAGCAGCTTGAAGCGGTTGGTGTCGTAGCCCAGCGAGATCGCGCGCGGCTCGTTCTCCTTGATGCCCTTGAGCACCTGGCCGAAGGGTGAATGGATCGTGCGCACGATGACCAGGAAGGCCAGCACCACCACCACCAGGCAGACGTAGTACATGGTCATGTCGCTGCTCAGGTCGATCAGGCCGAACAGCTTGCCGCGCGGCACGCCCTGCAGGCCGTCCTCACCGCCCGTGAATGGCAACTGCAGGCACGCGAAGAACAGCATCTGGGCCAGCGCCAGCGTGATCATCGTTGCGTAGATGCCCTGGCGGCGGATCGCAAAGAAGCCCATCACCAGGCCCAGCAGCGCACCGGAGATCGTCCCCAGGATCAGGCCGATCTCGGGCGTGACGCCCCAGACCTTGATGGACTGGCCCGTGATGTAGGCCGCTCCGCCCAGGAAGGCGGCGTGGCCGAAGGACAGCAGGCCGGTATAGCCCAGCAGCAGGTTGAAGGCCGAAGCAAACAGCGCAAAGCACAGCAGCTTCATGATGAACACCGGGTAGGCACCGGCGAATGGTGCAATGATCAGGCCGAGCAAAAGAAGGCCATAACCGATCGGAGCAAATTTCTTCGTATTCATGTGACTGTGCCCCTTTTATTTCTCTTTGCCGAACAGACCGGCGGGGCGGATGAGCAGAACGATGGCCATGATGACGAACACCACGGTGGACGAGGCTTCCGGATAGAACACCTTGGTCAGGCCCTCGATCACGCCGAGGCCGAGACCCGTCAGGATGGAGCCCATGATCGAGCCCATGCCGCCGATCACGACCACGGCGAACACCACGATGATGAGGTTCTGCCCCATCAGCGGGGTCACCTGGTAGACCGGCGCGGCCAGCACGCCGGCAAAGGCAGCCAGCGCGGCACCGAATGCGTAGGTCAGCGTGATCATCACCGGCACGTTGATGCCGAAGGCTTCGACGAGGCGCGGGTTCTCGGTACCGGCCCGAAGATAGGCGCCGAGCTTGGTCTTCTCGATCACGAACCAGGTTGCCAGGCACACCACGATGGAGGCAACGACCACCCATGCACGGTAGTTGGGCAACATCATGAAGCCGAGGTTGGTCGCACCTTCCAGCAGTTCGGGAGTGTCGTAGCCCAGGCCAGAGACGCCGTAGATCGAACGGAACACGCCCTCGATGATCAGCGTGAGGCCGAGCGTGAGCAGCAGTCCGTAGAGGTGGTCGAGCTTGTAGATCCAGCGCAGCATCGTGCGCTCGATCACCACGCCCAGCACCCCCACGATCAGTGGCGAGAGAATCAGCATCACCCAGTAGTTGATGCCGAAGTAGTTCATGGCCATCCAGGTGAGCAGCGCCCCAAGCATGAACAGCGCGCCATGCGCGAAGTTGATCACGTTGAGCAGGCCGAAGATCACGGCCAGGCCCAGACTGAGGATCGCATAGAACGAGCCATTGACCAGCCCCAGGAGGAGCTGGCTCAGCATGGCCGGTAAAGAGACACCGAAGATTTCCATGGGTAGCAAAAATTAAGGGTTCAGCTCTGTTGCCGGGTCATTTCCAGAGAGCGCACTTGCTCTCGGCCTTGGTGGCGAACACTTGCTCGCCCGGCAGCTTCTTGATCAGCTTGTAGTAGTCCCAGGTACCTTTCGATTCCGAGGGGGCCTTCACCTGCATCAGGTACATGTCGTGAACGTAGCGACCATCGGGACGGATCTGGCCCGCACCGAAGAAATCGTTCATCTTCATGTTGCGCCACGTCTCCATCACCTTGTCGGCGTCGGTGGTCTTGGCGGCTTCCACGGCCTTCAGGTAGTTCATGGTGGCCGAGTAGTCGGCCGCCTGGATCTCCGTGGGGCGGCGGTTGGTCTTGGCCATGAACTTGTCGGCGAACTTGCGCGTCTCGTCGTTCAGGTCCCAGTACCAGCTGGTGGTGAACTGCATGCCCTCGGTGGTCTTCAGGCCCAGGCTGTGGATGTCGCTGTAGAAGATCAGCAGGCCGGCGAGCTTCATGCTCTTGCCGATGCCGAACTCCTTGGCGGCCTTGATCGAATTGATCGTGTCGCCGCCCGCATTCGCAAGCCCCAGCACCTGGGCCTTGGAATTCTGCGCCTGCAGCAGGAACGAGGAGAAGTCCGACGCGTTCAGCGGATGGCGCACGGCCCCCACCACGGTGCCGCCCTTGGCCTTCACGATGGCGGAGGTGTCCGCCTCCAGCGAATGGCCGAACGCGTAATCCGCAGTCAGGAAGAACCAGGACTTGCCGCCCGCATCCACCACGGCAGCGCCCGTTCCCTTGGCCAGGGCGACGGTGTCGTATGCATAGTGCACGGTATAGGGCGTGCAGTTCTCGTTGGTGAGTGCCGACGTCGCCGCGCCGTTGTTGATCATCACGCGCTTCTTTTCCTGGGCGATCTTGGCCAGCGCCAGCGCGGTACCGGAATTGGTGCCGCTGAAGATCATCGTCAGGCCTTGCGTGTCGATCCACTCGCGTGCCTTGGAGGCCGCAATGTCCGCCTTGTTCTGGTGATCGACGGTCAGCAACTCGATGGGCATGCCCAGCACCTTGCCGCCGAAGTCATCGATCGCCATCTGGATCGCGACGCCACCGTTCTTGCCCTCCACGTCGGCATAGAGACTGGACATGTCGGTGATGAGACCGATCTTGACCTTGTTCTCCTGCGCGAGCGCTGCCTGCGAACACAGGCCCGCTGCCGCGAGCACCATTGCCAATGCCGTGAACTTGCTCTTCCTCTGCATGTTGTGTCTCCTGAATGTTGTTGACGTGAGGGCGGAACCGGTGACCACCGCCGGCTGCGGTGAATGCCTTGCGGCACTCCCCGGTCAACCGGCGGCCTGGCGTCGAGGCCTCAGAGAGGCCGTCGCGCGCTTACTTCCAGAGCGTGCACTTGGACTCGGCCTTGGTGGTCCACACCGTGTCGGCCGGCAGTGTCTGCAGCACGTTCAGGTAGTCCCATGGCTTCTTGGAGTCGGCAGCCTTCTTCACTTCGACGAGGTACATGTCGTGTGCAAAGCGGCCATCCGGACGGATCACGCCCTTGGCGTAGAAGTCGTTGATCGGAGTGCTCTTCAGGTAGGCCATGACCTTGTCGGCGTCCGTGGTCTTCACCGCGGCAACCGCCTTGAGGTAGTTCATCGTCGCGGAGTAGTCGGCCGCGTGGATGTCCGTGGGCATGCGCTTGGTCTTGTCGAAGAACTTCTTGGCGAAGGCGCGCGATGCATCGTCCTTGTCCCAGTACCAGCTGGTGGTGTGCAGCAGACCTTCGGTGTTCTTCAGGCCCAGCGAATGGATGTCCGACAGGAACACCAGCAGGCCGGCGGTCTTCATGCTCTTGTTGATGCCGAATTCCTTGGCCGCCTTCACCGAGTTGATGAAGTCGCCACCGGCATTGGCCAGGCCCAGGACCTGTGCCTTGGAGTTCTGTGCCTGCAGCAGGAACGACGAGAAATCCGACGCATTCAGCGGATGCTTGACCGAACCGGCGATCGTGCCGCCCTTGGCCTTGATGACGGCCGAGGTGTCGGCTTCCAGCGAATGACCGAAGGCATAGTCGGCCGTCAGGAAGAACCAGCTCTTGCCGCCGCGCTCCACCACCGCACCGCCGGTGCCCTTGGCCAGCGCCACGGTGTCGTATGCGTAGTGCACGGTGTACGGGCTGCATTGCTCGTTGGTCAGGGCCGCGGAGCCCGCACCACTGTTGAAGTACACGCGCTTCTTTTCCTGCGCCACCTTGGCAGCGGCCAGTGCCGTACCGGAGTTGGTGCCACCGAACAGCATGGTCACGCCGGCGGTGTCGATCCATTCACGCGCCTTGGAGGCGGCGATGTCGGCCTTGTTCTGGTGGTCTGCGGAGACCATCTCGATCGGCTGGCCCAGGGCCTTGCCACCGAAGTCGTCAATGGCCATCTGCACGGCCACGGCACCGTTCTTGCCTTCCACGTCGGCGTAGAGGCTGGACATGTCGGTAATGAAGCCGATCTTCACCTTTTCCTGCGCCTGCACGGCGGCAGATGCCAAGCCCATTGCGCCCAGAGCGCATACCAGAGCCTTGAGAGTTGTCTTCTTCATTACTTTCTCCTTTGCTTTCGAAGCTGTTGTGTCGCGAAACTGCGGTTTCGCACTTGTCAATGAATGGGATATCCGAACCGGAAATCGATGCCGGCGCGTCAGACGCCCAGCAGTTCGTTGAGCACCGGCATCTTGGCCTCCAGCTCCGATGCGCCAAATTTCTCGACGATCTGGCCGTGCTCCATCACGTAGAAACGATCGGCCAGCGGGGCCGCAAAACGGAAGTTCTGCTCCACCATGACCACCGTGTAGCCCTTCTCGCGCAGCGTGATGATCATGCGGGCGAGTGCCTGCACGATGACCGGCGCCAGACCTTCGGAGATTTCATCGAGCAGCAGCAGGTTCGCGCCGGTGCGCAGGATGCGCGCCACGGCCAGCATCTGCTGCTCGCCACCCGAAAGACGTGTTCCCTGGCTGTTGCGGCGCTCCGCCAGATTGGGGAACATGGCATAGATCTCATCGACCGACATGCCCTGACGTCCGGTCTTGAGCACCGGCGGCAGCATGAGGTTTTCTTCCGTGGACAGGCTCGAGAAGATGCCGCGCTCCTCCGGGCAATAGCCCACGCCGAGGTGGGCGATGCGGTGCGTCGGCAGGTCGATGGTCTCGACCCCGTTGACTTTCACCGAGCCCTTGCGCGACCCCGTGAGGCCCATGATGGCGCGCATGGTCGACGTGCGGCCCGCGCCATTGCGCCCGAGCAGCGTCACCACTTCGCCGGGTTGCACGACCACGTCGACACCGTGCAGCACGTGCGACTCGCCATACCAGGCCTGAAGCCCCTTGATTTCCAATGCAGGCTGACTGCTCATCTCAATGCGCCCCTTGCAGTTGCCCGGCGTCTGTCGTGCCCATGTAGGCTTCCATCACTTGCGGGTTCTTCGATACTTCTTCGTAGGGCCCTTCGGCCAGGATGGCACCGCGCTGCAGCACCGTGATGCGGTCTGCAATCGTGGACACCACTTTCATGTTGTGCTCCACCATGAGGATGGTGCGCCCCGCGGAGACCTTCTTGATGAGCTGCGTGACGCGATCCACGTCCTCGTGGCCCATGCCCTGCGTGGGTTCGTCGAGCAGCATGAGCTCGGGCTCCATCGCCAGCGTGGTCGCGATCTCGAGGGCGCGTTTGCGGCCGTAGGGCAGGTTCACCGTGACCTCATCCGCGATGTCGGCAAGGCCCACCTCATCGAGCAGTTGGACTGCGCGGTCGTTGAGCTGGTCCAGGCTCTTCTCGCTCTGCCAGAAGTGATAGGCGTTGCCCAGCTGGCGCTGCAGGCCCAGGCGCACGTTCTCCATCAGCGTCAGATGGGGAAAGACGGCCGAGATCTGGAAGGAACGGATCACCCCGCGCCGCGCGATCTGCGCGGGCGCTTCACGGGTGATGTCCTGACCATTGAACTTGATGGTGCCCGAGGTGGGCTCCAGGAACTTGGTCAGCAGGTTGAAGCAGGTGGTCTTTCCCGCACCGTTGGGGCCGATCAGTGCATGGATCGAGCCGCGGCGCACGGACAGGTTCACATCGCTGACAGCGGTGAAACCCTTGAATTCCTTGGTGAGGTGTGATGTTTCCAGAATGAAGTCGCTCATGGCAACCAGAGCATGCAACGCCGGGGGCGCCACATGCACTTGTCTCCGTGGTTATGTTGCACTGCATCCTAGGTGGGCATTCCATTTGGAGGAACTGGTAGAAATGCCTATGTATTAACGCCTAAGGGAGGAATTCCCTTGATTGATGTCACCAATGTGTCAATTCGGCGCCCTCAGCGCCCTGCTCGCGCTCCTCTGATGGATCGAGGTACGGCTCAACTGAGCGCAAGAACCACCGCCGACTCGTCCACCTTCAGGACCACGCGGGAGCGAGCCCGCAGGCCCGCGCCCGGCTCGGAGAATCCCACGATCTGCAGGCCCGTGCCGAGCGTGGCCGAGACCTCGTCGCCCAATCCCCCGCGCGAGACGCGCGTCACGGAGCCGCTCCAGCGGTTCACACCGTAGGCCTCCACCGGCCCGCCGGTCGGCAGGGCCTGCGCGTGCACCGCGGTGGCCTTGCACAGTGCCTGCACGGCCACGCCGTTCTGAAGGCCCAGCAACTCGGCGCTCTCGCGCGTGATACGCGCGCAGACGTGAAACTCGGGCGACGCCGCGCCTTCGAGCACGACGCGCACGATCTGCCCCTGCACATCCATGTCCCTGACCACGCAGGGCCACTGGTTGCGCATGCTGGTGCGCACAGCCAGTCGCTGCGCCGCCCCGGCCGGCAGCGCGGGCCGTTCCTGCATGTGCTGCACCGCGTCGCTGCGGGCGATCTTGAGCGCCTGCGCCGCCGCCAGGAGCTGCACGCCCGCATCGGTGAGGCGTGCACCGCCGCCGCCTCGGCCACCCACGGCACGGTCGAGCAAGGCCACGCCCGCCAGATTGGTGAGCGTATCCACGGCCTGCCAGGCCGCCTTGTAGCTCACGCCCACGGCGCGCGCGGCCTTGGAGATGGAGCCCAGTTCGCCGATCTGCCGAAGAATGTCGATGCGCCGGTCCGACTGCACATGCCCCAGGGCTTCCACAAAGGAGGGTTCGCGGTGATTTGTCTGCATGGGCGCCATCATGCCGTGTCTTTGCATATACTCAACGTTGTTCAATTATGGAATAACGAATCAAGGAACATCGCATGACAAGCCAACGCACCCGCACCACCCTTTCCCTGAAGCTGATCGCACAGGCCGCACTCGCACTGGCGCTGCTGCCTGCGGCGCACGCCGGCGAGGTGGCCGTGGCCGTGGCAGCCAACTTCACGGCCCCCATGCAGAAGCTGGGGGCGATGTTCGAGAAGCAGACCGGCAACAAGGTGGTGATCTCCTCCGGTGCAACCGGCAAGTTCTATGCACAGATCGTCAACGGCGCTCCCTACGACGTGCTGCTGGCTGCCGACGACACCACGCCCGAAAAGCTGGAGAAGGAAGGCAAGGCCGTCAAGGGAACCCGCTATACCTACGCCATCGGCCAACTGGTGCTCTGGAGCCCGCGTGACAACTACGTCGACAGCGAGGGCAAGGTGCTGAACACGCAGTTCGACCACATCGCGATCGCCAACCCCAAGCTGGCCCCCTATGGCGCGGCCGCCATGGAGGCACTCGACAGGCTCAAGCTCACTGAGACGATCAAGCCCCGCGTCGTGACCGGCGAAAACATCGGCCAGACCTACCAATTTGTCGCCACCGGCAACGCACCGCTCGGCTTCGTCGCACTGTCGCAGGTGATGGTGGACGGCAAGGTCAGCAAGGGCTCGTACTGGATCGTTCCGGAGAGCATGCACGAGCCCATCCGCCAGGACGCCGTGCTGCTGAACAAGGGCGAGGCCAACGACACGGCGAAGGAACTGCTCAAGTACCTGCGCAGCGACGAGGCACGCGCGGTCATCAAGACCTACGGCTACGGCTTCTGAGCCGCGGGAGCGTGTTGATGCTCCCAGCATTGCCGGATGAGGGATACTTCGCACCACGAAACCTCCTCCGCGCTTCCTCGACCACCCGACACCGCCTCACCGTCACCGCGCCATGCATTTCACCGCCGAAGACTGGCAAGCCGTCCTGCTCACGCTGAAGCTTGCCGGGCTCACGACGATCCTTCTTCTGGTGCTCTGCACGCCCGTTGCATGGTGGCTGGCCCACACGTCCTCGCGCTGGCGGGCCCCGATCTCCGCCGTGGTGGCGCTGCCGCTGGTGCTGCCGCCCACGGTGATCGGCTTCTACCTGCTGATCCTGCTGGGCCCGCAGGGATTCGTCGGGCAGCTCATGCAATCCATGGGGCTGAAGCTGCTGCCCTTCACCTTCAACGGCCTGCTGATCGGCTCCCTGATCTATTCGATGCCCTTTGCCGTGCAGCCGCTGCAGCGTGCGTTCGAGTCGCTCGGCAGGCGCCCGATGGAAGTGGCCGCCACCCTGGGCGCCGCGCCGCTGGACCGGTTCTTCTCCGTCGCCGCCCCCATGGCCCGCAACGGCTTTCTCACGGCGGGCGTGCTGACATTCGCGCACACGGTAGGAGAGTTCGGCGTGGTGCTGATGCTTGGCGGAAACATCCCCGGCCAGACGCGCGTGGTCTCGGTGCAGATCTACGACCACGTCGAGGCACTCGAATACACGCAGGCCCACTGGCTGGCCGCGGGCATGGTGGTGTTCTCGTTCCTCGTGTTGCTGGCCATCCACCTGCTGCAGCGTCCGCAGTCCCGCTCATGAACCAGCCCAGCCACACCACAGCCCAACGCCTGCGCGCGTCCTTCACGCTTGCGCGGGCGAGCTTCCAGCTCGATGTCGACCTGGACCTGCCGGGCCATGGCGTGACCGCGCTGTTCGGCCCCTCGGGCTGCGGCAAGACCAGTTGCCTGCGCGCGATGGCGGGCCTTGAGCGCGCAGGCGGCAGCATGGTCGTGAACGACGAGGTGTGGCAGGACGACGCACGCCGCATCTGGCTGCCGACGCACCGACGCCGGCTGGGCTATGTGTTCCAGGAAGCCAGCCTGTTCCCCCACCTGGACGTGCGGCGCAACATCGCCTACGGCATGCGCCGCACGCCCGCTGCCGAACGGCGCGTGGCGCTCGAGCAGGCCGTCGATCTGCTGGGCATTACCGGGATGATGGATCGCCGGCCCGACACGCTCTCCGGAGGCGAACGCCAGCGCGTGGCCATCGCCCGCGCGCTGGCCGCGAGCCCCCATGTGCTGCTGATGGACGAGCCGCTCGCGGCACTCGACGCCCAGCGCAAGCTCGAGGTGCTGCCGTACCTGGACCGGCTGCACCAGTCGCTCGACATCCCCATCATCTATGTGAGCCATTCGCCCGACGAAGTCGCGCGCCTGGCCTCGCACATGGTGCTGATGGAGTCCGGCCGCGTACTGGCAAGCGGCCCCACCGAAACACTCATGTCGCGCCTCGACCTGCCCCTGGCCCATGGCGACACGGCCAGCGCACTGGTCGTTGCGACCGTAGCGGGCTACGACCGTGCCGACCAGCTGCTCACGCTGCACAGCCAGGCCGGCCCCCTGCACCTGCCCACGGCCCGTGAACATGCGGTGGGCGATGTTCTGCGCGTGCGCATCATGGCCCGCGAGGTCAGCCTCACACGCTCCCCGGCCAAGGACAGCAGCGTGCTGAACACGCTGCCGGCCCGCATCGCCTCCATCACGGACGAGGGCCCGGGCCAGATGCTGGTCGAGCTCGACGCATCCGGCACGACACTCCTCGCGCGCATCACCCGGCGTTCATGCAGGCAGTTGGGGCTCGCGGTCGGCGAGGCCATCCACGCCCAGATCAAGGCCGTCCTGCTCCTGGATTGAGCCTGGACGAAAGAACAAAACTATTAATACCTGAGATCGCGAGGGAAGAGTGTAGGGATTGCACTGTCATCAAGACGTAAGCCAATCCTTAGACTGTTACCTACAATTGCGATCCGCGCCGGCCACATCCCCTTGCCTCTGATCGAGGAGGGGCGCTCGTGTCTGGCGCCAAGCCTTTCCCGGAGACCAAATGCAGGCTTTACTAGCACTATCAAGAGCCATCGACAGGCTCAATGCCTTCATCGGCAAATACTCAATCTGGCTGATTTTTGCCGCCACCCTCGTCAGCGCCGTCAATGCCATCATCCGAAAGGTGTTCGACTTCAGCTCGAACGGCTTCCTGGAAGTCCAGTGGTATCTGTTCGCATGGTCGTTCCTGATCGCCGCCGGCTTCACGCTGCTGCATCGCGAGCATGTGCGCATCGACGTGGTGAACAGCCGCCTGTCGAAGAAGACCCAGGTGTGGATCGACATCATCGGCTTCGCCTTCTTCCTCACGCCGCTGTGCGTGACCATCCTGTACCTGAGCTGGCCGGTGGTCATGCAGATGTACACCTCGGGCGAAATGTCGGGCAACCCCGGCGGCCTGATCCGCTGGCCCGTGTGGGCCGCCATTCCCGTGGGTATCACGCTGCTGATGCTGCAGGGCATCTCCGAACTCATCAAGCGCATCGCCTTCCTGACCGGCGACGGCCCCGACCCCATGGGCAAGCTCTCCGACAAGAGCGCAGAGCAGGAACTGGCCGAGGTGCTGCGCGCCGAAGCCGAACGCAAAGAAGCCGAAGCAGCCGCCGCCATGGCTGCTCCTGCCAAGCACTGAACGCCGCAGGAGCCAACCACAATGGAATTCATTACCACCAACTACGCCCCGATCATGTTCGCGGGCCTGATCGTGTTCCTGCTGCTGGGCTTCCCGGTGGCATTCAGCCTGGGTGCTGCAGGGCTGGCCTTCGGTTTCCTCGGCATCGAACTCGGCGTGTTCCCTTCGTCCGTGATGGCCTGGCTGCCCCAGCGCCTCATCGGCATCATGGCCAACGATACCCTGCTCGCGGTTCCGTTCTTCACCCTCATGGGGCTGATCATGGAGCGCAGCGGCATGGCCGAGGACCTGCTCGACACCGTCGGCCAGGTGTTCGGCCCGCTGCGCGGCGGCCTGGCCCTGGCCGTGATCTTCGTGGGCGCCCTGCTGGCTGCCACGACGGGTGTGGTGGCCGCATCGGTCATCTCGATGGGCCTGATCTCGCTGCCCATCATGCTGCGCTATGGTTATGACCGTCCGCTGTCCGCCGGCGTGATTGCCGCATCGGGCACGCTGGCCCAGATCATCCCGCCCTCGCTCGTTCTGATCCTGATGGCCGACCAACTCGGCCGCAGCGTGGGCGACATGTACAAGGGCGCATTCATTCCCGGCTTCATGCTGATGGGCCTGTATGTCCTGTGGGTGGTGATCCTCGCGATCTTCAAGCCGCACACCGTGCCCGCACTGCCGCCCGAGGCGCGCATCTACCGCGAGGAAAACGGCAACGCCGGCTACACCTCGCTGGCCGTGGTCATGGCGGTCTCCACCGCCGTCGCGATCCTGCTGGCAGGCCACATGGCCGACCTGCACACCTGGTGGCAGGGCAAGGAAGTGCTGGACGTGCCCACCGATGAAAAGGTGGTCACGGCCATGTGCGGCGGCACGTTCATCGCATTCGTGATCGCCAGCGTGAACAAGCTGCTCAAGCTGGGGCTGCTCTCCAAGCTGGCCGAACGCGTGACCTTCGTGCTGATTCCGCCGCTGCTGCTGATCTTCCTGGTGCTGGGCACGATCTTCCTGGGCATCGCCACGCCGACCGAAGGCGGTGCGATGGGCGCGATGGCCGCGCTGATCATGGGCTTCGTGCGCAAGCGCCTGGACATGTCCCTGCTCAAGCAGGCCCTGGCATCGACCACCAAGCTCGCGAGCTTCGTCATGTTCATCATGATCGGCGCGACCACCTTCAGCCTGGTGTTCCAGGCCGCGGATGGTCCGAAGTGGGTCGAGCACCTGCTGACCGGCCTGCCCGGCGGACAGGTGGGCTTCCTGATCGTCGTGAACGTGATGATCTTCTTCCTGGCGTTCTTCCTGGATTACTTCGAACTCTCGTTCATCGTCGTTCCGCTGCTCGGCCCCGTGGCCGACAAGATGGGCATCGACCTGATCTGGTTCGGCGTGCTGCTGGCCGTGAACATGCAGACCTCGTTCATGCATCCGCCATTCGGCTTCGCGCTGTTCTTCCTGCGCTCCGTCGCACCGGACAAGCAGTACGTGGACCGCGTGACCGGCAAGGTCATCCAGCCCGTGACGACCATGCAGATCTACAAGGGTGCCGTCCCGTTCGTGCTGATCCAATTGATCATGGTGGGCACGCTGATCGCGTTCCCGGGCATCGTCACCGGTGCGCTCGACAAGGCCGAGAAGGTGGACATGAACGCCGTGGGAACCGAGATGCTGCAGCAGCTGGAAGGAAGCGAAGGCTACGGCAGCGGCTCCGACGGAGATACCTACGGCAATGACGAGCCCACAGCAGCCGAGCAACCCGACGGCGCGGCCTCGGCAGAAGAACCTGCCGCCCCGGCCGAGGGAGGCTACGGCTCGGACGATCCGATGAAGGCGCTGCAGGAATCCGCAGGCGCCGCGAGCGAGGCGAAGTAACGGCCTCTCGCTGATTGCCCCAAGGCTCACCGCAAACCTCCGGCGCCGGACCTCTCCCGGCACCGGAGGTTTTTTATTCATCACGCATTGTCGGAATGAGCACGAGGTTGTCCAAACGACGACCTGAGCAGCGCGCGCCCGCCCTGAACTGCCCACCCCAATGCTGAGATGGCCCCTCAGACGCGACGCAAAGGCGCAGACAGTACAAGCGTACGGCAAGCCTTTGCAACAAAGTATGAGGGGCCATATCAGCACTTCCAAACGAAGACTCTCACCGCAAGCGCCGCGAACCCCTTCGTCACGCTACACATAGAACCCGGTATTCCGGGAAGAAAAAAAGCGGTGAGCCGCTGGGGCCCACCGCTTTTGATGACGTGGAGAAGAACTTAGATCTTCACCGAGTTCATGTACTGGTTGAACGGGAATTCGGAGAAGCGATTCCACAGGATCTGGTCGCGCTGGAAAGCACGCATGTCCTGGTGGATCTTCTTGAACTCCGGCGACTTGGCTTCGTGCTCGGCAAACACTTCCATCGAAGCCTTGAAGCCCGCATCCATCACGGCCTTCGGGAAAGCCTTCAGCTGCGTCTTGTTGGCCACGAGGCGCTTGATGGCGATCGGGTTCACGGTCTGGTACTTGGAGGTCATGTCCATCGCAGCCCAACGCGTTGCGGCTTCCAGGATGGCCTTGTTCTCCGGCGACAGCGCATCGAACTTCTTGCGGTTGACGAAGAACTCCAGGTCGGCGGAACCTTCCCACCAGCCTGGGTAGTAATAGTACGGAGCCACCTTGTTGAAGCCCAGCTTCTCGTCGTCGTAGGGACCGACGAACTCCACGGCGTCCAGCGTGCCCTTTTCCAGAGCCTGGTACACGTCACCCGCGGGCATGTTCTGGCCGACCACGCCCAGCTTGGCCATCGCCTCGCCGAACACGCCGCCGCCCAGGCGCATCTTCAGGCCCTTGAGATCGGCCACGCCCTTGATTTCCTTGCGGTACCAGCCACCCATCTGGGTGGTGGTGTTGCCGGCACTGAAGGTGCGGAAGTTGTACTTCTCGAAGAACGCGTCCAGCAGCTTGCGGCCGTTGCCATGGTCCTTCCACGCATTCATCTGCAGCGTGGTCAGGCCGAACGGCACCGCGCAGCTGAAGGCGAAGATCGGGTCCTTGCCGGTGAAGTAGTAGGCCGCAGATTCGGCCATGTCGATGGTGTCGGCCTGCAGCGCATCCACCACGCCGAAAGCGGGCATCAGTTCACCAGCGGGGTGCACGGAAATCTCGAACTTGCCGCCCGACATGGCCTTGACGGCGGCCGACATCTTCTCGGCGCTGCCGAAGATCGTGTCCAGCGACTTGGGGAAGCTCGATGCCAGGCGCCAGCGCACGGCGGCCTGCGCGTGAACGGCTGGTGCAACACCGGCTGCGAGCACGCCAGCAATACCGGCCTGCTTGATGATGGAACGACGATCCATGGATTTCTCTCCGAACAATGTAGTTGAGTTGGTGCGGCGTGCGACGCAATGACTGACTGCCCGACCGGCACCTACGTACAGCACATCGCGCGCGCACTCGAAAAATGTAGACGATGGCACGCGCAAATGAGTTGTCAGATTCTAAAAAAATGTCGAGTGCGCTCAGAGGGGGTTTTCCCCTGCGTGTGGTACTCCGTTGCTACAACTTCTGCATTTTTTCGACTTGTGCCGGGCCGAAAAAACACAACCCGCCGCCAGTTGCCCGGAGCGGGTTGCAAGTGACTCGGAATTGCGGGAGGGCCCGCGCCGTCTTCGCCGTCTCGTTTGCCTGCGCGGTCAGGCGACCTTGGGCGTGGCGGCTGCCACGGAGCGGCGTGCACCGAAACGCTTCTCGATCGACGCCTGGATGCCCGCCGCGTCGAGCCCCTGCAGCGACAGCAGCTTGGCCGGATCGCCATGCTCGATGAAGGCATCCGGCAGACCGAGCTGGAGCACCGGACGCACCACGCCGGCCGCATTCAGCGCCTCGAGCACGGCACTGCCGGCACCACCCATGATGCAGCCCTCTTCCACTGTGACGATCTCGTCATGCGTGCGGGCGATCTCGAGCAGCAGCTCCGTGTCGAGCGGCTTGGCCCAGCGCATGTTCACGACCGTGGCATCGAGTGCCTGCGCGGCTTCGAGCGCCGGGTACAGCAACGTGCCGAAGGCAAGGATCGCAAGGCGCCTGCCCGCCTCGGCGGACTGCGTCTCGCGGCGCACTTCGCCCTTGCCGAATGGCAGGGAAGAGAGGTCCTCGAGAGGCTTCACGCCTACACCCGCACCACGTGGATAGCGCACCGCCACGGGATGGTCCTGCTCGTAGGCGGTGGTCAGCAACTGGCGGCATTCGCGCTCGTCGGCAGGGCATGCCATGCTCATGTTGGGAATGCAGCGCACGAAGGCAATGTCATAGGCACCCGCGTGCGTGGCGCCATCGGCGCCCACCAGACCTGCGCGGTCGAGAGCGAACACCACGGGCAGGTTCTGCAGGGCCACGTCGTGGATCAGCTGGTCATAGGCGCGCTGCAGGAAGGTCGAATAGATCGCGACCACCGGCTTCACGCCTTCGCAGGCCATGCCCGCGGCAAAGGTGACCGCGTGCTGCTCGGCAATGCCCACGTCGTAGTAGCGCTTGGGAAACCTGCGCTCGAACTCCACCAGCCCCGAGCCCTCGCGCATGGCGGGCGTGATGCCGACCAGGCGCGAATCCTGGGCCGCCATGTCGCACAGCCAGTCGCCGAAGACCTGGGTGAAGGTCTGCTTGGAGGGCGTGGCGGGCTTGACCAGGCCCACGGCCGGATCGAACTTGCCCGGACCGTGATAGGCCACCGGATCGGCTTCGGCCAGCTTGTAGCCCTGGCCCTTCTTCGTGACCACATGCAGGAATTGCGGGCCCTTCAGGCTCTTGATGTTCTCGAGCGTGGGAATCAGCGAGTCCAGGTCATGTCCATCGATCGGGCCGATGTAGTTGAAGCCGAACTTCTCGAACAGCGTGGCCGGCACCACCATGCCCTTGGCCTGCTGCTCCAGGCGCTTGGCCAGTTCGAGCAGCGGCGGCACGGGCTTGAGCACCTGCTTGCCCACGTCGCGCGCCTTCGCATAGAACTGGCCGCTCATCAGTTGCGCCAGATAACGGTTCAGTGCACCCACCGGTGGGCTGATGCTCATGTCGTTGTCGTTCAGGATCACCAGCAGGTTCGCATCGGCCACGCCCGCGTTGTTGAGAGCCTCGAACGCCATACCGGCCGTCATCGCGCCGTCGCCGATCACCGCGATGCCGAAGCGGTTCTCGCCCTTCTGCTTGGAGGCCAGCGCCATGCCGAGCGCAGCGGAAATGCTGGTGCTCGAATGCGCCGTGCCAAAGGTGTCGTATTCGCTTTCCGTGCGCAGCGGAAATCCGGACAGACCGCCCAGCTGACGCAGCGACGGCATGCGGTCGCGGCGCCCGGTGAGGATCTTGTGGGGATAGGACTGGTGACCCACGTCCCACACGATGCGATCCTGCGGCGTACTGAACACCTTGTGCAGCGCCACGGTGAGCTCGACCGTGCCGAGGTTCGACGAGAGGTGGCCGCCCGTCTTCGACACGCTCTCCAGCACGAACGCCCGCAACTCGTTGGCGAGCGTCTTGAGATCCGCGCGCGAAAGCCGGCGCAGGTCGGCCGGGTCGTTCACAGTCGTCAAAAGGGGATAGGAATTCGTGGACATAGTGGGGCTTCCAGCCTTCGTTCTCGCCCGGTTATCGGCTCTGCGCGGTGCGCGTGCCGAAGGGGCGTTGTTCTATCTTCTCGGGCTGAACCGCATGCGCCCAGGCACCGCGCGTGCCGGCGAGGCAGGCGGCCGGAGGGAGCATGAGTGCGGTTCGGAATGGCATCGCTGCAAGGGTCTCGCCAGTGCTGTCAGTGGCTGCGGCGCACCACCGCATCGGCCAGTGCGGCCAATGCCCGTGTGTCGGACAGCCCCGAGCGGGCCAATGCCGCGTGGGCCGCTTCGCGCAGCTCTTCGGCATATCGCTGCGCGGGCTCAAGGCCCAGCAGCGACACATAGGTGGGCTTGTCGCTTGCGGCATCCTTGCCTGCGGTCTTGCCCAGTGTGGCGGAATCGGCGATCACATCCAGGATGTCGTCGACCACCTGGAATGCCAGCCCGATGGCCGCGCCGTATTCCGCCAGCGCCTCGCGCGCATCCTCCGCGGCGTCCGCGCACGCGGCACCCATGACCACGCAGGCACGCAGCAACGCGCCCGTCTTGAGGCGGTGCATCCGTCGCAGTTGGTCTTCGGTCAGCATCTTGCCGACACTCGCCAGGTCGATGGCCTGCCCGCCCGCCATGCCGTCGGCGCCGGCCGCACGCGCCAGCATGCGGCACAGCGTGGCCTGCATCGCGGCAGGCACTCCGGTCTCGGGTGTGAGAAGTTCGAAGGCCAGGGCCTGCAATGCATCTCCCGCCAGCAAGGCCTCGGCCTCGCCGAACTGCACGTGCACCGTGGGCTTGCCCCTTCGCAGCACGTCATTGTCCATGCAGGGCATGTCGTCGTGGACCAGGGAGTAAGCGTGGATCAGCTCGGCAGCGCAGGCGCCGCGCAACGCGGCCTCGCGCAGGCCGCCCACGGCCTCGGAAGCGGCCAGCACCAGCAGCGGACGCAGCCGCTTGCCACCGTCAAGCACGGCATAGCGCATGGCCTCGCCCAGGCCCGCGGGCGCCTCGGGGCTCACCCAGCGCGAAAGGCAGTCTTCCACCTCGTCGCGCTGCACGCGCTGCCAGGCATCGAAATCAAAATCTTGTGCAAGCACCACTGCGGAATCCATTTTCTGCGTCACTCCTGCGTCCACGCCTGCAGCTTGCCTTCGTCGAGGACCTTGATCTGATCCTGAACCGCGTCGAGACGCGCGCGGCAGAATGCCAGCAGGCTGGCGCCGCGCTGATATCCGGCAAGCATCTGCTCGAGCGGCATGTCGCCGGATTCGATGCGCTCGATGAGTTCCTCCAGCTCCTGCAGTGCAGCTTCATAGCTGACGGGATCCTTGGAGTCTGCTGCGGCTGGGGCCTTGGGCATGGGTAAGATGGGCGCTGAACGCAAGTAGGGAAAACGGGCCATTTTAGGCGCTGCACTCCGAGGGCGTCAGCGGAATGAGTGTTTAAGGTGATTTGCCCGTTCGCTCGAAGAGAACAGGAGGCCGCCGGTGCTGCCATCGCCCGCCGGCCGCGCCGGATCGGCTCAATACACTTACTTGGACTCCGGAAATAACCCCACCGCCTATAATCCCATTTCCGTCACGAACCGGCTATGGATCACTGTCCCTGGGCCGGTTTCGTTTTTTTCCGTCGGTGCGAACGCGCACCCCTCCCTGTGGGGAGTCTTTAGGTCAGGTCCCCCATGTCTGATTTAAGTCTTCAACTGCAGCAGGCCGCAAGCCAACTTCCAGTTTCCAGTTACTTCGACGAGGCGCTCTTCCAGCGCGAGCTGGAGACCATCTTCCAGTCAGCTCCCCGCTATGTGGGGCATCAACTCGCCGTACCCAACCCGGGTGACTACTACGCGCTTCCCCAGGAGGGAGAAGGCCGCGCGCTGGTGCGCAACGCGCAGGGCCAGGTCGAACTGATCTCCAATGTGTGCCGCCACCGCCAGGCCGTCATGCTCAAGGGGCGTGGCTCGCTGCAAGGCCATGGCAAAGGCCATGCGGGCGGCAACATCGTCTGCCCGCTGCACCGTTGGACCTACAGTCCCAGCGGCGAACTGCTGGGTGCGCCGCACTTCGCGCACGACCCGTGCCTGAGCCTCAACAACTACCAGCTCCAGGAATGGAACGGCCTGCTGTTCGAGACGCGCAACGGCCGCGACGTGCGTGCCGATCTGGCCGGCATGGGCCCGCTGTCGGAGCTGAGCTTCGACGGGTTCGTGCTCAGCCACGTCGAGATGCACGAGTGCAACTACAACTGGAAGACCTTCATCGAGGTCTATCTGGAGGACTACCACGTCGGTCCGTTCCATCCGGGCCTCGGCAACTTCGTGACCTGCGACGACCTGAAGTGGGAGTTCGCCAAGGAGTATTCGGTGCAGACCGTGGGCGTCGCGCCGACCTTTGGCAAGCCTGGCTCCGAGGTCTACCGGACCTGGCACGACGTGCTGCTGCAGTACCGTGACGGCAAGCTGCCCGAGCGCGGAGCGATCTGGCTCACCTACTATCCCCATATCATGGTGGAGTGGTACCCCCACGTGCTCACGGTCTCGACGCTGCATCCGGTCAGCCCGACCAAGACGATGAATGTCGTGGAGTTCTACTACCCCGAGGAAATCGTCGCGTTCGAGCCTGAGTTCGTGGCAGCGCAGAAGGCCGCCTATATGGAAACCGCCATCGAGGACGACGAGATCGGCGAGCGCATGGACGCGGGCCGCAAGGCGCTGCTCGAGCGTGGCGACAACGAGGTCGGCCCCTACCAGAGCCCGATGGAGGATGGCATGCAGCACTTCCACGAATGGTATCGCTCGCGCATGGGAGACATGCTGAACGGAGATCCATCCGCCGCGCGCCGCTGAGCGCGAAATCCACGATTCCACGGCTCTCGCGTCCTCTTCGGCATATTCGCCGTAAGATCGGCGGGCCCAAGCCAGTGTTCTTTCTTTTCACGGAAGGCACTGGCATTTTTTTGTCCGCAACGAATACTCCGACGCTATGCATGCCCTCTGGATGGTCCTGGCCGCCTTCTTCTTCGCCAGCATGGGGGTCTGCATCAAGGCCGCGTCGCCCTACTTCAATCCGGGCGAGATGGTGTTCTATCGCGGCGTGATCGGGATGGCGATGATGATCTGGCTGGCGCGCCGGCAGGGCACTTCGCTGAAAACCCGCTACCCCGGCATGCACGCCTGGCGAAGCCTGATCGGCGTGACCTCGCTCGTGGCCTGGTTCTATGCGATCGCCCATCTGCCGCTCGCCACCGCCATGACGCTCAACTACATGAGCAGCGTCTGGATCGCCGTGTTCCTGATGGGGGCCGCACTCTGGGCCTGGCGCCCGTCTCCCGAAGCGCCCCGCCCGCCACTGCAGGGCTCGCTGGTCGGAACCATCATCGTCGGCTTCATCGGCGTCGTGCTGCTCCTGCGCCCCAGCATCCAGCAGGAGCAGGCCTTCGCCGGCATGCTCGGCCTCATGTCGGGCATGGCCTCGGCATTTGCCTACATGCAGGTGGTCGCCCTCTCGCGCATCGGCGAGCCCGAAACCCGCACCGTGTTCTATTTCGCCATGGGCTCGGCAGCGGCGGGGGCGGTGACCATGATGGTGACGGGCATCTCCCCGTGGGCTGGCTGGAACACGCTGTGGCTGATCCCGATCGGCGTGCTGGCCTCCATCGCGCAACTGTGCCTGACCAAAGCCTATGCGCAGGCCAAGACATCACGCGAGACGCTGGTCGTGGCGAACCTGCAGTACTCCGGCATCATCTTCGGAGCCATCTCGGGCATGGTGTTCTTCGGCGACATCATTCCGCCACTGGGGTGGGCGGGCATGTTCCTGATCATCGCCAGCGGCATCACGGCCACCGTGTTGCGTGCACGCAGCGCGCCCGATGCACCGAACGAAGAAGTATGAGCCCGTGCCGCAAGCTCTGAGGGTCGGGGGCTTGGGGCTTGGAATAAGCCTCGAATTTCGCTCCAGCGACCTCCCTCAGCCGATATTCATGCGGGATTCGCGTCAAAATGGTGACAGCAGGCAATTGGTGCAGCGGCCAATATCCAGACAAATTCATCCGTTCTCTCGACAAGCGCGAATATGACATACACGACATTGATTCAAGTTGCTGAATTGAAAAAGCTGATAGAGAGTGGCTCACCACTTATGGTGTTTGATTGCTCTTTTGATCTTATGAACCCGGGGTGGGGTGAATCACAGTTTCTCGCTTCACATATTCCCGGTGCAATTCACGCCGATCTGGACAAAAATCTCAGCGCACGGCATGGCAGCCCGGGTGCGGACGGCTCGGTCATTGTGGCTGGGGAGGCGGATCAGCCCGCCTCCGGAGGTCGCCATCCGCTGCCCAACCGCGAGCGTTTCTCGATGTGGCTGAGCGAAATCGGCTTCTCCAACGATATGCAGGCTGTGGTCTATGACCGCAATGGTGCCAACTATTGCGGCCGCCTCTGGTGGATGCTCAAGTGGGCGGGCCACGAGGCCGTGGCAGTGCTCGATGGCGGCCTGCAGGCATGGCGGGCAGCCGGCAATGCGATGGGCTCGGGCGAAGCAACCAACCACTTTCAGAGTAATTTCGAGCTCAAGGCGCCACTGGTCCGGCTGGTGAATGCGGACGATGTGCTCCTGCAGCTCGGCACCGGCAGCCAGACCGTGGTTGACGCGCGTGCGCCGGCGCGCTATCGCGGCGAGGTCGAGCCCCTGGATCCCGTGGCGGGTCATATTCCGGGCGCCTTGAATCGCCCGTTTACCAGCAATATCGGAGCAGATGGGAAATTCAAGCCTGCCAATCAGCTGCGCGAGGAATTCAGCGATTTGCTGCAAGGACGTTCACCAGACAATGTGGTTCACCAATGTGGCAGCGGTGTCAGCGCATTGCCCAATTTGATCGCCATGGAGGTGGCTGGTTTGGGACGCGGCGCGCTGTATGCAGGTAGCTGGAGTGATTGGTGCAGTAATCCGCAAAGGCCGGTGGAAAAAAATTAACCTTTGTGAATTCGCGGTCCCCGAGGTATTTAGGTGTATCTTTGGGTTACGCTTTGAAATCCAGCGATACCTCTGAAGCTCACTCGCTCCATAGCCATGCAAGTAGTCTGCTATTTTGGTAAAGCCGCGCGCCAGGGCAAGGTTGCCCTCCCCACGGACAGCCTGCTGGCCGCGTGCGAAGATTTTGCGAAACGCAACGAGCTCACAGGTCTGCTTGCCATCTCCGACGGCTACTTCCTCCACGTCCTGGAAGGAGAAGACGCCGCGGTGCAGAACATGGTGGGCCGCATTGCGGCATTCTGGGATCAGGAGTCGCCCTCGATCCTGTTCGAGCGCTCCGCCTCGCAGCGCCATTACCAGCAATGGAACGTCGTGATATCGCACGGCGCCAAGCACCGCGCGGATGCGGCCCAGCGGCTCGCGGAAACCCGGCGCTTTCTCGACGAAGATCCCGGCGATGCCGCCGATCCGTTCAGGTATTTCCTCACCCCCAACCGCTCGGCCAAGCAGTCGAGCACGCATCAGCCGGTGCGGCAGGTGGCGATCTTCAGCAATTCCGTGCTGTGGTTCAACCCGATCTTCAGCCATCTGTCGGAGCGCTTCGGCACGCAGGCCTGCGCGCTCAAGATGTCCAGCACCGGCAAGGATGCGGACAGCTATCCACTCGACTACGCGGACGTGGTGGGCGACTCCGCCGGTCCGGTGCGCATCGTGGGCATCAGCGAAGGCCTGCTCTCCTCCACGCTGTCCCAGCCGCTGCTCGAGAAGATCGAGCTGATGGTGTTCCTGATGCGCCGCAGCGGCCAGGGCACCGACACCGCCTTTGTGTCCCGGGCGCTATCGCATCCCGTCGTCCAGCGCTGCAGGCCGAGCGTGCTGTTCGTCACGCCGGGCGGCAACCAGGCGCTGTCCGACATGCTCCACAAGATGGTCGATGAAGCGGGGCTGACCTCGACGGAAACACGAGGCTCCGTGCTCATGGGCGGACCGACCTGGAAAGCCATTCACGAGCAGCTGGTCACCACCGCACGCCCGCTGCAGAAGGACCTTGCCGACGTGGCGGCGCAGGCACCGGTCGAAGCCTTGACAGAAGTCGATCTCGAACTGGAGGTGGTTGCTCCGCCGCCATCGCGCAAGCCACAGGCAACCAGGACGCACTCCCCGGTCGCTATGCCTGAAGAGCCTGCCGATGAGCCTGCAGAAGAGGCGCCTCCGGAGGAAGTCGCCCAGGAAGCCGCGAAAGCCATGAAAAAGGCGGCCTCCCCCGCATCACCACCCGCATCACCACCCGCAGTTGCGACCGGGCGCGCGGTCGACCTCTCCCCCGAGGCACTGACCGACATGCTGCAGCGCCTGATGTACGGGCTGGCCACGACGGCCTGGGCGGGCTGGCTTGATACCCGCGCGCGCGACTTTGCCGCCAAGACCGACAACGCCCCCGCCGCCGCGACCCTGAAGACCGTGGCCGAGAGCATCATGCCGCACCTGGAGGCGCAGGCCCGGCAAGGCCACCTGCGCGAGATGATCACCACGTTTGCAGACCACCACGAGATCCTGGTCCCGCATCCGCTCGACCCCACGCTGGTGCTGTACCTCTTCGCGCGCCTGGATGACCTGCCACTGGCCGCCCTGCGCCGACTGATCCTCGACGACCTGATGGACTGACCCACGGCAGGCAGCCACGGAAAAGCACAACGCCTCCAGGGCAAGCTGCCCTGGAGGCGTTCTGGGATCGGGCCACAGCTGCAGTTGCAGCAATGGCCTGGCAGTCCATCACACGTTGGTGATCGAGATCGCGCGGGTGTTCAGGCAGGCCTCCAGCGCCTCCGGTCCGCCTTCCGAGCCGTAACCCGAATCCTTGATGCCGCCGAACGGCAGTTCCGCCGAGGGCGTGGCTGGCTGATTGACCCACAGCATGCCGACCTCCACACGCTGCGACAGCAGGTGGGCATTCTTCAGCGAAGAGGTGAACGCGTAGCCCGCGAGGCCGAACGCAAGGCGGTTGGCCTCCTTGACAGCCTCGTTCAGGTCGGTGAAGCCGCGCACCGCCGCCACGGGACCGAACGGCTCGTCGTTGAAGATGCGCGCGGTCAGCGGCACATTGTCCAGAATCGTCGGTGCGTAGAAATTGCCGGCGGTGCCGATGCGCTCGCCGCCCGTCATCACCTCGGCTCCGCTCTGCACGGCGTCGGCCATGAACTCGGCCATCGCCGTCACGCGGCGCGGATTGGCCAGGGGGCCCATCTGCGTGCCCTCGGCCAGGCCGTCGCCCACCCGCAGGCCCTTCGCATACTTGGTGAGCGCCGCCACGAAGTCGGCCTTCACACTCTCATGCACCAGGAAGCGTGTGGGAGAAATACAGACCTGGCCCGCATTGCGGAACTTGGCGCCTGCCGTGCACTTCACGGCAAGCGCGATGTCCGCGTCGTCGCAGACGATGACGGGCGCATGGCCGCCGAGTTCCATCGTCACGCGCTTCATGTGCTGGCCCGCGAGGCCCGCGAGCTGCTTGCCCACCGGCGTGGAGCCCGTGAACGTGACCTTGCGCACCACGGGGTGCGGAATCAGATAGCCCGAGATTTCCGCCGGGTTGCCGTAGAGCAGGTTGATCACGCCGGCCGGAACGCCCGCATCGGCGAACGCCCTGATCAGTTCCGCGGGGCTGGCCGGGGTCTCCTCCGGCGCCTTCACGATCACCGCGCAGCCCGCAGCCAGGGCGGCCCCCAGCTTGCGCACCACCTGGTTGATCGGGAAATTCCATGGCGTGAATGCCGCCACGACCCCCACGGGGTCCTTCACCACCAGCTGGCGAACGGCCAGGTTGCGCGAGGGAACGATGCGGCCATAGACACGCATGCCTTCGTCGGCGAACCACTCGATGATGTCGGCCGCGGCCGCAGCCTCGCCACGTGCCTCGATCACCGGCTTGCCCTGCTCCTGCGTGAGGATCTCGCCGATCGCCGCCGCACGCTCGCGCATCAGCGCGGCTGCGCGGCGCATGGTCCTGGCCCGCTCGATCGCGGGCATGTCGCGCCAGATCTCGAAGCCCTTCTGCGCGGAAGCAAGCGCCGCATCCATGTCCGCCTTGTTGGCATGCGCCACACGGCCGATTTCCTGGCCGGTGGCCGGATTGAACACGGCAAGCGACTTGCCGTCGGATGCATCGCGCCATTGGCCGTCGATGAAGAGCTGGGTATTGGGGTAACTCATGCGTTTGCTCCTTGTGCTGGGTGTCGGGTTGGTGGCTTGCTGATTTGCCTCACCCGCCAATATAGGACAGATGGGTGGGTTGTGCTGGATTGTGGTTGCGCATTCTGGAACCGCTTGGCAGATACCCGGCCCCGGCGCACCGGCGAAGCGGAAGTCGCCGCCTCTTCGGTTCATCCCCCGCACATCCAGCTCCACGTAAGCGCAGCGCAGAGCACTCCACCGCATCGCCCCCCGCAAGGAAGAAGTCCCCCCCTTTCGATCAATGGTGCACAGGCACCAGGAAGTCCCGGCTGATCCGGGACCCCAGCTCGTTCACCCGATCCAGGAACTGCGTCAGGTATGCATGCAGCCCGGTGGCCAGAATCTCCTCGATCCTCCCGTAGCTCAGGTCGGCCAAAAGGCGCCCCGCCTTGCGCTGCGTCTCTCCCGAGTGCTCGTTGGCCACGGCCGCCAGGTTGTCCACCACCTGCTTCATGTTCGAATGCAGGGAGCGCGGCATGTCGGCCCGCAGCATCAGCAGTTCGGCCACGCGCTCGGGTGTGATCACATCGCGGTAGACCTTGCGGTAGATCTCGAATGCGGAGACGCTGCGCAGGATCGCGCTCCAGTGATAGAAGTCGAACTCCGGCGTGGCACGCGTGGGATTGCGCACGCTGCCGTGGAAATCGCTCTGCACCGCATGGAACTTCACGTCCAGCAGCCGCGCCGTGTTGTCGGCCCGCTCAAGGGACGTACCAAGCCGCATGAAGCGGTACGCCTCGTCATGCAGCATGGTGCCCAGCGTGACGCCACGCGAAAGATGCGAGCGGTACTTGACCCACTCGAAAAACTGCCCCGGGTCGCGCTCGAGGGCCCCATCCTGCATGTGCTTGTGGATGGCCAGCCAGGTGTGGTTCTGCGTCTCCCAGACCTCGGTGGTCAGCGCCCCGCGCACCGCACGCGCATTCTCGCGCGCGGCCTGGATGCACGAGTAGATGGACGAGGGGTTGCGCTCATCACGCACCATGTAGGTGAGCACCTTCTCCTGCGTGATCTCGCCGTAGCGTGCGGTGTAGTCGGGTATCAGCTCGCTGATGGACAACAGGCCCAGCCAGCCTTCCTGCGCCTTGCTGGCGGATTGCGGCAGCAGCGACGTCTCGTAGTTCACATTGAGCATGCGCGCGGTGCTCTCGGCACGCTCCGTGTAACGCGACATCCAGAACAAATGGTCAGCGGTTCGGCTCAACATGTCAGGCTCCCTGCGATTGGTTATGCGATGCGGCCGAAGATGCGGGGGCGTCCTCGGGATTGAGCACCCAGGTGTCCTTCGTGCCTCCCCCCTGCGACGAGTTGACCACCAGCGAGCCCTCCTTGAGCGCGACGCGCGTGAGCCCGCCCGCGACCATGCGCACCTTCTTGCCCGACAGCACAAAGGGCCGCAGGTCGATGTGGCGCGGCGCAATGCCGGAGTTCACATAGGTCGGACAGCTCGACAGCGACAGCGTCGGCTGTGCGATGTAGCCGGCCGGGTTGGCCAGCAGCGCGGCACGGAACTCCTCGATCTCGGCCCGGGTCGCGGCAGGGCCGATCAGCATGCCGTAACCTCCCGCTCCGTGTACCTCCTTGACCACCAGTTCATGGAGATGATCGAGCACGTACTTCAGATCGTCGCTCTTGCGGCACAGCCACGTCGGCACATTCGAGAGGATGGGTTCCTCGCCCAGATAGAAGCGGATCATCTCGGGCACATAGGGGTAGACCGACTTGTCGTCCGCGATGCCGGTGCCGACCGCATTGCAGATCGCCACATTGCCGGCGCGGTAGACATCCATCAGGCCCGCGCAACCCAGGGTGGACGTGGGGCGGAACACGCGGGGATCGAGGAAGTCGTCGTCCACGCGCCGATAGATCACATCGACGCGCTGCAGCCCGCGCGTGGTGCGCATGAAAACGAAGTTGTCCTTGACGACCAGGTCCTGCCCTTCGACGAGCTCGACGCCCATCTGCTGCGCAAGGAACGCATGCTCGAAATACGCGCTGTTGTACATGCCCGGCGTGAGCACCACCACCGTCGGTTCGGAACTTGCCGAAGGTGCGCTCGCCCGCAGGGTGTCCAGCAGCAGGTCGGGATAGTGCGCGACCGGTGCCACCTTGTGCTGCGCGAACAGTTCGGGAAAGAGCCGCATCATCATCTTGCGGTTTTCCAGCATGTACGACACCCCCGAGGGCACGCGCAGGTTGTCCTCCAGCACGTAGTAGACCCCGTTGCCGCTGGCGTCCGGCGCCCGCACGATATCGATGCCCGAGATGTGGGAGTAGACGTCGTTGGGTACGTCGACCTGCACCATCTCGGGGCGGAACTGCGCGTTGCGGTTGATCAGTTCGTCGGGAACGATGCCCGCGCGGATGATGTCCTGCCCGTGGTAGACGTCGTGGATGAAGCGGTTGAGCGCGGTGACGCGCTGCTCCAGGCCCTGGCGCATGCGCTGCCATTCATCTGCGGGAATGATGCGCGGGATCAGGTCGAAGGGAATCAGGCGCTCGGTGCCCGAGCCGTCCTCGTCCTTGGCGCCATACACCGCGAAGGTGATGCCGACGCGCCGGAAGATCATCTCCGCCTCGGCGCGGCGCGCCTGCATCGCGCTGTCGGGCTGGCGCGCGAGCCATTGGGCATAGCGCCGGTAGTGCTCGCGCTCGGCACCTGCCGCGATAGGAAGCGTTGCATACATTTCGTCAAACCTGAGCATAAAGAAGCCTCCTGTGACCACAGGATAGCAAGTTGCAGGCCTGAAATCCCGGGCTGCCCTTCGCCAAGCATTAGCGCTATCCCTAGATCACTCTCAATAGCTCGACCTCACCATTTCAGTGCACCCGCACCCTCGGCAGGAACACGGTGATGCCAGTACCGGGCGGTGCGCTCACGCTCGCACCCCACGTCCTGCGCCCGATCGGAACGCCAGTGCACGGCGCCGCACACAGGCGTTGCGGCAACCACGACGGAGCGCTCGCGATAACGCCCCATGACCGCCGGTGCGGGATGGCCGAAGCGGTTGCGGTAACCGGCCTGCACCACGGCGATCCGAGGCTTCAGCGCGTCCAGAAACGCTTCGCTCGAGGAGGTCTTGCTGCCGTGATGCGGCACCAGGAGCAGGTGCACCGGCGCGAGCGCCCCCTGGGCCAGCAACGCCCACTCCTGCGCCAGTTCGATGTCCCCTGCCAGCAGCGCCGAGACGCCCTGCGCATCGGTCACCCGCAGCACGCAACTGGCAGCATTGGGCCGCAGGCGTTCGATCGGCCCCTCTGCCAACCTCAGCCCAAGCTCCGGCGGCGGATGCAGCACCTCGAAGCGCACGCCGTCCCAGGACCACTCGCCGCCTGCAAGACAGGGCTGCACGTCGCGCAGTTGCGCAAGCGGGTGCCCGCCTTCCAGCGACGCAAGCAGGCTGCTCTGCGGTTGCGCAGCCAGTACGGCAGCAGCGCCACCCGTATGGTCGGCATCGCGATGGCTCAGCACCAGGGTGTCGATGTGCTCGCCAAGGGCGTGGAGCACCGGCACGACAATGCGCTCTCCTGCATTGGCCTCGCCCGAATACTGCGGCCCGGCGTCGTAGAGAAGGCCATGCCGCGCGGTGCGCACCAGCACCGCCTGCCCCTGTCCCACATCGAGTGCCATGAGATCGAAACGCCCGGCTTCCGGACGTTCCTGCGACCACCACAGCAGCGGCACCATGCAAGGCAGCGCGAGCATCCGTACCCGCCACGGCAGCCGCAAGGCCAGCAGCATGCCTGCCAACGCTGCAGCCACGCCCGCCCACAGCGGCGCCACGGGCAGAGCAAGCTGCGCCATCGGCCAGTTGGCAAACCATTGCAGTGTTGCCGTGAAGAGCTGCGTGGCCAGCACAGCAGGCACCCACAGGCCATTCCACAGGATGCCGAGCATGGACAGCGGCAGCACCACGAAACTCACCCAGGGGATGGCCAGCAGGTTGACCACCAGCCCCACCACCGACATCTGCCCGAAGATCAGCAGGGAGAGCGGTGCCAGGGCCAGCGTGACAATCCACTGCTGGTGCAGCAACTGCCGCAAGTGAAGCGCAAGCGTTGCGATCGGAGACCGATGCGCCATGGCGCGAGACCGCATGCCACCCGCGAACAGCATGCCCACGGCCACGAAGCTGAGCCAGAAGCCGGCCTGCAGCATCGCCCACGGATCCCACAGCAGCACCAGGGCACAGGCGATCAGCCACACCTGCGGCCAGGGCCAGCGCTTGCCACCAAGGCGCAGCAGCGCGACGACACCCAGCATGAACACCGTGCGCTGCGACGGCACGCCCCAGCCGCTGAACAGCGCATACATCGCGGCCAGCAGCACACCACCCGACAGGCTCGCGAACTGTGCCGGCAGAAGCAGGCACAGGAGGCCGGAACGACGCCAGAGCGCACCGATGACCTTCGCTGCGAGCCATGCAAACATCGTCACATGCAGGCCCGAGATGCTGACCAGATGCGCCACACCGGTGATGCGAAAGAGATCCCAATCCTGCCGGTCGATCACGCGCTGGTCGCCCGTGACCAGCGCCGCCACCACGCCGGCAGCACGCTGCCGGTCCCCCTCCCGTTCCTGCTCCTGCGGAGAGCGCGAGGCTGTGCGCTCGAGAATGGCGTCGCGCACATGCTGACGCGCTCGCTCGACGGGATGGCGCCATGCCGAGTCATCGAGCAACCGGGGCGCGGACGATCCGTGTCCGGAACGGACATAGCCGTTGGCCTGGACGCCCTGCTCCCACATCCAGAGTTCGTAGTCGAAGCCGAACGGATTCATGCCGCCATGCGGCGCCCTCAGGCGTACTTCGAACGCCCAGCGCTGCCCCGCGCGCAGCGTCGCCGGCACGGCCGCTGGAGTGGATGCATCGTCCCACATGCCGAGCGCATACCAGCTCAGGTCCACCAGCCGAGGCAGCGAAACCGGCTGACCACGCCAGCGCGCCGACTCGACGCGCAATCGCATCTTCACGCCGCGTTCGCTGGACTGGGGCATCGCGGCGACGACACCCTCCACCTGCAGGTCCCGGCCCTCCAGGTCCGGATTCAATGCGGTCTGCGCCAAGGAGGCCGATCGCCATCCGATCTGGCCGAACACCGCAAGCGCCGACAATGCTGCCAGCGCCACGATCCACCCCGCCCAGGCCTGGCGTAGCCACACCGGATGCACAGCGGCCGATCGCACCCGCCGCCCCACCCGCCGCCTCATCAGCAGCGCACAGGCCAGCATGGCGCCCGCCCCCGTCATGCAGGCCACATAGGCTTCCGCGCTCCAGAGCATGCGCTGCTGCAACTGAAACGCCGTACCCAGCAGCACGCCGATCATGAGTGCCGATCCGGCCCATGGCGCGCACGGGTGACTCGCAGGAATGTCGGTGTGCAAGAGCATCCGGCGATGCTAGGGATTGCCCTTTCCCACGCCTTGATCCATGCGGACTGCCCGGCAAGGGATGACTCCGCAAATGGAATTGCGTGTTTCTCTCCCAACAGCCAGCGGCAACTATGTACCATTGGCGACTGCACGCCCCTGCCGGCCAGCGGGCGACGCGTCCAGCAGAGGAGTCCGCAAGCCATGCGATCTCCCCATTCACCCCCATCCAACAAGGACTGCCGCCATGAGCGTTTACGACAAACTCAAGGAACTCAACATCACCCTGCCGCCCGTGGCCACGCCTGCTGCGGCCTACGTGCCCTTCGTGCAGAGCGGCAACCTGGTGTTTCTGAGTGGCCACATCGCACGCAAGGACGGCAAGCCCTGGTCCGCGCAGTTCGGCCGCGACATCACCACGGAAGAAGGCAAGGCCGCGGCCCGCGCCGTGGCAGTCGACCTGCTGGGCACACTGCATGCCGCCACGGGCGACCTCAACCGCGTCAAGCGCATCGTCAAGCTCATGAGCCTCGTGAACTCCACCAGCGACTTCACCGAGCAGCACCTGGTCACCAACGGCGCGAGCGAGCTGTTCGCCCAGGTCTTCGGTGACAAGGGCTCGCACGCACGCAGCGCATTCGGCGTGGCGCAGGTTCCCTTCGGCGCCTGTGTCGAGATCGACCTGATCGCGGAACTGGCTGACTGAAGATCAGCGACCCTCGCGCACCCGGAGACACCATGGACACCCCGCTTGTTCTGACGATTCAGTCCCATGTGGCCTATGGGCATGTGGGAAATGATGCGGCCATGCTGCCGCTGCAGTTGCTCGGCATCGAGCCGGTGGCCGTCCATACGGTTCAGTTCTCCAACCACACGGGCTATGGCGAGTTCAAGGGCCAGGTCTTCACCCCGGCCCATGTCACCGATGTGATCGACGGCCTGCGTGCGCGCGGCGTGCTCGCGCGCTGCAAGGCCGTGCTCTCGGGTTATCTCGGCGACCCCGGCGTGGGCGAAGTGATTCTCTCCGCGGTGCAGGAAGTTCGCGCCGCCCATCCCGCTGCGCACTATCTCTGCGACCCGGTCATGGGCGATGTGGGGCGCGGCGTGTTCGTGCGGCCCGGCATTCCGGAGTTCCTGCGCAAGCGCGCCCTCTCGCAGGCCAGCGTGATCACGCCGAATCACTACGAATTCGAACTGCTCTGCGGCGGTGAGCCGCTCACTACCGTGGAAGCTGCCGTCAAGGCAGCGCGCGGAATGCTGGCCAACATGCACCAGCCGTCGTCGGCGCTCATCGTCATCACCAGCCTGCGCACCTCCGACCTGCCGGCGGACAGCCTTGCCACACTGGCCGTCACCGCCCGGAACGCCTGGCTCGTGCAGACGCCCTTTGTCGATCTGCAGCCATTGCCCAACGGCATGGGCGACGTGTTCTCGTCGGTGCTGCTCGGCCACATGCTGCAGGGTGAATCGGTGGAGCAGGCCGTCACAAGCGCCGTGAGCACGCTCTACGCCCTGGTTTCGCGCACGCAATCCGGCCAGCGCGACCTGCCGCTGGTGGCGTGCCGGGACCAGATCATGCAGCCTGCCAAACGGTTCGAGGCAACACCCTGGACAAGCCGGTGATGCGCCATGGCGCGCGCATCACCAGGGTGCGCTGACGCATCGAAAATTTCGGCATTTTCCGCAGTCCCCGGAACAGTCGGTGCAAGAATGCATCTTCCGCATCACCCAACGAAGGACATCATGATTCTGGAAGTCGTGGACATCAAGATCCCAGCAGGCCAACAGGCGCCATTCGAGGAAGCCGTCGCGCGCGGCCTGAGCACCGTCATCTCCCGCGCCAAGGGCTTCAAGGGCTACCGCATCAAGCATTCGATCGAGAGCCCGGAGCGCTATCTCGTGATGATCGAGTGGGAGACGCTCGAAGACCACACCGTGGGCTTCCGCGGGTCACCCGCCTTTGCCGAATGGCGCGCGATCGTCGGACCTTTCTTTGCAGCGCCGCCCAGCGTGGAACATTTCACCTCCGTCGGCTGAGCTCTTCCAGTCATAAGAAGGGTTCATCACGGACTACTGGGGATAGTATTGAGGCTTTCCAAGTGACTGCCTGAGCAGCGCGCGCCCGCCTTGAACTGTTCACCCCAATGCTGAGATGGCCCCTCAGACGCGACGCAAAGGCGAAGACAGTACTTTGGTACGGCAAGCCTTTGCAACAAAGTATGAGGGGCCATATCAGCACCTCCACACGAAGACTCTCACCGAAAGCACAGCGCGCCCATTCGTCACGCGCCCCCATCCACCCCGGTATTCCACGAAGAACCAAAAAAAATGCGTGACCCTCAAAGGTTCACGCATTTTTCTTATCGCCTTTCGGCGATGTGCAACCGGCTTACTCCACGCGGATCAGATCGTTGATCTTGAAGCCGAAATCCCCCGCCTTGCCCTTGCGCCCACGCGCTGCGCGCGCGTTGTTGAGCGAACGGATTTCCAGCGTCTCCTCGCGCGCCTTGCCGCCGCGGCCGATGCCCGTGAAGCGCACGCTGCGGGTGTAAGCCACCGCGCCGCCAAGCTGGTCCTTGTCCTCCAGGTCGATCAGCATGAGCCCGCGACCGCCCTTTTCCATCATCTTGAGCTCGGCGATCTCGAACGTGAGAATGCGGCCGCCCACCGAGGCGCAGCACACATGGGTCGCGGGCACCAGCTCCTGCGACGCCGTGGTGAATGCAGCATGCGAGGGCCGGCACAGCGTCTCCTTGTCGCCCAGGTTCACGAACGACTTGCCGCCGCGATTGCGTGCCGTCATGTGCTCCACCGTGGTGATGAAGCCATAGCCGCCCGAGCCCGCGAGCAGCAGCGCCGCATTGTTGGGGCCGGCAAAGTAGTGCACGGGCTGCGTGCCGCTTTCAAGATCGATCAGCGTGGTGATCGGCTGGCCGTCGCCGCGGCCGCCCGGCAGTTGCGACACGGCGACCGAGTACACACGGCCGTTGCTGCCGAACACGATCAGCGTATCCACCGTACGGCATTCGAAGGTGCCGTACAGCGTATCGCCCGACTTGAAGCCGAAACTGCCGGCCTCGTGGCCGTGTCCGGTGCGCGCACGCACCCAGCCCTTCTCGGAGATGACGACCGTCACCGGCTCGTCCACCACCTTCACCTCGGCTACCGCCTTCTTCTCCGCCTGGATCAATGTGCGGCGCGAATCGGCAAACTGCTTGGCATCGGCCTCGATCTCCTTGATCATCAGGCGACGCAGCGCATTCGGGTTGGCCAGGATTTCCTCGAGCTTGCCCTGCTCCTCGCGCAACTCGGAGAGCTCCTGCTCGATCTTGATCGCCTCAAGCCGTGCCAGCTGGCGCAGCCTGATTTCAAGGATGTCCTCGGCCTGGCGGTCGGTAAGCCGGAAGCGCTCGATCAGCGCTGCCTTCGGTTCGTCCGAAGCCCGGATGATGGCGATCACCTCGTCGATGTTCAGCAGCACGAGCTGACGGCCTTCGAGGATATGGATGCGGTCGAGCACCTTGTTCAGTCGGTGCTGCGAACGGCGTGCGATCGTCGTCTGGCGGAAGCTGATCCACTCCTCCAGCATCTGGCGCAGCGACTTCTGCACCGGCCTGCCGTCGAGGCCGATCATCGTGAGGTTGATCGACGACGATGTTTCAAGGCTGGTGTGCGCAAGCAGCGTGGTGATGAGTTCCTGCTGCGGCACCTTGCCCGTCTTGGGCTCGATGACGATCCGCACGGGTGCATCCTTGCTGGACTCGTCGCGAACGCCGTCCAGCAGTGCCAGCATGCTGGCCTTGAGCTGGCTCTGTTCCTGCGTGAGCGCCTTCTTGCCGGTCTTCACCTTGGGGTTGGTCAGCTCCTCGATCTCCTCCAGCACCTTCTGCGTACTGGTGCCCGGAGGCAGTTCGGTGACGATGAGCTGCCACTGTCCGCGGGCAAGTTCCTCGATCTTCCAGCGCGCGCGCACCTTGAGGCTGCCACGGCCCGTGCGGTAGGCATCCTGGATGTCGGATGCGCTGCTGATGATCTGGCCACCGCCCGGATAGTCCGGGCCGGGGATCAGCGCATAGAGCTCATCGTCGCTCAGCTTCGCGGACTTCACGAGCGCAACGCAGGCATCGGCCACCTCGCGCAGGTTGTGGCTCGGAATCTCCGTCGCCAGCCCCACCGCAATGCCGCTTGATCCGTTGAGCAGCGAGAACGGCAGGCGCGCGGGCAGTTGCCGGGGCTCGTCGAACGAACCATCGTAGTTGGGCATGAAGTCCACCGTGCCCATGTCGATCTCGTCGAGCAGCAGCGTGGTGATCTTGGCCAGGCGCGCCTCGGTGTAGCGCATCGCGGCCGCACCGTCACCGTCGCGGCTGCCGAAGTTGCCCTGCCCGTCGATCAGCGGATAGCGCTGGCTGAAGTCCTGCGACAGGCGTACCAGTGCGTCGTAGGCGGATTGGTCTCCGTGCGGGTGGTACTTGCCGAGCACGTCGCCGACGACGCGCGCGCTCTTCACCGGCTTGGCCGGCACGTTGCGCGTGGGGCCGCTGTAGCCAAGGCCCATGCGATCCATCGCATAGAGGATGCGGCGCTGCACGGGCTTGAGGCCGTCGCTCACATCGGGCAGCGCGCGCCCCTTCACGACGGAGAGGGCGTATTCCAGGTACGCCTGCTGCGCATACTGCGCCAGTTCCAGGCTGTCGCCGTCGGGCTGATCAGCAGAAAATTCAAGAGTGGATTGATCGCTCATTCGTTCGCAGACAAGTCTTGCCATGTGGCGCGCGAGGCGACTCGAACAACGCTGTTCGAGCCGGCGGCGCCAAGAGGGGATGAGAAAGTGGTGGGTGAAGAAGAGGATGAGGAAGAAGAGGGAGCAGAGGAGGCCTCCTCCGCCGTGCCCGCAGGGATCTCCATGCGGATACGGCCGGGGACGACGCCCTGCTGCGCCTGGTGGGCACGATGCGCGCGCACCGGCTCCGGCGGCTTGAGCATGGCATACAGGCCCAGCACGCTCTTCACGTAATTCTGGGTTTCGCGGTACGCGGGAATCCGGTTGCCGGCGCGCTGCACGGCGCCTTCGCCCGCGTTGTAGGCCGCCAGGGCAAGGTCCTTGCGGCCGTCGAAAAGCTTGAGCAGATAACGCAGGTAGCTGGCCCCGGCGTTGAGGTTCGTGGCCGGGTCTTCGAGCTTCTGCGCCACGCTGCGCTTCTTGTCGGCAGCCACGCCGAAGCGGCTGGCGGTGGCGGGCATCAGCTGCATCAGGCCGACCGCACCGCGCGGCGAAACCGCCATCCGGTCGAAGCCCGACTCGGTGGCGATGACGGCCTTGAGCAGCTCATATTCGAGACCCGACGACTGCGCCGCACCGCGAATCTGTGTGCGCACGCTCTTGTAGCCCGGCGAGATGTCGATGAATGCCAGCTTGCGCACGCTGGCGCTTCCTGCTTCCGCAAGCGAATAGTCCGTATGGTCCGAGCCCGCGTCCTCCGTCCTGGCATCGCGCGTGGAATCGAACTGGTCGCCACGGAAGAACAGGGTGTAGTTGGCATCGATCTGCTCCGCGGCGAAATGCGTGACTCCGCGCGAATCGACATAGGCCCACAGATCGGCGTGCGCCGCCTGCTGCGCGAGGCACAGCACCGCGGCAAGCAGGGGCAACCTCAGCAGGCGCCCGGCCAGGCCGCTGCGGCCACCCGCACTCCCGCCCGCTCCCGCACGCAAGAGCGGACGCAACGCCGGAGCCTGTCCGGGCGTCGGGAATCCGAGGTGACGCGAGGGCCCGTTCATGTCAGATGTCGACCTCCACCTCGTCGCCATGAACTTCCATCAGTTCACGGCGCGCGGCGGCCTCGCCCTTGCCCATCAGCTTGGTCATCAGGCCTTCCGTTGCGCCGAAATCGAACGCACCGCCCACGCGCACCGGCAGCAGGCGACGGGTATCCGGATTCAGCGTGGTCTCCCAGAGCTGCTCGGCGTTCATCTCGCCCAGGCCCTTGAAGCGACTGATCTGGCATTTCTCGCGCGGCACGCCGTCCTTGGCGGACTTGTCGAGAATGCTCTCGAGTTCCGCCGCATCGAGCGCATAGACCTTGGCTGCGGGCTTCTTGCCGCGCGCGGGCACATCGACACGGAACAGCGGCGGACGCGCCACGTAGATGTTTCCTGCCTCGATGAGCTTGGGAAAGTGGCGGAAGAACAGCGTGAGCAGCAGCACCTGGATGTGCGAGCCGTCCACGTCGGCATCCGAGAGAATGCAGATCTTGCCGTAGCGCAGGCCGCTCAGGTCGGGCGTATCGTTCGGTCCGTGCGGGTCGACACCGATGGCGACCGAGATGTCGTGCACTTCCGTGTTCGCGAACAGGCGGTCGCGTTCGACCTCCCAGGTGTTCAGCACCTTGCCGCGCAACGGCAGGATGGCCTGATTCTCCTTGTCCCGACCCATCTTGGCGCTGCCGCCGGCGGAATCGCCCTCAACCAGGAAAACCTCGTTGTAGGCCAGGTCGCGGCTCTCGCAGTCGGTGAGTTTTCCGGGCAGGACGGCGACGCCCGAACCCTTCTTCTTCTCGACCTTCTGGCCCGCGCGCTGGCGGGTCTGCGCGGCCTTGATCGCCAGTTCGGCCAGCTTCCTGCCGAAATCGACGTGCTCGTTGAGCCAGAGTTCGAGCGATGGCCGCACGAAGCTCGACACCAGGCGCACGGCGTCGCGCGAGTTCAGGCGCTCCTTGATCTGCCCCTGGAACTGCGGGTCGAGCACCTTGGCCGACAGCACATAGCTGGCGCGCGCAAACACGTCCTCGGGCATGAGCTTGACACCCTTGGGCAGCAGCGAGTGGAACTCGATGAAGCTCTTGACCGCCTGAAACAGGCCATCGCGCAGGCCGCTTTCATGGGTTCCGCCGGCCGTGGTCGGAATCAGGTTCACGTAGCTCTCGCGCACCGGAGATCCCTCTTCGGTGAACGCCACGCACCACGCCGCGCCCTCGCCTTCGGCGAAGCTCTCGCTGTTGCGGTCGGCATAGCCTTCGCCCTCGATCAGCGGGATCACGGGATCGGCGTTGAGCGTCTGCGCCAGGTAGTCGCGCAGGCCGCCCTTGTACTGCCAGGTCTGCGTATCGCGGGTCTTCTCGTTGACCAGCGTGACGGTGACGCCAGGCATGAGCACGGCCTTGCTGCGCAGCAGGTTGGTGAGTTCGCCCATGGGCAGGGCTCCCGACTCGAAATACGATGCATCGGGCCAGACCTGCACGGTCGTGCCCTGCTTGCGCTCGCCGGCCTGCAGGGGGCGGGCCACCAGCGGCTCGACCACGTCGCCGCCGGAGAACACCAGCCTTGCGGCCTGGCCTTCGCGGTGGGTGGTGACTTCGAGGCGTTTCGACAGCGCGTTGGTCACCGAGACACCCACGCCGTGCAGGCCGCCCGAGAAGCTGTAGGCGCCCCCGTTGCCCTTGTCGAACTTGCCCCCGGCGTGCAGGCGCGTGAACACGAGCTCGACGACGGGCGCGCCCTCTTCGGGATGGATGCCGAACGGAATGCCGCGGCCGTCGTCCTCCACGCTCACCGACCCATCGGTGTGCAGGGTGACCTTGATCTTCTTGCCGAAACCGGCAAGCGCCTCGTCGGCGGCGTTGTCCAGCACTTCCTGGAGGATGTGCAACGGGTTGTCCGTGCGGGTGTACATGCCCGGACGCTGCTTGACGGGCTCCAATCCCTTGAGGACGCGAATGGAGCCTTCGGAGTATTCACTTGCCGGATTGGATGCAGGTTTGGTTGCCATGGCGGCGCATTGTAATACTGGATATAAAAACAGGCTTATGTCTTTTCCCCACCGCGCGGGGCTCAACCCGGCGCCTGCGGGAACACCGTGTTTTGGCTACATTTGTGCAAATGCAAAACGATCCAAAAAAATTGCCCATGGCACAGGTGCTCGCCTGCGGTGCTGCCGTGGTCACGCTGTCGATGGGCATTCGCCACGGCTTCGGCATGTGGCTGCAACCGATCACGCAGGAGATGGGCTGGACTCGGGAGACGTTCGCCTTTGCCCTGGCCATTCAGAATCTGGCCTGGGGTCTGTTCGGCATTTTAGGAGGCATTGCCGCCGACCGTCTCGGCGCGTTCAAGGTGCTCATCGGCGGCGCGGTCCTCTACGCGCTGGGGCTGGCCGGAATGGCCTTGTCGCCGACCCCGGGATTGTTCGCGCTGACCACCGGCGTGCTGATCGGCGCGGCGCAGGCCGGCACCACCTATGCCGTGATCTATGGCGTCCTCGGCCGGCAGATCGCCGCGGACAAGCGCTCCTGGGCCATGGGCGTGGCGGCCGCCGCCGGCTCGTTCGGACAGTTCCTGATGGTTCCGGTCGAAGGCCAGCTCATCCTGCAACTGGGCTGGAAGACGGCGCTGCTGGTGCTGTCGATTGCCGTGCTGCTGATCATTCCGCTCGCCTTCGGCCTGCGCGAGCCAGGTTTCCAGGGCTCGGCCCAGGTCAAGCGCACGCAGAGCGCGGGCGCGGCCTTCAAGGAGGCTATCCGCTATCCGAGCTTCCTGCTGCTTACCGCCGGCTATTTCGTCTGCGGCTTCCAGGTGGTGTTCATCGGCGTGCACATGCCAAGCTACCTGAAGGACCATGGCCTGTCCCCGCAGGTGGCCAGCTACGCGCTCGCGTTGATCGGCCTGTTCAACGTGTTCGGCACCTATATCGCCGGCACGCTGGGCCAGCGCATGGCCAAGCGCCATATCCTGGCCTTCATCTACTTCGCGCGGGCCGTCGTCATTGCCGTCTTCCTGCTGGTGCCGCTGTCGCCCCTGTCGGTCTATGTGTTCTCTGCCGTGATCGGCGCGCTGTGGCTGTCCACCGTGCCGCCCACCAATGCGGTGGTCGCGCAGATCTTCGGCGTGCAGCACATGTCGATGCTCAGCGGCTTCATTTTCTTCAGCCACCAGATCGGCAGTTTCCTGGGCGTGTGGCTCGGCGGTTACCTGTACGACCGGACGGGCAGCTATGACGTCGTCTGGTATCTGTCGATTGCCCTTGGCGTCTTCGCGGGATTGGTGAATCTTCCCGTGCGCGAAAATGCGATTGTCCGCCCTGCAGCCCCACAGGCCGCATAGCGCACCCGTACTCCTCGTTGGGACACCATCACCATGTCGACACCTGCCAGCACCTCAACCCATGCCGGACCCGGCTCGGGCCGACGCCCCGATGCAGGGGAAAGCCCATCGGCAGGCAGGCGGACGGGTGTCCGGCTGGCGGCGGCCATCGCCATGACCGTCGCCATCGCCGCCGTGCTGCTGGGCGTCTTCTCGCTCTATGCCCAGCCCGATTTCCTGGTGACGCTGGCCGACCAGTTGTGGGCGTGCTTCTGAAGTCAACCCATTGCCGGCCTGGCGAGTTGATGAATAATCGCCCACTTCACCACAGCCTCTCCACGGCACCACCTTGCCCGGCCCCGAAAGGCCGCACCGCATCGAGATGACCCTCCCCAACGCCAGCCACGCCACCGAACATGCCCCGCTGCATTCTCCCTCCGCATGGGTGAAGCGCTGGTCGCACCTGATTGCCCCGGGTGCGGACGTGCTGGACGTGGCCTGCGGCTCGGGGCGACACATGCAGTGGCTCGCATCGCGCGGCCACCAGGTGACCGGCGTCGACCGCTCACCCGAGGTGCTGGCCTCTGCGGGCCGCTTCGGCGCGGTCCTCGAGGCGGACATCGAGAACGGCCCCTGGCCCCTGCCGGGGCGGCAGTTTGCAGCAGTTGTTGTCACCAATTACCTCTGGAGACCGATTTTTCCGGTCATCCTGGACAGCCTTGCGCCGGGCGGCGTGCTGATCCATGAAACCTTCGCAAGCGGCAACGAAACGGTCGGAAGACCCGCCCGCGCGGAATTCCTGCTCCAGCCCGGCGAGTTGCTGCAGGTCTGCAAGGACTTGCGCGTCATTGCCTACGAGGACGGATTCCTGGACGATCCCGAGCGATTCGTTCAACGCATCGTGGCCCGACGCGAACCCGATTCCGCGGCAGAGTTGTTCAGGGCCTCCCTGGGCCACACTCTGACTAGTTAGAATGCTTCTTTCCCGTATAAAGACACGGACATGACTTCTCCCAGCGCTCCCCTGACCGGCAGCATCGTTGCCCTGGTCACTCCCATGCACAAGGACGGCAGTGTGGACTACCCCACCCTGCGCAAACTGATCGACTGGCACATCGCCGAAGGCACGGCCTGCCTTGGCGTCGTCGGTACCACCGGCGAGTCCCCCACAGTGAATGTGGAAGAGCACTGCGAGATCATCCGCGTGTCCGTCGAGCAAGCCGCCGGCCGCGTCCCCGTGATGGCCGGCTGCGGCGCCAACTCCACCGCGGAGGCGATCGAGCTTGCCAAGTTCGCCAAGAGCGTGGGTGCCGACAGCCAGCTGCAGGTCGTGCCCTACTACAACAAGCCGACGCAAGAAGGCCAGTACCAGCACTTCAAGACCATCGCCGAGACCGTGGGCGACCTGCCGATGTACCTGTACAACGTGCCCGGCCGCTCGGTGGCCGACATGCACCATGAAACCGTGATGCGCCTGGCCCAGGTGCCCGGCATCGTCGGCATCAAGGAAGCCACCGGCAACATCGAGCGCGCGCAGTGGCTGATCCGTGAAAAGCCCGCACATTTCTCCGTCTACTCCGGTGACGACCCGACCGCCGTGGCGCTCATGCTCTGCGGTGGACAGGGCAACATCAGCGTGACAGCCAACGTGGCACCACGTCTGATGGCCGAGCTGTGCAAGGCTGCGATCGCAGGCGATGTCCGCAAGGCCATGGAGATCCAGTTCAGGCTTCTGCCGGTGCACAAGAACCTTTTCGTGGAAGCCAACCCCATCCCCGTGAAGTGGGCCATGGAGCGCATGGGCCTGTGCGGCGGCACGCTGCGCCTGCCGATGACGACCATGAGCCAGGGCAACGAAGCGGTGGTGGAGGCTGCCCTGCGTGCGGCGGGCCTGCTCGGCTGAGGCCGGCGACCGCCCCTGCGACCGGCCTGATACCGCTCCCAACGGCACTCCCAAATCAATGAGGAATTTCGCGTGAACGCTACGACACGACTCGGCCTGCTGGGCCTGGCTTTGGCTTTGTCCGCCTGCTCCGTGCTGGAGAGCGACAAGATCGACTATAAGAGCGCCAAGAAGGGCGCGACACTCGAGGTGCCGCCCGACCTGACACAGCTCTCGCGCGACACCCGCTACACCGTGCCCGGCGGCGCTGTCTCCGCGCAAGCCTACGAGGCGGGCCAGGCACAGAAGCCCACAGGTCCCAACACGGCACCCTCCACGATCGGCGACGTACACATCGAGCGCGACGGAAACCAGCGCTGGCTCGTGATCGACCGCCCGGCAGACAAGCTCTGGGAACCGGTGCGTGACTTCTGGCTCGAGAACGGCTTCGTCTTCACCCAGGAAAATTCCGAGCTCGGCATTCTGGAAACCGACTGGGCCGAGAACCGCGCCAAGATCCCGCAGGACATGATCCGCTCGACTATCGGCAAGCTGTTCGACGGCCTGTACTCCACGGGCGAACGCGACAAGTTCCGCACACGCCTGGAGCGCAACCCCAAGGGCGGCACCAACATCTACGTGAGCCATCGAGGCATGATCGAGGTCTACAGCAACCAGCAGAAGGACGCCACGATGTGGCAGCCGCGCCCGGTCGACCCGGAGCTTGAGGCCGAATTCCTGCGCCGCATGATGGTCAAGCTCGGCGTGAGTGAAGCCCAGTCGAAGGCCGCCGCAGCTGCTGCGCAGACCACCCCGCTCGCACCATCGGTCAAGGTGACCAACGCGAACGGCGTGCCCGTTATCCAGCTCGACGAAGGTTTCGATCGTGCATGGCGCCGCGTCGGCCTGTCGCTGGACCGCACCGGCTTCACGGTCGAGGATCGCAACCGTGCGGAAGGCGTGTACTACGTGCGCTATGTCGCACCCGATCCGAACAAGAAGGAACAAGGCTTCTTCAGCAAGCTGTTCAAGGGTGCACCGGATGCCGTTCCGCCGCTCAAGTACCGCGTCGTCGTCCGCAGCGAAGCATCGCAGAGCGTGGTGACGGTCCTGAATGCCGCCGGCGCACCGGAAACCTCGGCCAATGCCGAGCGCATCCTGCGCGTGCTGGCCGACGACATGAAGTAAGCACGTGAGGACATCGGTGCCCGATCCGGCACCGATGTACACTCCACCATGCGCCTTTGTCCATGTCCGTGGACAAGGCGCATTTTTCTTTTTCGATCAGACAGGGCCTCTACCGCGGTACATAGCGCATGCTTCGCTTCAAGAGCCTGGGCAGTGGCAGCTCGGGCAACTCCACCATCGTCGAAGGCCGCAGCGGCCACTCCACCAGGAGACTGCTGGTGGATTGCGGCCTCGGAATCCGCATCACCGCCGAGCGCCTGGGCGAAGCGGGCCTCGGGATACAGCAGATCGATGGCATCTTCATCACGCATGAACACTCCGACCATGTCGGCTGCATGGCGACGCTCGCGTTACGCCACGGCATTCCCGTCTGGATGAGCCGCGGAACCTATGAGGCGATCGGTGAGCCCGATCTTCATGGCCTTCTGCGCATCACGGCACATGGCGAGAGCATCGACCTGGGGGCCATGGAGGTCCTGCCGTTTGCCGTGCCACATGACGCCCGGGAGCCGCTGCACCTGCGCGTGAGCGATGGGGCACGGCATATCGCGCTGCTCACCGACCTCGGACACGCCAGTCTCGCGGTCGCGCCCTACATTGCGGACTGCGACGCGTTGCTCATCGAAGCCAATCACGACAGTGAGATGCTGCGCAATGGCCGCTACCCCGCGTTTCTCAAGCGGCGCATCGGCGGTGACCATGGCCATCTGGCCAATGAGCAGACCGCGCAACTGCTCCAGTTCGTGGACAGGGACAGGCTTCAGCGCGTGGTGGCAGCGCATTTGAGCAAGGAGAACAACCTGCCCAAACTGGCCCGACAGGCACTCGCCACCGCCCTGGGACGCGATGCAGCCGACATCGACGTGGCGTTGCAGAAATCCGGCTCATGCTGGGTCCAGGTCGGCAACTGACGCCAGCAAATCCACTCGATTAATGCCACTTTTGTCCAGCAGGATTTACCGCTCATTTCACGCCATTCCATTTTGAAATGGAGTTCCCCTGACGGCTACCTGATCATTCCCCACGCTCCGGGACAGGATTTTCATTTTGCTGTTGAAAAAACAAAGAGACACAAACGAGATAAACAGCGGATAGCGTCACGCATTTCACCGCGTTCGCGCATTGCGTGGCACCCAAAACAAAAAGGCTCCAACCTTTCGGTGGAGCCTTTACCCTCAGTTGCACAAGCCATCTTTCAGGCCCGCGCTGCAGAAGAGTGATTATTACTTGTTGGCAGCGGAAGCAGCAGCGTTGGCAGCGGCATCAGCGGCAGCCTTGGCAGCGTCAGCGGCGTTGTTCGCGGCATTGGCAGCAGCGTCGACGGTAGCGGAAGCAGCAGCGGATGCGGCGTCCACAGCAGCGGAAGCGGCTTCGGTCGCAGCGGCGGCAGCCTGGCTGGCAGCAGCAGCGGCCTGGTCGGCAGCGGGAGCAGCAGCCGGGGCTTCAACAGGAGCTGGCGCAGGAGCGGGAGCAGCTTCTTCCTTCTTGCCGCAAGCGGACAGGGCAACAGCAGCAACCAGAGCGGCGAGAACGATGGAGTTCTTCATTTCAATTTCCTATTTGGACAGTCAGATCAGATTTGATTAGCCCTTATGCCCACCTCTTGCAAAGCAATGCACAAGGCCGAATGGGGCACCCAATCCATACTGAGCCCCACGATTTGCGAATTACAGCCACATATTATAAGAATTATTTTGGGCAATAGAGGGTTATCCCGACGTGAATCATGAAGGTTTACATTCCTGTGACTTTTTGGTCACAACCCCAATATCGTCGCGGGGAACCCCGGACGGCTGCGGCTCGCAATCCATTCCCGCAGATGCTCGTGCAGCACCAGTCCGTGCCGTGCATCGGTGGTGGCCGTCCCCCGGCTGCGCTCCACGTCAAGCCGCTGCAGGCACCAGCCCGGCGCCCAGATGGCGCTGGGGATGTCCGATGCGTTGCGGGTGCCCAGCAGGCGGCACTCGATAATATGATCCCAGCGGGTGCGCCACTGAACGAAGCGAGGGTGCCGGGCACGCAGGAACTCGAAGCTGCCCGCCAGCACGATGCATTTTCGCGGGCTGCGCCCTGACGAAGGACCTCCTGCCGAAGCCCAGGCATTCAACGCCTCCAGCACTTCGCGCTCGCCGAGCGGCCAGTCCCTGAAATCGCGGTCGCACAGGATCAATTCCCTGAGGCCCTGCTCCGCGGCACCGTGCAACGCCAGCCGAATCCACTGCTGGAACTCTGCCGGCCCATCGAAGCGTCCTTGCGGGAATGGGCAGCTTCCATCGCTCTCGGTATCGCAGTTGTCGGTCATGCAGGAGGGCCTCCGTCGGCTGTGTCGGGACTCAGCCCTGCGTCAACGCGCGCACCCAGCCGTCATCGAACCAGGACTCCAGCAGGGACAAAGCCTCATCGCTGGCCTTGGCAAGCTCGCGCGCGGAAAGCCTGCGCTCGTTGGCCAGCGTGCGCATCAGCGCGGCATCGCGGCCCGAGGCCCGGTAGCTTTCACCATTGATGTACACATGCTTCTCGTCATACATCATGCGGCTGCGGCGATCGAGCTCGATGCCGAGCTGCGTCAGGTCCGGCTCGTCCTCCGGTGGATCGAACCAGACATTGCCCTTGGGCTCGGTCAGCGCCTCGCCCAGGGCCCGCTCGAGCACCTGCCCCTGAGCGAGCGCACGCATCACGCCCTCACGGGCGAACTCCTGCAGCGCGGGCGGCACCTGGCCCGGCGCATCGACGGCCTCCTGGCCGGGATCGCGGTAGATCGGAGAACCCTCCGACTCGCCGAGCGCATCCGCGATGCGCAGCAGCGTCTCGCGTGCCAGCTCGTCACGCTGGGCGGAGCGAAAGCCGATCGAGTACGTCATGCATTCGCCCTCGGCAATGCCGTAGTGCGCCCAGCGGGGGGGCAGGTACAGCATGTCGCCCGGCTCCAGGACGTATTCCTCCTCGGGCTCGAAGTTCGCGAGGATCTTCACCGGCATACCCTCGACCAGCGACGGATCGCGCTGGCGGCCGATGCGCCAGCGGCGCCTGCCATGCGCCTGCAGAAGGAATACGTCGTAGCTGTCGAAATGCGGACCGACCCCGCCGCCATCGCTCGCATAGCTGATCATCAGGTCATCCAGGCGCGCCTCGGGAACGAAACGGAATTCGTCCAGCAACGCACGGCCGGCGGCATGGTGCAGGTCAACGCCCTGGACCAGCAGCGTCCATTCAGGCGTGCCGAGCGAAGGCAAGGCGCGGCGCTGGAAGGGTCCATGCTGGAGCGACCAGCCGGTCTTCTTCTGCTGGATCAGGCGGGACTCGACGCCCTCCTGCCCTGCCAGCTCGAACAGCTCGGCGCGCGGAATCGGCGCCATGAACCCGGGGATGGCCTGGCGCACCAGCAGCGGCTTCCTGTGCCAGTGCTTGCGCATGAACTGGGCCGGCGACATGCCGCCCAGCAAGGGGGTGATTTTCTGAACATCCATGGCGTGAAAAAGGCCGCGTTGGCGGCCGTCGAACGAACTGCGACAATTCTCCTATGGAAATCACTCAACAATGTGTTGTCGCACTGACCTGGGAGCTCAAGGATACGCTGGGCGATGAGCTGGACGTTCTCGACGAACCGGTCGAATTTCTCGTCGGTGGAGACGATCTGCTCACCCGTATCGATGAAGCCCTGCAGGGTCACAAAGTCGGCGATGAGCTGCAATTACACCTCGAACCCGAAGAAGCCTTCGGTGAATATCAGGAAAACTTGATCTTTCTGGAACCCAGGGACAAGTTTCCGCCCGACATCGAAGAGGGAATGACCTTCGACGGCACTGCCCTTCCCGAAGGTCTTTCGCCCGGCATGCCCAAGGATGCGCTGTACACAGTGGCGCAGATCTATCCGGAGCATGTGGTGCTGGACGGCAATCATCCGCTCGCCGGCATTGCGCTGCGCATCAAGCTGAAGATCCACGCCATCCGCGAAGCCACCGAGGACGAGGTCGGCCGGGGCTCTGCGGGCACCGGCTTCTTCCGCATCCAGCCCATGGCACCCGGCAGCGACACGGTTCACTAGCCAAGACCGGCAGGGGCGCACGGGCAGTGCATCATTGCGCTGTGCGCCTCGCCATGGACCTCATCCTCAATAGCGCGAGATCTGCCCGTTGACCATGCGCACGCGATCGCCGGGGCGCAGATCGCCGGGATCCGGCACGTCATAGATACGTTCGCCGCCGCGGTCGAGCTGGATGATCAGGCGGTAGAGACCGCCCACCTCGCCACTCGGGGCCGTGCGCCCTTCCAGTGCATTGCCTGCGTAGGCGCCACCCACGGCGCCAGCCGCAGTGGCTGCGGCGCGTCCCAGCCCGCCACCAATCTGATTGCCCAGCACACCACCGACCACGGCGCCGAGAACGGCCCCCACGCCGGACGTGGAGCCCCGCTGATAGGTACGAGGCTGGGCCTCGATGTTCCTCAGGACGCCATATTCGGCCACGTTCTGGTCGGGTTGCTGATATCCGCCACCGTAGCCGGCGGTGGGCTGCGGCGGAGGTGGAGGATATCCCCCGCCATAGGGATCCTGGTAGGCGCAGGCGCTGAGCAGCCCTGCCAGCGCCAGCGCGCCTGAGATGGAGGCGATTCGTCGAGGTGCACGCATTTCATCGTTCCTTTTCATGTACCGTGGCCCGCACCATGCGGGTGCCTTGTACAACATGCTGCGGCCTCTCCAAACACCCTTGTGTAGTCCTGAACCGGCTTTACCGTCCCGATACACAGCCTCGCCAACATCGCGACCTCGTGCACGGCCGCAGACGACCTCAGTGTTTCCCGGTGGATCCGTACCCGCCCTCGCCGCGCTCGCTCGCAGTGTCGAACTCGGCCACCACATTGAACTGCGCCTGCATCACAGGCACGATGACGAGCTGCGCCAGGCGCTCCATTGGCTGCAATGTGAAGGCCACATCGCTGCGGTTCCAGGCGCTCACCATGAGCTGGCCCTGGTAGTCGCTGTCGATCAGGCCCACCAGGTTGCCCAGCACGATGCCGTGCTTGTGGCCCAGGCCCGAGCGCGGCAGGATCAGTGCGGCATAACCTGGATCACGCAGGTGGATCGCGATGCCGGTGGGCACCAGCTGCCACGCATTGGGCGCCAGCGTGAGCGGAGCATCGAGGCAGGCCCGCAGGTCAAGGCCGGCGCTGCCGGGCGTTGCGTAGGCGGGCAATTGATCCGCCATGCGCGGATCGAGAACTTTCACATCAATCTTCACTTGAGACTACTTTCGTTGTGACGGACGGGAGGGCGCTACTTCCGGCCCTTGAGTCCGCCAAGAATCCTGCGTATGCCTTGGGCCGCAGCAAAAAGGAGGAGGAGTGTAGCGAGCGCAGGGCCCCATCGGATATTCAGCACAGAAAACAACCCTATCGCCGCTGCCACGGCAATGGAGATCAGCAGCCGCGTCAACGTCGGCCCGGCCCCGGGCAGCGGAGGCACGTCCCACCTCTCGGCGGTCTTGGTCGCCTGCCGGGTATCGTGCCACGACGGCAGCACCGCCCCCTGGGCCGCCTCTTTTGCCGCCTTCACTCCCTTGCTCTCCTTCGCGGGCAGCGGCAATGCCCTTCCCTGCGCGGATTGCACCGGCCTTCCCGGCTGTTGAGGCATCTGCAGCTGTTGCGACACCTGCGCGATCTGCTGACCGCCCGCAAGGGCCCTTGCCTGCCGCTCCACCAAGGCCTCCACATAGCGTGCGAAGTCACCGTCCGGGGGCGTATCAGCGGGATGGGCCGGAGCGTTTCCAAAGATTTCGCGCATGGTGGAACTCCCGTGGTGCGTGGTGGACAGCGAGTGGCGGGCCGTGCGTGCGAGCCCGCTCAGCCCTTGACGGGCACGCGCCGTGCGATGTCGGCGATCAGCTCATCCGCCAGCACCTGTTTGGACGCACGGGCCATCTCGCGATGTCCTTCCGCGTCGATCAGCACCAGCGCGTTGTCGTCCTGTCCGAAGGTGGCCGGGCCGATATTGCCGACCAGGAGCGGCACGCCCTTTCTCTTGCGCTTGGCACTGGCATGGGCCAACAGGTTCTCGCTTTCGGCCGCGAAGCCGACGCAGAACAGCGCCCCCGACTCGGCGGCCCGGGAGTGCGCAATGCTGGCCAGGATGTCCGGATTCTCGACAAAGGTGAGCGCGGGCACCTCTCCCGAGCCATCTTTCTTGATCTTCTGCTCGCTGGCCTGCGCCGGTCGCCAATCCGCCACCGCGGCCGTCGCGATGAAGATCGATGCCTCGGTGACCAGCGCCGTGGCCACATCGAACATCTGCTGCGCCGATTGCACATCCACGCGCTGCACGCCGCGCGGCGTCTGCAGATGCACCGGGCCGGCAATCAGCGTGACGCGCGCGCCCGCGTCACGCGCGGCGCGCGCAATCGCAAAGCCCATCTTGCCGCTGGAGAGGTTGGTGATGCCGCGCACGGGATCGATCGCCTCGAAGGTGGGCCCCGCCGTCACCAGAACATGGTGACCGACCAGTTTCTTGGGGGAAAGCTGCGCCGCCAGGTCTTCCACGATCTGCTCAGGCTCGAGCATGCGGCCATCGCCGGTTTCACCACAGGCTTGCGGGCCATTGCCCACGCCCAGTATCAGCGCGCCGTCGCTTGCGACCTGCGCCATGTTGCGCTGGGTGGCGGGGTGCAGCCACATCTCGCGGTTCATTGCCGGTGCCAGCAGCAGCGGCACCCGCTCGATCGGCCGTGCCAGGCACAGCAGGCTCAGCAGTTCGTCCGAGCGCCCCTGCGCCAGCCGGGCGATGAAATTGGCGCTGCACGGCGCGATCAGGATCGCGTCGGCCTCGCGGCTCAGGTTGATGTGCGGCATGTTGTTGGGCTCACGCGCATCCCACTGCGAGGAATGCACGGGCCGGCCGCTCAGCGCCTGCATGGTGACCGGCGTGATGAACTGGGCGGCGTCCTCCGTCATCACGACCTGGACCGTGGCGCCGGCCTTGATCAACAGTCGGCACAATTCGGCCGACTTGTAGCAGGCCACGCCGCCACTCAGGCCGAGAACTATGTGTTTTCCAGCAAGCTGTGTCATGCCGGAGAATTTAGCAGACTACGAACGGCCTCATCGCGGCGCGGTCCACCCTCCGCCAAGGGCCTTGTAGACCGCAACCCGCGCCTGCAGGCGGGCCTGCTTGAGCTGCACCGCCCCATCCTGCGCGGCATGGAGCGTGCGCTGCGCGTCCAGCAGCAGGAGCAGCGTTTCGGCTCCGGCGGCATACCGGCGCTCCGCCCATGCCAGAGCGCGTTCGGCTTCCGCCAGCACCTGCGCATGCGCCAGGCTTTGCTCCTGCAGGTACGCCACGGACTGCAGAGCAACATCCGCATCCGTCCATGCCGCGACGATGCTGCGGTGGTAGTCGGCAAGCAGTTCGTCGCGCTGCGCCTGCGCCAGGTCGGCCCCGGCCCGCAGGCGGCCCGCATCGAAGATCGGGGCTGCAAGCCCGGCTGCCAGTGTGTAGAGCGGGTTGTCGAACAGGGCGCCCGGGCGGCTGCCGCCCGTGGCAACGCCGGCGCGCAGCGTGAACGACGGCAGCATCGCGGCGCGCGCCGCCTCGACGTTGGCGTCGGCCGCGGCCAGCCGGGCCTCCGCGCGAGCAATGTCGGGACGTCGCACGAGCAGTTGCGATGGCAGACCCGCACCGATGGAGGGCTCGGCCAGGGCGTTCCAGACGTTCCCATCGCCGGAAGCAAGGCGCCTCGCGTCGATGGGCTCGCCCAGCAGGAGCGACAGGGCGCCGTGGGCCGCTGCCATCTCCTGCGCCAAACTCGCAATGTCGCGCCGACGCTGCGCCACCAGGCCGCGCTGCTGCGCAAGCTCGAGCGCAGAGGCCGATCCGGCCCGCGCCCGCGCCTCGAGCCAGCGCAGAAGGCGCTCGGAGTTCGCAAGGCTGTCGTGCGCGATGCGTTGCCTCTCGTGCAGTGCATGCCACCGCAGCCACATGTCGGCCACGCCCGCACTGACGCTCAGCGTCAGCGTATCCCTGTCGAACAGGCTGGCCTGTCGCTGTGCCTCGGCCGCCCTGGCCCCGGCACCATGGCGCCCCCAGAAGTCGATCTCGTAGCTTGCCGCCAGGCCTGCGCCCCACTGGTTGCCGGACGCCTGCGCACTGCCGCCCAGGCGCGCCTCACGGTTCGCGGAGAGCGATGCGTTCAGTGCAGGAAGCAACGCCGCCCCGGCCTGCCGCGCAAGCGCATCGGCCTGCCTCACGCGCGCAGTGGCCGCGGCCACATCCTGGTTCTCCGCGGCCGCGCGCGCCACCAGCGCATCCAGCTCGACACTGCCGAAGGCCCTCCACCAATCGTCTGCCACGCCCGCCTCGACGCCCACAGCCACGCTCACCTGCGAACGGCCCTCGGCCTCGCCCGTCCATTGCGGGGGAAGCGCAGGCGGCGTGCCCACCGATGGCCCGCCGACCGAGGCACATCCGGTCAGCCACACCACGCACGCCAGCATGGCTGCGCGGGCCTGTGCATTCGTTGTCCGTCGTCGTTGCCGCATGCCTACTCCCCCGTCAATGCGACCACCGGGTCGAGCCTTGCGGCCGTGCGTGCAGGCATGTAGCCGAACACCAGGCCCGTCGCGACGGCGCAGGCAAAGGCTCCCAGCATCGCCGATATGGAAAACACCACCGGTACGCCGGCAAGAATCAGCACGGCCCCCACGAGCAGGCCGCAGGCCACTCCCGCAGCGCCGCCCACCAGGGTGACCATGACCGCCTCGGTCATGAACTGCCGCAGGATGTCGCGCTGGCGCGCACCGGTCGCCACGCGGATGCCGATCTCGCGCGTGCGCTCCTTCACCGTCATCAGCATCACGTTCATCACGCCGATACCGCCCACCACGAGCGAGACGGCGGCAATCAGCCCCAGCATCACGCTCATGCTGCGCCGGGTCTGCATCTCGGCCTGGATGCGCGCCGCCGCGTTGCCGATGCCGAAGTCCTCGCGGCCATGGCGTGCGACGAGCAGCTTGCGGATGGCGGCCTCGGCCTCGTACACCTTGTCTGCCGACACCGCCTGCATCACCACGTAGTCGGGCTGCGTCTGCGCCTGGTAGACCCGCGCGCGGCCCGCGCGGTAGGGAATGAACACCATGTCGTCGTAGTCCTGCACGCCCGAGTCCGCACCGCGTTCGGCCATTACGCCGATCACCTCGAAGGGCGAGGCGCCGATGAGCAACTGCCTGCCGAGCGGGCTCGGCACGTCCGGAAAGAAATGCCGGCTGGCCTTGTGCCCCAGCACGACGAGCGGCGCGAGCGCACGGTCTTCGGCCTCGGTATAGAAGCGCCCCTGCGCCACCGACCAGTGGTGCACGGCAGGCATCTCCTCACCCGACGCGAATACATAGACCTGCTTGTCCACGCGCCCATGGCGCACCGTCGTGGGATCGCCGATGACCGGCAGCACGTAGCGCATCTCGGGCAGCTCGCGCACGGCCTGCAGGTCGGCCTCGGTCAGATCGCCATTGGGCCCGCCGGTCTGCGGCGGCATGCTGCTCATGTAGAGCATGGCCGTACCCATGGCGCCCATGCGCTCGAGCACCTGGCGGCGCGCCCCTTCGCCAATGGCCAGCATCACGATCACCGAGACCACGCCGATCACGATGCCCAGCAGGGTCAGCCCCGTGCGCACGCGGTTGAGCCGCATGCCGCGCCATGCCGTGCGGGCGGACTCACCCAGTTCATTCCACAGCGTGCGGGCCGCGGCGTGCCGTGCCTGCACAGGATCGAGCTGCAGGGAAGGCAGTGCGCCCGCAGTCCCTCCACCGTTTGTTGCACCGTTCGCCCTGTTCACTCCGTTTACGCCGGTTGCATCAGGCGTTGTGTCCCCGGCGACCATGGGAACCGCGCCCGCGCTGTCGGAAAGGATGCTGCCATCGCGGATTTCCACCACGCGCCTGGCCTGCGCCGCCACCTGATGGTCGTGCGTGATCAGGATGATGGTGTGGCCGGCATCGGCAAGCTCACGCAGCAGGCCCATGACCTGCTCGCCGCTGCGGCTGTCGAGCGCTCCGGTCGGCTCGTCGGCAAGGATGATGCGGCCGCCGTTCATCAGGGCGCGTGCGATCGACACGCGCTGCTGCTGGCCACCGGAGAGCTGATTGGGCCGCAGATCGAGCTTGTCGCCCAGGCCCAGCCGGGCCAGCAGGGCCGCAGCGCGTTCCGCACGCTGCGCCTCGGGCAATCCGGCATACAGCGCCGGCACCTGCACGTTCTCGCTCGCGGATTCGGTGGCGATCAGGTGATAGCCCTGGAACACAAAGCCGAATGCTTCGCGGCGCAGCCAGGCCAGCGCATCGGAATCGAGTTCGGCTACATCGTGCCCTGCAAAGTGGTACGAGCCTGCGCTCGCCCGGTCAAGGCATCCGAGCAGGTGCATCAACGTGGACTTGCCCGATCCCGACTGTCCGACGATGGCAACGAACTCTCCCGCATGGATGGTCAGATCGATGCCGTGCAGCACCTCCACTTCGGGCTGCCCGCCCATGCCGCCATAGCGACGCCGGATGCCCTCAAGAACGATCAGCGGAGGACCGGCATTCACCATTGCAGCCACCGCAGTGCACCGCCCGCCTTGGTTTCCGACAGGATCAGGCGGTCGCCCTCGCCCAGCCCCTCCAGCACCTCGGCCTGGTGCCGGCTGCGCGCCCCCAGGCGCAGCGTACGCGTCTGCGGCTGTCCGGCGGCATCCAGCACCCGTGCCGTGACGGCCTCCGCCTGGAGCATCAACGCGGACAGCGGCGCGATCAGCGCGTTCTCCGCCCGCGCGGTGATGAACACCACCTGCGCCGTCATCTGCGGCATCAGTTCACCGTCGGCGTTGTCCACATCGAACAGCGCCGTATAGGTGACCGCCTTGGTCGCCGTCGCCGGCTTGGCCGCGCCACCCGCCTGCGCCTTGGGCACCTGCGGCGCAGGCAGTACCTGTCGCACAGAGCCATGCCAGCGGCGCGCCTTGTCGCCCTCCTCGGCCCCGCCCAGCGTCGTGAAATAGACAGGCAGGCCCGGCTGCACGCGGCGCACATCGGCCTCCGACACCTCGGTCCAGACGGTCATTCCCGACAGGTCTGCAATGCGCAGCATGTCCGGTGTCTGGTAGGTGGCGTTCAGCGTCTGGCCTTCGCGCGCATCCACCGACACCACGGTCCCCGCCATCGGCGCATAGATGCGCGTGTACCCGAGCCGCGCCTCATCGGCCTTGAGCGTGGCCTGCGTCTGGTCGATCTGCGCACGGATCTGGTCGATGCGGGCGCTGGCCTGTGCATGGTTGGCTTCGGCCGTCTGCAGGTCCTCGAGCCGCGTGGCCTCGTCGGCCGCCATCTGCCGCTGGCGTGCCAGTTGCTGCGTGGCCAGGCGCTGCTGAGCCTGCTGCTCGGCCCACTGCGCGCGCAGATTGGCCAGTTGCGCCCGCCCCGCATCCACCGTCGCCCGCTGCACGCTGGGATCGATCTCCACCAGCAGGTCGCCCTTTTTCACCACCGCGCCCGGTGCCACCAGCAGCCGGGTGATCTGCCCCGACACCTGGGCGCCCACATCCACGTAGCGCAGCGGCTGCAAGGTGCCGATGGCCGTCACCGTGGATTCAATACGGCCGCGCTCGACCTTCTGCGTCGTGTATTCCACGCGTTCGCGCGTGTTCCACCAGAGCGCTGCAGCTGCCGTGCCGATGAGCAGCAAAACACAGGCCGCCAGGACCTTCCCCCGGGAAAATCTCATGGCTCCGCCCTCTCAAGACCCACGCCGTGTGCAAATGAAAACTTCATCGACCGTCAAACCCATGCAAGACAAACAAGAGACAGGGTGCTCGCCACAAGCACCACCAGGGCCACTCGCCACGCCCAGCGCGCGTGCAAGCTGATACCGACCACGGCCAGCAAGGCCCCCGCGCCCATGAAGCCGATCCAGGCCACCGTGCCCACGCTGCCCCCCCAGACAACCAAAGCAGGCAGCGCACAAAGCACCAGCAGAGCCGCGCCCGCGCAGCGCAGCCATCCGGCGCGCCAGGGCGCTATGGAGCGCTGGCCGGTCAACTGCTCGTGGTGCCGGTCCATCGCAAAGGCCAGTGCGCACATGCCCGTGAAGGCCAGCGCCAGGGCCGTCAAGGCCGCATGAACAATGCTCATTCCGCCACCTCCGCCGTCGCCGTACCTGCCGTCATGGCTGTCGCCGCCCCTTGCTTTTCGCGGCGAGGAGTTCGCTGGTTACGGCCCTCCGGATGCCTCAGCCAGCGCAACGCCCAGATCGCCAGCACACCCGCGGCAATGCACACCGACTCGACGCCCGCGCTTTCCCAGTCGCCGTGCAGCACCTGCGTGACAAGCATCTCGCCGGTCGTGAGGAGGTTCAGCCAGGGCAACAGCAGGCAGAGCGCGGCCAGCACGGCCAGTTGCTCCATCCATGCGGACCGGGGTGGGCGGCACCATGCGTGCACCACGGCCAGCCCCCACACGCCGAAGAACAGGCCGATCTCCCAATCGTCTCGGTGCGCAATGCCCAGCGGCACCAGCCTGTTGGCCCAGAGGTAGCCCACGCAGGCGATGCCCAGGCCCGCGATCGCCGCCACGTTGAGTCCCTCGATCAGGCGATACACGCGCGCAGTCGCCGAGCCGAACTCGCCCTGGTGCCGATGCCGGCGCTTGACCATGAAAAGAATCGCGCCCGTGGCCATCATCGCGCTGCCCATGAGCCCGCAGACAAAGTACAGCCATTTGAGCGCCAGGCCGCCGAACGGCACCATGTGAAGGCCGCCCATCACCGACTGCGCAAGCGAGGGCGTGCCGCCATCCACGGCGCCGGGCAACCGCACCTGCAGCACTTCTCCCGTTGCGGCCGAGAACATGGCCATGCCGGTGGTCGGGCTCAGCCGCCCGTGTGCGTCGGCATCCTCATTCCAGCCATAGATGCCGATACGTGCAGCCGCATCGCCCGGATGGTCGATCACCACGGCGCGCACGGGCTGGCCGATCAGCGTCTGGCCGCGCTGCACGAACGGTTCCAGATCGGGAACCTCCATGGCACGGCCCGAGGCCTCGGGCTTGCCGGGCTCGTTCAGCTCGGCCACGAAGCGCTCCCGATCCGCCTTCTGCGTGCCGTAGTACACGGCAACGCCCGCAGGCAGGAAGGTGAGCACCGAGAGCGCCAGGCCCGTGTACGCGATCATGAACTGGAAAGGCAGCGTCAGCACCGCCACCGCGTTGTGGGCGTCCAGCCAGCTGCGCTGTCCCTTGCGTGCACGGAAGGTGAAGAAGTCCTTGAAGATGCGCTTGTGCGTGATCACGCCGCTCACCAGGGCCACCAGCATGGCAAGCGCCGCCACACCCACGATCCACAACCCGGCCGTGCCCGCATGCAGCTCGTAATGGAAGGTGACGAAATGATGGCCGCCCTGCGTACCGCGCACGGGCGGCGTGGCCGCCGGCTGGATGGGCGAACCGTCCCGCGTGCTCAACTGCGCGGCGGCATATTGGCGGTTGCTGTCGAACCAGTACACGCGCAGGTCGCCGGCGCCCGTGGCGTCCGAGGGCCAGAGCTCCCACATCGCGGCGCCCTGGTGGTGCTCGCGCATGTAGTCGGTCCCCCAGGCCAGCCGCTGTGCCAGCGAGGCCGAGGCGGGCGCCGATGCTGCAAGCTGCTGCGCGGCGGCCTCCTCGGCATGGTGTTCCGGCGTCATCCAGTGGGTGATGGGCTCCTCGAAGACCGCCAGCGTTCCCGTGAGAAACACCGCGAACAGCAGCCATGAGAACCAAAGCCCGCACCAGGTGTGCAGCCACGCATGCGCCTGCCGAAAGCCTCCGGTGCCCGCACCCGTCAATGACGCGTCTGTGCTCATCTCAACCCCTCCAGTGCATCAGCACGCCCGAAGCCGCCAGCAGCAGAGCGGCAGGCACCAGCAGGCCCAGCCACATGCGCGCAAGCGGCATGGGCGAGAACGACCAGATGGCCGCCGCCACGTGGATCACGAGGCCGACCTGCATGCCCGCGAGAATCGACTCGGCGGCATGCCGAGACAGGGCGCCGCAGAACACCACCCAGGCGCTCGCGAGCAGGTAGCCGCCCAGGGACGCGCCCAGCAGGCGCTGAAGATAAGGGGCCGAACGCCTTGGGGTCTTCTTGTCGTTCATGGATCAGAAGCTGCCTTGCAGCGTGAAGTTCACCGCACGCTTTTCGCCATAGAAATTACCGTAGCCCGCGTAGCCGACCGTGCTGTAGTAGGTCTTGTCGAACAGGTTGGAGACATTCATCGCCACGCTCCACTGCTTGTTGATCTCATAGCCCACGCGCGCCGACCACACGGCATGGCCCGGCGAGTTGAACTGATAGGCCGACCAGGGGCCGTCGTACTGGCCGGTCTCGGGGTTGTAGGCGTTCAGCGTGCCCTTGCGGAAGGTGCTGCTCTGCATCGTCATGCCCGCGCCTGCGCTCCAGCCGCGCAACTCGCCGGAGAAACGGTAGTTGCCCCAGGCCTTGAGCAGATGGCGCGGTGTGATGGTGGCAAAGCGTGCATCATTGGCGCGCTTGTCGACGTTGTCGTTGAAGGTGTAGCCCACCGCGACCTGCAGGTCCGGCGTGACCTGGCCGGTGAGTTCCAGGTCGATGCCCTTGCTGAGCTGGTAGCCGTCGCGGAACCAGCAGCAGCCGCCCCGCCACTCGGTGCTGGGATAGGCCGGATCGATTGCCGCCACGCCTTTTTTCTCGGTGCGGAAGATCGCCGCGCTTCCCGCCAGGCCCGGAGCCAGCTCACCCTTCACCCCGAGCTCGTAGGTGCGGCCGCGCACCGGATCGAGCGGCTTGCCCGGCAGGGGAGCGGACAGCTTGCCCGCCTGGGACTGGAAGATTTCCGCCGTGCTGGCATAGATGCTCCAGGCCGGAGAGACGTCGTAGACCACACCGACATAAGGCACGAAGATATTGCCATCCACGCTCTTCGAATTGAGCTTGCCGCTCATGTCGTGCTGGGTCGTGCGCTCCTGCAGCGTATAGCGGCCACCAAGGACCACAGCCAGATCGTCGACGGGACGCAGCCGCAGCGATCCATAGAAACCCGCCTTCTGCGTGACGGTCTGCGAACCATTGGTCCAGTCTCCGAGCGGATAGCCCGGGTCGGCTGGCGGCGTGCGATCGAATATGTCGGCCGGACCGATCCGGGGCCAGAGGCTGCGGCTGTAGTCGCTGCCGCGCTGGGAATCGAAGCCGAACAGCACGTCATGCCGACGGCCCAGCGCATCGAAGCCGCCCTGCACGTTCACGTCAAGGCCTGTTTCGCGCGATTGCGTCTTGACCTGGTTGATCCACCAGTCGGCTCCCGCGCCCGTGATGGGAGACGGTGAGTTCTCGATCTCCGCACCGTTCACTCCTTCGTTGAAGCGCGTGTGGCGCAGTTGCGCCTTGAGCTTCCAGCCTGCCGCCAGCTCGTGGTCGAGCTTGGCGAACAGGGTCGTGTTCTCGCGGTGGATCCAGTTCCACGGCGCCCCCATGTTGGTGTTGCGGGGAAAGCCGATGTTGGAGCCGTCCGCATAGCGCGGCAGGCTGGCGTTGAAGCCCGGATTCTTGTCGTTCTGGTAGCTTGCGCCCAGCGTCACGAAGGTGTCGGGTGCGACATCCAGTTCCAGCGTGCCGTACAGCAGGCGGCGCTTCTGGCGCGATGGCTCGGCCATGTCGTCGCGGTTGTGCGTCACCACCACGGCACGGCCGCGCAGGCTGCCCGACTCGTTGAGCGCGCCGGTGGTATCGAGCTCTGCCCGGTAGTTGGACATGGTTCCGGCGGACACCAGCACCTGCGTCCGGCGCTCCGCCAGCGGGCGCTTGTAGGTGAAGTTGATCACACCACCCGCCTCGCCTGCACCAAAGAGCCCGTCGGGGCCGCGCAGCAGGGCAACGCTGTCGAACTGCGCCATGTCCTGAGAGCGGCTGCCCGAACGTGCCGTGGTCGTGCTGCCCCCGTCATAGCGGAAATTGGTGATGTTCAGCCCCCGCGACTGGTAGGTCGTGTCGAGCCAGTTTTCGTCGCGCGTCACGCCCGTGGTGTAGTTCATCACCTCGTCGAGCGTTCGCATGGCCTGGTCGTCCATGCGCTGGCGCGTGACCACCGTGACCGATTGAGGAATCTCGCGCAGCGACTGGGCGGCCTTGCCCACCTCGACGTTCTTTGGCGCATAGCTGCGCGATCCCTCGCTGTAGACACTGCGCTCCACGGCCTCCGTCACGACCACCTCGTCCAGTGAATTCGCCTGCCCGGCGGTCGGTGCAGGACGCGCACGCTCAACCGCTGCGGCAGTGCGCTGCACCGTGATGCTCGCTCCCGTGGGAAGGGCCACCAGTCCGGTACCGCCCAGTGCCTTGCGAAGCGCATCTGCCAGTGTCGCGTCCCCCTGCTGCGCCGGCGCCACGCGCCCCGCCACCAGGGCCGGATCCACCGAGATGGACACGCCCCACTGGCGCGCCAGCGCGTCGAGAGCCGGACCCAGGGGCTGGGCCTCCAGATCCAGTGGGTGCACGGCGGCCAGGGCATCCTGCCCGGATCCGGCGCATGCCACACCTGTGCCGGCCGCGCCCGACACGGCCACCATGCCTGCAAGCAGGATGGCGGGTAGCGATGGCACGGTGCGTGCGACCCCACGAGAAGAAGACGGAGTGGATGGTTTTTCTTGCGGATGACTCATGATGAAGCACATTGCTTGACGTGTTTCTTCGTTGAAGACGTACGAGCCTTCACGAACCGGACAAAATCTTTCGGTATCCCGCGCTCCCGCAACGCGGGCATTCAACGCTGGCGAATGGTCATGGAGCCCTGCGCGGAGCGACGCACCGTGACGGGCAGCGAGCGCGGCAACGCGTCGATGAAGGTGTCGGGATCCCGGATGCGAAAGCTCCCCGTCAGCAGCAGGTCGCCGCCGCCCTCGAGCACCACCGGGCGTGCCAGATAGTCGTTCCAGCGCGCGATCACCTCGGACAGCGGCGTGCGATCGAACACCAGCCAGCCGTCGCGCCATGCACCCACGCCACCTGGATCGATCTCGCGCGTGGGTCCCAGGCCGTCCGCATCCACGCGCACGCCCTGCCCACCCCGCAGCACCACGTCCGGTGCCTCTGCATATCCCCGGCCCTCGGCCCCGCGTGCCCACACCGCCACGCTGCCGTGCGCCACGGCCACCTGCATGCGCTCCTCGCGCACCTCCACGGAAAAGGCCGTACCCAGCACGCGCACCCGCCCCCAGTCCGAGAGCACCACAAAAGGCTTCTGTGGATCGCGCGCCACGTCGAAGCGGATCGCACCGCGCTCCATCCGGACTTCGCGCCGGTCTCTGTACATCACCACCTGTGCCCGCGTTCCCGGAGTGAGGTCGACATGCGATCCATCCGGCAGGTTGTGCGACACCACCTCGCGCGCGCCGGTCTGCAGGGCCAGTGTCTGCAGCGGCTGCCGTCCGTGCCAGCGCACGGCCCCCGCCACGGTCGCCGCCAGTCCGGCAACGCCAAAAACGGACAGCACCTGCCTCCGCCGCCTCTGCACGGCGGCCTGCTGCGTAGCCGGCAGGGGAAGCTCCTGGCGCAACCCGGCCGCCTGGGTGGCGTTCCAGCCTTGCAGCGCCGCCTGCGCCGCCGATTCATTGAGAGGATCCCTGGCGCGCCAGGCTGCCAGCGATTCACTGGCGCGCCGCGCGGATGCCGCATCGCCGCCATGCTGGCGTGCCAGCAACAGCAGGGCGTGCTCAAGGCGTCTGCGCGCCGCGGGCTCCTGGAATTCGCCATAGTCCGCGCTGCAGTCCATCACGCCCCCCGCAGACCCATGCAGTCGCAGACCGCCCGCACCACGTGTTTTTCAACGGCCGCTTCCGACACCATCATGTGCTGCGCCGCCTCCGCGTGGCTGAAGCCGTAGACCCGCACCAGTACGAACACCTCGCGGCGCTTGCGCGGCATGGCGTTCAACCGGGCCAGCAGCCTGTCGAGTTGCTGTCGCGCCTCCACCTCCTGCTGGGCCGAGGGTGCATCGTCCCGCTTGACCAGCGACAGCGTCTCCAACACGGCCTCCTCGGCCTTGCGCCGACGTGCTTCGTCGATCACGATGTTCTTGCCCGTGCGGAACAGCAGCGCGCGCAAGTCATGCGCGACGGCGGAGCGCGCCTGCATCCGGAGCACGCGCGCATAGCTCTCCTGCACCACGTCCCGGGCGGCGTCCCGGTCATTGAGCGAGCGCGTGAAGAAATTGACCAGTTCTGCGTAGAAGTGCACCTGCACGGTGGATCCCCAATGGCGGCAAGACGGCGAAGGGATCGGAAGAGTGACCGCCCCTTTTGTTACAAGGGACGCATCATACATTAATGAGAATCAATCTCATTACATTGATTAGCAGAAACTTGCCGGGGAGAAAGCCGCACTCCTCTGCATGCCATGCGGGCCGACCCGTATAATCGGAATTTCCCACCACCTTAAAAGACATGACCAAGTTTGTCTTCGTTACCGGCGGTGTGGTGTCTTCCCTGGGCAAGGGAATCGCCTCAGCCTCCCTTGCTGCGATTCTTGAATCGCGCGGCCTCAAAGTCACTCTCATCAAGCTGGACCCCTACATCAACGTAGACCCGGGCACCATGTCGCCGTTCCAGCACGGCGAAGTCTTCGTGACCGACGATGGCGCGGAGACCGACCTCGACCTCGGACACTACGAGCGCTTCATCGAAACGCGCATGAAGCAGTCCAACAACTTCACCACCGGGCGCATCTACCAGTCCGTGCTGGAGAAGGAGCGCCGGGGCGACTACCTGGGCAAGACCGTACAGGTCATCCCCCACATCACCAACGAGATCCAGGAATACGTCAAGCGCGGCGCCGGCATCGGCACCGAGGACGCCGTGGACGTCGCGATCTGCGAGATCGGCGGCACCGTGGGCGACATCGAGTCGCTGCCGTTCCTCGAGGCCGTACGCCAGCTCTCGCTCAAGCTCGGCCCGAACAACTCTGCCTTCGTTCACCTCACCTACCTGCCCTACATCGAGGCAGCGGGCGAGCTCAAGACCAAGCCCACCCAGCACACCGTGCAGAAGCTGCGCGAGATCGGCATCCAGCCCGACGCGCTGCTGTGCCGCGCCAAGCACGCGGTGCCGGACGAAGAGCGCGAGAAGATCTCGCTCTTCACCAACGTTCCCGAATGGGGCGTGATCTCGATGTGGGACGTGGACACCATCTACAAGGTGCCGCGCGTGCTGCACGAGCAGGGGCTCGACGGCCTCATCTGCGACAAGCTGCGCCTGAACACGCCCCCCGCCAGCCTCAAGCGCTGGGACGACCTGGTCTACGAGACAGAGCACCCGCAGGGCGAGGTGCAGATCGCCATGGTCGGCAAGTATGTCGAACTCTCCGATGCGTACAAGTCGGTCAATGAGGCGCTCAAGCACGCCGGCATGCAAAGCCATGTGCGCGTGAAGATCACGCACGTCGACTCTGAAACCATCGACGACAAGAACGCCAAGGACAAGCTCGCCAAGTACGATGCGATCCTGGTGCCCGGCGGCTTCGGCTCGCGCGGCGTGGAAGGCAAGATCTCGACCGCGCGCTACGCCCGCGAGAACAAGATTCCGTATCTGGGCATCTGCCTGGGCATGCAGGTTGCGACCATCGAGTACGCACGCCACATGGCGGGCCTCGAGGGCGCGAACTCCACCGAGTTCGACCCGCACGCCAAGCACCCCGTGATTGCACTGATCACCGAGTGGAAGGACGAGGACGGCACCATCAAGACGCGCGACGAGAACTCCGACCTCGGCGGCACCATGCGCCTTGGCGCGCAGTCCTCCGACGTGCAGCCCGGCACGCTGGCGCACAGCATCTACGGCGACGTGGTGACCGAGCGTCACCGCCACCGCTACGAAGCCAACACGCAATACCTGGACAAGCTGCGCGATGCAGGCCTGGTGATCTCCGCGCTCACGCAGCGCGAACAGCTCACCGAGATCGTTGAGCTGCCGAACTCGGTTCACCCCTGGTTCATCGGCGTGCAGTTCCACCCGGAATTCAAGTCCACGCCATGGAGCGGCCACCCGCTGTTCAACGCGTTCGTGAAGGCGGCCGTGTCGCATCACAAGGACGCCAAAAAGTAATCTCTGAAGGACCAGTCACATCATGAAACTCTGCGGATTCGATGTCGGCCTCGACAAACGTTTTTTCCTGATTGCAGGCCCCTGCGTGGTCGAGTCTGAACAGCTGCAGATGGATGTGGCTGGCCAGCTCAAGGAGATCACTTCTGGTCTGGGCATCCATTTCATCTTCAAGAGCAGCTACGACAAGGCCAACCGCTCGTCGGGCGCGAGCTTTCGCGGCCCGGGCATGGACAAGGGCCTCGAGATCCTCGCCAAGGTGAAGAAGGAATTGAATGTGCCCATCCTTACCGATGTGCACACCGAAGCGGAGATTCCCGCCGTCGCCAAAATTGTCGACGTGCTGCAGACGCCCGCGTTCCTGTGCCGCCAGACCGATTTCATCCGCGCCGTCGCCCAGAGCGGCAAGCCGGTGAACATCAAGAAGGGCCAGTTCCTCGCGCCGCATGACATGAAGAACGTCATCGACAAGGCGCGCGCGGCCGCCAAGGAAGTGGGCCTGCCGGAAGACAGCTTCATGGCCTGCGAGCGCGGTGCGAGCTTCGGCTACAACAACCTCGTCTCCGACATGCGTTCGCTCTCCATCATGCGCGAGACCGGCGCGCCGGTCGTCTACGACGCCACGCACAGCGTGCAGTTGCCGGGCGGCAACGGCACATCGAGCGGCGGCATGCGCGAGATGGTGCCCGTGCTCTCGCGCGCAGCGATTGCCGTGGGTGTGGCCGGGGTGTTCATGGAGACCCATCCAGACCCGTGCAATGCGCTCTCCGACGGCCCGAATGCGGTTCCGCTCAAGCACATGAAGGCATTGCTCGAAACGCTGGTGGCGCTCGATGACGTCACCAAGCGCAACGGCTTCCTGGAAAACCACTTCGAAGCCTGATCCCGCAACCCGATCTCCCTCCAACGCCATCCATCAGCCTGTTTTCATTTCCATAAGAAAAGAGACAACGACATGCCAAGCGGATACGTCATCGCCACCGTTCAGGTCACCCGGCCCGAGCAGTACGAGGAATACAAGAAGTGGTCCACGGCCGCCATGCAGGCGCACAACGCCGAACTCTGCGTTCGCGGCGGCCAGGTGGAAGTGATGGAAGGTGATTGGAATCCCGAACGCGTGGTGGTGCTGAAGTTTCCGAGCTTCGATGCCGCCAGGGCGTTCTATCACTCGCCCGAATACGGCCGGGCGCGCGCCGCACGCGAAGGTGCGGCGATCATGCGCCTGATCTGCGTGGAAGGCGTGTGATCCCCACCGTGAGAATCGATGCCGCAACAAGCCATGCCAGCCGCCATCCTTTCTCGACCTGCCATGCCGGAGCCCGCACGGCTTCATCGCGGCACCTCCGGCGTGTTGTTGTTCATTTCCCCGTTTTCAAACTCTCTTAGGATCATTCATGAGTGCCATCGTTGACATCGTAGGCCGCGAAGTGCTGGACAGCCGCGGCAACCCCACAGTTGAATGCGACGTGCTGCTGGAATCCGGCGTGATGGGCCGTGCGGCCGTGCCGTCGGGCGCATCCACGGGTTCGCGCGAAGCCATCGAGCTGCGTGACGGCGACAAGAGCCGCTACCTGGGCAAGGGCGTGCTCAAGGCCGTGGAACACATCAACACCGAGATCTCCGAAGCCGTGCTGGGCCTCGATGCGTCCGAACAGGCCTTCCTGGACAAGACCCTGATCGACCTCGACGGTACCGACAACAAGGGCCGCCTGGGTGCGAACGCCATGCTGGCCGTGTCGATGGCCGTGGCCCGCGCAGCCGCTGAAGAATCCGGCCTGCCGCTGTACCGCTATCTCGGCGGCATGGGCGCGACGCAGTTGCCCGTTCCGATGATGAACGTGATCAACGGTGGCGCGCACGCCAACAACAGCCTCGACCTGCAGGAGTTCATGATCATCCCCGTGGGCGCTCCTTCGTTCCGCGAAGCCGTGCGCTGGGGCGCCGAAGTGTTCCACGCACTCAAGAAGATCATCCACGACAAGGGCATGAGCACCGCCGTGGGCGATGAAGGCGGTTTCGCGCCCTCCGTGGAAAACCATGAAGCCGCGATCCAGCTGATCCTCCAGGCCATCGAGAACGCCGGCTACACCGCCGGCGAGCAGATCGTCCTGGGCCTGGACTGCGCTGCCAGCGAGTTCTACAAGGATGGCAAGTACGTGCTCGAAGGCGAAGGCGGCCTGCAGCTGACGGCCGAACAGTGGACCGACATGCTCGCGACCTGGGTCGACAAGTACCCGATCATCTCCATCGAGGACGGCATGGCCGAAGGCGACTGGGACGGCTGGAAGCACCTGACCGAGCGTCTGGGCGGCAAGGTCCAGCTGGTGGGCGACGACCTGTTCGTCACCAACACCAAGATCCTGAAGGAAGGCATCGACAAGAAGATCGCCAACTCCATCCTCATCAAGATCAACCAGATCGGCACGCTGACCGAGACCTTCGAAGCCATCGAGATGGCCAAGCGCGCGGGTTACACCGCCGTGATCTCGCACCGCTCGGGCGAGACCGAGGACTCGACCATCGCCGACATCGCCGTGGGCACGAACGCGGGCCAGATCAAGACCGGTTCGCTGAGCCGCTCGGACCGCATGGCCAAGTACAACCAGTTGCTGCGCATCGAGGAAGACCTGGGCGACATCGCGTTCTACCCTGGCCGCGCTGCGTTCTACAACCTGCGCTGATCGCCGGGCCGGAGGCCAACACGTTGTAACAACGGGTTGGCCCCGTCAGCACGCGGCACCCCATGGGCGCGTTATCCTTCGCGGTGACGCCTTGCCGGGGTCGCCGTGGTTGTGTTTCAACAACAGTCTGCGTGTACCATCCGTCCAAGGCCCCTACCGCTGCATCCACCTAGTCCATGAGCACACGCATTGTTCCGCTGATTCTCTTGCTGCTGCTCTTGCTGGTCCTGACCCAGCTGCTCAGCGGCCGCGGCAGCGTCGAACACGTGGCCAACATGCGACAGCAGATTGCCGAGCAGAAGGACGCCAATGACAAGGCCCGAGCGGAAAACGAACGCCTGAGCGCGGAAGTCTCCGATCTCAAGGAAGGCATGGACATGGTCGAGGAAAAGGCACGCAGCGAGCTTGGCATGGTCAAGCCGAACGAAATCTACGTGCATGTCGCTCCCTCCAGGCGCTGATCAGCCTCCCCCCGCCTCCCGCCGCATTCCTCTGCCGCTTCGCATTTCCTTCTGGGGAGTCGATGCCGGCCTCATGGCAGACGCACTGCAATCCCATGCGGATCTTCAGCCGGGCTGGAGCGAGCGGATCGCCATTCATGCCCACTGCTTCGATGCCCTGCAGCAGCCCGGTGCCATGCGCTGTGAGCAGCAGCGTGCGCAACTCGGCCAATGGCTGGCGCATGAGCTCAAGACCTTCGATCAGCCGCACCTGTCGCTGCTGGTGCCGGTGCAGTCGCCCAACTTCCATGCCAACGAGCTGGCCCTGCGCAGTGCCCTCACCGACTCCATGATGGGGTTCCAGGTGCTGTATGGCGCCACACTGCAGGAGCGACTGCGCAACGCGGCCAATGCCATCGCACTGACCGCCAGGGCCTTGCTGCCGTCGAGTGAAAGCGCGCACTTCGCGATCACCGACATCGCCAAGCCCACGCATCCGCGCATGCGTGCCTGGTCGTGCGAGAAATGCAGCGACCCGGAGTGCGAGCACAAGCTGTTTTCCGGCCTGGCGGCGACGGCCTAAGCCGGAAACACGCTCTTACTGGATGTTGTTCGATGCGGGAGGCTGCTTCTCACGCCCGGTGAAGAGCTGCGCCGCATCCACGGAGTCGTAGCGGTACTGCTTTCCGCAGAATTCGCAGCCCACCTCGACGAGTCCGCGCTCGTCGATCACGCTCTGCACTTCCTCTTCACCCAGGCCGCGCAGCATGTTGCTCACGCGCTCACGGCTGCAGGTGCAGGCAAAGCGCGGGCCGTCGTCGCCCTGCAGGGGCACGAAGCGCAGGACCTTCTCCTCCCAGAACAGGCGGCGCAGGATGGTGTCCACGTCCAGGGTCAGCAGCTCGTCGCGCGTGAGGCTGGCTGCAAGCGTGGAGATGCGGTTGTATTCCTCGTTCACGTCCATCTGGTCGGCATCGACATCGGCACCCTGCGCAGCCTCCAGGTTGGCCTCGCCCTTGACCGGCATGCGCTGGATCAGCAGGCCGGCCGCCACCTGGTCGTTCGCCGCCAGCACCAGCGTGGTGTCCAGCTGCTCGGAGTGGCGCATGTACTGCTCCAGCACATCGCTGAGCTTCTCCAGCTTCTGGCCGTGCTCGCCATTGAGCGGCACGATGCCCTGGTAGGGCTGCTGCCCGGGCAGGCGCGTCTTGGGATCAAGCGTGATCGCGCAGCGGCCCTTGCCGTTCACGTTCACCAGCGACGACAGGCTGGTCATCTCCTCGGTGACCGTGCCCGGAATCGTCGCCGTGGCGCGCAGGCTCAGATCGGACTGCACCTCCGCCACGGCCAGCTTGACCGGACCATCGCCCTGGATCTGAAAAATCAGCGCCCCCTGGAACTTGATGTTGGACTGCATGAGCACGCCTGCGGCGGCCATCTCGCCGAGCAGTTCGCGCACGGCGGGGGTGTAGTTGCCGGTTTCCGTGTTGGCCGCGCGGCGGCTCAGGATTTCGGTCCACGCATCCGTGAGCCGCACGATCATGCCGCGAACCGGCAGGCCATCAAACAGAAACTTATGGAGTTCTGACACTCGTACTCTTTCTAAAAACAACTCCGAGGCGGCACCTGGCCAAGCCTGCATGCACCTGCGGAGTCCATCAACCAATCTTGCGCAGCCCCTTCTTGAAGCGGTGCGCGTTTTCCACGTAACGCCGCGCGCTCTCGCGCAGCCCTTCCATCTGCTCGGGAGACAGCTGCTTCACCACCCGTGCCGGGCTTCCGAGAATCATGGAGCCGTCGGGAAATTCCTTGCCCTCGGTCACCAGCGATCCCGCGCCCACCAGGCAGTTCCTGCCGATCTTCGCCCCGTTGAGCACGACGGCCCCGATGCCGATCAGCGACTCATCGCCAATGGTGCAGCCATGCAGCATGACCTGATGGCCCACCGTGACGTTCGCACCGATGGTCAGCGGCACGCCATGGTCGGCGTGCAGCACGCTTGCATCCTGGATGTTGGAGCCCGCACCAATGGTGATCGTGTCGGTGTCGCCACGCACCACGGTGCCGAACCAGACGCTGGCGTTCTCGCCGAGCTTCACGTCGCCCATCACTTGCGCGCTGTCCGCAATCCAGGCCGATTCGGGCACGCTCGGTGCCATGCCATCCAGTTCATACATTGCCATGGGGGTTTGTCTCCTGAGACTCTTGTGGGATAGGGATTCCATAGGGAACCTCTGCAAAACTCCCTGCCATCGTCTGAACACGGCCTCGGGCGATCCGCGGCGTTGTCTTTTTCGTCAATAGCTACGGCTATTGCCTTCAAAAGACGCCTTGCGGCTCATCCCGATCCGCGTCCAGCCGATTGGCGAGGGTTTTGCAGAAGCTCCCTAGAATTGTAAGTATGGAGCTACGTCAACGAGCATTGCAGGTCTTGTGCCTGACAGACCCTGAGCAGAAATCAGCCCAGACGCTGGACATGTATGTCCACGCCGCGCAATTTTCAATAGATGCGCAGGCCGTGCTCGCGCCGCCACCGGGCATCGATCTTCCGGGCCGCCCCGAGCGGCCGGTCCTTTTGAAGCACACCGAAGTGGGCAGACGCTCACCCGCAACACCCGAAGGCCGGGCCGTGCTCATGCACGCCATCGCCCATATCGAATTCAATGCCATCAACCTGGCGCTGGATGCCATCTGGCGCTTCGAGGACATGCCCGGGCCGTTCTACCTCGACTGGCTCCGGGTGGCCGGCGAGGAGGCCAAGCATTTCCGCCTGCTGCGGGACCACCTGCGCGACATGGGCCATGACTATGGCGACTTCCCCGCGCACCAGGGGCTCTGGACGATGTGCGAGAAGACCGCGGGCGACATCGTGGCGCGCATGGCGCTGGTTCCGCGCACGCTCGAGGCGCGCGGCCTCGATGCCACGCCCTTGATCCAGAAGAAGCTGCGCCACATCGGGGCACCGGACGCCCTGGCGGCCGCGGCCATCCTCGACATCATCCTGGAAGAAGAAATAGGTCATGTCGCCATAGGTAACCACTGGTATCGTTGGTTGTGCAGTCGTGACGGACACGAACCGCTGACCCATTTCGCCGAACTCACCCGCGTCTACGAGGCCCCTCGTCCGAAACCCCCACTGAATGAGGCGGCGCGACGCGCTGCTGGCTTCAGCGATGAGGAATTGCTCTGGCTGAACCACTAGAATCGCCTTGACTTTGGTCAATCAGTAATTGATTGTTGATAAATTGAATCAAAGGTTTACAGAGCGGATACACGACAATCGAAACAATCATTCCTACAATTCACCTCGATTTGCTAATAGATCGCGCAGCCTTGACGCTGAACCCTCGTCCCTGACGAGCCGGTTCCGCGCCCCAACAAACAGCATGTACACAGTCCCGATGTCTCCGTCCATTGCGCCTCAAGGCAATCCATCCGTTGGAGCCTTGATTGCCCGACAAGCCATCGTGGATGCGGAAGGACGTGTCATCGGGCACGAACTGTTCAACCGCTCCCGAAATCACGCCGCGCATACGGCGGCCAGCGACATGATGCTGGCGCTTACCGCCCTCTCCCACGCCGGCCTGCAGGAGCTGATGGGCGAGACGCTGATCTTCGTGAACTGCACGCATGAGAGCCTGGCCCAAGGGCACCTGATGCTGCTCGACCCCGCCAAGGTGGTCCTCGAGATTCCACCGCTGGGCCATACGGCCACCGAGGAAGTGCGGACGCGCCTGCCGATTCTCCAGTCGCTGCATGAGCGCGGGTTTCGCCTCGCATTCAACCATTCGGTGCTCGAGTCGGCCTATGCTGCCTGGCTGCCGCTGGCCGACTTCATCAAGCTCGACGTGTCGAGCCTGCGCATCGAGCAGACCATGGTGTTGGCGAAATATGCGCTGCGCGAAAGCGGCGCGAAGCTGATCGCAGAGAAGATCGAAACCGCGCACCAGCTCGAACTGCTCAGCGAACTGGGCGTGCGGATGTTCCAGGGCTACTGGCTTTCCCGCCCGCAGCTGATGGAAGCGCGGCTCGTGTTTCCCAGCACGGAGAGCGTGACAAGGCTGCAGGGACTGCTGCGACAGCAGGCAGACACCCAGGAGATAGAGTCGCTGGTCAAGCGGGATGCCGCCATGGGTTTCAACCTGCTGCGCCTGGCCTTCACGTCGGGCCTGCTGCCCGCGGGTGGGCCCCAATCCATCGAGCATGCAATCCGCCTGTTGGGCCACAAACGGCTCACTTGCTGGGTCAGCCTGCTGCAGAATTTCCGCGTCACGTCCGAGGAGCCACAGGCCGCCTCCCGGCACGCTGTCGAGCAGGGCCGCTTCATGGAACTGCTGGCCAAGGCCCAGCAGCTACCGCAGTCCGTCAGCGATCAGGCATTTCTTGTGGGGATGATCACGCAGCTGGACCATCTGCTGGACATCCCGCTGGCCTCCATCATCGACCTGCTGCACATGCCACAGGGAGTGCGCGACGCGGCGCTGCAGCAAACGGGCTACCTCGGTGCGTTGCTGGCGCTCGCCCAGGCCTGCGAGGCCGGGGAAGAGGCGGAGCAGCTGCAGTCTGCCGCAGCGCTGGGCCTTTCCTGGCAGCAGTTGAGTGAGGCCCACAGGCTGGCGCAGGACTGGGCCAGCCCCACCTGAAAGCGCCTGCACGCTATCGGTGCGCGCTCATCGCCGAACGTGATTGCCGCCAAGACTTGTCATCATTTCTAAACACATGATCCGGAGGTCAAGCCCTCATGCGGATCAAACAACATGCAAACAAAAAAATAATTCCGTGGAATCTGCTGAAATAAACTGACAAAAGTTGCAAATTTGGACATCCTGCACCTTTTTGACAGTGCGTTTTCAACCATTCCACCGGCCTGAAAAGCCGGTATCGGAACGCGAGGCGTCGTGCGTTCGGGCTCGAAGAGTTTGCAAGCTGAAAACCCATAAAACATGTCGCGTGAACGCGCCGCCAAGTGTGGTGCTTGCGGTCGGTCGCGCGCAACCAGCAACTTCGGGACTACCGCTCATGGCCGACCGCAATACCTACGCAACGCCTGCCCATCCATCGCGCCGCGATGCCCTCCTTCAGTTGGGCGCCCTTGCCGGCGCGGGCCTGACTGCCTCGTGGCCTCACCAGGCTCTGGCCGCTCCGGTTCAGCTCAAGATTGCCGGAGCCTACACCGATGCGCTCTTTCACACCCAGAACCTGCAGCAGTTCGCGCGCGAGGCAAACCAGTCGAGCCAGGGTGCCCTGCAGCTCGAGGTGGTCAGCAACTCCAAGCTGATGCCGATGAACGAGGTGCTGCCCGCCCTGAGCAAGGGCGAGCTGGCGATCGGCGAGATCTTCATGTCCAACTTCAGCAAGCAGTACCCGCTGTTTGCCATCGATTCACTGCCATTCATTGTTCACAGTTTCGATGACGCGCGGCGCCTGTGGGAGCACACCCGCGCGCCCACCGAGGCGCTGCTCAAGAAACAGGGCATCCGCGTGCTCTACGCCGCGCCCTGGCCCGGCCAGGGGCTCTTTGCCCGCAATGCCATCGGCAAGCTCGATGACGTGAAGGGCCAGAAATTCCGCGTCAACAACGATGCGACCAAATACATCGCCGAGGTGGCCGGAGCAACGCCCGTCGACATTCCCGCGAACAACCTGGCCAAGGCCATCCAGGCAGGCCAGATCGACGTGATGGTGACGTCCAGTACCACGGGCGTGGACAGCCAGTCCTGGAATGCCATGGGTGTCTTCATCGACATGCGTGCCTGGATTCCCAAGAACATCATCTGCATGAGCGAGCAGGTCTTTGGCAAGCTGCCGGAGGCGGCTCGCACCGCGCTCGACAATGCCGCCAGACAGGCCGAGGTGCGCGGCTGGCAACTGGCCAAGGATGCCGACAATGCGGCCCAGAAGGTGCTTGCAGAACGCGGCACGAAGATCTCCGGCCCCACCTACGAGCTGCGCCACAAGCTCGACCAGTTGGGCGAGCGCTTCGCCCGTGATTGGTCCGGCAAGGCAGGCGTGGAAAGCGCGAACGCGCTGCTCAGCTACTACTTCGCCAAGAAGCCCTGACCCTCATGCACCAGCCACCGTCAGCCGCGCGGGTGGTGGTCGGCATGCAGCTGCTTGAGTCGCTCGCGCGCCACATGGGTGTAGATGGTGGTCGTGGAAATGTCCGCGTGCCCCAGCAGCAGCTGCACCACGCGCAGGTCGGCCCCGTGGTTCAGCAGATGGGTGGCGAAGGCGTGGCGCAGTGTGTGCGGTGAAAGCGGCGACGTGATGCCCGCGAGTTGCGCGTGCTTCTTCACGATCACCCAGAACATCACGCGCGTCATGGCCGCGCCGCGCTGGGTGACGAACAGGTCGTCGGTCTGCTGCCCTCCCAGGATGGCACCGCGGCTGTCCGCGAGATAACGCTCGATCCAGCGCGCGGCCTCTTGCCCGAAGGGCACGAGGCGTTCCTTTCCGCCCTTGCCGGTGATGCGCAGCACGCCCTCGTTCAGCCCCAGGTGGAAGGTCTTGAGCGTGACGAGCTCGCTCACGCGCAGGCCGCTTGCGTACATCAGCTCCAGCATGGTGCGGTCGCGCAGGCCGAGCATGCTGTCCACGTCGGGCGCACCGAGCAGCGCCTCGACCTGCTGCTGCGACAGGGTCTTGGGCACGCGCAGCGGTTGCCGGGCCGCCTGCAGCCGCACCGTTGGGTCCACTGTGATGCGGCCCTCGCGCAGCGCCCAGTGAAAGTAGCGGCGAAAGACCGTAAGCCGCCGGTTGGCCGACGTGGCCCGCGTCTCGTCATGGCGTGCGGCGAAATAGCCGTTCAGATGCTCCTCGCTCGTCCGGTCGAGCGAGACGGGCGCATCCTGACCGGCAAGCCATGCCGCATACAGCTCCAGGTCGCGCCGGTATGCCGCCAGCGTATTGCGGGACAGCCCGTCCTCGAGCCAGAGGGCGTCTATGAACTGGTCTATGGCGTTCTGGCTTTCTGACATCGAGCGAACATAGCACGTAAAAACGCCACCCCAGGGAGTGGCGTTTCCGTTTCTATCAGAGGATCTCGATAGTATCCGTCTGCCGGCTCAGTCGAGCGTCAGCTTCTGCTTCTTCACGACCTCCTTGTAGACCTCGAACTCGGCCTTGATCTGCTGCGCAAACTGCTCGGGTGTATTGGCAACGATGATCGAGCCGGTATCTTCGATGCGCTTGCGCACGGCCGGATCTTCCAGCGACTTGCGCGTAGCCTCGTTCAGCTTGTCGACCATGTCCTTGGGCATACCCTTGGGGCCCAGGATGCCGTAGTAGGCCAGGCGGTTGACGGGCTCGAGCCCCACTTCCTTGAAGGTTGGCACATTGGGCAGTTCCTTCAGGCGCGTTGGTGCGGACACCACGATCGGCACCAGCTTGCCGGCCTTCACGAAGGGCAGCGCGGACGGCAGGTTGTCGAAGATGATCGGCACCTGGCCGGCCACCACGTCATTGAGCGCAGGGCCCGCACCACGGTAGGGAATGTGCGTCACGAAGGTGCCGGTCAGGCTCTTGTACAACTCCATCAGCATGTGGCCGATGCCGCCCGTGCCCGAAGACCCGTACGAATACTTGCCGGGGTTCTTCTTGAGCTCGGCGATGAAGCCGGCATAGTCCTTGGCCGGGAAGCTGGGATTCACCGCGATGATGTTGGGCGTCGCGGCGATGTTGATGATCGGCGTGAAATCGGTGATCGGGTTGTACGGCGTCTTGGTGTTGATCGCAGGATTCGCGGCCGTCGTCGACACGGTCGCCACGCCCAGCGAATAGCCGTCGGGTGCCGAGCGCGCCGTTTCCGTCGCACCGATCAGGCCGCCGCCCCCGCCCTTGTTGTCCACGATGACCGGTTGGCCCAGGGTCTTGCCCAGCGGATCGGATATCACACGCGCGATGATGTCGGTCGTGCCACCAGGCGCAAATGGAACCACCAGACGGATCGGTTTGGTGGGATATCCATCTGCAAATGATGTGCCAGCGGCCATTGTGAGAGCCAAGGCCATCAAGTGTCGGCGTTGCATATGAGAAGCTCCTCGCAGTCGGTTCAAAGAATTGGATTTCGATGCTAAACGGATGAACCCTCCACCGGGTTTGCTTTTTGGCCCATATTCATCGGGATTTCCCCGATGCCGCGACTGAGCGTGTTCCAGGCTCCGCGCATCACCGGATTCCGCACCATGGCAACCGAGTCCCGCTATGCTGCGCCCCGTGAACTACGCTCAACTGCTGCTGCCGGATTTTTCGCTGATCCTGCTGGGTTTCCTGATCTGCCGCCACACCTTGCTGAACCGCCCGGTCTGGCAATCGGTGGAGATGCTGGTCTACTACCTGCTGTTTCCGACGCTGCTGTTCCAGTCGATCCTCAAGAGCCCCATCCAGCTCGACGCCGCATCGGGCCTGGTTGGCGCCGCCATCGCCCTGGGCGCGCTGGCCGTTGCGATGTCGTACTGCCTGCCCTGGGTGCCGTTGCTCGGCAAGCGCATCGACCGGCGCGATCATGCCGCTGCGGCGCAGGTGGGCTTTCGCTTCAACTCCTACATCATGCTGGCGCTCTCCGACCGCCTGCTGGGCGCCCAGGGCCTGTTGATGATGGCGATGATGATCGGCATCTGCGTGCCGCTGTTCAACATCGCCGCCGTGTGGCCGATGACCCGTGGCTCCGGCCGTGGCTTTCTGGGTGAGCTGGTGCGCAACCCGCTCATCATCGCCACCATTGCGGGCCTGGTCTGCAACTTCGCGGGCCTTTCCATTCCTGCATGGATCGAGCCCGTTTTCACGCGCATCAGCGCGGCATCGCTGGCGCTCGGCCTGATGGCCGCGGGCGCGGGTCTGCAGCTCGGAGAACTGCGGCGCAACAGGGGCCTGAGCCTGTCGCTGCTCGCGATCCGCCACGCCATCCAGCCCCTGCTGGCATGGCTTCTGGCCAGGCTGTTCCGGCTGGACCCGCCCCAGACCCTCGTGCTGATCCTGCTGTCCGCCTCGCCCACGGCGCCTTCCGCCTTCGTGCTGGCCGCGCGCATGGGGTTGAACGGGCCCTACGTGGCGGGCCTGGTGACGCTGTCAACGATGCTGGGGGTGCTGAGCCTGCCGTTTGCGCTGAGCCTCGTGGGATAGACGATCGGAGGGCTGGAGGGCTGGAGGGCTGGATCAGCCCTGCGCCAGCGCCCACTGCACATGCTCACGCACGCACTCGCTGGCGTGTCCGGCACGCGCGAGCAAGGCACTCCGGATTTCGGCATCGTCCGCCTTCGCAAGAGCATTGCCCATGGCCACCGCGATATTGCGCAGCCAGCGCTCATGGCCGATGCGGCGGATGGGGCTGCCTTCCGTGTGCCGCAGGAATTGCGCTTCATCCCATGCGAACAGCCGCACCAGCGTATTGCCCGCGAGCCCCGGCCGCACGTCGAAGTCGGGCAGGCTGCTGCGCTGCGCGAACTTGTTCCAGGGGCATGCGAGCTGGCAGTCGTCGCAACCGTAGATGCGGTTGGCCATCAACGGACGCAATTCGATCGGGATCGAGCCCGCATGCTCGATCGTGAGATAAGAGATGCAGCGCCGGGCATCCACCACGCCCTCGGCCACGATGGCCTGCGTGGGGCACGCGCTCATGCAGGCGGAACAGCTCCCGCAATGGGCCGTCGTGGGTGCGGTCGGCTCAAGCGCCAGATCGACATAGATCTCGCCCAGGAAGAACATCGATCCAGCCTCGCGGTTGAGCACCAGGGTGTGCTTGCCGCGCCAGCCCTGTCCGCTGCGGCTGGCCAGCTCGCACTCGAGCACCGGTGCGGAGTCGGTGAACACCCGGTGGCCGAGCGGCCCGACCGCCTCGCCGATCCGCTCCGAGAGCTTCTGCAGGCGCGACCGAAGCACCTTGTGATAGTCCCGCCCCCGCGCATACATCGACACGATGGCCTCCTGCGGGCGCGCCAGTCGCGAGAACTCGACGGCCTGCCAGCCTTCGGGAACCGTGTCCGGCAGATAGTCCATGCGTGCCGTGATCACGCTCACGGTGCCCGGAACCAGCTCCGCGGGCCGTGCGCGCTTGAGGCCATGGGCCTGCATGTAGTGCATCCCGCCGTGGAATCCGCTCTCGAGCCAGCGCAGCAAACCCGCTTCGGAAGAGGACAAATCGACACCGGCCACGCCAATTTGGGAAAATCCCAGTTCGCGAGCCCAGAGCTGAATTTGAGGAACGAGTTGACTGCTGCACCACATCACCCGCAAATTGTAGAAACAACTGCCACGCCGGCGGCGGGAAATGCCCTGGCGAACGATGCGCCCGCACCGCTCGCGCGCCTGCAATTCACCTGGAACAGCGAGGAAGACACCGCGCACTTCGCGGCCCGGCTGGCCGCCCTGCCCGGCCTGCGCAATGCCTTCCTCACGCTGCACGGCGACCTCGGGGCCGGCAAGACCACCCTGGTTCGCCACCTGCTGCGCGCCCTGGGCGTAACAGGCCGCATCAAGAGTCCGACGTATGCAGTGGTCGAACCGCACCAGGCCGGCAGCCTCGACATCTGGCATTTCGATTTCTATCGGTTCAGCGATCCACGCGAATACGAGGACGCAGGCTTTCGCGACATCTTCGCCACCCCGGGCCTGAAGCTGGCCGAATGGCCCGAAAAAGCGGGATCACTTATCCCACCTTCTGATATAGCTATTTACATTGAAGCACGAAGTGACGAGCTGAGGCAGGTTACGCTTGCCGCCGACACTGCCCACGGGCAGGAATTGCTCCAAGGATTGAACGCATGAACCCGTCGAGAATCACACTCGGCATGAACGCGCCCGCTTGCCCGACAAAGGACCTCGCATGACAGATGAGGCCCCGGTCCATCACTCCCGCCGCTCCCTGCTCCAGGCAGGAACGCTCGTCCTCCTTCTCGGTGCGCAGCAGATCGCACGCGGCGCATCCATCGTCGCCGTCCGCGTATGGCCCTCGCAGGAC